>CAVYSB010000002.1:0-817878 GCA_963771085.1 uncultured Solirubrobacteraceae bacterium | reverse complement strand
GGAACGAACGGGATGACGTTCGTGGTGTTCTCCCAGGCGGCGCGGAGCTCGGCCTCGGCGATCTCCTCGCCGGTGAGGGGCACGCCCTTGGCCTGCAGCTCTTTTAGCACCTGCTCCAGCGAGATTGGCTCCTCGCGCTCGTCCATGAGCTGCCCGTCGAGGGCGAGGTCGGCGGCGGCGGCCTTGGCGGAGAGCAGCGCCCACTTCTTCTCGTCGAGCGAGCTCTTCGTGAGCATCACGTACACGGTGACGGGCTTGCGGGAGGACAGACGGTGGGCGCGGGCGATGAACTGGTCGAACATCTCGTAGGAGAAGACGAGCCCGTCGACCATGACGACGGAGGCGGTGTCGAGGTTGTGTCCGAGGCGGATCGCGGGGATGCCGCAGAGCAGGACCTGGAGGCTGCCGTGGCGGAAGTCGCGCATGAGGACCGCGCGCTTCTTGGGGTTCACTGTCGCGGGCTTGCCGTTGCGCTCCTCGACGATATGGCCGGCGCACACGCCCTTTTCTTTGAGGCGGTCACAGAGCCAGCGGCCGGTCTCGATGAGGTCTGAGCCGACGAGGATCTTCTCGCCGGCCTGGACGTGCTGGAGGATCAGCTCCAGCGTCTTCATGTTCTTCGGCGTCCAGTTGGAGTGCTGGAGTCCAGCAAGGCCGGGCCAGTCGCGGTCGGTCGCGGCCTCCGGGGCGGTGGTGGCGTACTCGAGCTTGGTGAGCTGGCCACAGGCCGCGGCGAACCGCTCGATCTGGCCGCTTGCCACGAGTGCGTGGTCGGGGTACTTCCAGGTGAAGAAGGACGCGAACGTGGACTTGCTCAGCCACTTCTCGTAGAGCTCGCGCTGGGCGACGCCCATCGGGGCGCTGACGGTCTTCAGCGTGCAGGGGACGATCGGCTCGCCGAAGTCGCGCTTGCGCCGGCGGATCATCGCCGCGGCGCTCAACCGCCAGAAGCGGCTGACGTTGGTGATCTGCGGGAGCACCTTGCGCTTCTCGCGCCGGTGGGCCGTCTCGGAGCCCTCGCGGCCGTAGGTGTACTCAAGGACACAGAAGTCGACCTCGAACGCGGCGAGCCCGCCGTCGTAGCTGTAGGGGAAGCGCAGGCTGGAGTCGCCCAGGCACCACCACATCAGCCAGAAGATTTGGTTGACGTAGTTGGAGATCGGCGTGCCGGTCGCCAGCAGCTTGTTGCGGGCCTGCAGGCCGCGGATCGCCTTGCTGCGCTGCGAGTCATCGCCCTTGATGAGCGTTCCCTCGTCGATGCAGATCACGCCGTGCCGGAAGGCGGGGGCGAGATGGTGCGCGGCGCTCTTGATGCGCAGGCTCTTGTGGACGTATCCGCAGGTGCGGCTGCGGGTCTCGCCTTTGACCTCCTCGGTGTGGACGGCGGAGCAGACGAGCGGGCTGTCGGTCTGCCAGCCGCTGTGCCGGGAGGCGTGGCATGCGGGGCAGAATTCGGTGGAGTCGAGGACTGTGCGCTCGCCCTCGGCCTCGTGGACCGGCAGGCTCTGGACAGGCAGCGGCTCGTTCTTGACGCCGAGCAGCGAGAGCACCTCGTAGTGGGTGATGTACCAGCCCTCGCCGCCAGCACGCAGGTGCTTGGCGACGCGGCGAGCGTCGGCGGGCGTGGTGATGTGCTCGACCTCGATCCCGAGCTTCTCGGAGATGTCCTGGCGGTACTGCGGGATGAGGTCCTGCGGGACGATAAACAGGACTTGGTTGCGTGCGCCGTTGCGGACCGCGCCCTGGGCGTAGCCGGCGGCGCCGAGGGTCTTGCCGCCGCCCTGCTCCCAGCTGAGGATGAAACCGCCGCCATCCTTGGTCTTGGTCAGAGCGCGAGCCAGGTCCTCGCGCTGGAAGCGCTTCCAATCGAACGCCGAGTCCTTGCCGTTGGCGCGACCGTCCGCGGCGATGTCATCGAGTATCCGTCGCTGGCGCTCGACCTCCCGCGGGAAACGGGTGGCAATGTCGCCGGGGTTGGGGATCTCGAAGTGCTCAAGCAGATACTGGATGTCCTCGGTTGACTCCGAGAACTCCTCCTCGGCGACTTTGATGACGAGGACCTTGGCCTCCTCCTCGTACTTGCGCACGACCGGCTCGCCTTGCTTGTTGCGGGTGACCTTCTTGCCCTTGGTGACGTCGATCCGGGAGTCCGAGCGCAGCGGGTAGCGGGTGCCCGCCTTGAAGCCGCGCTCGGGGTCGGAGCTGGTGCAGAGGATCGAGTCGAGGTCAGTCAGGTATCCCAGGCGCATCTGCGGGCGGACCTCATAAAGCGGGATCACCTCGCGCTCGGCGGCGTCGGCGACCCGTGCGACCGCCTCGCGCACCGCGGGGGAGATGCTGAGGTCGCACTCCTGCTCGAGCTCGCCGAGCAGCCGCCAGTCCAGCGCGTTGAGCGCGAAGTGCCCGACCGGCTGGTTGTGCAGCGTCTGGACCAGCTTCAGCCGCCCGGCCTTGGCGAGCGCCTGGCGCACGAACGGACCCGGCCGGATCGCAAGTCGATCGCGGGCGCGCAGTTCAACGGCGTAGGTAGGGCGCTGGCTGGCCTCCTCGCGGCGCCGACGGTCAAGCTCGCGCCCTACGAGCCGCCAGGCTTCGACCGGGCCAACCGGCGGGCAGGACAGCGTGCCGAGGTAGTAGTGGCCCGCCTGGCGCAACGCGGTCTTGATTTCGTGGCTGAGCGCACGCTCGGCGAGCTCTTCCCTGGAAGCCTCCGCCTCCACCACGAGGCCGCCGTCGTCGCTGCGGTCCTGCGGCCCGACGAAGAACGCGATCAGGCACGACAGGTCCACGCCCTCGAACAGGTCGTCGCACTCCACGGTGGCGAACACGCCTGCCGCGTCCTCGCGCGAGAGGACCTCGCGGCGGAAGCGGTCGCGCCCGCAGATGAACGCTCCGACGCCCTGGGGAGCCAGCAGCGCGAGGCTCATGCGCCACACCGCGACCGTGCTGTTCTCCGCGCGCCCGGCGCCGTCGGTCCACGTCAGCCCGAAGGGCGGGTTGGCGACGATCTGCGGGACCTGCACGCCCAGCTTGCGCAGCATCGGAAAGGCGCGCTGTATGTCGCCGGTGATCGCGTGATAGTCGCCGGCCCTGACCTGATCGCCGTCGATCTCCACGCCGAAGCGCTGATCGCGCGGCCAGGGCGCAAGCAGCGCGCCGTTGCCGGCGGTGGGGTCGAGCACCGGCAGACGCCCAAGCGGGTCGATCGCCTGCTTGATGAACGCCGCGACCTCGGGCGGCGTGTAGAACTGCTGCAGGCCGCGCACATCACCGGAGCGGGTGGTGGCGAGCACGCTGCGGGAGGAATCGAGCGCTTCATCCGTCAGAGCACCACCGAACAACTCGCCGCGCTTGCCGCCCTCGACGGGAGCTGCGACCGCAACCGATCCAGACATGGGTCGTCCTTTCGCAATGGCCCCACCCCGTGTGAGGCCGATGCCGGACGCGCGGCACGCCCAACGGGCGTGCGACAATCGCGCGGGCATGGCCGCACGCGGGAGTCGCGGCTCCCGATCCTCTAATCCGCGGCGGGTAAAGCCAGTCTCTGTTGGGGCAGCCCGTCCGGGCTCGGGTCGCAGGAACGGACTTCACGGACGGTCGCTACGGCGCCAGACCCGGCTCGGGCACGACGCGTCTCGTAGCCGACGCGCAAAGCAGCCGGGTTCGTGCCCACCAAAACGCCGACAGCCCTGGAGCGTACGGTTTACGCCATGCATTGGCCTCCGACCCATGAAGACAGAGCAGCGTGGAGCACCGTGGGCGGAGTCGTCAGCGGCGCCGCCGTGGCTGTAGGCGTGGCATCGGTTTGGTGGCCGCTCGTTGCCGCTCTCGCCATCATCGGAATGTGGCTTATGCTGGCTCCTCTGCTGCGGCTCGGCCCGTGGCATCAGGGGGAGCCGGAAGCGCTGCCGCCCGCAGGAGTCAGGGCTGGTCACGCCATCAGAGCCGGGGGCGATATCGACGCCGCTGGCCCAATCGAGGCTGGTCACGAGATCGAGGCTGGCGGCAACATCAGCTCATTTACCCGAGCTGATCCGCTGCTTGCCGCCGTCGCCCAGCGTAAGACCGATTTGGCGGCGCTAGGCCATGTGAATCAGCTGGTAGGCCACTTCCGAATCGAACAGTTCGCGGCGCCATTCGAGCGCGATGAACAGGGATGCGTCTTTCGCGTTGTCATCGCTCCTCATAGCCGGTCAGCCACCAATGAACTCCGGACCGGTATCAAGGACACACTGAAGGACGCTTTGGCTAGATCGAGCCTAGAGACCTGGGGATCCAGCCGAGTCGGCGGGAACCAAGCAACGGCATCCACCGGTTGGCTGCGTTCCGATCCCAACTCCGGCCAGATAGCTACCTTCAAGCGTCACTGGGGCACGTCTCTCGATGGCGGATTCGTGTTGTGGGCGAAGGCGACCCTGCAGCTTCCTCCAGGGTTTCAGTTCGGTACACGTGTTGTGTTCGTCCTTGATGTTGTGGAGGGCACGGCGGGAACGGACAACCGGTCTTCCCGACTCCGCCTGTCACTCTTGCAACTGCATGAATTTCTACACACTCTCGCGACGGCGGCTATAGACGAGATCGGTAGAGCGGTCTTCCCGCTTGTTTGCGAGGACACCACGCCAACGATTCTCGGCCCGAACTATCAGATCAACTTCGGCGATCGCTCTCTGGAGACATGTGTCGAGATCCCTGAGAGCTTCGAACGACCCCAAGACGCGCAGAACATCCCGTGGGTCGAAATCAATACGCCTGAAGATCGCGACTCGCGCGACCAACTTGTTCGAGACACTGTCATCCGTGAGGGTATACAGAAAGCTCTCCGCAACAACGGGTATGACCGGATCGAGGATGAGATCGCGAACCTGCCTGTCCCATCATGAGTGCCACCAGACCGCATAGGACACCTGTCAGGGCAGCTCCCGACTCCGGAGCGCACGCACCGGCAGCGTGATGTCGCGCCGTTGCGGGTGCAGCACGGGCGAGAACGTGGCGCCCGACGCTGTCGAGCCGGCCGGCGGTGGGCCGGCCATGTCCCGGTAGCGCCGCCGTCGAGACGCGGCGCTACGCGCTCGCGCGCGGTGATGAGCTCCCGAGGCGCCGCGCGAGCGTTTATCGTGACGGCACGCGGTCGGGAAGGCGCGGTCCCGTGGCTGCGTTGAGTTCGGATAGGAGGGCGGTGATGGGCGTGGCTTGTAGCCGAGGACGTGAGGGCGTCGAGATACGAAGCTCCGCGCCGATCGCGGTCACGAAGGCGCTCCAGGAAGCCATGGATCGCGGTCGCCTGCTCGTCGGGCGGGGCGAGGATGTGCTCAACGAGGCCTCATACGCTGATTGGCGCGAGGCGCGGCGCCGGTGGTTCTGCGCGACGCTGCAAACGGTCAGCGCACAGTTCGAGGCGGAGGCCGTCGACGAGTTCCTGCACGCCAACAAGACCGCGGGCGGGACGTGGGAAGAGCGCTTGCGAGAGGACCTGCGCGCGACGCGGAACGCCGTCGAGCTCGTCCACTGGCTCGGAACGACACTCAACGACTGGCGGCAAGAACCCAACCCGTACGGCTACCGGGGTGGATACAGGCTTCAGGGCAACGCGACCGCCGCGAGGGCCTGGTAGCCAACCGACGCAGAGTCAGCGGCCTGGCTGCGCTGGTGCACGCGGGAGCCCGCGCTTCGGATACGCACAGGCGATCCTCGCAGAGCTGCACGTGGCAGCGTCCCCAGCGCCAGCTCCCGCTCGGCTGCCTGCGCGGCGAGGCGCAGACGCCGGTCACGCGCGAGCTCGTCGGTCGGCTGCACGAGCGGCATGGGCGGGTCGCGGCGATCTTCGCGCCGAACTCGGGTGCTGGCGCCCCACCGCGCCGAGGCGGCGCGCGACTCGTTGGACCCGGGCGGCTGCTCGAGGAGGCTCGCGCTGAGCATCCGGCGCGCTGGAGTTGAGCTGCGCGGGATGAAAAGGGCGGTGGCGTCATAACATCGAGTCGCTGATGGAACGATGTTGCACGACCAAGCAACAACAGGCGAAGACCGTCGGCCGGGATTGGGCCAATGGAGATCGTCGTCTGCGAGTGTGCGTGTCGGTCGCGGCCGTTTGGGCCACGGTGGCGCTGGCCGCCGCCGGCTGTGGCTCGGGCGGCTCGCGCAGCTCGAGCGTCGCCGCGAGGACCGCGGCCACCTCGAGCACCTCGCCCGCGGGCGCTTTGAAGGTGGACACGACGCCGAAGTACGCCGTCCCGTCCCCGTCCTCGCCGGTGCAGAGCGGCGTCGTGCGAATCGCCTATCGCGATATCGCGATCGACCCCGACACCGTCAGGGCGAAGGTCGGCAGCACGGTGCGGTGGATCAACGAAGACCCCGAGAAGTGCAACGTCACAAGCGAGGGCGGCCCCTACAAGTTTGCCTCCCCGAGCTTCGGCGAAGGCGGGTCCTTCGAGCTGAAGCTGACCAAGCCGGGGACGATCCACTACCAGTGCACGTTCTACCCAGCCACGATGAACGGCACGATCGAAGCGCTCGGCTGACGCCCGCTGGGACGAGGGCAGCTACCAACAAGGCGCCGCGTCGTGGTCGAGCTGACGACGTGGGCGGCGCCGCACACCTCGCCGGCAAGCCGTGCGGGGTCGTCCGCTGGCTCGCCGTCGGGTTCGCTGGTCAACACGAGGACGGGGCGACTGGTTGGCGCCGTGAGCCACCCTGACGCCCAGCCCCCGCACATCTATGCGCGGGGCGCCGGCCGACCCTTCACCAAACGCCGGAGAGCCGACGCTCCATAAGGTCTAACGCTGCGAGTTGGGCGCCGTCTGTCGCCTGCCGCGCAGGCCGTAGACGCACGGCGCGTGTCGCGTGAGCACCGGCGAGTTGTGAAGATAGACGACGAAGCTGCGCGTGCGCAGACCGTGTTCGCCGACCGCGACCCGCTCGAGGTCGGCCAGGTGCATCACGGGGCCGTGGTCGAGCAGCACGCGCACGAGCGTCGCCTCGTTTCTGGCGAGGACGCCTTCGACCAGGTGCTCGCGCGAGCGGGGCCTCTCGAAGCAAGCACTGTCTGGAGATCGCCTGCGGCGGAGGCAGGCTGCTCGAGCGCGCGCTCGCAGCGGGCGCCACGTGCGTGGGCGTCGATCACAGTGCCGAGATGCTGGCGCTCACTCGTGATCGCAACCTGGTCGCGATCGAACGCGGGGCTCTCGAGCTGGAGCTCAGCGACGCGGCTGAGCTGCCGTGGCGCGCGAGCACATTCGACGTCGTGTTCTGCGCGAACACGTTCTTCTTCATCGAGGAACCCAGGAACCCGCGCGCATGCTGAACGAAAGCGCTCGGGTGCTGACACCGGGAGGACGCATGTTTATCGCGACCCTGCCAGGCCGCTGCCAGGCGCCTCACTACGCAACTGGTGGGTTTACGTCTGGGGGTCGAGAATGCGCACCTACGACGACGAGACCATGCACAGGATGGTTGCCGACGCCGGCTTCAGCGACATCACGATCACACGGGCCACCCAGCGCGAGCCACTGCAGCTGGTCAGTGCGAGGCGATGAGATCGGGCCTGAACAAGGCGCGCACAGTCGTCTAGCCGAGGGCAGTGGCCTCAAGGAGTATCTGCCTATCGCCGACTTGTTCTGCAAATGGCGGTTCACCAGCCACCCCCAGGCTTGGGGGCGAGTCAGACGTGGGCGTCGCCGCCCTCGCCCGTTCCCGTGGGGCAGCCGGGGAAGGATGTGCGTCGTCTCGGCGAGGCGCTCGAGGCGCGAACCGAGGACGTGGTCAAGGGAACGCTCGCGCGGGCAACAGATGACGCGGTTCTGCTTGACGGCCTGATTCAGTCCAGCCGCGAGCGAATCTGCAGAATCTCAACGGTCGCGCTGGCCAAGTGGATGGCGGGGGGGAGTCCCGAGGATGGCCGGGAGACCAGCCAGGAAGCCTTCCAACACCACGGCCAGACGGTCGCTCGGCGCGCCGCGTCGCTGAACGAGATGACCAAGCGCTGTCTGCGCTGGCGCGATGCCGTGGATGAGGTGCTGTGCGACAGCGCCGCGGCCCTGGGCGTCTCGCCCGAGGCGCTCTCCCGGGCCCTGGCGATGGTGCAGCTCACGCTCGACGTGACGCTCGTGCGCATGTCCGAGGTCTTTGAAAGCGAGCGCCAGCGAACAGACGATGAGCTCGCTCGCCGTCAGGAGGAGCTCGTACGCCGTCAGGAGGAGCTCGTCTTTCATCGCTACCCACGACGCGCTGACCGGGCTGCCGAACCGCGCCTTGGTCCTCGACCGCGCCGAGCAGCTGCTCGCGCGGGCGGCACGCCAGCCCGGCATCGCCGCCGGCGCGCTGTTCATCGACATCGATGACCTCAAGCACGTCAACGACAACATCGGACACGCAGCCGGAGATCAGCTGCTCAGGACGATGGCGGAACGGCTGCAGGGCGCAGTGCGCGCGCAGGACACCGTCGGTCGTCTCGGCGGAGACGAGTTCGTCGTGCTGGGCGAAGCGACAGCCGAGGAGGTAGCGCTCGAGGTCCTCGCCGACCGGCTGACCGAGGTCCTGCGCGAGCCGGTCGAGCTCGACGACGGCCATAAGACGATCTCGGTCACGGCCAGCATCGGCGTGGCGGTCGGGCAATATGCGCGCTCCGATGTGCTGTTGCGCGACGCCGACCTGGCCCTTTACGCCGCCAAGAGCGCGGGAAAGGACCGCCACGTGCTGTTCGAGCCGAGCATGAACGTGGGCGTGGCGGAACGCTCGGAGCTCGAAGCAGATCTCAGCGCCGCTTTGCCGGACGGGGAGTTCTTCCTGCTCTACCAGCCGATCTTCGACCTGCCGAGCCGAGAGCTCGTCGGCGTCGAGGTGCTGATCCGCTGGCGCCACCCGCAGCGAGGCGTCGTGCCTCCAGATCACTTCATTCCGCTGGCCGAGGAGAGTGGGCTGATCGTAGGGATCGGCCGCTGGGTTCTCGATGAGGCCTGCCGCCAAGCGGCGGCATGGGCCGGGGAAGGCGTGCGAATTGGCGTATCGGTGAACGTATCGGCCAACCAGCTCGGCCGCAGGGACTTCGTCGAGGATGTTCGCGGCGCGCTCGAGCAGTCTGCGATAGACCCCTCGTTGCTGACGCTCGAGATCACCGAGACGACCGCCATGCGCAACGTGCCCGTGGCATGTGAGCAGCTCGGGGCCATCAGGGCGCTCGGCGTGCGCGTCGCGATCGACGACTTCGGCACCGGATATGCGTCTCTCTCACACCTGCAGCGCCTGCCGGTCGACATCCTCAAGATCGACATGAGCTTCGTGCAGGCACTCAAGAAATACGGGGGCTGGGATCGCGAGCTGCTGCACGCCAGCGAACTGCTCCAGGCGATCTTGGGCGTGGGCCGAGCCCTCTCGCTGGCGGTGGTCGCGGAGGGCATCGAGGAGCAGAGCCAGATGGACGCACTCGAGGCGATGGGCTGCGAGATGGGCCAGGGCTACCTCTTGGGCAAGCCCGGCCCCGCGGAGCTGATCAAGAGCCTGCAGGGACCCGGTGCGGAACGTCGAGCCCCTGCACGACGCGCGAGCAAACGTAATTCCTCACGCTCGCTTCGCCGCACGCGCTCGACTGCCGCCTGATCCTAGGTCAGTCTGCCCCAGCAGACGAGTACCTGACTCATAGCGCCGTCCTGGAGCACCGCGGCCGTAGACGCTACGCCCGATCACCAATATCCTTGGCCGCGAGAGCCAGTGGACAGCTTCGAGCAACTCGCATCGTACCGACGCTGCAGTGAGCGGATCTGCGGAAGCTGGGGCAGCTTCCAGGCGATGAGGCAGCAGCGGCTGCGCGAGCAGCAGCGCTTCGGACACGCGGCCGAGCGGGCAACCGAGAGGATCATCGAGGATCTGTTCACGACGGTCCTTGACTGGACACCGGGGGATCTGAACCACCAGGTCGGCTACGCGGACATCCTGCTCACGCGGCTCGGGATCAAGCACCTGATCGTTGAGGCCAAGCGCCCAGGCGCACTGGCGTGGAACCGGCACGCGGTCGACGAAGCACTCGAACAGGCCTGTCGCTACGCGTCCGAGCAGAAGGTCCGCTGCGTCGCGATGAGCGACGGGCACATGCTCTACGCCGCCGACATACGCCACGGCGGCCGCCACGACCGGGTGTTCTGCTCGCTCGAGGACGCCGAGCCGCAGGAGGCACTGTGGTGGCTCAGCATGGACGGGATCTACCGGGAACGTGCGCAGGCCGGGGATGCGGCGCTGCGGCTGCTACCGGAGATCCCATCGGCGGACACCGGCATGAGCGCCGAGACGAGCGGCCAGCTCGTTCACCCCAGGTGCCACCTACCCGCCGGCTGCTTCGGCTATGTCGGCGACGCAGCGAACCCGCACACATGGCATCTGCCTTACCTATGTGGAGATGGGAGCGTCGACCTCAGGTGGCTCCCCAAGGCCGTACAGGCGATCCTCAGCAACTACCGTGGCGCGCACGTCACGAGCATCCCCGAGGAGGCGATCGCCGACGTGCTACAGCGGCTCGCCGATGCGGCGCACAGGGCGGGCAAGATGCCCGGGCAGACAGCGGAGCCGGCAGCGGCGTACGTGTAGCTGGCAGCGGCGTTGGAGCAGGTGGGACGAGAGTAGACGCGAGGGGACGGCCACATCCGCGACGGCTCGCCCCAGCCGAATCACCTGCTGCACTGCGCCGATGTCTGTCACGGGCGGGCGTGCGGCTCGTGGAGTCCGTTTGTGTTTACTCGAGGGTGGGGAGTCTGCGCTCGAGCCAGCTTGCCGTCTACCAGACGCGCGGGCCGAGGGCCTGCATGATTGCTGGCAGCAGCACGAGCCCGACGATCGTCGCGTCGAGCAGCACGGCGATCGTGAGCCCGGCACCGAACTGGCGCAGTGGGATGACGCTGGCCGCGGCGAACGCGAGGGAAGACGGCAGTCATGATCGCCGCGGAGCGTGCTGCTCCAGGACGCCGTCGAGACCACCGACAAGCTTAGGCGTGAGACCGAGCGCATCGCCAATTCTTCGTGCGGATCTTCCTCGAGTTCATCTGGAAGCCCTTCGACGACGCCGGCCGGCCCGAGTCTGACTGGCCACGGTGCAGGCGGCGCTCGATCAGCTGCGCCCCCGCGCCACCGAGGCGCTCACCGCCGCCTTCCAGCCCACCATGACCAAGGCCGTCGAGGTCGCCTTCGGCCGGGAGCTCGAGCGCGGACGCACACGCAAGCCCTGAGCGCCGACTGCCCTCTCTTTCAACCCGCTATCTGATCACGGATGCGCTTGGCCCGCGCGAGCGCTTCAAGGTCACTGCTCTCGCTGCCGTCGCCGACCAGGGCGCGGCACACCGCGATTGCGCCGTCCAGCTCGCAGCCGACCACGATCAAACCCTTTCTGTCTACGGTCGATCTCGGCGGTCGATCGCTGGCACCGCGACGCCAAGATCTACGACACCTTCGAGGGCACCGCCGAGATCCAGCAGCTCGTGATCGCATGTGCGATCTCGGGGATGCAGATCGAATGAGCGCAGAGCGTGCAGGACCGCCCGCGACCGGGGTTGGCGACCGTCTCTCCAGTTCGTCGAGCCGCAACTGTGCGCCGCGCCCTACGGCGTTGCGCTCACGTACTTGATTACCCGGTAGCGCTGACGTACGTAGCGGGGTGTCCCGGGCGGCGGATTCTTCACGCTCACCCAACGCCAGCGCCACGGCCCTGGCACCGCGACATAAGCGCCCGGTAGTTGACCGCCATGACCTGCGCCCGGCCCGGCGCTCGGGGCCCCTAGCCGAATGACAGCTGCGACTCCGACAAGCACTGCGCACACGATAAGCGCCGTCCGTACCGACGCCATGCGCCTTCGAAGGCGCAATCGACGAGGCGATCGCCTACGTCTCTCATCCCTCTCCCAGGGAAAGTCTCCGTGGGTCGGCACGCTTACAGCATCGTCAGCTCCCCACCCGGACTTGATGGATACGCGCAGAGAAAGCTTCGGTGTCGACCTTCGGAGGGCTGCTCGTGCGTGGCTTCCAGGCGGTCGCCCTGTGGGCGCCCAGCGGCGCGGGCCGCGATCAGGCGGCGTCGCGCAGCGACCGCAGTGCGACGCACAGCAGGGTGTGTCGCCGCTGATCAGCAGGCCGTCGATCTCGCCGAACATCAAGGCGTCATTCCAGTCCAACAGCGCGCCGCTCGCGCGGACGTCAGGCCGCTCCGGGCACGCGCCCGCCCGGACGGTGAGCTTCGCCTCGTTGACGCGCAGTGAAACCGTCTGCGAGAGTCCCGCCGGGCAGCGCTCGACGAGCCTGCACTGCCACTAGACCGAACGGCGCTGCTTGGCGCACATCTGGCGCACATCTCGCCGGGAAATGGCGGGAAAGGCTGGTTAGGCGTCGGACTCCAGTAGGGCCGATTTTGCAGGCGTGGCCTGCCATTTCATGCCCCTGCCAGCCCGCACGTTCCCACCCCGTACCGCCTCGACAAGGCGGAGGGCAGTGGTTCGAACCTAGTATCGCCCATCGACCGAAGCCCCCGGATTTCCGGGGGTTCTGTGTTTCAGGGGTCGCGCCGCACGGAGGGCCGGACGGCTGTGGTACCAACCTTGGGTACCAAACGGGTCGGCCCTGTCACGTTACGACCATCGCGTGTGCTTATCTGCTCGTGTGTCCATCGACATCGCCATCCGTCAGCGGGACGTTCGTCGAGCTCTGCTCGGAGAGCGCGACTGCGTAACCGCGGGCCTTGTCGGCTGCGGCATGGTCGGCATCGCAGTGCTGTTCGATGCGGCCGTGGTGCCGGCGGCTGCCTACTACATGTTGTTCGTGCTGGACGGGGGGCTACTCGTCGCTTCACACGTCTTCCACCTTCGGACGCTCAACCTGATCAGAGCGCCAAGGACTAACGTGCTTGGTACAACCAACAAACTGCTCGCGGGCCTCACCCTGGTCATCCTCGGAGGGCTGAGTCTCGTTTCGGGCGGTGCGCATACGATCCAGCCGCAGTCCGAGGAATGGTGGCAGCTCGTGGCAGGATCGTTCATCGTCGGCCTTTCGTTCTGGTGGCGCCGCCGCAAGCTCGATATGGCGCTCGACGAAATCCCGCTGCGCTGAAGCCTCGACCTTTCACTCCGTAGAACGTAATCAGCGAAGACTTCATCGCTCAGTCGCCCGTTGGCGTCAACGTCGCCCGCTCGATCCAGCGGGCGAACAGTGACCATGCCGCCAACTGCTCCAACGCTTCTTGTGCCGTGATGCCATGTTGCTCGCTGGGTAGGTGGCCGAGCGGGTTGCGTATCGCTTTGAAGCATCCGACGCCGAAACGCTGGACGCCTGCTGTCATCGAGTCGCGTGTTCTCGCGTCGGCGATATCCGGGAAGCGTAGACGCGGTTCGCCAGTTTTGGGTGGATGCGGTGAGAATGCTGACTCAACCAGCGGACCCTCCGACGCGTCGTTGCGTCCAACCTTCGCCTGCAACATGGCGTTGACTGCCTTCCCCGCGTCGTCCACGGCATCGTGAAAGTGTCTGACCTTCCACTGTGGGTCTGCCGCGTGCCACACGGCTGGGTGCAACTGGTCGAGCGCAGGCGCTGGGGGTGATGAATCCCGGCGCTTCCGCGCAGGCTCGCCGATCACGAGGCGGCCGTCCTTGACGAACCAACCCTGTCGGGCGAGGTCGGGTTCGATCCTGTCGCGCTCCTCGTCCGATGGACCGATACGGAGTGCGTCAGCGAGCCACCCACCGAGAAAGCAACGAAGTTCCCGACGGTCGCCCGACGAACCGTGTGACAGATCAAGAAAGAACATCATCAGTCCGGTCGCCGTGCCTATCTGCTCAGGTGGCTCACGGTCACCTGAGACGCCGCCTTCGACGAGAAGCTGAATCGTCTGAAACGAGTCATATCTTCTCTGGATGCATTTGGCAACGTCTTCGAGAGTCAAACTGGAGATCGGCCGTCCGTCATCCTCGGCCGGATCGGGGAGTGGCGTGACGATGACACGTCCGCGCGCCGCATTGTGCCCGTCGAAGCTCAACGTGAAGCTGTAAATATTGTGGAGGTAGTCGCTGGGTTTGTTCTTCGGGTCGAACGACCCCCGGCCTTGAGTGGATGATTCCGTCCAGGTCAACAGCCCGGCGTCACGGACAACCAACAGTTCCCGAACGAAAGACTCGTGGTCCCCTTGCGTGTCGGCTACGTGGTCGCGGTCAGCAGCCACGGCGGCGATCAGGTCGCGGCCGTTGTGGATGCCGGAGCGTTCGCCCTGCTCGGCTTCATCGACGATGCGTAGAATCTCAAGATCGTGCCAAGCGATGCTCACGCCGCGCAGCCTACTGGCTCACAAGATGGGCGCGGCCAGCCAGTCCCGGTGGCGGGTATCGTCCCGACCTTATGAGCGAGGACACCCCACCCACAGCCGATGATGTCGTCCGAGCCATCGACAACGTGCTGGCGGATCGTCGTCGGAAGCACCCTCACGCGTACCGCTACGTGACGCGTGACCGCATCGCCGAGCAGCTTGGTGTTGCGGCCGATGATGTCAGCGCAGAGGGCAGTCCGACCGGACCGCTGCTTGAAGCGAGCGAGCAGGGATGGATCGTAGAACATCCGAGATACCGTCACGAGTGGACGCTCACTGACGACGGACAGACGCGGTCCGACTCTGCCCTGTTCACGTAGGTAAGCGCGTGCGCTGGGATGGTGCCCGGCGCCCAGCACGCGTCTCGCGTGGGACCACCACACAAGCTCCGTCGCTGTCCGGTAGTAGTCCATTCCCGCCCGGTCACTCCCGCCCGACGCTTGGGGAGCGGAACGGCGGACACAACGATGAGTAGTTGTGCCGGCGACGCGACCGACGAACCCCCAGGGTCATGTTGACGGAGCGTAGGACGACAGGGGTTACGCTGGCTTGCGTTATGCGGTGGTGAGTGTTCCGGTGCTCACCGTGCGTGTTCGTGTGCCCGGTGAGTGCTTGCCCCATGCCGACACGTTCACTCGGCCGGGTGAATCCGCCCGGAACTACGGGCGTCGGGGTCGATTCGCCGCCTCGACAAGGCGGAGCCGGAGGGACTCGTCACGACACCGCATGGTGACGTTCTCGTCGGCCGGCAAGAATCGGCAAGAACACGACTACTTGCCTCGATAGACGTCTTCCTCCAGGGACGTGTAGCGATCCCTCTCCCGATCGATCCACGCCAAGCAGCTCTCGAAGAGCCGCATGTCCCCGTCTAGGTGCTCGTACCGATCGAGGATGCGCGGGATGTCACGTGCGTGCTCGAGCCGCATGGCACGCTGTTCCAGTCTCCTACCCGTCTCGGCGTGCAGCCGCGGTCGGAAGGCCGCCCTCAATTCCGCGACGCGCCTGCGCTGGCCCTCCTCAGCAGCTCTCAGCTGAGCCTCGAGGCCAGTATCTGGGCCTTGACGTTCGACGAGCCGGGCGAGGGCGTCTGACGCCTCATCTTCGAGTCGCACGAGATCGGGGTCGGCTCTGTGTACGTAGCGCACCTCGGCCGCATAGAGCATCTCGCCGTGCTCGGACTTCGCGAGCCCACAGCGTTCGAGCTCTGCCCACGTCTTGTCCGTTTCGTATGCTCGCCACCTGATATCTAGCGCGAGCCGCTCGGCCAGATCCGCGGCCTCAACCTGGTCGAGGTCGACCAGCAGTTCATCGGCAAGTGCGATCACGGCCCCCGGCAGCTCGAAGTGACCGAGATCGGGGCCCGATGAGTGTCGCCCGAGGCGCTCAAGGTCCGCCAGCCGATCTGGGTCGCCGCCCATTGAGCTATCCGGTTGTGCTCGGCACCAGGCTCGTCCGACTGCCGCTATATAGAGATGGCACAGCGGGACGATCAGGCGCTCGTTGTGGCGGTCCGCGTGGTAGGCGCCGTTGCGGTACTTGTGCGCGATTCGGAATGTCGCCGCGTCAGCCTCGTCGAGGATGGGCGTGGGATATCCGAACATGGGTCTGTTGGCCGCGGCGAGCCTGACTCGTCGGTCGAAGTCGTTCCTCAGGCGGTCGCGCTCGCGCTGGCTGAAGCGTCTCGCGGCGAGCGTCCCACCGAGTCCTTCGCTGGCCGTGAACGTGAACTGCAAGTGCCTGTACAGCAGCACCTCGGCGACGTTGTCAGTAGCCACGAGCGCCATCCGGGCGCGCCCCATCGTGTCGACCTGTAGAAGCTCCATGATGAGTTCTAGCTGTTCGGCGAACAGCTCTATCTGCTCAAGGTCTCCTGGGTGCGGTGCATGGCTCGCGAGACTCGACATCGACACACACAGCTTACGGTCGACCCCCGTCGCCATCTCGACGCCGTGGTCCTCCGCGTGGTCCCTAATCGCGAGGATCTCAGGTGATCCCTGCGCACCTCAGCACCGCCTTTGCGCCTCAATCTGAGCCGCCCTGTTTGACGGGGAAGTGTCCGATCTTGTAGGGGCAGCCCGTGAGGCCATCCTGCGTCGACGACGCCTTTAGGGTCGGGGTCGCGTAGACGAAGCGCGAACTAACGCCAATACGGGCGCGTCCCAGCATCCGGGGGAAATCGCCTGGGCGTAGCTCCGCTGGTGTGTGACGTTGTTCGGCCAGTGTCTCCTCGGCGTCGACGCTGCCGGTCGAACTGCTGTTAGTGGGCTACCTCCCAGACTTGGTAGCCGCTCTTGAAGCGAGACACGAACACGACCCCCTCGGAGAGGCTGGAGCTGGGCAGCTCCTTTGGGAACTGGAGTTCCACGACAACCGTCTTGGCTTGGATCGCTTTGCCGCATTGGTAGGCGACCTCACCGCCGCGAGGACCGGCCTTGGTCGCCAGCTTCGACCAGACCACCTTTGTGTCTTTCACGTTTAGGCCCTTGTAGCGCTCGGGCGCTGTTGCGAGCGCGGCCTGTGCGGCCTTTTTCGTGGCGTTGGCGGACAGCGCCAGTGCAGACTTGGCCTGCTTCGGGCAGGTGCTCGCCGTTGTGGCGCCTCTCGACGCGCCAGCGCTCGGTGCTGCGCAGAGCCCCAGCGCGACGGCGAGTGAGGCGGCCGAAGCGAGCGCTGTGGGGCACGCCAGCCATCGAGCGCCGCCGATGACCCATGTTCTAGCGGTCGGCGACGGTCTAGGTGATCTGCCGGGTCTGCTGCTCTGCTCCGTGGAGCCCATTGCGCCAGTCCTCCTATGGTGATGGATCCCAGCGTCCAGGCGGAAATCACCCGGGCGCCGGCTCGGCTCGTGTGAGATGTTATGCCGCGATCACCTCCTTGGTGTCCGCGGTGGCCGGGCGGGAGCCACTGCGACATCGCCGTCTACGGTCCGGGTGTGCATGCGGCGCTCGAGGTCCAAGGCGCCCTTGCTGCTTGCGGGTTTCAGCCAGAGATAGTCTGAGGGCATGGAGAGCCTGACTGCGGAGCAGCTCGCCGTCGCATTGCGCGACTTGATGGATTGGGCGCGGACGAACGCGCCAGCGGACGAATCGTCGCTGCGCAAGCGCATCGTTGCTCATCTCGGTCAGGATCCCGCCGAGCTGCCGGTCGTGTCGCGCTCGATTTCTGCGTGGGAGCGGGTGAACCTTCAGGTCGCTCTCGACGCGTATCTCGCCGAGGACGGCCGTGAGCACGAGTTCGTCGGCATGTCCTCCCAGCGCGGATGGCACATGGGCCTCGCCGAGCTGGCCGCCACCGCGCACGCGCAGCGCGCGGTGATCATGGCCGGACCAGGCGCCGGCCCCCAGGAGCACGAGGCTGTGCAGGTCGGCGAGCGCACGATCATCTGCGTCGCTGCCGGCCTCTTTCTCATCCGGTCAGGCGAGGAGTGTGTCGTCCTGGCGGTTCGAGCCGCCAACGAGTCTCGAGGTCCTGAGCGCGGTATCCAGCTTGAGGTGCTCGCGGCCACACGAGAGCCCGCGGAACGGCTTCTCGAGGAGCTCTCCTGGCTGATGAGCGTGCACAACGTTTACCGCGGCCGAGTCCTCGAGGTGGGGGGAACTCCATTCGGTGGCCTCTCCCTGGAGGTTCGCAGCCTCCCGCGGGTCGAGCGGGACGCGATCGTGCTCCCGGAGGGACTGTTGGAGCGGATCGAGCGCCACACCCTCGGGTTCGCCGAGCAGGCCGAGCGCCTTCGCTCCGCGGGCCGGCACATCAAGCGCGGGCTGCTGTTGTACGGGCCGCCCGGGACCGGCAAGACCCTTACGGCGATGTACCTGGCGGGGCAGATGCCTGAGCGCACGGTGCTCATCCTCACCGGGTCGGGCCTGAGCGCGATCGGCAGCGCGTGCCGTGTCGCACGCCAGCTCGCGCCCTCGATGGTCGTGATGGAGGACGTCGACCTCGTCGCCCTGGATCGCGACGAGCACGAGTCCAACGCGCTCCTGTTCGAGTTGCTGAACGAGATGGACGGAATGCAGGAGGATCTGGATGTCATCTTCGTGCTCACGACCAATCGTGCGGACCGCCTTGAGCCCGCGCTCGCGGCGAGACCCGGACGCGTTGATCTGGCGTGCGAGCTGCCGATCCCCGACCCGGACGGGCGCTGTCGGCTGCTTGAACTCTACGGCGTCGGCCTTCGGCTGAACCCGAGCGATCTCCCGGCACTCGTCGCCGACACCGAGGGCGCGAGCCCGGCGTTCATCCGTGAGCTGCTGCGGCGCGCAGCGCTGCTCGCCAGCGAGCAGTCCGGCGGCGAGCTCGTCGTCGACGCGGCGGTCCTGCAGGCCGCGCTGCGCGAGCTCACCTCCGATGGCGGGCCGCTCACTGCCCGCCTGCTCGGCATGAATTGAGCCTGCCAGCTTCTTTGGTAGTGCCTCCCCAGACCGGTATCGCTCCGCCCCGACTGACCATATGCGGAGCCTACTCAGATGAGCCGTCGGCTTCCTGCGGTCACGTTTTGCCGGCTTCAGCGTAGGAACTGTCATGCCGGCCCGTGAGCACGTCAGAAGCGACGCAGGTGAGCACGTCAGTAACGACGCAGAACTGCTCGTTCGCACACGCGTGGATCCAGAGGCGTTTGGCGTGTTCTATAGGCGCTACGAGCGGCCGATCCTGGGATATCTGCTGACGCGGGTGCGCGATGCGGAGATCGCGGCGGACCTGACGAGCGAGGTGTTTGCGGCTGCTCTGGAGGGTGCGGGCTCGTTTGATCCGGGTCGTGGCGGGTCGGTGAGTGCGAGCGGCTGGTTGTTCACTATTGCCCATAACACGTTGGTGAGCAGCGTCCGGCGCGGCCGTGTCGCGGAGGCAGCACGGAGACGGCTGGGTGCCCTGGAGCCGCTGGCTCTTGACGATCAGGACATCGAGCGGGTCCTTGCTCTCGCGTCGAGTGACTCCTGGCTGGAGCTGCTGGGCGAGCTGCCCGCGGGGGAGCGGGACGCGATCGTGGGTCGTGTCGTCGATGAGCGTGACTATGCCGAGCTCGCTGGTGAGCTGGGCTGCTCGACGCTGGTGGTGCGCAAGCGCGTCAGTCGCGGTCTTGCACGGCTTAGAAATGCAGGCGAACGGAGCGAGCTGAAGCCATGAGCCCATCAGCAACCTCAGACGACATGATGGTCCTGCCGCAGCTGGAGCGGCTGCTGGTTTCGACCGCCCGAGAGCGCATTGACGCGACTGCTGGGGAGCACACGGTCGCTGCCGGGCCCGCCGCGGTCATCGCCGTCAATTCGGGGCGCCCGCGAGGCCGCGTGCGCTCGCGCTCACCGCTGCTGATCGCTGTCCTGATGATCCTGATGGTGCTGTTGGCGGCCGCCGGGGCGGCCGCTGTGCTGCTGATCAGCGAAGGGAGCCCGTTGCCGTCCCTAAACGCGGTCGACGTCGCGCCGTGGGAACACCCGGTAGCAGGCAGCGTGATGCTGGCTGGCCTGGATGCACCTGACCCGGAAGGCGGGCCGTCGTGGGATGTGCGGATCTTCCGGAGCAGCTCGGGGGAGACATGCACGGCGGTGGGGCAGATCTTCAACGGCAAGTTTGGAATCGTGGGCCTGGACCACGTGTTTCGTGCCTTGCCGGTCACCGGAGTTGACGCGTGCGGGGTGCCTGGGATCGCCGGGCCGGTCCTGGCGGGGGCGCGCCAGTTCGCCGGCCGCACCGCCGGTGAAGCCCGGACGGTCGTCAACGGCATCGCCGGCGCGGGAGCACGGGCCGTCACCGCGTATGGACCGGGAGGGGAGCGCAGGCTCACACTTGGCCCGCAGGGAAGCTTCATGACGGTCTACCAGGGACTGCTCGGCGAAGTGCGAGCCCGGATAGTCGTGACCACCGCGGACGGCCGCTCCTATTCGATCTCGTTCGCTGCATCGGCGGCGTTCGAAACGGCTGATCCCGACGGGGGCGCGCCGTGGCAGGTCAGCGGCGGCTCGGCGATCGGCACTCCGGGCGCGAGTGGTGATGAGAACTGCGCACAGGCAGCTCAGGAGCTCGGCCCAGGAAGCCCGGGCGGCCCGTCAACCGAGGCAGAAACGCCGTCTGTCTGTGGACGACTCGGGTCCGAGCCGCTGTTCGTACGGTTCCACCGGTTCGACCCCGGTGACGGCGAAGGCAGCGGAAACCCGTGGGGCAACAATCCGGCCCGCACGCTCGTGTACGGCGGCGCATCGTTGCGCGTGCGGACCCTCACGCTGCTCGGCGCCGGGCGTCCTCGTCCGGTCGCGATCGACCCGCACGGCGGGGCGTTCCTTGCGGTCCTGGACGGGCACGTGGACCCGCGCGCGCTGACGCTCGTCGCAAGGCTCACTGACGGGCACACCGTGCGCTTCACTCATTCCACGGGCCTCTTCTACGGTCTGACGGGCAAACTCGTCCGCGAAGGCGCCGTCGAGCCGTACCGCTCGGTTGTCGATCACGGCGCGTTCTTCGCGCCGCTCGAGGACCCAATACGCAACACCGTGGTGCAGACCCAGCACGCCGCGGACCCGGCTGGTGGCCCCGACTGGAGCCTTCGCAGCTGGCAGGGGCACGTCGACCCACGGGCCAAATTCGGTGCCGAAAAGCACCCTTCGCTGTTTGACTGCTGGCAGGGGGGCGTCATCCAGGGAGGTCGCCTGCTGCAGCCAGACCCCGGCGGAACGCCGATACCCCTGAACGTCTCCACCGCGTCACCCGGCGAACCGGGGACCCAGTGCACCGGAGCCGGGGCGCCCACAGCCGAAAACCTCACGCCCACCGTCGCCGCATACCCGAAGAACGCGGGCGAATACGCGCCGGTGCCTGTCAGGACCGTCGTAGCAGGGGTCGTCGAGCCGGCGGCAACCCGCGCGCTTCTCCTCGGGGCGGGCGCTCCGCGGCCGATCACCACGGACGCCAACCATACCTACCTGCTCGTTCTCCCTGGCAGCTACTGGGCCAGTCCCCTGAAGGTCTCAGCCCGCCTTCCGGACGGGCGGACCCTTGTGTCGTACGCCCAGTCCACGCCTCCGAACCTCAGACCACAGGTTCGGGCGCCTTCGCCGGACGGGTCGGCGCCGTGGGGATTCACGCAGACATCGCTGTGCCCCAGCTTCTGGGAGATCTCCGAGATCGGCCGCGTCATCGCCGATCGCTTCGTCTACATCGAAGAAGGCACAGGACAAGTAGCTCCCGGGCCCGCAGGGGACTCGAGCGGTTCCCCGTGCGGCACGCGAAACGCGCGCGCTCAAGAACGCGACGAACCCCTCGGTGGAGAGGAGGGGGGCAGCCCAAGGCGCCGCTTGGGATCACCGTCGACCAGTCCCTCTCAGAACGCGTCCAGCCACCGACAGAGGCGGAAATCCAGCGGCGTACGCTGCCCGGCAGCACCGTCATCGCGGGTGCCGCGGCAGCTGACGTGAAGTCGATCACGCTGACCACACCGGCGGACGTTCGGACCGTCGAGCCGACCGGTCCGCACCGCGTCTTCATCGTCGTCTACGACGGCGTCTTCTACCGCGGAACCTTCACAGCCACCGCATTGCTCACGAACGGCAAGGTCGTGACCCAGCTCATCCGCGGCGGCCCGGACAACCGCTACGCCGCACCCGAGCCCGCACCGCGACCACTCGCCGCACGGCTGCGCTCCGACGAGCGCACCCTCCGCGGGATGAGCGCCCAGGTCAGCGCCGTCCTGCACGCCAAGCCCTCTGAGCGCGCAAAGCTGCTCAACGGCGTCCCGCTGCCGCAGCTCCTGCAGGGTCTGCACCAAATTCGTGCCGTCGTTGCGGGCGAGAAGGCGCGCATCGCCTTTCTCCAGAACCATCCTGGAATCCTGCCGCCTGAATAGCCGACGATGACTCGCCGAGATGCGGAGCGATCTCCTCTCTCGCGGCAAGCGACTTCCCGCTCGCGTCCGTGTACCGGCTAGCTGTCCAGATACGCCGCGGGAGCTGCATGGATCGTCGGCGCGTCGGCTGACCGTCATCACACCGCAGCGTGAGGCACCGTGCGTCACAGATCTCGACGTTCGCGGCACTCTATGTCCGATGGACGATGCGGATGCGTTTTCTGAGCTCTATCGACGGGACGGCGAAGCGGTGTTGGTTTTTCTAGCGCGGCGTACCCTCGATGTCGAGCTGGCGCTCGACTTGACGGCTGAGACTTTCGCGATCGCGCTGACCTCGTGGAGGAAGCTGTCGGGTCTGGGCGATGAGCAGCGGCGAGCGTGGCTGTTCACGGTCGCCGCGCGGCGCTTCGGCCGTTACCTGCGGCGCTCGAGCGTCGAGCGCCGGGTTGTGGCCCGGCTCGGTATCGATGTTCCGCAGGCCGGACCGGAGGACATTGCGCTGATCGAGGAGCGCGCCGGTCTCGGCGAGCTGCGGAGCGCGCTCGGGCGCGAGCTGTCGCTGCTCAGCAGCGAGCAGCGCGAGGCACTGCATCTGAGGGTGGTGGAAGAGCGCCCGTACGATGAGGTCGCGGCGACTCTCGGGGTTTCAGAGCAGGCCGCCCGAGCCCGCGTCTCTCGTGGGCTGCGAGCGCTCGCCAGGACGCTTGAGCCATACCGTGCGGCGGGGGAGGGATCGTCGTGAGCGAGCGGGTCGGTGTCCTTGAAGAGCTCGGCGTCGAACTCGATCGTGCCGCCAGGCGCCGATTCGCGAGCCGCACGCACCCGCTCCGCGGGCCGCGCCGGCTGAGTCTTCTACCGATGATCGTTGTGCTTCTGGTGCTTGCCGCGGCAGCCGCGGCAGCCGTGCTCATCTCATCCGGTTCGCCGCTGCCGGCGCCGCGGGCCCAGGACCTGGAGTCCGGCGGCATTCCGCTGACGTCGACGGTGCATCTCGCGGGGCTTGATGTCGCTGACCCTGAAGCAGGCGCGCCGCCGTGGGATCTGCGGCTCTCTCGCACCAGCTCGGGTGAGACGTGCACCGCGGTCGGCCAGGTACTGGACGGTCAGTTCGGGATCGTGGGGCTCGACCATGTCTTCCGGGTGCTGCCGCTCGGAGGGGTTGATGTGTGCGGCTTCGCTTCGGCCGGCGGGCCTGTGCTGGCGGGTGCGCGGGTGTTCTCGGGCGCGAGCTCGATGGAAGCCAGGACCGTCGTAAACGGCGTCGCTGGAGCCGGCACCAGATCGGTGACCGCGTATGGGCCGGAAGGCGCGCGTGAGCTGCGCCTCGGGCCGGATGGGAGCTTCCTTGCCGTCTATCGCGGATTTGTCGAAGATGTCCGTCCGCGCGTGGTCATTGTGAGCCGCCGGGGCACCACGCGAACGGTGTCCTTTGCGCAGTCGTCGGCGTTTGAAGTCCCGGACCCTCAGGGCGGCGCGCCGTGGCAGGTCAGCGGCGGCCCCGATATCGAACAGGGCGCCTATCTGGATGAGAACTGCGTGCAGGCAAGCCGGGCGCTGGACCATGCCAACCCGTTTTTCGGGGACACAGCCAACGTACCGGAGATCTGCGGGCGGCTCGCCGCCAGCCCGCTGTTTGTGATGATGCGCCGGTTCGTCCCCGGCGAGGGCGAAAACAGCGGGTTCCCGTGGGGGAACAACCCCGCTCGCACACTCATCTACGGTGCGGCTGCGCCGCGCGTGACCTCGCTTTCCCTCGCCGGCGCCGGGCCCGCCCGCACACTCGAGATAGACCGCCGCGGCGGCGTCTTCATGGCGGTTCTCGACGGGCACGTCGACCCGCGGTCGCTGACCCTCACCGGACACCTAAAGGACGGGAGCACCGTCACATACACGCGGTCGGCGAACGTCCTGGATTGGCGCACGAACAGGCCGCTCGTCGAACCGCGTGTTCCGGCGTACCGCGAACCTGTGCCCGCGACGCAGATCACGCCGCCTTCGGAGGGCACGCCGATCGCAGGAACGCTCAGGGAAGCCGTGCCCGTGCGCGACCCGGCGGGCGAGCCGCCGTGGGTGCTGCGCAGCTGGCGCTCGATCTACCGCAACTCCGGCTCCACCTCGGGGCCCGGGGTGCCGCAGTATTGCTTCCAGGTCGGCGTGATCGACAACGGCAACCTCGTCCTGCCCAGGACGGGTGCCGCCCCGATCCCGCTGAACGCGCCCGGGCACCCCACCAGTGAGTCGAACGAAGAACGATGCAACAGCACCAAGGTGCTCACGCGCAACTCCGCGCACTTCAGCGTCGAAAGCTATCTCGCCGACCCCTACGCGTACAGCCCCACGGTCGTGCGCACCATCGTCAGCGGACAGGCTCCGCTCGGCTCCACACGCGTGCTGCTGATCGGGGCAGGGCCCGCGCGGGCGCTCGCGGTGGACGCGAACGACGCGTTCCTGATCGTGCTGCCCGGCCGCTACTGGGCAAACCGGATGCACCTCGCCTACACCCTGGACGGCCGGACCCACGGACTCCCCAGGCACGGCGGCACGTCCCAGCGCGGGCCTGGCCTGCGGCCAGAAGCACGCGCACCCGACCCCGATGGGGGGGCGCCATGGGGATTTGCAGAGCGCGGCAGCAGCTTCAACGGTTTCGGGCGGATCGTCGAAGGGCGCATCGCTGGGATCGAGGAAGCACGCGGCACCGTTATCGACGGGCCGGGAGACTTTGAAGAGGGCGTCGGGCGCCAGCTCGGCCTCACACCGCAGGTCCAGTTCCACGAACAGCCCGATGAAGAAACCCAAGGAATTGCGGGACACGTCGCGCCCCTCACGCGCGCCCAGATCGAGCGCCGCACCCTTCCCGGACGAACGATCATCACGGGCATCGCGCTGCCCGATGTCGTCTCGGTCACGCTGACGACACCAGCTGATGTGCGGACACTGCGCCCCAGTGGCCGACACCACTTGATCATCGCGGTCTACGCAGGCGTCTTCCATCAGGCGAATCCAACCGCGACGATCCTTCTGCGAGACGGCAAAACCATCACCGAGCCGATCCTCGGGTTCCCGCCGGAGTCTGTGCGTTCGCCGACACCCCAGGAGCAGCTCCAGGACATCTACCGACAGCGGGCGGCTGTCGAACACGACCCGCGGCTAACCGAGGCCCAGAGAAGATTGCTGAGCGGGGGGGTGCCGGTGCGGGTGCGGCTCATCAAGCTCCGTATCGCCTACGAACAAGCCCACCCAGGGCTCCTGCCGGCCCCGTAGCCCGCGAGGATGGGCATCGTTGTCGGCGGCTGAGGACTGCATCGGGCGCTGACCGGTGAGTTGGTCACAAACCGAACGGCTGGATCGTTATGGGTGATGTGGGCAGTAACGGAGGCGCGATCACCGACGGCGAGCTGCTGAAACGCACCCGCTGCGGGGACCGCGACGCATTCGGGGTCCTCTACGAGCGCCGGCATGAGCTCGTGCTCGCGTTCCTGCTCAAGCGCACACGCAATCCGGAGGCCGCAATGGATCTGATGGCCGAGACTTTCGCCGCAGCGCTCCTCGCGCTCGCTGACCGGCCACCCGACATCGACGGGTCGGCCGCGCCGTGGCTGCTCGCGATCGCGCGCAACGCGATGGTCGACAGCTTTCGCCGCGGGACCGTCGAGAGCGCTGCCCGCAGCCGGCTGGCGCTCGAGCCCGTCCCGATTGACGACAGCGACATCGACCGGGTGCTTCAGATTGCGGCCGAGACAGATCTGCTGGTCGCTCTGGCAGATGAGCTTCCGCCGGACCAGTTCGAGGCGGTGCGTGCCCACGTCCTGGACGAACAGGGTTACGGGCAGATCGCGCAACGGCTGAAGTGCTCAGAAGCCGTTGTCCGCAAGCGTGTGAGCCGCGCGATCGCGGCCCTCAGGGAAAAAGGGACGGTGCGAACATGAGCGACTTCCATCAGCAGATCAAGCGGCAGCTCACCGACTCCGCTGCGACATTGTTTCCCCCGACCGCGCGACCCGTCCAGTCTGAGCGCAAAGCGCGGCGGATACCGCTCCTGGCCGCCGTTGTGGCCGGCGCGTTGCTGTTTGCGGCAGCCGCCTTCGCTGCGAGCCGGATCATCGGCGTTGGCGCACCCGTCACCGCTTCTCGGGGTCAGGAACGGCCGACCAAGACGACAGGCATCGGCGTCCCGGTGACCGGGCCGCGACGGTCAGCGATCTCAGCTCAACTCCTTCCCATCTCCGTCGCTGATCCCGCAGGCGGCCTGCCCTGGGGCATCAGGCTCGCACACACCACCCGCGGGCTCGTGTGTGTCCAGGTCGGACGCCTTTTCGACGGGCGGCTCGGGGTACTCGGCCAAGACGGCGAGTTCCACAACGACGGGCTCTTCCACGAACTACCGGCCGCGGTGCTGGACCCCTACACGTGCAGCCAGCCGCAGGACACGGTCCTCTACAGCTCCGAAGGGCTCGCCGCGGCAGGAGCGATGCCGGGGCCCACAAGTTCATGTCTGTACCCCGGCGCCGCGCCCGAGCACGGGGCGAGGCTTCCGGCATGTCCTACCGCCGATGAGCGCCTCATTGCATTCGGGCTACTCGGACCCAACGCGCGCAGCGTCTACTACCCCGCAGCCGAGGGCGTCCAGACGCTGCGGACCGTCGGCAGCGACGGAGCCTACCTTCTGGTTCTCCGCCAGCCGCCGGTCAACTTGAAGACCCTGGCGGCCCAAGTCGGGCCGCTGCGCAAGCGGTTCACGCCCGTGTTCACGCCCGCGATGTTGCTTGGCCGCTACCCAACGCTTGGCTCGTCATCGCGCCCGCACGGGCTCTTCCCGATCGAAACCGCATCCGCGGTCATCCTCGCAGCGCAATACCGATTCGGCAAACACACATGCCAGAGCGGGAGCAGCCTCCAGCCCGGCGGCGGGCCAGCCTGCACGAGCGCACTCGTCCGAACACCAAGCTTCGTGCCGTTCATCGAGCCGGGCCTACACGCCTCCGTGCAGGTCGCGTCCCGACCCGCCCGCGGCGGCTATCAGCTCGAGCTGACATTCAGGGCTCCCGCCAGCGTGTCCGATGCCAGCACCGCCTACGGCGCTCAGGTCACGATGCCTGCGGGCGTCACGTGCGGACGCGGCGGCGTGAGCGGACAGTCGCTTGAGAGCGACATCCACCGAGGCCAGCCAGCCCATATCTCGGTGTTCATCGCCCACCCCGCAGGCTGCACCGGCACGGTCCGCGGACGCGTGATCTACGGTCGCCAACCCGACGGATTCACCGGCCCCGTCGGCGGCGAGACCATCGGCCGATTCGCGTACACGCTGCCCTAGGACGTGGGGGCTCGGGTTGGGGTTCCGCACCCGCCAGACGGCGGGCGGGCGACGACTGCGGCTGGCCTGCGGATACCGCCGGATATGCAAAAGTCGCAGACTTCAACGTCGAGGAGATGACCAAGGCTGGCTATGGGTCCGCACGGCCTGAGCGGCTGATGAGAAGAGCCTGGTGAGGGGAGGCTGGCGCGCCGGGGCCCGTGGGAGCCGGGGGCTGCGACGCCTCGCCCCCCGTCCTTCTAGCCGCCGGCAGGTGCGCGCAGGGTGGCGCTCCCGACGACTGCCGTTGGGTGGCTGTTGTTGAGGTACTTGAGGTATTGAACCGTGAATTCGCCGGAGGTGCAGTTGAACAGCCCAGATGATTGGGTACGGACCGTTTGACCCTGCTGGATGTCGTTGATGAACGACCAGCTGCTGGCGCGAGCATGCTCGCAGCTCGATTTGGCCTGCACGAAGTATTCGCTGCTGGCGCTCGTCACCGCATATGGCGCCTTGAATTCGATCTCGGCGCGGTAGCAGGGATCGACCAGATAGGCCGCGCTGCAGCTGTGATGCGGCTGCGTGATGAGCTTGACTTGTACAGGCTCGTTCAGGCTGCGGGTTGGCGCGAGGCGGTTTTCGGGGGTCGGGTGGTACGTCGGGCAGCGTGTGGCTACCGGTGCGCCGTGACCGATCGAGCAGGTGAACGAGCCGAACCGAAAGGTCGTCGCGATCACTGAGCCATCTATCCCCGTAGGGGATTGGGCGTCGACCGTGTGGCCCGAGGTCGATCCCACGAATTCCGCGCCCCCGCCGATTGAGCGGGGTAGTCGGCTGACCCCGTTTACGATCAGGTAGGCGCCGATCCCAGGAGAGACCGGACGGGTCTGGATGCCGGCGGCGGTGTGGTAGGTGATGCTTACGGCGTGTGGTCCCAGCAGCCCCCATGAGATCGATCGCAGATCCTTGGCTGTCGGCTTGAAGCTGGTTTCTTCCGGCCCGTTCGGGGCCGCGTTGCGGTCCCCGCTCGGCCAGATGCCGATCCTGATCGGCGCGGCGAGGTTGCAGCTGACGTCGCCGCTGTCGCTGGTTTCGGGGAGGATGTCCGGCGCGAGCGGATGAAAGCGCCCGTCGTCGTGGAATGCGCCGTCGATACCGAGCTGGCCGAGCTGGCCGTCCTCGAGGCGCCCGATCTGCACGCAGATCTCTCCACGCGTGGTGTGCACGAGGCGCATGCCCCATGGCGGGCCGCCCTGCGGGTCGGCTGTACGCAGCGCCAGTAGACGCGACCCTCCTGGGGCGGGGACGCCGATGCCCGCGTTCGGGGTCGCCGGCCCCTGTCGCTTCACAGGGCTGCCATTCAGCACGCCTGTGGCGGCCGCCGCGATCGCTCCGCCCGCCAGCACAAACGCCACCGCGATCACCGTCGCGTTCATCCGATGTGATAGCCATGACCGCACGCGGGCCGCAGCGTCCCGGTTGGCTTCTTGCTTGTGCGCGGCGGTGATCAGCTCGTCGCGGATCTCCTGCAAGATGGGTAGACGCTCGGAGCGGTCGGTGGTGTTAGGCATGGTCGGTGCTCCTCTGGAGATCGAGTGGGCCCTGGGCGGTTGCTGCGTCGATGGCGGCGCGTAGCGCCTGTAGCCCGCGGCTTACGCGCGCGCGGGCGGTGTCCTGGCTGATGTCGAGAGTGCGCGCGAGCGTCTGGTAGCCCTGTTCCTCGACCACGCGCAGGCGGACCGCTTCGCGCTGGTCGACCGGCAGCACTCCTAGCTCCTCGGCAACGCGCCCGCGCAGCTCGCTGGAGCCGGCGAGCTCCTCGATGCGCTCGTACTCGACGTCGGTCAACGGGCGGCGCTCGATCCCGAGGCGCGCGAGAGCACGTCGCTGCGCGGCGTCTCGCCGGAAATAGTCGGCCAGCTCGTGACGGGCGATGCCATACAGCCACGCTCGAGCAGCTTCGCCGTGACGGCCACGGAAGCGATGATGGCCCTCGAGCGCCACAGCGAACGTCTCGGCCAGGATGTCCACCGCTACCTCCGGATCCCAGGTGCGGCGGACCAGGAACGCCAGGATCGCCTCCGCATGACGGTCATAGAGCTCCGCGACCTCATCGGCACTCAACGCCACAGGAGGTCCTGACGAGATGGTTCGCTCATGTAGAGGAGTCGGATGAGCCCCCCAATCTGTGACGAGCAAACGTCACGGCCGGGGATCGCGGGCAAGGGATCCGACGCGCGGTAAGCGTTGGCATAGGGGCTCGCGGCGAGGTTGGCGCTAGCGCACGATGTCGAAACGGTCTGGGGGGCTACCGGAGGAGACGAGGTGTGCGTTCGCATCGTGCGCCTCAGTTGTACGCGCTGACGGAGCCGGTCAGCCGGCACCGTGTGGGCTCGCGGGGCGTTTGGCGCGCTTGGAGTCGTCGTTCGACCACACGTTGCAGGCATCGGCGTCACGAACGGCCGCAGCCGGACATAGTGGACGTAGTGGACAGTCGCGATCCTGAGGCGTTCCGGGTGTTCTACCGGGCCCACTACGGGACGGTGTGTCGCTACCTGTCGGTGCGCGCTGACCGGGATGTCGTCGAGGATGTGGCCGCGGAGACGTTCCTGGTTGTCTGGCGACGGTGGGCAGATCTGCCGGCTCACCAGGTGCCGTGGTTGCTGAACACGGCTGGCAAGTGTCTGGCTAATCAGCGGCGCTCGCGGGAGCGCTCCGACGCGTTGGTTGACCGGTTGGGCGGCCTTTCGCGAGGCGAGGACCAGGGCATCGATGATGCCCTGGTGCGCCGCGGACAGCGGCGGGCGTTGCTCGCGGCGCTGAGCGGGCTGAGTGACCGTGACCGCGAGCTGCTGCTGCTCCGCCACTGGGACGATCTAGCCCCACGCGAGATCGCCGCCGTGCTCGAGGTCAACCCCGTGGTTCTGCGTGCGCGCCTGCATCGCGCGTCCCGTCGGGTCCGTGAGTCGCTCGGCGCCGCCCTCGGTGACGAGGAGAGTGGTACTGGCAACCCCTTGCGAGAGACCCCTGACCTGACCAAGCCCCAGAAGGAGGCCGATCATGCCCCAGCATCCTGACACCACGGCCCTGTTTCGCTCACTGCTAGAGGCCGATGACGGTGACGCCTTCGATCCTGACTCGCCAGCTGCGCGCGCCAGCCTGGAGCGTATTCTCGCCGCTCCGCCACTACCAGCCAGTGGGCACCGCCCTTCCCCGGTGCTCCGCTTCGCGCTCATGGGAACAGCTGCGGGCGCTGTGCTTGCAGCGATCATCATCGTCCCGTCGCTCGGGGGCTCGCGCTCTGGGCTCGCGCAGGCCGCGGTGATCTCCCGGGCGGCCGCGGCACTCGAACAGCCCAACACGATCCTCTACCTGCGGGTGCACGACTACAGCGCTCATGGTCGCCAAGTCTGCGTCAGATTCGGCGAGTGCAGCTTTGGCGACTCGGCAGGCCGGGAAGGCGGGATCAGCGCCAACCGAGCCGAAGACACGCTCACCTACAGCTCGCAGGAGTGGGTGAGTCCCGACGGGAGCCTGGAACACGCGATCTACAACAACGGTGTCGAGACCGTGACCAACGAGGACACTCACGAAGACTCGACCTACGATCCGGGCGACAACACCCTGACGACCGTTACCGAAACAGGCGCCGGGCTCCATTCCCCATCCGGCGAACGCTCGCCACTACCCGCGCCTGCTGACTTCCAGGACCCCGCCTACTACAAGAACCTGTACCGCGAAGCGCAGGAAGGCACCCAGAAGGTCCACCTCGTGGGCCAGACCACGATCGCGGGCAAATCCGTCTATCAGCTGCAGTTCGACAGCACACCGACGCCGCCGGCGCACCCGCCCGCCGGCGACATGTGCGGCTCGACCGTATGCACCCCTCCCGCGACTGAGATCCTCGTGTACCTCGACAGCCAGACATTCACGCCTGTACGCAGCGTCACCATGACCCTCAACACCACCAACCTACCGGGGATCCCGAAGGGCAAGTCGGTGACGAGCGTCACCGACTTCACTGCCCAATCGCTCCCCGACACGTCGCAGAACGAAGCCCTACTGGAGATGTCTCAGCACTCCGGTGCCGTCAAGGTCAAGGTATCTGAACCCCAGTTCAAAGCTGCCCTCGGAGCCTGGATGGAGTCCCAGATCAAGACGAACCAGACCCACAGCAGCACGGCAACAAGCTCGCGGAGCACTGGCAAGTGAAACGCTAAACCCGGGCCAGATCAAGGCGTCCAAGATTCCCGGAGCGGTTCAGGCAGCCTCATCGGCACGCCGTTTGTCGACCCGAACGTGCCTTCCCCGTGGAGCGTGTCAGTGAGGTGGTCGTGTTGCTCCGGCTCAAACTGATCACCGGGACGTGATGCGCCTGACAACTTCGCCGCTGCTGTTGAGCCAGCGCACTTCCTTTGGAGCGGCGTTTGGTGCCGGCAGGCGAACCCGGTAGATAAGGAGATTGTCGGTCACCGGGACCAGGAGCGTTCGTCGGTGTGGGTAGACCGCTTCGACCTTGGCGACGCCGTCGGGGATGATCCCGGTGACTACGGCTGGGGGGCGGCCGTAGTCGGATGTCTCATAGCCGATCGTGTCCAGTTCGGACGGTTTCGCGCATGGAAACGCGATCGGTCCCTCGGTGGCGAGAACGCATACGACGGGTTTCACCGCGGCGCGGCGGGCGGCCTTCTGTGCCGCGAGTTCGCTTGGATGTGGCGACCCGGTCACAGCTGCGGTGCACCCGGCGGATCCACCAAGGTCGCCGAAGCTTCTGCGGTAGCCGACGACCATGTAGTAGCGAACGCCCGCGGGTTCTGTCCGCAAGATGCGGATCGATGACCTAAGGACGCGCGTGAGACCGGGTGTTGCCAGGGTTTCGGAGATCGACCCGTTGGCGAGGTGGAGCTCTTCGCTGGTCTGCGGGCGGCGCAGGACGGCGAACCGGCTGGCGAGGGCTGCCGGGATGGCTCCGGCGACGAGCTGTGTAGGGGGAGGGCCTTCGCTTGTGCAGGCCGGCGTGGGGGCCGCGGGCGCCACGACTTCTGTGAGGCCGCGCTTCACGAAGCGTTCCGTGGTGCTCGCGACCCCTCCCGAGCTCACATATGCGGTGTACTGCACCGCGTAGCCCGCGGGCAGCCCGACACTCGGGATCGACGACAGGAGAGCGCGCTGCTGCGCCAGAAGCACGCCGGTGGACGGGTCGAAGATCAGCTCTTCCCGCACGCTGGCAGGCTTTGAGAGCTCTCCGCTGCCGTCGATGAAGCGGTAGTGCAGCTCGTTGCTCGCGAGTGCCGCGCCGGTACGCCCGAGGGCGTCAGTGACGTGCGGGATGTAGATCACGCCGGGGAGTTTCTCCGTCATGCGGAAGGTCGCTGCGCGCTGCTGCGGGCTGAGCGGCAGGTCGGCGAGGATCCCGGAGATGCTTTCGAGCTCGGTCTGCGTGAGGGACTCTTCTGCGACGGGTGATCCGGGTGCCTGAAGGCGAAGCTCAGTCAGGGAGTGTTCGGCCGCGTGGCGTATCGCGTGGAGCATCGCCTCGGGGGTCGATGGGAGTGCCTGCACCTGGCTGTAGGTGAGGATCCCAAGAGGTGAGCGGAACCCGGTGCTGTGGGGGAGCAGCTCATCGACAGGGACCGGTTTCGGCGCACGCGCTTCCTCGCGCCGAAAGCGCGCGCGGGCGACCGGCGTACCGAAGAAGAGCGGTAGCCCATCGTTCACGCTACGTTCCCGACCCGAGCCGTCAGTGGACTGCCAGATTTCCGTGGTCTGCCTGGACTGGATCAGGGCAGGGCTCCCGAGAGCGCGGTAGCCCGTGGTGCCCGCCGTGACCGACCTGACATACCAGTATTCGCCGGGCGCGAGGGTTGGGGCGGCGAGTCCCCGCTCGGCTGCGTCGGCGGCTCGCTCCAGCGCCTGCGCCTCCGACAGCGATGGGCCCGCTCCGATTCCCGCCGCGAGCACGATGACCGCGGCGATGGCGATCGCGGCGGCAGCCGCGACAGCTGCCATGGCGCGGCGCTGTGGTCGAGCTGGCCGTTTCGCTGGTTGCTCGGCCTGGCGGTCGCGGACCGCGCGGCGAAGCTGGCGTTCGAGGTCGGGGAGCAGGGGCATCATGGCATCTCCTTGATCCGGTTTCGCATCGCGGCGAGGCCGCGGCTGACGCGCTTGCGCACGACACTCGGCGAGCACTCCAGTTCGCTCGCGATGTCCTCGTATCCGCGTTCGTTGACGACCCGCTCGATGACCGCGTCGCGCTGGTCCTCCGGGAGTGACTGGAGCGCGAGTGTCGCGTCGGCTCTCCCCGCGGTCGCCTCTATGCGTTCGATCGCCTCGTCATCGAGAGCGAGCACTCCAAGGCCGATGCTGCGCCTTGCGCGGTCTTCAACGCGGCCGCGTTCGCGGCTGCGCGCCAGCACGTTGCGTGCGATGCCGAAGAGCCACCCGTCGGCCTTGCCAAGCGCAGGGTCATAGCGTTCGGCGGACTCGACCAGGGACGCGAACGTCTCTGCCGTCAGATCGGCCGCGAGGTCTCCTCTTCCGACGGCCCGCATGAAGAAGGCTATAACGCGATGCTCATAGCGCACGTAGAAGTCGCCGAGCGAGTCCTCATCGGTCGCAGCCGAAAGCAGGAGCTGCTCGTCGCTTTGCTCGCCTTGCGGTCTCATGTTCACCCACTAGTTACGGCTCCGGACGAGAGTGTGACCGGACCGGGGACTCTGCTGTCGAGCCCTGGCATGGCACGTGGCGAGGGGACGGACCCGATGCCGTCGCTTCGCCCGGGGTACGGTGGATCGCGCGTCGGTCACAGAGTGGCCGCTGGCTCGTAGATGAGTATGTGCGGGTGGAAAACGCCGAGGACGCAGCGTTGCTGGGGGGGCACGACCCGAACGATTTCGGGCGCTTCTACGAACGGCATGTCGGGGCTGTCGTCTCGTATCTGGGACCGCGTGTGCGTGGAGCCGACGTCGTATTCGACTTGACGGCGGAGACGTTCGCTCGAGCGTTCGAGCGCCGTGGGCAGTACGACCCCGCGCGCGGCCCCGCGGTCGCGTGGGTTCTCGTGATCGCTCGCAACCTGCTGATCGACTCGGTGCGGCGCTCTCGTGTCGTTGACGAGAGCCGGCGGCGTCTCGGGGTGGCGCCGGTTGCGGTCGACGATGCGCAGCTCGAGTTGATCGAGACCCGCAGCCAGGTTGATCTTCGCGCGGTTCTCGCGGGCCTTCCCGCAGAGCAGAGCGAGGCGATCATCCGGCGTTTCCTTCTTCAGGAGTCATACCCCGAGATCGCCGAGCAGCTGTCCTGCTCTGAGCAGGTCGTACGCAAGCGCGTTTCGCGCGGACTCGCAAATGCCCGCCAAGCCGTGGAGGAGCAACCATGATCGATCCATTCGATGATCTGCGCGATCACCTCGTGCTCGCAATCATGCGCCTGGAGACACGCCCGGCGCGCACAACCCGCTGGGCACGTGTCAGGTCGCACCCGCTTGCCGCCACGCTGGCAGCGCTCGTGTTCGCAGGAACGGCGACCGCCGGGGTCATCTCGATCACCGCCGAGCGCTCGGCACCTCTGGCTGGCCAGGTCCCGCAGCAGGCCGGACCGAGGTCACCCCACTTTTGGGGGCTTGAAGGAGGCGAGCGCTACCGCATCACGGTCTGGCCGGTCCTGCAGGGCGGCGTTTCAGGGGTGTGCGCGATGATCGTGTTCGAAGGACCACATGGTGTGGGTTACGGCGGCTGCGGCGCGCCCTACCCGACCACCTCGATGCCGTATCTCGCTCCGGGCGGCAGGACTGCGTACCCCAACGGGATCATCACCAAGGGAGGGGCCCTCGAATACTTCCTGACCGGCCCCAGGGTCGCGGCCGTTCGAATCGGCACTCATCTGGTCGTCACGCCTCGCCGCGAACCTGGTCTGCCCGCGGGCGACCGCGCGGTCGTTTTCTATCTGCCCGCAGGCTCGCCCGAGATCGATCCGCCCTGGTTCCCAGCTGGACAGCTCGGCCTCCCGCGCGGTGCCAAGACGCTCTCCGTGGTCGCCGTCGGCCGAAACGGAGCGCCGATACCCGTAAATCGGGGTGCCCAGCAGTTCCGTCTCCCTGCCCGGTACTGGGAACGGCCCCAGCAGGCGCCGCGGGGAGCGTGTGCTCTGGCGGCGCCGTCCAGCTACCGCGCCTACCGAGGGACGACGGCTGTACGGCTGGAGCCGGAGACAGACGTCGAAGGAGCTGCACTTACCTCGTGCCTGAGCGTGGACTACAAGGTTGCCGGCGCGACGCTCACAGCGGCCGTGCTCGTCAACGCCGAGTCGCCGACGAGTGCGCCGCCCGCTCTATTCGGCGCGTCACCGGTGGCTGGCCAGCCGGGGCTCGTGAACCGCGAAGAAGACACGGGGCTGCACTCGAGCACGCTGATCGCGTTCACCGCGCGCCGCGACGGAGACGCATGGATTGTCGTGGAGGGAGGTCGCGGGCTCGCTCAGCGCATCGAGGCGGTCCGCGCTCTCCGGATCGCGCGGATCGACGTAAGTACCGTGCGCGGCTCATCTGGCTGACGACAAAATCGGGTCCGGTGTGTAATTGCGGCGGGGTCCCGGCCATAGTGTGGGTATGGAGAGCGATCCGGTGCAGGTGATTGGGCGGCTTTACGAGCGTCACGCCGAGGCCGTCCGCAGCTACGCGCTGCGACGCTCGACCCCTGAGATGGCCGACGAGGTCACCGCGCAGGTCTTTCTCGTCGCCTGGCGCCGGCACTCCGCTGTGCCCCAGGATGCTCTGCCTTGGCTGCTGGGGGTTGCGCGCAGGGTTCTGGCTGACCAGCGACGAGCCGCCGCGCGACGCAACCGCCTCGGAGAGCGCCTGCAGAGCACGGCTGTCGAAGAGCCAGCGGAGGTCACGACCCAGGATCGGGGGCTGGCGGCAGCGCTTGGGCGCCTGTCGGCTGGCACCGCGAGGTCCTGCTGCTTCGTTACTGGGAGGAGCTTGAGCCGGAGCAGATCGCTCGCGCGATGGGTTGCTCGCGGACTGCGGCCGCTGTGCGGCTGCATCGTGCTCGCCGGCGCCTTGCGGGGGCGCTGAACCAAGATGGCGCAGAGCGTGTCGCGGGCGAGCAGCAACGGCCTGCCTGCGTAGAGAGAACGGAGACGCCATGAGCACGATCAACGATCTCGAGCAGCGGCTTCGCGCTGGCCGCCCCGAGCCTGAAGGGGCTCCGCCGCCGTTCTCGGCGGTCTTGGCGGAGATCCAGCGAGCAGCGCAAGCTGGTGAGCCCAGGCCGCAACGGTGGTGGCGGCGAGGGGGCACGCTCCTCCCCGTCGCGCTCGCCGCGGTCGTGCTCGCAGGAGCCGGCGGGGGCGCACTGCTGCTCGCACCGGGTAAACCGCTGCCGCCCGCGTTCCTCCTGCCCGCCAATCCACAAACCGGGCTCGGGCAGCCCGTACCCGCGAGCCTGGCACTGTTGCCCGCTCGGGTCGCCGATCCGCAGGGCGGCCCGCCGTGGGGGATGCGAGTGATCCGCACGACCCGAGGTCTGGTCTGTCTTCAAGGAGGTCGCGTCGTCAAGGGCCAGCTCGGAGGCCTCGGGGTGGGGCACGCCTTCCACGCCGATGGTCGCTTCCATCCCTTCCTGGCCGCCGACGCGGTCGGTATCGACGGCTGCGTCACCGGGGACGCGAATGGGCTCGCTTTCATGCCCGGCGCCCCGGTCATCGTGACCGCCGACGGTCTGCCGCTCGCCGGGGAAAATCTGTGGCCCTACGAGCGCGTGCACTGCGATCTGCCGGGCCAGCAGGACTGGGGGGTGCGCTGCCAGCAGCACGAACTGCGCCAGGTTGCGATGGGGCTGCTGGGGCCGGACGCCACCAGCGTCCGCGTGACGGCACCGGGGCATGAATCGACGATCAAGCCAATCGGGCCCGCGGGCGCGTACCTGGTTGTGCTGCCCGCGCCGCCGAACGCCAACACGAGCATGCAGTCAAGATCCATTGGGGACGCCGTGCTCACAGTCACCTACAAGGACGGCAAGAAATGCGAGATCCCCGGCCGCGAGCCTTGCCCGCGCGAGGGATTCGAGTCCGCGAGCAGCGCCCTCCCGAGCTCCGCGGAAGTGAGCGCCCCCCTGAACGTCCGGTACCTACCGCTGGTGAAGCACCCGACCGGACCGTTGATCGCGAACGCTCGAAGCACCAACCCCGACCGGTCCGAACGTTTCAAAGGACTAGAAAGAACCACACCGAACGGCCTCGGCGAAGAGGGCCCCGGGCCGGCGCTGGCGATCAGCTTCACAGCCCGCATAAGCGCCAAGAACGAGTCAAGCGGCTACGTCGTGGAACTCACGCCCCAAGAAGTGGCCGGCTGCGCGACACCCGCCCTGATCGTCAGCCAGCCGACAGACCAAACCATCTCCGCAGGACAGCACGTCGAAATGATCGTGCCGTTGGAAGACGGCTGCGCCACCAGCTACACCGGACGCGTCTTCTACGCAAGATCGTCGACTGAGAGCGAACCGGGTGTCAGCCACAGCGACGATGAAGGCCCCCTCTACGAGGTAATCGGCTCGCAGTTCGGTGCGAGGCCGCGATCGCTGGCGTTCCCGACTGTCGGCCGCATCCAGACCTCCGTGCCATGAAACGATCGTGCGCGAGGGCCTCAACCCACTAGCCAGCTCAAGGAGCGCCCGGGGTGCTCAGGTGAGGCTCAGGTCCAGACACGGCCTGGCAGCGGCGCGAGACGGCTATTCCGGCGCTCTGGGCTTCCCGCCCCCAGCAGCGTTGCAGCGAGCAGCTGGGCATCGGATCGGCGGTCCTCAATCATCATCTCAAGAGACTACGAGCGAGCGCCGAACGCTGTGACGGCCTGGCCCATCTCCAGGGTCTCCAGCCTGCCCAGTTGGCCCACAATAGTCACGTGAGCAAGCATGCGGTGTACGGCGCTGAGCCCACGACGGCCTCAACCTGGGCTGCGTCACGCGGCGAGCGGCTCTGCCCACCACCTGGCTGAGTCGGCCGGTCTACGAGCAGGCTCAGCGCGGACCTTCGGGCGGCGGGTGGTCACAAGTCTCGCCGTCATGCGTCAATGCAGGTAGATGAACGATTCCTCGCGTCCTGATGAGGTGCTGTTGCGTGCCGTGCGGGATGGCGAGGCGGAGGCCTTTGGCGAGTTCTACAGGCGAAGGAGAGCTCTTGTGCTCGCATATCTGAGGGGCCGTGTGCCCAACGCGGAGACGGCCGCCGACCTGCTGGCGGAGACGTTCGCGGCCGCGCTGCTCGCGACGCGCGACACCGCACGGCCGATCCCCGACGAGCCGGCCGCGTGGCTGATGGCGGTCGCGCGAAACAAGCTGATTGACAGCGTCCGCCGGGGCCGCGTCGAGCGGGACGCGCGCGAGCGTCTGTCGCTGACGCGACTGGAGGTCGATGATGAGGACATCGCCAGGATCGAGGAGATCACCGCACGCACCGACGTGGCGGGCAGCCTGCAGGAGCTGCTGTCGGATGACCAGCACGCCGCGCTGAAGGCACGGATCCTTGACGAACTGGAGTACGCCGAGATCGCGCGTGACCTGCGCTGCTCGGAGGCCGTGGTGCGCAAGCGCGTCAGCCGGGCGCTCAGAATCCTGCGGGCGGGATTGGAGGCACCGGAATGAGCGGGTATCTCGACCGTCTCGAGCAGCAGCTCGTGGACGCCGCCGGCACCCCGGGCTCCCAAGCGTCTCGGCGGCCGCCGAGACGCCGGACGATCCCGCTGAGCGCGGCCGCCGTGGTGGCGACGTTGTTGGTCGCCTCCGCTGTCGCGCTGGCGGTGACGGGCACCTTCAGCACCGGCTCGCCGGTACGGCCGCCCGAACGTCCCGTGGCGAGCGCCGGCGCCGGCGTGGCGGGTCCGGGTACGCACCTGCTGCCGTTGCGGGTGACGGATCCCGGCGGTGGCCTACCGTGGGGAATGCGCCTGGTGCACACGACGCGAGGCCTAGTGTGTATCCAGGTGGGCAGGATCAGCGGCTCACAGCTCGGTGTACTCGGCCAAGACGAGGCGTTCAACGACGACGGCCGCTTCCACCCCGTAGCTCCCGATGTGGTGGGCTACCACCGCAGCACGGCGGAGATATCGAGCTGTCTGCCGCCAGGGCAGGTGACCTCTCAGGAAGCCTCGATCCCGCAGAACGGAGTCTTCGGCGCGGCGAACTCCGCCAACATCCCCAGGTCAGCGCGGCGCTGGATCTCCTACGGCCTGCTCGGCCCCAACGCTGTGAGCGTCAGCTATGAGCGCGAAGGCCGAGAGCGCACGGTCCCCGTCGACCCTGGCTCTGGCGCCTACCTGATGGTGCTCCCAGCCTCCCCCAAGAACGGTTTTGAGACCGGAGGTGGCGCCTCGAGCTCCAACGGGTTCGTCACGCCGCAAGGCGCACTGTCCTCGATCACCTATCGCGTGCACGGCAGGCTCTGCAGCGAATCGCGGCCGGCGAGCGAAGCGGCGGCCGCGCATCCACAGTGCCCGCGGCTGCCGTTCGCGACACCATTCGGAGCCCCCCGACGCTTGCACCGTCCGATGCATGTGCGCCTCGCGGCCAGCGGCACGGCAGTCGTTACGTTTACGGCGCCGCGCGCCGTGAAGAGCGCCATCAGCGGCTACGCGGTCGAGATCCCCGCCCCGTGCCACAAGGGCACCATTGAGATCCCGGTCGAACGGGACATCCGGGCCGGCGAACTGATCCACGTTTCCGTGCCGGGCCTGTTCGCCAACGCTTGTGGCCCCAGGGTCTCGGTACGGGTGGTCTACGAACCTGCCCGGGAACGCATCCCAGACGGCAAGGGCGACGTGATACTCGGAGAAACGACAGTCCGGCGATAAGCCCACGCAGAACGCTGCGAGACCCGGCGCAGCATCACCGCGGCCCGCGGGGATCCGGCCATCGCCGCATCACGACCATTGAGCCCGAATGCGGCGATAATGCGAATGACGCTATATTGACTAGCATCATGCTTTCAAGCATCGACCGTTCCGATCCGATGGCGCTTCACGACCAGGTGGCCGCCCAGATCCGGCGCTCAATCGCAGAAGGCGACGCGAAGCCCGGTGAGCGCCTACCGCGTGCGAAGGACCTCGCGGCGGTGATGGGTGTCAACACGAACACGGTGCTGCGGGCTCTGCGGGCGCTGCGCGATGAAGGACTCCTGGAGTTCCGTCGCGGGCTCGGAGTGCGGGTCTGCGGCAGCTCCGAGCGCAGCGCGGTCGCGGTTCGCGCTCGTGAGCTTGTGGAGTTCGCGCGAGAACAGGGCTTCATGCCCGACGAGCTCCTGAGCATCATCAGGGACCTGGGCTGATCGATGACCGCGTTGATGCTCAAGCGTGACACGCCCGCCCCGGCACCCGAACAGGGTGTGATCGAAGAGGCGAAGCGCCGTCGCCGGGTCCGTCGCGCTCGTGCCGGCGCCGCTGCGCTCGCGGGCCTGGCCGTGATCGGATTGATCTCGTGGGCGTCGGCCGCGGGACACTCGAGCGGGTCGGGTGCAGCCGGATCTGCAAGCCGCCACGGCGGCGCCACTCCTCGGACCGCGCCGCGCGGCGGGTTTGGCATCCGGCTCTCCCCGGCGCTCGACGGCGGGCAGTACGGGTGGTGCGTGGGCGTCGAGGGACCGGGATTGGCCGGCATCGCGGGGGGCGGCTGCTCGGCGACGCCGAGCACAGGGCAGCCGTTGTCGATGGTCCTGAGCTCCAGCGACGCGACCACACGTAGCGAGACGATCGTCGCGCTCGCCGCGCCGAGTGTCGCCGAGGTCCTCGTTGGCAAGCGCCGGATCGCGACGGAGTCGCTCCCCGGACTGCCGTACGGCCTGCGTGCGGCTCGGGTTGTGCTGCCGCTGCTCGCCAAGCGCACGCCCGCGGGCCGAGTCGTCTATGAGATGCCTCCTGAACCGTCGCTCGTTGCTTTGGATTCGGCCGGTCGGCCCATCCGCCAGTCGATACTGCACAGTCGTCCGGAAGGAGGCGGGCTCACGCATCGTGGCCCATGCGGCATTTCCGCCGCCGGTGTTCCCGGGCTCGCTGCGCAGTGGAGTCACGTAGCAGCGCGGATCCAGCCGTTTGGCGGCGAGCTGATCGGCAGCGCCTTCTTCTCCTGTATCGACACCGAGTACTACCTGCACGGCTGGCCGCTCGATGCCGCGATCCTCCTGAACGCAAAGGATCCGACAGGAATGGCCGCGCCGATCCCTGGCCTGGCTGCCGTACCGGGCTCGCCCGGAGTCGTGAACGGGCCAGGGGACTTCAAAGGCGAACTGACCGCAAAGCGAATCGGCAGCGCATGGTTGGTGGTCGCAGGCGGCAGCGGACTCGCGCAGCGCCTCGACGTGCTGAGACATCTGCGCGCCTCAATCTCACTTGCGTATCGCGGTACGCCAGAGGCCGTCACGCCGATCCGCCGGCCAGCACTTCGGCCGGCGACGCGCATCACTCCGGCCGATCTGATCGGTGGCGCATAACACACCAGGGAGCCGCAACACCCGAGACCCCGTCGAGCCAAGGCCAGTGCGATCTCCCACTAGCCAACGCGGCTGCGACCTCGGCCTGGAGGCCGCGCCCAACCGTGCAGCCGAGGAGGTCCTCGCCGCGGCGGGCGTACAGCTGGCAGATCGCCAGGCCCTATGGAACGCGTGCCGCGAATCGCGCCGCGAGGACGCCATCTAGCGCCGGCGCGAACAGACCCGCTGAGGATCTTGTGAGCATTACGGTACCGGTGTAGAGCCCTGGACGCGTCAGGCCAGTGAACGTATACGTGATGCGTTCGCCGCGGTGGTAGTCGGAGAACGTGTCGCCGATGGCGGATGCCTTCGGGGTGCCCGGTGTCCGTAGTTCGATCGTGTATGCCGTCTTTGCGCTCGCGACCGCGACGGGCGAGTTGAAGGAGAGGGCGATGCTCCACGTCCCGTGTCGGTGTTGTGTGACCGTGGTGGCAACGCTGGTCGTCGCGAAGGAGGGCAGCGTGACCGGCCGGTACCCTGGCGGCACGCGGCACCCGGGCGCGCGTCTCAGGGGTACTGGCGGAACGGTGCACACCTGGCCGCCGCGGTAGGTGACGCTGGTAATCGGCTCGTTCGACGGGACCAGCGCCGAGCTCACGCCGTTGAGGTCGTGAGGGTCGGCGGGTAGGGCGATGAGATAAGCGCCGTGCGGACCCTCCGGGGTGATCGTATGCGTCCTGCCGTCGGAGTGATACGTGACGCTGGTGGCCTGCGGGCCGAGCAGCCCATAGTAGATGCTGCGTGTGTCCTGCCCGCCGCAGAGCGCGTTGGGCTGCGGTCGATCCCGCCCGCCGGCTCCCGGGCACCGGTAGAACCGTGAGGCACTGGTCGGGACGTCACCTTCGCTGACCGATACGAACAGCCTGCCGGCAGCGTCGAGCGGAGCGCAGGCCCAGGGCGCGTCAGTGGTCTGCACGGGAAATGGATGAAATCGGCCATCGTCGTGGAAGGTGCCGTCGCTGCCGTAGCTGCCGAGCTGATCCTCGTAGACCAGCCCCGCTGTCACGCACCCCAGGCCGCGGCTGGTCGACGAGACTCGAAGACCCCACGGCAACGGGCTTCCGGGCACCTGGACCCGTAGCGGGAGCAGTTCGCTTGAGTGCGGGCGCACTACGCCGTAGCCGCTCGTCGGTGACGTTCGCACCGCACTGCCTGGAGTCGTTTCCGGCGCGCCGATCTTGATCACACCCGCTGCGGCCAGCGCGACAGTGCCGCCGGCCACTAGGGCGGCCAGGGGCGCCAGCAGTGTTACGCGTGGCCAGCGCGATCCTCGCCCTCGCGGGACCAGCTGGCTGATGGCGCGCGTTAGCTCGCGCTCGAGCTCCGGGATCAGTGTCATCGCTCCTCCATTGCGGTCCGGCGTAGTCTCGAAAGCCCGCGGCTCACGCGCTGGCGAACGACTGCCTCCGAGCAGCCGAGCTCGGACGCGATCTTTGTATAGCTCGACTCGTCAAGAACACGCAGACGGATCGCCTCGCGCTCGCTCTCAGGCATGTCGCTCAGCCAGTGCTCAACGACCGCGTCGCCGCTCTCGAGCACAGCTCGCTCGACGCTTCGCGCCGTGTGATCGCTGATCTGGATCGCTCGCATCCTGAGCTGCTCGCGTGCGTCGGTCTCCACGCGCCCGCGCTCGAGGCTCGCCGCGAGCACGTGTCTCGCGATCCCCAGCAGCCATCCTCGCGCTGTGCCGCGACGGGGATCGAACTTCGCCCGGGCGGCGTATGCCCGCGCAAAGGTCTCGGCAGTCATGTCAATCGTTAGCTCGGCGTTCCCGCAAAACCGGCCGAGGAACGCGACGACCGCGCGCTCGTGCCGGCGATAGAACGCGGCGAAAGCTTGCTCATCGCGGTCCGCCCTACCGAGGAGTTGCTGGTCGGAGATTCGAGCGAATATCATCTGGATCTAATTGCCTCGCTGACGCCGATTTGTGACGAGCGCGCGAACACGTTTGCTCATCGGCGCCCCTGCAGTGCTATTCGAACCACGCTCGGACGTCCGGGCTAGGTGTCTCGTAGATGTCTCGTGCCAAGCCGCTCGCGCTCCTGGCGGGTACGTTGTCCCGATGATCCAGGCGACGATGCCCGCTAGGGCTTTCCACCCCCGGGGAGCGTCGCCTGCCCGAGTGAGACGGTCCCGATGATTACCTTTTCGGGGGGACCCACCGCCATGGCGCCTGGACGCTTCTGATAGCTGACCTGGAACTTCTCGGTCGAGGCGCAGGACGGCGCGTAGACGAACCGCCCGAGCGAGTCGGTCCTTATTAGTTCGTGAGCCTTGACGTCGCGTTCCAGCGACCAGGCTGTTTCGACGCGGCCGCCGATCTTGCATCTGGCGATGCCTTCGATGTCATATTCGCTGCCGGCCGAGCTCACGGCGTAGGGGGCCGTGAACTCGACCTGGCCCTTGTAGCACGGGAACTTCAGATAGGCGGCGTTGCATGCCGCGCGCGACTGTGCCAGCAGCGTCAGGTGCACGGGCTGGTCGAGCTGCCGGATGCGGGGGTGGCGAGGCACGCTGATCTTGCGCATCGGGCAGGACCTGGTGACCGGGGCGCCACCGCCCTGCGAGCACAACTGGCCTCCAAAGCGGAACGTTGCTGCGACGATCATCCTGGGGAGCCGGGGGCGGTCGGCCAGCCCCACGTCGACCGAGCTTGGCTCCGCTGTGCCTGAGGTCGAGCCTCCGATCGTGTCGTTGCTGTTGAGGTAGCCGGCTGGTTCGACGATCAGGAATCCGCCGTCGGGCCGGCTCACGGGGATCGTCCGCATGCCCGTGGGTGTCTTGTAAGTGACGCTGACGGCGTGCGGGCCGAGCACCCCGTAGGCGAGGGCGCGCAGGTCGCCGACGGGCGGCACCCCCCTCGGCGCTTCGCCGGGGCGTTTGAGTGGAGGGCCGCGGAACTCTGAGGGCAGCAGGCGCACGGCGCTGCGGTCCGCGTTGAGGTCTTCGAAGATCACCGTCTGCCCGTCGGGGACGCATTCGACCTGGCCGGCCGAGCCGCCGTAGCCGGGCGGTAGCACGGTCGCGGGGAGCGCGTGGAAGCGCCCGTCGTTGCCGAAGGCGCTGTCGAGCCCGAGCTCGCCGAGCTGGGCGCCCTCGACACGGCCGACCTGCAGGCAGAGCTGGGCACGGGTCGTGTGCTCGATCCGCATCCCCCAGGGCAGGCCGCCGCCGGGATCTGCCGCGAGCAGCGCGAGATGGGCTGATGCGCCGGCTACGGGCAGGCCGTTCCCGGCCGCCGCGTTCAGCGGGACTTCCGGCTTTACGGGGCTGCCGCTCAACACGCCGGTGGCGGCCAGCGCGACGGCACCGCCGCCGAGGACCAGCGCGGCTGTCACGGAGAGGGCGTGCAGGCGGTTGGAGAACCAGCGCTGGCGGCGCGCGGGCGCGCGCGCGCTCTGGCGCTTTGCCGCTGCGGCCAGCTCTCTGCCGAGGATCTCGTATGGGTCTCTCATGCGCTCTCCCTCATTTCTCGTCTGAGCGTCGCGAGGCCTCGCGAGACACGCTTGCGGACGACCTGCTCTGAGCGCCCGATGCCGGCCGCGATCGCCTCGTAGGGCTCCTGCTCGAGGACGCGTTTTTCGATTGCTTCCCGCTGCTCACCGGGAAGTCTTGCCAAGGCCCGCTCGAGCTCCGAGGCGCCGTCTAGCTCGAGGGCCTCGATCTGCTCCTGCTCGAAAGAGATCCGCTCCATGCCGAGGCGGCGGCGGGAGGCGTCATCGACCCGTCCGCGGCGAGCCGCGTCGAGCAGCAGGTGTCGGGCGATCCCGACCAGCCACCCGACCACAGTGCCACGCTCTCGGTCGAACTGCTCGCGGCGCTCCAGCGCACGGGCGAACGTCTCGGCGACGAGATCCAGCACGAGATCGGGGTGCCTGCCGAGGCTGCGGCGCAGATATCCGCGAATCAGCGGATAGCGGCGCTCGTACAGCGCAGCGAAACCCTCGGCGTCGCCGCGGACCAGCAGCTCCTCGTCGCTCAGGGAGTTGATCATCTGAGGTGTATACGGCTCAATCCGGCAATTTGTGACGAGACCCCACGGGCGGCACGCCACAGGTGCGGAGCTGGCTGGCTTCGTCGCGGTCCTCGATATCGCTGGCCAGCTCGCTCAGGATCGCGTTGAGCTGCTCCTGGGCGTCTTTCGGCGTCAGGTGCTCGGGAGCGGGGCGGGGGCGGTCGCCGGCACGCCAGATGATCGCGCGGCGGGCGGTTCGACGGCCGGAGTCGGGCACATGCGCGGGGCCGAGGCGCTTCCCGGCGCGCACGCCGCGTTCGTCGCGCCAGAAGGCCCAGTATGCGCGCTGGCCGCCCTTCTCGGACTTGACCTGGGCGTGTGGCGGCTATTGCGCGAGGCGAGGTCTTAGGCTGTGCCGTCGATGGAGCCGGAGACGATCACGATCGAGCAGGCCCTGCTCAGGATCAACGATCACCTCGGCGAGAAGGTCCATCTGGAGCTTTACATCGAGGCCCATCCGATGCCGCACAGCGTGCTCGAACTGGATGGGGAGCTATCGCGTATCCATACGATCGAGGGAGCTGGGAGCGGCGATGAGGAAGAGCGCGACTTTCTTGCTGCTGCGTACATGATCGGCACCCATGCGATCCACGTGGGCAACATGACGGGGCCGATAGCGTGTGCCCCTCACGGAATAGCATTCCGGCTCTCCGGGGACGTCTATATGGCGCTTACCTGGGTGCGGGACTCGATCTGAGCCGCTACGTGATGCGAGCGCTCGCGGCCGGGAGACTGAAACTGTGCGTTATTGGCCCTGGGAGCATTGTTCGCCGCGGTCCTGAGTCCTCACAGATCCTCGGTCCGCGTCGCCCGCCGTGAGCTAATGGCTACGCTGCAAGGTCCATCGATGACTCGCCGGATCGCTCCTTGAGGGCCACGGCACGTGCCGCTCGCCATTGCGCATCCAGCGATTGTGGTTGGCCCTGAGCGAAGTCGTCGATCTCGTAACTGTAGTGGCGCGACAGCATTTCCAGACTCGTGCCGCACTGCTCGGCGACCGACTGCGCGTTTTCTCCTCGCAGCCGTGCAGAGACGCCGCCTCTGCGTAGGCTGTACGGCGTGGCGGTCGCAAGATCAGCCAGATCGGAGCAGCCCTCTGCGAGGGCTTTCACAGCGGGCTTGAAGTAGCGGCTGCGCCACTGGCAGGCTTGATTGGTGCTCATGTGGCATGCGCCCGTGATCTTCTCGATGACGCCGTGTCCAGCACCCGCGATGTTGCCAGGTATCACGAAGTCGGCGTCGCGGGTGCTGAAGCCGTGCTGTCGCAGCAGCGCGCGCCATGCCTGAAGATCCTCCTCGAGCAGGAGCGGCACTCGAGCGGTGCGCCCGGTCGCCTTCTCGGTCTTGCCGCGGCTGTCCAGGGCGTGCCACCCCAGAACCTCTTTGATTCGGGCTCGATGCTTGTCAACGAACGATGACCACCGCAGGCCGAACACCTCTTGGTTGCGCAGCGCCAGGCCGAACTGCAGCGCGACCACGATCGCGTCGCGCTGCGCGACCAGCGACGGCAAGCCGCCTTTCGGTTCGGAGAGCATCTGCGCGCGTATGAGCTCGACGCTCTTCGGGGACAGCGCCCAGCCGGAGACGGCCGCCCCGCTACGTCGCACTGACGCTGCACCGCGGTTGGCCCGCATCGACTTCCGCCGGTTACTCACCCGCTCGTTAGCGAGCAGGCAGCCGTTCGTTTCGATCTCAGTCACGACCTGAGAGGCGGCGGCCCAGGAGAGGACAGCGGACAGCACCCGCCATGTGTGGGCGCGCGCCGACGGGCCCACCTTCGCTTCCTTCATTGCCTCACGTAGGGCTCTTGGTGCCGTCGGTTCGTTGAAAGCGACGGCCGGCTGGGACGCGAACTCGGCGGCGTAGCGCGCCACAGGAGTCGGTTTTCCGGCGGTCATCCCTCGTAGGCCGAGCAAATGGCGGCTCGCGACGTGGCGATAGGTACGGAAGGTTGAGCCGGCGAGTCCGTCCTGCGTATCTGGCGCGTTGAACGCGAAGTAGAGCTGGATTACCTCGCCGATCGTCTGTCCGCTCCCACTCCCATTCGCCTCCTTCGCGTCCAGGTCGAGCAGGAACCGTCGCAGGCTCTCTGTCCCGCGGCGCTCGGCTGAGATGTACACATCCATCCATTCGTTGGCCGACTTTGCCGAGGGAAACGCTCTAGTGCGCTCGACACCGTTGTGGTCGCGAAAGCCGACCCGGTAGGACTTGGCTCCGCGCTTGCCTACATAGGGCCACTGCTTCTTCCAGGGTCTAGCCATGTCTGGGCCTCCAGTCCAAACGCACCATCGCCATCACAAATGCCGATCCCGCAATGCCGCGAGGGACGCCAGCGAGAGGTCGTACTCGCCGGCCACAGTCCCGCGGCCAAACGGTTGCAAGCGCCTGGCTCGGGACGCGTTCTGTTTGGACGCGTTGGTCGTATTCGCGGCGAACCTCGCGTCTTTGCTCCCGCGCCGCGCCAGGAACTCCACCAGCGTCTCTTCCAGGAGCCTGTAGTGGCCTCCAGGGAGCCGACCGTAGGGGAGCAGCCCGAGCGCGAGATACCGCCTCAGCGTCCGCTCGCTCACCCCGAGGAAGGCCGCGGCCTCCGTGGTCTTAAGCGCACGGCTGGCTCCAGGTCGGCTGGCGGATTGCGGGGCGGCGAGCGGTTCAGCCGCTCGCGACGGTATGTCGCCGGGTTGCATGGCAGACTCGATCGCTGGATCGTTGGTAGGTCGGGTGTAAATGACCCCAACGACCCAAGACCGGCCAACGAATTTGCGGAGAGCCGCGTCTTCGTTTGCCGGGTGGCGAATCTGCGGTGCCCGTGCGGTACCGGCGCCGTCTGTTAGAGGAAAAACCTTGGTTTTGCAGGCCATATCATTGATATGGTCTTAGCTTCCCAAGCTTGAGGTCGCGGGTTCGAGACCCGTTCGCCGCTCTCGATTCATGGCTCTACAGAGCCGATTCTGAGCTAGGCGGCGTTGGCCTCGGAAAGCTCGCCCGCCGGAATTGCCTCTCGTCTGCCACCGTCTGCCACAACGTCGCCCTCCACGAGCGCCCGGAGCTGCCGCCTTCTCGCTCTCGCCGCGGCGCATCGCCTGCCGGTAGACCCTGAGCGCGAGCGCCGGGGTCGGTGTGGCCCATTTCGTCCATGACCACGCCGGGGTCCTCGCCGAGCGCGTAGAGCAGCGAGCAGAACGTCCGCCGCAGCGAGTGCGGCGTCAGCTCGCCGGCAGCGGCGGCAGTCCTTCGCCCTCCAGGCGCTTGTTCGCGAGCCCGACCGCACCCGTCCCGGCCTTCTCCTCCTCGCCGTCCGTCACGATCGCCGGCTTGCCGAGCACCCGGGAGCGGAAGTTGTCCGCGCTCATCGGCCCGCCGCTCCGCGTGGGGAACACGTAGGCGCTCTGCGGCGGCGTCCGGGTGGCGCCCACGGAGCGTCAGCAGCTCGTCCCTGAGCGCACCGCGGATCTTCACGCGGCGCCGGCCTGCGTCGGTCTTGGACTCGCCGACCTGCAGCCATCCCCGTGCGAGGTCGACGTCGCGCCAGCGCAGCGCGCACAGCTCGCTGATCCGCAGCCCGGCGAACGTCAGCGTTGCGATCATCGCCCGCCGCTCGACGTGCGGCGATTCTCCGCCGCCTGCGGTCCAGCTCCCCGGCCGCGTCCAGCAGCGCGACGATCTGCCCGGCAGCGTCCAGGTAGGAGCGCACAGGCGCCCGTTCGCGGACCCTGCGGCCCTTCCCCTTCGCCGGGTTGCGGGCGATCAGCTCGCGCTCTACAGCGCGCTCGAGGATCGCTCCCAGCAGCGTCACGGTCATGTTGATCGACCGTGCCGACAGCGGGTCGCCCTCGCCGACGTGGACGCCCTTCTCGTAGACCTCGCCCGCGAGCTTCGCCGCGATGTAGCGCTCGACCGTGTCGAACGTGATCGCGTCAAGGCGCAGCTCCCCGAAGTAGGGGACCAGGTGGACGTTCAGCCGCCAGTCGTAGTCCGCCCGGGTGTTCGGCCGTCATCTGCCCTTTGTGGCGGGTCCACCATTGCTCGGCGAACGCGTGGAACGTCGGCACCGGGTCGGGCTCCGGTGGCGCCTCGATGACCTTCGGCTGCCAGCGGCCACGCTCCACGTCGGCGATCACGTGGCCGAGCGCGAGCTCCGCCTCCTCGGCGCTCACCGGCGCCGAGCGAGACGTGCCGGCGCTTGCCGTACGCCACGAACCGCAGCGCCCTGTACGTGCGCCCGTCGCGGCCCTGGTGCTCGATCACTGCGCCTGTCGTTGGTCTAGGCATCACTCACCCTCCCTGTCGTTGTCGAACAGTCCACGTCGCCGGGCTCGATTGATCTGGTTGTGCGCAGCCGAGGCGGAGATCCCGAACGCCGCCGCCACGGCCGCGCCCATCGGCTTCGCTTCGCGCCGCGCCTCGCTGGCGATCTTGGCTACGCGCTCAAGGTGGCCTGGCGGGTAGCGCCGGCCGTGTCCCCGCCCGGTTGCGCCCTCGAGCCGCTTCGCATTCTGCTGCTCGACGCCGTGGTGGTACGCGCGGCGGTTCGCCAGGAAATCCTCGGCCTCGTCTTCGGTCAGCGGCCGGCTGTTGACCAGGTGGCCGTCGGCGGGGTCGCGTTCGTAGAGGGTGACGTCGGCCGCGCCTAGCGATGGCTCATCCTGCTCGCGCTGGGCGTCGGCGAGCCGTTCGCGTAGTAGCGTCTGGATCGCCTCTGAGATCACTCTGCCGGCCGGCACATCGTCCCGTAGAAGGGTCGCGCCGATCGGCTGGCGCCGGTTGAGCGCTGTGACGTGGAACGACACGCAACGGAACTCCGCGCCGTCGTCGCGGAGGCCGACGCGGATGAGGTAGCGCGGCGTCCCGAACGCGGGCCACGCGAGCTCGACGTGGTGGGTGTCGGTGGCGCCGCCGACACCCAAGGCGCCTCCGCTGATGGTGCCTCGCTCTATGTCCTCGGCAGCGAAATGGAGCTGGGGGGTGGCTGGTTGGGTGGCCCGGCTGGCTTTGGTCATAGCGGCAGTATTGCACACTTACCCGCAGTAATGTGGTGCGGCCCACTTGAAGCTGAGTCGCGAGTGTGCCACGGTTCACTCCGTGGCCATACTCTCACGGGTCCTCACGCTGGCGATCGTGCGCGACATGTGCCGCAGCGGCTCGGCACGAGCGCTACGTGAACAGCACTCGCTCTCGCTCGGAGAGGTCGCGGCCGCCATCGGCGCCACCCCGGGCGCGATTTCACGCTGGGAGACGGGCGACACGCGTCCGCGCAACACGGGCGCCTTCGCGGCGTACTCCGAGCTGCTCGGCGAGCTGGTCGCCCTCGACACAGAGCCGGCTGACCATGAGGACCAGCCGAAGTGAGCGCGAAGCTCGCGAGCCTCGCGGAGCGCTGGGCGCGCGAAGCGCGCGAGCCCGACGTGGCGGCCGCGTTCGCGGAGATCACCGGCCGCGAGCCGACGCCGCGCGAGCGCCAGGCCGCGCTCGAGGAGCTGCGGCGGCTCCCGGATGACGACCAGCCGTGGGGCCGGGCATGAGTGGCCGGGCGCCCCAGCACCGGCCGATGGCCGAGGACAGCTACCGCTTCCGCAGCCACCTGCTCGACCTGCTCGACCGCTTCACCCCGGCCGAGCGGTTCTTCTACCTCGACGAGGACACCATCGTCATGGTCTGCCCCCTCTGCGACGGCCCGCTGGGCGTCACCTTCGCAGGTGCGGCACCGCGCGCGGACCTCGACTGCCACCGTGGCTGCGACGAGCGCGACATCGTGGCGAAGCTCCGCGAGGCAGGCCGGTGACCGTCACGAGCCCCGAGCTAGACACTCGCGGCGAGAGCATGAGCAGCACCGCGTCCGGCTCGCCGCAAGACGTGCTCGACCACTCGCGCGTCGATCTCATCGAGATGATTGAGACGGGCATCCCGCCGCGCGAGTTCATACCCGGCGCCGACCCTCTCCCGAGAGCCAAGCGCGCGCACGTCGCCGCCGCGGCGAAGTCCGGCAAGTCCCTCGGCCTCGGTGTAGTGACCGCGATCGACATCATCGAGGCCGGCGGCACCGTCGTGATCCTCGACCGCGAGAACGGCGCCGACGAGTACGCCCGCCGTCTCGAGGCCGTCCTCGAAGGCCGCGACACCGACCGGGAGGGCGTCCGCGAACGCCTGCGCTACTACGCGTGGCCGACCATGAGCCTCGCCTGGCGAGACGACGCCAGCTACCCCGCCGTGTTCGCTGGCGCGGACCTCGTGATCTTCGACAGCTCCCGGTCACACACCGCGCCGCTCGGGCTCACCGAGGACGCCTCCGACGACTGGGCCACCTTCACCACCGCCCTCATCGACCCGCTCGCCCGCGCCGGCATCGCAACCGTGACGCTCGACAACATGGGCCACCAGGAGAAAGGACGCCCTCGCGGCACAAGCGCGAAGGAAGACCTCTGCGACATCGCCTACACGATGAAGGTGATCGCCCCGTTCTCCTCGACCCTCGCCGGCCGCCTCGAGCTGCGCTGCAGCCGCTCACGAATCGGCGAGATCACCGCCGGCGACACGTGGCACATGCAGCTCGGCGCCGGCGACTACGGCTCATGGGAGCGCGTCGAGCGTGGCGAGGACACGTCGCCAGCCTTCCGTCCCACGAACATCATGGAGAAAGTCTCCCGCCTGGTCGAGCAGACCCCGGGGCTCACCCGCAACGCAATCTGCACCGCTGTCGGAGGCCGCAAGGAGAACGTCACGCTCGCCCTCCAACTCCTCCTCAGCGAGCTCTACGTCGCCGCCGCGAAGGACGGCCAAGCACACCTCCACACGACCCTTCGACCCTACCGCCAACTCGACGATCCGACAACCGGGTCCACCGGGTCCCAACCAGGTCCCAACCGGGTCCCGGACCCACCGGGGACAACCGGGTCCACCGGGTCCCCCCCCTACGGGGGTCCCGGAACCGGACCCGGCGCCAACAGCAACGGAAACCGTCCAACCGGGTCCCAGCGCGAGCCGTCGCGCGGCGCTGACCTCTTGGACGGTCGGAGGGAGTCCTTCACCCCATGAGCAGCGGGCCAACGTCGCCAACGTGCTCACCCTCGATGCCGGTCGGCGATCCGCAGCACGCGGCGCGCGCGGGCCGGGCGCCGCTTGTGGACGCTGCGGCGCTCGCGGTCGAGCTGGGTGTGAGTCGTGACTACGTCTACGAACACGCGGTCGAGCTGGGCGCGTTGAGGCTCGGCGATGGTCCGAAGGCGCGTCTGAGGTTCGACCCTGACGCGGCTCGTGCTGCGCTGTCTCGCTGCGCAAGCGAACGGTCGCAGGCGCCGATCGCCAGTGCTGGCGCCGAATCTGCGACCACGACCGTGCGCCGGCCGGGCCGTCTGCCACAACGTCTGCCGAAACCCGGCGCGATCCTCACTCCGCGACCTCGACGCAAGGCGGGTGCTCGCTGATGGCTAGCGATCTCGTCCGCCGCTATCAGGAGCTGCGCGCTGCTGGCAGCGGCCACCAGGTGGCGCTGCGGGCGCTCGCTCGCGAGCTGGCCGTGGACGCCGGGACGGTGGAGCGCACGCTCAGGCGCGCTCAGGCCGAAGATCGGCGGGCTGCGTGATGGTTGCCGGTGTCGAGCGCCCACCGTTCGCACCCGGCAACGTCGTGGCGCTCAAGCACGGTGCCTACTCGCCTGCCGAGCTCGAGAAGCGCGCCGAGATCGTGCACGAGCACCTTCTCGATGTCGCACCGTGGGTGAGCGAGGAGCACTACGCACCGTCCGTCAGCCGCTACCTGCAGGCGACGGCGAGGGAGCAGCTTGCGCACGAGGCGCTGATCGGCATGGAGCCCGGCGCCCGCGGCTTTACTCGTCTGCTGGAGACGGCAACTGCTGCGTCGCGCCTGGCGTGGTTCATGGGCGATGCGCTCGGCTTGACGCCCGCCGGTCACGCTCGGCTGAAGATGCTGGTCGCGGGCGGCGAGCACGCGGAGCGCTCGCTCGCTGACCTTGCGGACGAGGGCCGGCGTGCGCGTCTCGCGGCCGTGGATGCCAACTCTGTCGAGGACGACCAGGGGGTGAGCGGATGACGGTCTCGCTCGTGGTGCCCGGTGTGCCGGTGCCGTTGCAGCGCAGCCGCACGAGCTCGGGGCGTCACTACCTGCCGCGGCGTAGCGCGCAGTACCGCGACGTCGTGCAGAAGGTGTGGATGGCTGCTGGCCGTCCGTCGCTCGGTGCTGTGCCGTTCACCTGCTCGATGCGCTTCTACGGCGCGAACCCGCGAGCAGACCTCGACAACTTGTGCAAGTCGATCCTCGACTCGCTGAACGGGCTCGCCTATGACGACGACGCGCAGCTCGTCTGTCTGTCGGGCTGTCACAAGCTGCGGGTGGACGATCGTGGGCCGCGTGCGGTGGTCGAGCTGTGGCCGGCTGTGCGTGAGGCGGTGGCGGCGTGATCGACTCGATCGACTTGCTCGCCGGGCTTGTGCTCGAGGATGGCCGTCGCTGGGGCGATGCTGCTGTGCCGGTGCAGTGGGAGGACGCTCGCGCGGTGCTCGACGTTGAGAGTGCGACGCCGTACAGCTTCCAGACCCGATCACGTGGCTACGCCAAGACGTCGGACCTCGCCGGGGTCGGTGTTGCTGCGATGCTCGCTCAGCTTCCCGCTGGGAGTCGCCTGTATGGGCTCGCCGCGGATCGTGACCAGGGCCGGCTGCTTGTGGACTCGATCGCGGGCTACCAGGCTCGCACCCCGGAGCTGGGCTCGGCGCTGACGGTGGATGCCTACAAGGTGACGTCGGCGAGCGGGAGTGTGCTCGAGGTGCTCGCCGCCGACGTCGCTGGCGCCTACGGGCTGCGTCCGGCGTTCTTGATCGTGGATGAGCTTGCGCAGTGGGCGTCGACGGCGGGTCCGCGTGCGTTGTGGGAGGCCACGACGTCGGCGATGGTGAAGGTGCCGGGCTCTCGGCTTGTGGCGTTGACGTCTGCGGGTGATCCTGCGCACTGGTCGCACAGGGCGTTGCAGCACGCCTATGCGGACCCGTTGTGGCGGGTGAATGAGGTTGTTGGGCCGCCGCCGTGGGCTGATCGTGCGCGGCTGGCTGAGCAGCGCCGGCGGCTGCCTGAGTCGAGCTATCTGCGGCTGTTCGAGAATGTGTGGACGTCGGCGGAGGATCGGCTGACGAGCCTTGAGGATCTGCGGGCGTGCGTGAGGCTCGCCGGGCCGTTGGAGCCGGAGCCGGGGGTGCGGTATGTGATCGGCTGCGACCTGGGGTTGAAGCGGGATAGGACGGCTGTGGCGGTGTGTCATGCGGAACGGCAGGAGTCGGGTGTGCGTGTGGTGCTGGATCACATGCGGGTGTGGGAGGGCCGGCGGCTGCGGCCGGTGAAGCTCGGCGATGTCGAGGAGCACCTGGTGGACGTTGGCCGGCGCTTCAACCATGCGCGGGTCGTGATCGACCCGTGGCAGGCTGCGGGCCTGTCTCAGCGGCTGCGTCACAGCGGCCTGAGCGTCGAGGAGTTCGTGTTCTCGCAGACGTCGGTCGGGAGGCTGGCGGCGGGGCTTCACACGACGATCCGCGATCACCGGCTTGTGCTGCCGGATGATCCGGAGCTGATCGAGGAGCTGTCGAATATCCGGCTGCGGGAGACGACGCCGGGTGTGCTGCGGATGGATCACGATGCTGACAAGCACGATGATCGCGGGATCGCTTTGGCGCTCGCGATGCACGATTTCGTGGAGTCCGGGCTCGGCGTCGGCGCGGCGTTCCGTGAGGCATGGCAACACGAGCGTGTGGAGCGTGAGCGGAAGGCCGCAGAGCAGGTAGCCGACGAGTCTGCTGACGAGTTCGAGCCGGAGCCGGCGGCGGCGCGGTGTCCGCGTTCGGCCGATGGCTCCGGGCATCACCGCTTCTTCGGACCCACATGCGTTTACTGCGGCGGCGCCTCTAGCGAGGCCGCATGATCTTCGCCGGCATAACCGCTGGCACAAAGTGTCGGGCGGCGGCTTTGGTGAGCTCCACCGCTCGATGTGTGGTGCGCCGGGGCGTCATGACCCCATCAGGGCGCATCGCCAACCGGACTGGGCAGGCGGCGTCTTTCGCGGGTCGCCGTCCGTCCGTCCGCACTACGACTTGGCTGGCGAAGGTGTCAGCACCCAGGTGTGGCGCGCGGGCTTGTCATGGCCCATCTCAGGCGCACCGCAAGCGGACTGGGCGGCGGCGTTCTCGCGTACGCCGTTCGCCCCGTCCGCACTCACGAACGAAAGGTGGACACGATGAGATCGTACGAGGCGGATTCGACGGGGGTTCTCCGTGATGACCGCGGGCGCGCTGTTGGCCGTGCGGGTGCCGCGTCGGTGGTGCAGGTGGTCGGCGTCCACGCCACGTACTGGCCGGCCGATGGCGGGCCGCCTCTTGTGATGAAGGCCGTGCGGCCGGAAGGTCACGTGGAGGGGTGCCTTTGCGTTGTATGCGGGCAGCTCGACACGGAGGAGGAATTGATGCAGCAGGTAGTGACGGAATCCGACAACAGTGAAATGGAAATGGAAGGTGACGAAATGTCAGCAGAAAAGAAGCTCGCGAAGGCCGCGAGGGAGCACGACCAGAACATGGAGAGGTTGGCGAAGCAGGTGCAGGCGGCGATCCCGACGCTTGAAGATCCCGTGCTGGGCGCCCAGGCCGGTAAAGCAGTGACATACTGGCGTCTCTACCAGCGGGCCGCGAAGGGCACTCCCGTACCTCGGAACGGCGGGCCGCGCACGGCGCCCGGCACGCTGCCGTCGGCGGCCGAACAGCAGCTCGTCGAGGCGGCGCGGCTCGTCGAGGAATCGCAGTCGAGGGCAACCGGGGCGGGGTTGGGCTCGACCAGCGCCCGGACGCAGCTGGAATCGGTCCGCGACCAGTCTTACACCTCGCGCGTGCCCGACGGGCAGGTGGTCCCGCCGCAGATGGAGCGCTACGGCGACAACCTCCCGGCACTCGAGAAGGCCGTGGCGGAGGCTCCTACGGCCGACGCACGCTCGCGCGCAGGGGAAGCGCTAACCCTCGCCCGTCTGCGGGTGCTGAACGGGATGCTCATGGCGAACGGCCGGCTGGGGATGCGCTGATGTACGAATCGCCAGAGACCATCGCACTACGCGCTGACCCGAACGACCCCAACCGCCTGGAGCGCGATCGCCGCGAGGCGACACGGCAGGCGTGGCTTGACGAGAGCGCTGCGGATCAAGAGCGCCGGGCCGCCGAGTGGGAGGAGTCGAACCGGCGGGGGCGCCAGCGGCGCGAGGACGCCGAGCGCCAGGAGCAGGCGGGCCGGACCGCCCGGCAGGCCGCGCACCAGGCGGTCCTTGAGCGGCACCGGCTGGCGGAGAGCTGGGTGGCAGAGGCCGAGAGCGAGGTGGCGGAAGCGGCCAGCCCGCCGGCGGACCTCGACGCGGCCGCAAGGGCGCTCTCTCGGCTGCGCGCCGCCGAGTACATGCGGGACAAACTCGCCCGCGAGCTGTAACCCCAAACCGAGAGGAAGTGACACGATGCCGAGGACCATTCACCCACCCCACTTGCGTGAGCTTGAGACGATGGCCGGGCAGGGCAACGCCGTGACTCAGCTCCGCGCCGGGCTGACGCAGATCCCCGGCCAGCTGCCGGTCTATAACGAACCCGTCTCCAAAAAAGAAGAAGAAGAAGGAAAGCTCCAGCCGCGCCCAAAGGCACCGGCGGTTGGCCAGCTCATCGTGAACAGGCACACGGAGACGGGCAAACCGGCGCTCGAAATCTGGTTTGGCGGCGCATGGGTGGAAGTGAAGGCGCTGTGAGCTTCCCCGAGACCCCTCACGCCCGGGTGGCGGCATAGGATTGCCGCCTCATTGGACAAACGCGAGGAGGCAACCATGCAGGACGGACGACTACCTGTCGTAACGACCGCGCAGCGCGACGCAGAGTGGGCCATCGGCGAGGCTCAGCGGGTGCTTAACCGCGACACGCAGATGATCGAAATCTTCCTGGACGGCGAGTGGAAGCCGATCGCGAGCGTGGCGCCCGACCCTCAAGACGCTGGGTGAGCTGCTTGCTTTCCGCCCGGGCCGGCGCTATGGTGACGCCACATACAAAGTGCCCCCGCGACGCGAGAACGTCCGGGGGCGTGGCACCGAGAGAGCAAACTCCCGGCGCGCCAGACACCCTACCGACCACACGAGCGGTGTCTTCCTCGCTAGAAGCCTCCCCCGGCGCCTCCAACGACAGGAGGCCGACGATGTTCCATTACGAGTGCGACTGGTGCGGCGAGCAGATCGACGTGCAACGCGAACCGCTCGCGAAGGTCGAGATCAAGATCGTCACGCTAGAGCGCGACCACCGCGGCAAGCGGGACGAGGAGACGGAGCCGTCGCGCTTCTTCCACGTCTCGCCGCTGCGGAGTCGGGATGAGTGGGACCGTCTCGGGATAGCACCGTTATTCGGCACGCTTGCCGAATTAGTGAGCAGGGCGACCTCGCTTCGCCTTCCCCAGCAGCTCCCCCCACCGGACCTCCAACAGCCTGCGGGCCTTCGCGCGACGACGGGTTCCGCGAACGGCGTGGGGGCGAACGCGCTCACGCGGCCTTGGCCTTCGCCGCGCCCGCGCGCGGAGTCCCAGGCGCTCGAGCGTGGTTCCGAACGCTGCGGCCGCAGATGCTTGGCTCTGATCGAGAGGGTCCACGAGCTGCGCGCCAGCCTCGACGGGACCTCGGAGCTGGCCGTGGATCTTGCGACCCTCGCGGCGCGCCTGGAACGCCGCCGCGCTCGGTGCGGAGGCGATGCGTGATGTTCGCCATGTTCACCAGGGGGCAGGTCGTGCAGGTGCTCGGTGAGCCAATGACGCTCCCGAACGCACCCGACACGCGGACCTGGCCGTGTCCGGTGTGCGCGGTCGGTGCCGACAGCTTCTTGGTCACCGATGAGGGCGAGTTGACGTGTACGGAGGAGCAGCACACGCGCGAGGAAATCGAGCAGGGTATAGCAAGGCTTCTGGCGCTCGCGCACCTAGACCCTGAAACCACTGGAGGCGATGCCTGATGGCCCGGCGTAGGAGTCTCACGAGCGAGTTGTTCCGGGCGGCGCGGCTGTCCGCGTCCGCTCGGGCTGTGGCATCGGGCGACCCGCGCAGGGTGGCGCGGCGAGCGAAGAACGTGACCATCGGCCGGGCATTGGGCCGGGCCGGCGTGTGGAGGAGGCTCTGGCGATGAGCGACGTCTACGATGAGGCCATGCCAGCGACACAACTCGATCCCGAGCACGAGGCGCAGCAGCTCCTGAGCACTGCTTGGCGCGGTCGGTCGGTCCCGGTGGACCCGATCCAGATCGCGCAGCAACTCGGGATTAAGGTCTATACGGCGGGTCTCGACGAGGGCGTAGCGGGCATGCTTCGCAAGCGGCCCGGCCACGACCCGGAAGTGTTCATAAACGGTAGCGATAGCCTCAATCGCCAGCGGTTCACGGTGGCGCACGAGCTGGGGCACTACGTCAAGCATGTCGCGGCGGGCCAGGATGAGTGGGAGCACGTGGACTATCGCGACGCCCTGACGTCAGAGGGCACCGATCCGGAGGAGAGATTCGCGAACAAGTTTGCCGCGAGCCTGCTGATGCCAAAGGACGAGATCCAGCGGCTCAAACGCGAGAAGGGCTACGGGGCCGCCGCACTGGCGTTGGAGTTTGGTGTCTCGGGCGAAGCGATGAGCTTCCGGCTGGTCAACCTCAAACTCGCGTGACGGACGAGCCCGACCCTCCGAGCTCGCCGGGCAGCGTCCAGGAGCAGGTGGAGAAGGCCAACCCGCCTCCGGCGCCGAAAGACAAACTCGAGGAGGACCGACGGGAGGCGGCGTCCGAGCGCCTTAAAGTCAGCGTGAGGCTCGCCAAGCTCATCGGCTATGGCGCCCTGATTGCGGTCGTCATTCAGGTGGCCCTCGCGGATGTCGCGTTCTTTTGGTACGGCTTCGCAAACGACTGGAAGATCCCCGCGGGGGCGATAAGTGCGTGGCTGGCCGCCATCGTGATCCAGGTCGTCGGCGTGGTGCTGGTGGTGGCGAAAGACATCTTCCCCGGACCCCCTAGCGCAGGCTCGGGTTAGCGCGCCGCCGGATTGTTTGTCAACGCGATGTCAGCGAACGTAGCTGGCCGCGATCGTAGTGGCAGCCCTGCCAGAACCCCCCCGAATCGACCCCCAAATGGCCCGAATATGACCCGAGCGCCAGAACGGCGAAAGGGCCGGAATCCCCGCTCCCACACACGGATTCCGGCCCTACCGGGCGATTCTCGATGGGGCTTCCCAAGCTTGAGGTCGCGGGTTCGACCCCCGTCCGCCGCTTACGGAAAACAGCCTGCTAGCGCACGCCCTGCTCGGCCACAAGCGCGGGCAGGCCCGCCACCTCATCTTCCAACCGGCAAAGCCTTTCGACCGTCGGCGCATCCGACAGGTCGATCCGCGGGAGCTGCCAAACACTCCTCCAGACGCCCATGCCAGCAGCTTCAAGATCGCTCGGCGCCACCGGGGTCACGCCCAGATGCCCGTGACCATTGCTCGACGCCTGCGCGGGCGCGAGAGCGGCCCTCCTGCGCCTCTCAGGCGGCATCAGAAGCCCCCTCCCTCGAAACCGGTCGTCCTGGGCGGGGAAACGCTGACTGGGCCGGGGTCGGTAATAGCTCCCCAGACTCTTCGGGTCGGCGCGGCGGTGCCCCACATCTCGCCGCGGTAGAAGGGATACTCCCTGCCATGGCTGAGGAGTCCACAACGGCCGACCTGGTGGAGCTTTCGCGGCAGTCCATCGATGCTATGAACCGACGTGACGTTGATGCGGCGATGAGCTACTTCGCCGCCGATGCCGTGTGGGATGCCTCGCAGGTGGGCATCGGGACGTTCGTAGGGGTCGCGGCGATTCGCAGCTTCCTGAGTGACTGGCTCGTCACCTACGAGGAGCTGACCCTCGACGTGCCCGAGATCGCTGATATGGGCAACGGAATCGTCTATGGCATCTGGGTCTTGACTGGCCGCTTCGCGGGCGGCGGCGAGGTGCACCTGCGCTGGGCATCCGTCAACACCTTCGCGGAGCTTCTCTGCGTTCGCGTCGAGGCCTACCTCGAGCCAGACGAAGCTCATGCTGCCGCCGAACGCCTCGCGCGGGAACGGGGCTAGGTGATGGCTGAGGAGTCCACGACCCCCGACCTGGTGGTGCTTGTGGGTCGCTGCTTTGAGGCGCTCAGCGCCGGGGATCTTGATGAGGCGCAGCGGGTCTTGACGCACGACGCGGTGCTGGACATGACGCGGACCATCGGAGTCGTCGTACGTGGACGAGACGAACGCCTCGCCACCGAACGGGGATAGGCGATGTCGGAGAACCTCGACCTCGTGCTACTGCATGCGATCGTTGACCGGGCGCGGCGGACCTTCAGAGCGCAGGCGTGCTCGATTCTGGTGCACGAGCCTGCAAGCGGCTCGCTCGTGTTCGTGGCGATGTCCGGTGAGGGATCCGAGTCGCTCGGCGGAACCGAGTCGCTCGTCGGCGTGAAGATCCCCGACAGCACCGGGGTCGCAGGCCGGGTACTCGCAACCCGCGAGCCGCTGTTTCTCGAGGACGTCGCCCACGACGGCCGGTTCGCCGAGGACATCGCTGAAACCATCGGCTACCTTCCGAGACGACTGATGGCCATGCCGCTGCTGCTCGAAGACCGCGCGCTCGGTGTGCTCGAGGTCCTCGACTGTCCCGACCAGGCGAAGTTCACTGAGACAGACCAGCTCGGTGACTTTGCTGACGAGGCTGTGCGCGTCCTCGCCGACCTCGGCCCGGCGGAGTAGGTGATGTCGGAGAACCTGGACCTCGTGCGCTCGATCTACGCGGACTGGGAGCGGGGCGACTACTACGGCTCGGTCGAGTGGGCCCACCCTGAGATCGAGTTCGTCGTCGTTGATGGTCCCTCGCCCGGCGGCCTGACCGGGGTATCGGCTGTGGAACAGAACTGGCGTGTCTTCCAAGAGAATTGGGAGGACTACCGAGTTACGGCCGACGACTACCGCGAGCTCGACGCGGACCGCGTGCTGGTGCTCGTCGATTTGAGCGGACGCGGAAAGGCGAGCGGGCTGGAGATGCGCCAGGGGGCGGCGAACATCCTCACACTTCGCGGCGGCAAGGTGACCAGGCTCGTCATGTATTGGAACCGCGACCGCGCCCTCGCCGACCTCGGCCTGGAGGGCTAGGCGGCTCAGTGGATCGTGCCGACTTGGGTCGCCGTCAGCTTCGCGTACCAGAAATGTTCCGGGCTGCCGGTGCAAACCAGTTCGATATTTCCTGGTGTACTGAGGACGGTGCTCTCAACGTTCGTGAGCGTGAGTGCTTCGGGGTCTGGTTGGCACGGACAGCGCTCGGGATGCTCGCGGACCGGAGCGGCGCTCGTCGACCTCTTCGTCTCGAGAGCGTCACACTGCTCGGAGCGCTGCCGCGAGTAGTGGACGTATCGGCACGGAAGCTCGGCCATCAGAGAGGAAGGTGTTATGCAAGCTATCGCCGTCCGCGACCGAGACGCTGGTCCGGCTGGGCTGTCCCTGACGGAGTTGCCGTATCCACAGGCTGCCGAGAACGATGTCATTGTGCGCGTGTATGCCGCTGGGTTTACCCGGGGGGAGCTGGCTTGGGCGGGGACGTGGACCGATCGTGGCGGCCGGGACCGGACGCCGAGTGTGCCCGGGCATGAGGTGTCGGGTGTCGTCGCCGAGTTGGGCTACGGGACCACCGGCCTGACCGTCGGGCAGCGAGTGTTCGGGCTGGCCGATTGGACGCGCAACGGCACGCTCGCGGAGTACGTCGCGGTGGAGGCGCGCAATCTTGCGCCGCTGCCAGTGGGCGTCGAACATACCGTCGCCGCTGGTGCAGTGATCTCCGGACTGACGGCATGGCAGGCGCTGTTCGAGCACGCCCATCTCCGCGCCGGGCAGACCGTGCTGATCAATGGCGCCGCGGGCGGCGTCGGCTCGATCGCTGTGCAGCTTGCCCACCAGATCGGCTCCCGGGTGATTGGAACCGGCCGGACCGCCCACAGAGACCGTGCGCTCGGTCTTGGCATCGATGAGTTTGTGGACTTTAGAGACGGACCGCGTCGAGGACGCCGGCGAGGTCGATGTGGTGTTCGACGTGATCGGGGGGGAAATCCTGCAGCGTTCGACCACGCTTGTACGCGCCGGCGGCACGCTCGTCACCATTGCCCAACCGCCCACGATCCAGCTCGAGAACGGGCGGGCGATCTTCTTCGTCGTTGAGGCCGATCGCTCCCAGCTCGCCGAGCTCGCCGAGCGACTGCGCGACGGACGGCTGGCTTCGAATGTGGGAGCCGTGCGGCCGTTGGCCGAAGCTCCCGCCGCGTTCGGCCCCAACGCTCCACGTGTGTCCGGGAAGACGATCATCCGAGTCACCGAGGGCTGGTAGGGAGTCGAGGGTGTCGGGAACGCTCATGCTGCGAGCCTGAGCTGGCGCTTGTCTTGAACGACGCCAACGCGTGGAGCTGTCGTTGTCGGAGTTGCCGTGGCGAATTGCAGCGAGCTACGCACGAGCGGCCTCTACGGCGGAGCGCCAACGTCGGAGAGCGCCCAGCAGACGAGCATTGCTCGAGCCCATCGCAAAGACAAGCGCCATCGTGGCGACGACGTTCGCGTAGCTGAGGTGCTTCCGTAGAGAGTTCATGGCGCGAGCCTACGCCGCCAGGGGCTTGACCGCCATGCGCGCACCTGTTCGTATGTGGCCTCGACGATGGAAGCCGGCAGCTGCGCTGGAGGGGGCGCTCGACCGCGTGACCCGGCCGATGGCGTCCCAAGCCCGAGGTCGCGGGTCCGACCCCCGTGCGCCGCTTCACGAGGCCCGCGTCGAGCTGAGCGCACAGCCGCCTGAACGGCCTGCTCTAGAGTCAGCACGGTGCTGCTCCAGGACATTGGCTGCCTCATCCACGGTCTCCCGCGAGTCGCCGCTGTCATCCCGATGTGATGTCGACATCGTGGATATGAGCGAGATTGTGGATCGACGATGAGCGGGGTGCCGAGCGAACCGCCGGCCGCGCCCTCGACGATGCCGGTGCTCAGCCACCGTCGTGTGCTGATCATCATCGGTGCGTTGCTGCTCGGGATGTTCCTGGCGGCTCTGGATCAGACGATCGTCGCAACCGCTCTGCCAACGATCGTCGCCGACCTCCATGGCGCCTCGCATCTGTCGTGGATCGTCGTGGCCTACCTGCTCGCCGCGACCGTCTCGACACCGCTGTGGGGCAAGCTCGGCGACCAGTACGGGCGCAAGTTCTTCTTCCAGGCGGCGATCGTCATCTTCTTGTGCGGCTCGGCGCTGTCGGGGCTCAGCCAGAGCCTGACCGAGTTGATCGTGTTCCGCGCGATTCAGGGTCTCGGGGGCGGTGGCTTGATGGTGGGTGCCCAGGCGATCGTCGGAGACGTCGTCTCTCCTCGCGAACGCGGTCGCTACCAAGGCCTCTTCGGGGCGGTGTTCGGTTTGGCCAGTGTCATCGGTCCGCTGCTCGGAGGCATCTTCGTCGAAGAGCTCTCCTGGCACTGGATCTTCTACATCAACATCCCGATCGGCGCCGTCGCGCTCGCAGTCATAGCGGTGCAGGTTCCGGGCGGTCTCGGGCGCGTCCACCATGTGATCGACTACCTCGGAACCGCCGTCCTCATGCTTTCGGTGACGTGCCTCGTGCTCTTCACGAGCCTGGGTGGCACGACCTATCCCTGGGGCTCGCCGACGATTGTTGCCTTCGGCGTCGCCGGCGCGGTGCTGCTCGGCATCTTTGCCGTCGTGGAGCGAGGCGCGACCGAGCCGGTGCTGCCGCTGCATCTGTTCTCCATCCGTGCGTTCTCGGTCACGAGCGTGGTCGGCTTCATCGTCGGCTTTGCGTTGTTCGGCGGGGTCACCTACCTGCCGGTGTTCTTCCAGGTGGTGCACGGCGAGTCGCCCACGGTCTCCGGCCTGGAGCTGCTGCCCCTCCTCGTCGGCCTGATCGTCTTCTCCACCGGATCGGGGTTCCTCATCAGCAAGACCGGCCGCTACCGGGTCTTCCCGATTGTCGGGACGGCGCTCATGACCGTCGGGCTCCTGCTCCTCTCGCGGGTGGGGATAGGGACGAGCCTGGCGATGGTGGCGCTGTACATGTTCGTGCTCGGCGTGGGGCTCGGCTGCGTGATGCAGGTGCTGGTGCTCATCGTGCAGAACGCCGTTCCCTACTCCGAGCTCGGAGTCGCTACTTCGAGCGCGACCTTCTTCCGCTCCATCGGGGGATCCTTCGGCGTGGCGATCTTCGGTGCCATCTTTTCGAACGTCCTTGTCGGCAACCTCGTCAGGCACCTCGGCTCGGCGAGGCTGCCGAGCGGGCTGTCGAGCTCGAGCGTCACGCCGGCCATCTTGGACGGGCTTCCCCAGGCGGTCCATCACGGCATCGCCGCCGCCTACGCGGAGTCGATCCAGACGGTATTTGTCATCGCTGCGCCGATCGCCGGCATCGCATTCCTCGTGTCCTGGCTCATACCTCAGGTGGAGCTCCGGCAGGGAGTTGGCGGAGCTCCCGGGCCATCCAGGCCGGCGGAGCGTGAGCCGCTGGGCGCAGCGGCTGCCCGCCGCCCAACGCCGACGAGCTGAGCCGACCGGTTGTCCGTCTCGCCGGACTCCGTCAGAAGCCGCTGCTCGGCCTGCCCGCAAGCTCGCGTCGCAGGATCTCAGCGACGATCTGCTGCATGCCCGTGTCCTCCTCCGCCGCCCACACCCTGAGCTTGCGCCACTCCTCCGGCATGAGCGAGAGGCGCATCATCTTCACGTTGGGGTCTCCGCCCTTGGGGCGCGGCGCCCGTCCTTCTGTCACGCAGCCGAGCTTACGCCGTCTGTTCCGCCTGCGCGGAGCGCGGCCGGCTGCAGCGCCGGTGACCCTCTCGTGTGCGCGCTGCGCGTAGTGACTAGGCCTTGCGCGCCAGCACGCGGTCGAGCTCGACGGTACCCGTGGAGTCGTTGTCGGTGAACAGCACCAGGACCATGGGCGGGCCGCCGAACCACGTGCCCGTCTCACGGTCGCCGATGTACTCGCCCGCGCGGCGCGAGCCGTCCGCCTCGACGATCCAGATCGGATCGCCCTTGTGGAAGGGGCCGTCGCCGAGGTGCCTCATCGCCGGCCGGCCCCTTGCGGCGTCATCGCGCCGCCTGCTTGGGCGCGGCCCTGCGCTTGGGCGCGCCCTGCTTGCCGGCGGCGGGCTGCTTGCGTTTGGCCTTCTTGGCCTTCTTGGCGCTCTTCTGCGCCGGCAGCAGCGCCAGCAGCTCGGCCATCGAGCGCTCGATGCCGGCGGTCAGCGCGTTGATCTCGCGCGCGCTGTCGCGGTCGGCGGTGACACCGAAGTAGAGCTCGCCGTCGTAGGAGAAGATCGCGATCGAGGTCCGCACGTTGCCGATGACGGGGACGAAGGGAAACGATGCGAGCAGCCTGCGACCGAGCGTGTACAGCGCCTGCTGCGGTCCGGGGACGTTGGTCACGCCGGTCTGCACGCCCAGCGAGGGCGAGCGTGCCGCGATGCGTGTGCCGAGCGCGAGCAGCATCGGCGGCGCGAAGCCCGACAGCGACACGAGCACATCGCCTGCAACGGCCTGCTTTGACTGCTTCAGCCCGTCCATCTGCGCGCTTATCATGCGTAGGCGCGCCGCGGGATCGGCGACGCCGACGGGCAGCTCGGCGAACATCGCCGAGACGCGGTTGTTGTAGACCCCGCGCTCGCCCGGCCGGCGGACCGAGACCGGCACCAGCGCTCTGACGGTGCGTTCGGCGACGGGCTCGCCGCGCGCACGGAGCAGGTCGTGCAGCCCGCCCGAGACGGTGGTGAGCACCACGTCGTTGACCGTGCCCCCGAGCCCCGCGCGGATCGCGCGGACGTCCTCCAGGCGCAGGCGCGCGCGGATCCATGTGCGATGCGGGCCCACCGGCCCCGTCAGCGAGGAGCTCCCCGTGGGGCGCATCACGCGCGCGGTGGACACCAGGCCGCCCAGCAGCTCCCGCGCCTGGCCGATCGTGGCGCGCGGGGCCCGCAGGGCTGCGCGAACGCTGCGCACCTGCTCGGCCGGGCTGGTCGTGCGGTGGGTCAGCGTGCGCAGCACGAGCTCTGCGCTGTTGGGCTCCGGGGTGGGCATCCAGGTATCCGCCGCGGCCGGCGCGGCGCCTTCGTCGAACATCACCGACATCAGATCCGTCGCCGCGACGCCGTCGACCATGCAGTGGTGAACCTTCGACAGCAGCGCCCAGCGTCCGCCGCGGAGACCCTCGATCATCCATATCTCCCACAGCGGCTTGTGGCGGTCGAGGTGCTGGGCGAACACGCGCGCTGCCATGCTGCCGAGCTGCTCCTCGCCGCCCGGGGCCGGCAGCGCGCTGTGGCGCAGGTGGTAGGAGAGCCTGAAGTGCGGATCATCGACCCACACCGGCCGGCCGAGGCCCAGCGGGATGAAGCGGACCTTCTGGCGATAGCGCGGGACGAGGCCGAGCTTGCCCGCGACCATCTGCTCGAGGCGCTCGAAGGGGGGAGCGGGCCCCTCGAAGATGCTCACGGCGCCCACGTGCATCGGGTGCGCCGCGTCCTCGAGGTGCAGGAACGAGGCATCCATCGGGCTCATCCAGTCCATCGGGGGCCCTCCTGCTCGAGGATCTCCGCGAGCGTGCGGTAGACCGCGGGGTGCACCGACATGCCGCCGTGGCTGGAGTCCACCTCGACGTGCTCTGCGCAGGGATCCAGGCACGCCTGCCAGGAGACGATCCCGTCGCTGCGCGAGTAGATCGAGACCGCGCGTACGGCCTCCGGCAGCGGCGCGCTGAGATCCTCGCGGAAGCCGACGCAGCACGGCCCGTCGCCACAGCTGCTGGACAGCACCCCCGGCACGCCGAGATCGCCGAGCCGCGCCACCGAGCGGACCGCCCCGAGCACCGCGGGGCCGACGTGCAGCGGCCCCAGCACGGGCGAGCCGAGCATCACGAGCGTGCTGAGGAGCTCGGGGTTGCGCACGGCGATGACCCGCCCGAGCTCCCCGCCGCGGCTCTGCCCGATCAGCACCACGCGCCGTCCGGTGCGCTCGGCGAGACGCTCCAGGCGCGACTGGACGCCCTCCAGCGCACGCTCGGAGCAGTTGGCGTTGAGCACGATCCCGGCTCCCATCGTCGGCGAGCCGCGTCTGCGCAGCCAGCGGGCGAGCAGGGCCAGCGAGCCGTCGCCCGCCATGAAGCCCGGCACCAGCAGCACCGCGGGCGCGTCCAGCTGGCGGGCGGGGCGGCGGAAGCCGCCGTCGGCGAAGAGCCGCGCCAGCTCCATCCCATAGCGCAGCTCGCCGCGAAGGGGCGCAACCGGAGCTCCGCCCGGCGCGAACGGCGACGACATGTCTCTAGCGTAACGCCCGCGCGCCCCGCGTGCCGGCCTCGCGTGCGCTCGGGCATTGTTCACCGATCAGCCGGGCGCCGCAGCGCAAGCGCGGCGCACAACGCACGATTGGGAGGCAAACATGTCGATCGACCCCACCCGCGATGACGTCCGGCGCCTGATGGCCGAGGACGACGGCGAGCCGCTCGTGATGCTCAACCTGCTGCGCTTCGCCGGCGAGGAGGGCCGCGCCTCCTACATGCGCTACGCGCAGGCGATCGGGCCGGCGCTCGAGAAGGTGGGCGCGCGGACCGTCTATGCGGGCGACTGCTCGACCAAGCTCGTCGGCCCCGACAGCCACCGCTGGGACGCGGTGCTCGTGGTGCGCTACCCCAGCCGGGGCGCGTTCCTGGAGATGGTCAAAGACCCCGCCTACCAGGCGATCAGCCACCTGCGCAGCGACGGGCTGGAGGAGGCGGTGCTGGAAGCCACGCGGCCCTGGAGTGCCTAGCGTCGCGTTTCGGCGGAGAGCGCCCCAGGGATACTCGGCACCTTGTCAATAGAATAAATTAATAATGGTCCCGCTGGTGGGGCTAAGCTCTGCGAGAGGGCGAACGAGGGAGCTCGATGGCATCGGCAGGCGAGAACACAGCAGCGCCCGGCTCACGCGGGCGGTGGCGCGCCGTCGTGTCCTTCCCCGACCCCGTCGATGAGGTCTCGGCGCGGCTGGTTGCGGCCGGGGTGGTCGTGCTCGGCGTGCTCACGATCCTCCTCGCGCAGCCCCGGCTGACCGCGCTCATCGCCTACGGCTTCCTGGCGCGCGTGCTCAGCGGGCCGACCCTGAGCCCACTCGGGCAGCTCGTCACCCGCGTGATCAGGCCGCGCCTTCCGCTGCAGGCACGGCCGGTGCCCGGCCCCCCCAAGCGCTTCGCGCAGGGGATCGGCCTCGTCTTCTCGCTGGCCGCCGCGCTGCTCGCGCTCGTATTCGGGCAGGCGGAGGCGGCCTACGCGCTGCTCGGTGTGCTGGTCCTCGCCGCGACGCTCGAGTCGGTCTTCGGCCTGTGCCTCGGGTGCAAGGTGTTCGCTGCGCTGATGCGTGCGGGCGTGATCCCGGCCGCGGTGTGCGAGCGCTGCGCCGACATCGGGGCCGTGGCCGCGTGAGCGGCGCGGGGGGGAGGGGCTGATGCTCTTCAAGCAGATCACCCACGACGACCTCGGCTGCGCCTCCTACCTGATCGGCGACGAGCACGCGGGCGTCGCTGCGGTCGTGGACCCGCGCTTCGACATCGACGAGTACCTCGAGCTCGCCCGCTACCGCGGCGTGACCATCGAGCACGTGCTCGAGACGCACACGCACGCCGACCACGTCTCCGGCCACGGGCGCCTCGTGGCGGCCACCGGCGCGCGCATCCACGTGCACAGCGCCGCGGGGCCCGACTACGAGCACGAGCCCTTCGAGGACGGCTGGGAGCTCGAGCTGGGCTCGCTCACGGTCCGTGCCCTGCACACGCCGGGGCATCGCCCCGAGCACACCGCATTCCTGCTGATCGACGGCCGCCGCGGCCCCGAGCCGTGGGCCGTGCTGAGCGGCGACAGCCTGTTCGTCGGGGATGTCGCCCGTACCGACCTCGCGATCGAGAAGACGGCGGGTGCGCGCCAGATCTTCGCCTCGGTGCGCGAGAAGCTGCTGTCGCTGCCCGACGACTGCGAGCTGTGGCCCGCGCACCTGGGCGGATCGATGTGCGGCGGGCCGGGGATGGACATGAAGATCTGCTCCACGATCGGCTATGAGAAGGAGCACAACCCGACGCTCTCGATCACCGATGAGGATGAGTTCGTCGCGCTGGCCCTGGCCAAACTGGGCCCGCAGCCGCCTAACTTCGAGAAGATCGTGGGCCTCAACCGCGGCGCCCTGCTGATCAGCGGGGTGGAGATTCCCGCGCTGTATCCGCACCAGGTCCAGCTCAAGCGCGACGAGGGTGCCCTGCTCGTGGACGTCAGGACCGACCTGCAGTTCGATGACGTGCACATCGAGGGCTCGATCTGCATCCCCTCGTTCAGCTCGGGCTTCGGATCCAAGCTCGCATGGCTCGCCGATCACGACCGGGAGATCGTGTTCATCGGCCGCGACGACGCCGATGGGCGACGTGCCGCCAGGCTCGCGCTCTCGGTGGGGATCCGCCAGATCGCGGGAATGCTGGCCGGCGGGATGACCAACTGGCGCCAGGAGCGCCACCCCGCCGGGCACACCGAGCGCGTCGCGGCGCTCGACCTGATCAGCTGGCTCGCCGGCGAGCCCGAGCTGCAGCTGCTGGATGTGCGTGAGCGCCGCGAGTGGGAGGAGGGGCACGTGCCGGGGTCGCTGTCGGTTCCCTGGCACGACATCTCCGGGATTCCTGAGGGAGTGGACCCGATCCGCCCGATCGCGACGATCTGTGCGGGCGGCATCCGGGCCGCGACCGCAGCGAGCCTGCTCAAGCGCTACGGAGCGAGGGAGGTGATCCACGTGGTCGACGGCGGCGTGCTCAGGCTCGCCCGCGAGGGCCTCGAGCTGGAGCGCACCCCCGCCGCACCGGCGGCGCTCGCCGGGTCCTGAAGAGGTGCGTGTAATGATGGAATCACTACAAAGTCGATCTGGAAGAAGGCAGGCATATGGCGCTACAGCTTGGTGACGAAGCACCCGATTTCGAGGCCGACACGACCGAGGGCCGCATCCGCTTTCACGACTGGCTCGGCGACTCCTGGGGCGTGCTGTTCTCCCACCCCAAGGACTTCACCCCCGTGTGCACCACGGAGCTCGGTTACATGGCCAACGCCAAGCCCGAGTTCGACCGGCGGGGCGTGAAGATCATCGGCCTGTCCGTCGACGCCACGAACGATCACGAGCGCTGGGCGCAAGACATTGCGGAGACGCAGGGCACGGCGCCCAACTACCCGATCATCGCGGACGCCGACTTCAACGTCTCAAAGCTCTACGGGATGCTGCCCGCGAGCACCTCCGGCGATCCGCTGGCGCGCACGCCCGCCGACAACCAGACGGTGCGCAACGTGTTTGTGATCGGCCCCGACAAGAAGATCAAGCTGATCCTGATCTACCCGATGACCACCGGGCGCAACTTCGACGAGGTCCTGCGCGTGATCGACTCGCTGCAGCTCACCGCCAAGCACAAGGTGGCCACGCCGGTGAACTGGCGCGAGGGCGAGGACGTGATCATCGCCGGCTCGGTCTCCGACGAGGAGGCCAAAGAGAAGTACCCGGATGGCTGGGAGTCCCCGCGCCCCTACATCCGGATCGTGCCGCAGCCGAAGTAGCCGCGCGATCGTCCCGGGCTGACGCGCCCCGCCGCCGCGGGGCGCGCCGCCGCCGGGCCGCCGGAGGTGTGAAAACGCCCACGCGGGAGCCTGCGCGCTCAAGCTGCGCGGGGGCGCGACCGATAGGCAGCCCAGATGGACACCCATCTCGCGGCCCTTGGTAGAGGCCGCAACCCGACAGGCTGGAGCCCGCGCACGCGGGCTCCACGTCATCTCGGGCCCCCGCGGCGCACGCGTGGCTGAAGCTGGCCGGGCACGCGCCGTGTAACGGTGCGCGCGCTCGGCGGACTGAGCATGTGGTTCGCAAATCGCTCAACCCGAGGAGAATGCACATGCACGTCGCCAAGCGTCTCTGCACGGCTGCCACCGCAGCGCTCGCCCTGCTCGCCGCATCCGCCGCGTCCGCCGGCGCGGTGGGCGTCGACCACGCGGTGTTCGTCCAGAGCGACAACACCAAAGGCAACCAGATCGTCGCCTACGACCGCGCCGGCGCGGGCACGCTCACTGCGGCCGGCACCTATGACACGGGCGGGCTGGGCGGCGAACTGGAAGGCTCGGTGGTCGATCACCTCGCCTCGCAGGGCTCGCTCGCCTACGACCGCGCCAACGGCCTGCTCTACGCGGTCAACGCGGGCAGCAACACGATCTCCGTCTTCGCCGTCTTCGGCGACCGCCTCGCGCTGCGCCAGGTGCTCAGCTCGGGCGGCACGTTCCCCGTCAGCGTGGCCGTCGGCGAGGGCCTGGTGTACGTGCTGAACGCCGAGGAAGGCGGTTCGCTGCAGGGCTTCCGCGTCCAGGACGGGCGCCTCAGCGCGATCCCCGGCTCGACCCGTGCGCTCGGCCTGAACCCCGGCGCCACGCCGCAGTTCACGCACACGCCGGGGCAGGTCGCCTTCGCGCCCGGCGGCTCGCAGCTGATCGTCACGACGAAGGCCAACGGTGAAGACGTCGACGTCTTCTCGGTCAGCCCGGCGGGACTGCTGTCCAGCAGCCCCGTGGTCAACGCGCTGCCCGGGACGGTGCCGTTCGCGCTGACCTTCGACAAGGACGGCAACCTGCTGCTCAGCGAGGCCGGTACCAACGCGCTGGCCAGCTTCCAGCTCAAGGAAGACGGCGAACTCGCCCAGCTCGACGTGGTGGGGACCGAACAGGCCGCCACCTGCTGGGTGGTGGGCGTGGACGGGCGCTTCTACACCTCCAACGCGGGCAGCCACTCCCTCAGCGGCTTCACCTCGAGCAAGGGCGGCCAGCTGCTCACGCTGTTCTCCACGACCGAAACCGACGCGGGGCCCGTGGACGCGGCCGCGCCCGACGGCGGGCACGTGCTCTATGTGCAGACCGGTGGTGCCGGGATCGTGGATGAGTTCACGATCGGCGCAGGCGGCGCGCTGAGCCCGATCGGCTCGGTGACCGTCCCAGGCGCGGTGGGCGGCGAGGGCATCGTGGCTCCCTGACCAGGCCTGCTCGGCTACGGCGTCCCGCCCGGTGGGACGCCGTAGCCTTGCTCACGCGCAATGACCAGCCAGCTCATTCCCGGTGCTCCCGGCCTCCTCCTGAACCTCCTCGCGGTGGTCTCCACCGTGCGCTGGCCACGGCGCCGGAGCATCCCGGCCGATGAGGAGCTCGAGCTGCTCGAGCGCCTGCGCGCGGGCGACGAACAGGCGTTCCTGGCGCTGGTGGCGCGCCACAACGCCATGCTGCTGCGCCTGGCACGCTCGCTGGTCTCGAGCAGCGCTGTCGCCGAGGAGGTCGTCCAGGACACCTGGCTGGGGGCGCTGCGCGGGCTCGAGGGCTTCGCGGGGCGCTCCTCGCTGAAGACGTGGCTGATGCGGATCCTGATCAACCGCGCGCGCAGCACCGGCGCCATCGAGCACCGCACGGTGGCCGTCGGCGACGCCACCCCCGCGGTGGACCGCTCCCGCTTCGACGCGAGCGGGGCCTGGATGGCTCCGCCGCAGCACTGGATCGAGGACAGCGATGAGCGCCTGTTCGCCGAGTCGCTGGCCGATCGCCTGCACGCGGCGCTGCACGAGCTGCCCGCGCGCCAGCGCGACGTGGTGATGCTGCGCGACGTCGACGGTCTCAGCAGCCGCGAGGTATGTGAGGCGCTCGAGATCAGCGAAGGCAACCAGCGGGTGCTGTTGCATAGGGGGCGCAGCAGGCTGCGCGAGGCGCTCGAGAACGAGCTGGGGGCGATCTGATGATGCTCGGGCGGCGCGAGGAGCTGGTCTGTCAGCAGGTGGTCGAGCTGATCACCGACTACCTCGAGGGGGCGCTGCCGCGGGCGCAGCGCCGGCGCCTGGATGCGCATCTCGCCGGCTGCGAGCACTGCAGCGAGTACCTCGAGCAGATGCGCGCCACGATCCGCCTGACCGGGCGCCTGGAGCCGCAGGACCTCACGCCGGCGATGCGCGAGGAGTTCAGCGCGCTGTACCGTCGCTGGCGCGCGCAGGAGCGGTGAGGGCGGCCCGCGGGCGGCTCAGGTGCCGTTGTAGGAGTCCGGCGCGGGCGGGTCTTCGCGGACCGCCGCCAGCTCGCTGATCAGCGCCGGTGCGCTGGTGCCGCCGAGCACGCGCAGGCGATGCAGGCGGTAGCGGTCATCGGCAGGGTGCGCCCAGCCCGGCACCACCGTGGTCGACCCCGTGAAGCCGGCTGCCCTGACCGCGGCCACCACCGCGTCGTCGTAGTGCCCTGAGGGGTAGCAGAACCAGTTGACCGGGACGTGGAAGCGCTGCTGCAGCATCTGGCGGGCGACAGCCACCTGGTAGTGCAGCTGTTCGGCGTCCAGCGTGATCAGATCGGCGTGGCTGATGCCCTGCGTGTCGAGCTCCCAGCCCGCCGCGAGCAGGCCGCGGATTTCTCCCTCGGAGAGGCCGCCCTGCGAGGGCGGCAGGCCGGTCAGCTGGAGGTTCTCATCGCCCACCCAGTCGAGCCTTCGCAGGATCGGCAGCGCCTGCGCGTACTGCGAGTGGTAGCCGTTGTCGAAGCTGAGCACGATCGGCTTGCCTGGCCCAAGCGGCGCCCCGTGCTGCCAGTAGGCCTCGAGCTGATCGAGCGTCACCGCGTGCCAGCCGGCCTGCTTGAGCGCGCGCATCTGTTCGGCGAACTCCTCCGGTTCCACGTACAGGCCGGGGAACGGCGCGCCGGCGGGCGGCGGGGCGATCACGTGATACATCAGGATCGGCACCGCCGCCGTGCCCGGCGGCCCATCGACCACCCGCGCGGCCGCGCTGCCCGCGCCCGCGGGCGCGGGCGAGCGCGCGGGGCTGGAGCTCGCGGCCGGCGTCGCGGCGCCCCCGCCCGAGCCCGTCGCGGCGATCAGCACAGCGGCCAGCACCGCGACCGCGACCGCCGCCAGCAGCCCGGCGGTCAGGCGGCGCCGGCGGACAGCGCGCCGCCGCGCCTCACGTCGGGCGCGCCGAGCCTCGTCGTCCATCTGCCTCGCCGTCGGCGCGGCGGTTCTGGCGCCTGCGCATGCCCGGCAAGGATACCGGGGTCAGTCCCCGCTCAGGTTGGGCGGCAGGGGCTGGCCGGCGGGCGGCGGATCGTCCTTGAGCAGCTGTGGCACCGTCACCAGGCGAAAGCCGCGCGCGCGCAGCTCGCGGATGATCGTGGGCAGTGCCTCGATCGTCTCTGTGCGTGTGCCGCCGGCATCGTGCATCAGGATGATCGCGCCCGGCTGAGCGCCCGCGAGCGCCCGTTTGACGATCGTCGCAACACCCGGCTGAAGGTAGTCTTCGGTGTCCACCGACCACAGCGTCATCAGCAGGTGGAGCTTCTTGAGCTCGCGCATGGTGGTCGCGTCGAAGGAGCCGTAGGGCGGGCGGAACAGCACCGGTCTCGGGCCGCCCAGCAGTTCCACGCGGGCGATCTGTTCGAAGAGCTCTTCCTGCTGCTGGTGCGCTGAGAGCATGGCCATCTCGGGGTGGGTCTCGGTGTGGTCGCCGATCACGTCGCCGTCCCTCAGCTCGCGCACGGCGGACGGGCTGAAGTAGCGCAGCATGGCGCCGATCACGAAGAACGTGGCGTGCACGTGGAAGCGCTCCAGAACGCTCAGCACACCCGGCGTGTAGGGGCCGGGCCCGTCGTCGAAGGTCAGCGCGATGTCGCGCCCGCGCGCGCCGCCCTGTTTGACGAACGGGGTGTATGCGAGCGTCGCCGAGACGGCCCCGTTCTGATCATTTTCGGGCTCGTCGGGCGCGCTGGCAGCGGATCGCGCCTGGGCGCGGGGGTCGGTGTGCACCGCCGCGGGGTGCGAGGTGTGCGACCCGCTCAGAATCAGCGCGAGGAGGACGGCGAGCACGCCCAGCGCGAGTGCCCCACCACCGCGGCGGCGGCGCAGCTGCTTGACGCGCTCGCTCGAGGACGCCGGCGCGGGCGCGGCCCGCGGCCGCGTCGCCGGGCCGTCCTCGAAGTCCCAGTTCCAGCGCCGCGGCATGCGCAGATGCTAGACATCGCGCGCGTGGACGATCGCCCGGCGCACGTTGGGTAGTGTTGGCGAGCGCAGATGGCGATTGCGAGCGACGATCATCCGGCGGGGAACCCGCCCGCGGGTCGGCGCGACGGCTGGGGCGTGATCGTCGCCTATGGCCTCGTGTGCGCGGCCACGCAGGTGCTGTGGCTGACCTTCGCCGCGATCACAACGGAGACGGCCAGGCATTACGGCGTGTCGGTGTCGGCCGTCGGCTGGCTCGCCGAGATCTTCCCCCTGCTGTATGTCGCGCTCGCGATCCCGGCAGGGATCCTGCTCGACCGCTGGTTTCGCCCGATGCTCGCCGCGGGCGGCGCGCTCGTGGCGCTCGGCGGGCTGATCCGCCTTGGCGGGCAGACGTTCGCGTGGGCGATGGCGGGGCAGCTGACCGTGGCGGTCGCGCAGCCCGTGGTGCTGAGCGCGGTCAGCAAGCTCGCCGGCGAGTACCTGCCGCGCGAGCAGCGCGCGGCAGGCATCGCGCTGGGCTCGGCCGGCAGTTTCCTGGGCATCCTGCTGGCGCTGCTGCTCGGCCCGACGCTCGGCGGCGACGGGCACCTGCAGCGCCTGCTCGTCGTGGACGCTGTGCTCGGCACGATCCCCGCGCTCGCGCTCCTGATGGCCCTGCGCCGTCCCGGGCACCCGAGCGCGGAGCACGCCGCGATCGCAGGCAGCGCCGCGCGGGCGCTGTGGCGGCTGCAGCCAATGCGCATCCTCTGCGGGCTGGTGTTCATCGGCTTCGGCATCTTCGTGGCGCTCGCCACCTGGCTGCAGACGCTGCTGCAGCCCGCGGGCGTCTCCGAAGCGACCGCCGGTGCGCTGCTCGTCGGCATGGTCGTCGCCGGCATCCTCGGCTGCGCGGTGCTGCCGCCGCTGATCGCGCGCCGCGGCGCCGAGCGCGGCTTCCTGCGCGCGGCCGCGCTGGTCAGCGCGGCGGGTTGCGCGGGGCTCGCGCTGATGCCCTGGCTGGGCGCGTGGGCGGCGCTGATCGCGCTAATGGGCGTGTTCCTGCTGCCGGCGCTGCCGATCGTGCTGACGGCCGCAGAGCGGATGGCGGGGCCGGCCGCGGGCACCGCCGGGGCGATCGTCTGGATGGCCGGCAACCTGGGCGGTCTCGTGGTGGCCCTGATCGTGCAGATCCTCGTTCACCACCCGAGCGGCGCCTTCGTCGCGATGGCAGCCGTCTCGCTGCTCGGCCTGCCGCTGCTCGCGCGGCTCGTCTCGCCGCTGAGCGGCGAGGAGCTCAGCGTGGAGCCCGCATCGCTGATCCTCAGCTGAGGCGCCGCGCGCTCAGCCCGGCGTCAGCGCCGTGACCGCGCCCCGCGCGGCGACGCTCACCGGCGTGCCCACCGGCAGCGCCTGCTCGCCGTGCACGCGTGCGAGCAGCAGCTCGCGGGCGTCGGCGCGCTCCGGTCGGATGTGCAGCAGCGCGTCGTGGCCGTAGTAGCGGCACTGCTCCACGCGGCCATGCAGGCCGGCGGATGCGCCTTGGGCGTGCCCCGCGCGCTCTCGCACCTCGAGCTGCTCGGGGCGCACCATTACGAGGCCCGCCCCGGCGCTGTGCGCGCCGCGCAGCGCCAGCGCGCCGAGCGAGGTCTGCGCGGTCCCGTCGGCGAAGTTCGCGTCGATCACGTTCACCGCCCCCAGGAAGCGCGCCAGGCGCTCGTCGGCCGGCTGCTCGTAGAGCTCGGCCGGCGTTCCCTGCTGGACGATGTGCCCGTCGCGCAGCACCGCGACCGAGTCGGCCAGCGACAGGGCCTCCTCCTGGTCGTGGGTGACGAGCACCGCTGTGACCCCCTGCTCGCGCAGCAGCTCGTGGACCTCCTCGCGCACACGCGCGCGCAGCGACGCGTCGAGCGAAGAGAAGGGCTCGTCGAGCAGCAGCGCCTGCGGCCGGCAGGCCAGCGCGCGGGCGAGCGCCACGCGCTGCTGCTCGCCGCCCGAGAGCTCGTGTGGCAGGCGCGCGGCCAGCGGTGCGATGCCGACCATCTCCAGCAGCCCGGCGACCGCGTCGCCGCGGCGCTCGCGCCGCGAGAGGCCGAAGCCGACGTTGGCCTCGACGCTGAGGTGGGGGAACAGCGCGCCCTCCTGCGGCACGTAGCCGATCCCGCGCCTCTCGGGGGCGATGTAGGTGCGTCCGTCATCGAGCGTGCGCCCCGCCAGCGACACGCTGCCCGCCTGTGCTCGCTCGAAACCCGCGATCACGCGCAGCAGGGTCGTCTTGCCGCAGCCCGAGAGCCCCAGCACCGCCGTCAGCGAGCCCGCCGGCACCTCCAGGCTCAGGCCCTCGAGCACCGGCTGCCCGGCGTAGCCCTTGCTCAGGCCGGCGACGCTCAGGCGGTTCACCGCGCGTCTCCCAGCCGTGAGACGGTTGCCATGCGGCGCGTGAGCAGGTAGGCGGGCACGGCTGAGATCGCCACCATCAGTGCCGCGTACGGCGCCGCCGCGCCGTAGGAGAAGTCGCTGGTGTAGGCCCAGAACTGCGTCGCCAGCGTGTTAACTCCGGTCGGGCGCAGCATCAGCGTGGCGGTTAGCTCCGTGGCGGAGGAGATGAACACGAGCGCGAACGCCGCCGCGATCCCCGGCGCGATCAGCGGCAGCGTCACGCGAAGCCAGACCGCCGCGGCGCTGCGGCCGAGCGAGCGCCCGACCTCCTCGAGGCGTGGCGGCGCCTGGGCCAGCGCCGAGCGCACCCCGACCACGGCCAGCGGCAGGAACAGGATCGCGTAGGCGACGATCAGCTCGAACGCGCTCTGATACAGCGCCAGGGCGTAGCGCACCGAGAAGGCCACCAACCCGAGCGCGATCACCAGGCCGGGCAGCGCCATCGGCAGATAGGCCAGGCGCTCGATCAGCAGCGTGAAGCGGTTGCGGTGGCGGATCGCCAGCGTGCTCACGGGCACGGCCAGCACCGTGGCGATCGCAGCAGCCGCAGCGCTGTAGCCGGCGGTGTGCGCGAGTGCGCCGAGGATCGAGGCGGAGGGCAGCGTCGTCGAGCTCCCCCGCAGCATCCAGTAGACGAGCGATCCGAGCGGCACGCCAAGCGCGAGCACCACGAGCGCGCCCAGGGCGAGCAGCGCCGTGGTGCGGTGGCGCCCGAGCTCGACGCGTGCGGCGATCCGCCGGGCGCCCGGGCCGGTGCGCCACGCGCGCCCGCGCGCAGCCAGCGCGAGCTCGCCGCCGAGCGCGCCCACGCTGAGCGCGACCAGCACGAGCGAGAGCGCACACGCGGCCACGGTGTCGAAGCCCAGCTTGAACTCGGTGAAGATCGCCACCGTGAAGGTCTGGTACTGCACGATTTCAAACGCGCCGTACTCGGCGAGCAGGCCGAGCGTGACGAGCAGGCAGCCGCCCAGCACCGCCGGTGAGATCTGGCGCAACGTCACGCGCCAGAACGTGCGCCAGGGCCCCAGACCGAGGCTGCGGGCGGCCTCCTCGAGGCTGCCGTCGAGGTTCGCCAGCGCGGCGGCCACGGGCAGGTAGACCAGCGGGTAGAGCGACAGCGTCATGATCATCACCGCCGCCAGGTAGCCGTGCAAACCGGGCTCCAGCGACACCCAGCCGAAACCCACCACGAAGTCGGGCACGCCCAGCGGCAGCACGAGCGCGACCGCCCACAGCCGCCGGGCCGGCAGGTCGCTGCGCTGCACGCACCACGCCGCACCCACCCCGAGCAGCGCGCACAGCGCGGTGCAGGCCAGCGTCAGGCGCACCGTGTTCCACAGCAGCACCGCCACGGTGTGGCGAAACAGCAGGTGGTGAACTTCGCCCCAGCCCGACTGCTGGGCCTCGATCACCAGGAAGACCAGCGGCAGCAGCACGAGCGCGGCGGCGATCGCCCCGCCGATCCCGCTCACCAGCGGCCAGCGGCGGCGTCCCGACCAGCTGCGCGTCCATCTGCCGGCGCGCGGGGTGGGGGTCGTGGCGAGGGTGCTCATCCCTACAGCAGCCCCAGCTTCTGCTCGAGCGCGAGCGCGGTGCTGCCGTCGCCCAGCTCGGCCGGTGTCAGCGCCGCGGGGTGCAGGTCCGCGAACGGGCGCAGGCCCGGCGCCGGGCTGACGCCGGGGCGCAGCGGGTACTCGTAGCTGTCGCTGTCGGCGATCGTCTGCTGTCCCTCGCGGCTGACCAGGAACGCGAGGAATCGCTGCGCGGCGGCCTGATTGCTGCTCGACTTCAGCATCGCCGCGCCGGAGACGTCGACGAGGTCGCCGGGATCGCCGGGGGCGTAGTAGTGCAGGGCCGAGTGCATCCCGCCGGCGCCGAGCTCCTTGCGCAGGCGGAACCAGTAGTAGTGGTTGATCGGCCCCAGTGCGCTCTCGCCGTTGTTGACCTGGGCGACGACGGTCTCGTTGTCGGGATAGACGGTGCCGTTGGCCTGCATGCCCTTCAGCCAGCGTTCCGCCGCGGCGGTGCCGTCGAGCCGCACGATCGCAGTGATCAGCGGCTGGAAGTCGGTCTCCGAGGGGGCGAAGCCGAGCTTGCCCCGCCACTTGGGATCGGCCAGTTCGAGCACCGAGCTGGGGAGCTGCGATGGCGCCAGCGCGGAGGTGTTGTACACGAGCACCGACACGCGCGCCGACACCCCGACCCAGTCGCCCTCGGGGGAGCTGTAGCGGCTCGGCACCGCGGCCAGCGTTGACGGTGCCACCGGCGCAAGCAGGTTCTTCTCGCGCAGCGCTTCGAGCACGGGCGTGTTCTCGCTGTAGAAGACGTCGGCGGGCGAGCCTGCGCCCTCCTCCAGGATTTGGTTGCCGAGCGTCGCCTCGTCGGCCGAGCGCACGTTCACGTGGATCCCGCTCTGGCGTTCGAATGCGCTCACCAGCGCCGCCGTGGTCTGTTCGTGCTGACCGTTGTAGAGCGTGATTTCATCTGCCGAATGGGAGGCGGCTCCGCATCCGCTCAGCAGCAGCGCGGCTGTCAGCGCGAGCGGGGTGAGGAGTGGGTGCGGGCGGCCGCGCATCGAGCAAATCCGATCTCCCAGGTCGGGATGACCAGAGCAAGTTAGCACAGGCTATTAGGGTTACCTAACCAGGGGCGCAGGGTGACGTGCGCCGCCAAATGCGTGAGAATCACCGGATGCACGTGACCGCCAAGGCCGACTACGCCGTGCGCGCCGTCGTCGAGCTCGCGCACAGCGGCCAGGAATCGCCGCGCAAGGTGGACGAAGTCGCCCAGGCTCAGCGGATTCCCGTGTCGTTCCTCGAGAACATTCTCACGCAGCTGCGCTCGGCCGGCGTGGTGCGCAGCCAGCGCGGTCCCGAGGGCGGCTACTGGCTGGCGCGTCCGGCCGAGGAGGTCACCCTCGCCGACATCATCCGCGCGGTGGAGGGCCCGCTGGTCGGCGTGCGCGGGCAGCGCCCGGAGGAGATCGAGTACATCGGTTCCGCGGAGGCCCTGCAGGCGGTTTGGATCGCGCTGCGCGCGAACCTGCGCAAAGTGCTCGAGCACGTGACCGTCGCCGATGTGGCCGAGGGCCGCGTCCCGGCGGATGTGCTCGAGCTCACCCGCCAGGAGGAGGCCTGGCAGACGCGTTAGGCGTCGTTCGGGGCCGGGTAGTAGCTAAGCTGGATCTTCGTCGATGTCGGCCACTCCTCCAGCATCATCCACCGACGCAGCCGCCGCGAGCGCGACGTCCGGTGACGGTGGCTCGGCCGAGGCGGCGGCCGAGGCGATCGCCGCGGCGGAGGGCCAGGTCTCGAGCTTCTCGCTGGAGCTGACCCAGGAGCAGAAGGACATCCGCGATTGGGTGCACGGCTTCGCCGCGGACGTCGTGCGACCGGCTGCGCACGAGTGGGACGAGCGCGAGCAGACGCCCTGGCCGATCATCCAGGAGGCCGCCAAGATCGGCCTCTACGGCTTCGAAGGCCTCGCGCAGTTCTTCGCCGACCCCAGCGGGCTGACGCTGCCGCTGGTCAACGAGGAGCTCTTCTGGGGCGACGCCGGCATCGGCATGTCGATCATGGGCACCTCGCTGGCCGTCGCGGCGATCTTCGGCCAGGGCACGGGCGAGCAGATCGGCGAGTGGATACCGCGCTGCTTTGGCACCCAGGATGACGTCAAGGTTGCCGCGTTCTGTGCCTCTGAGCCGAACGCCGGATCGGATGTGTCCAATCTCCGCACCCGGGCGAAGTTCGACGAGGCGAGCGGTGAGTGGGTGATCAACGGCCAGAAGGCGTGGGCGACGAACGGCGGTATCTCCGACGTGCACGTGGTGATCGCGACGGTCGATCCCGAGCTCGGCTCCAAAGGCCACGCCGCGTTCATCGTGCCGATGAGCGAGGCGCAGGGCATCTCGCAGGGCACAAAGGTCTCCAAGCACGGCCTGCGCGCCTCGCACACCGCAGATGTGTTTCTCGATGACTGTCGCGTCCCCGCCAGCTACGTGCTCGGCGGCAAGGAGCGGTCTCGACGAGCGGATCGCGCGCGTGCGCGAGGGCGGGCGGAGCAACTCGCAGGCCGCGATGCAGACCTTCGAGTCATCGCGCCCGACGGTTGGTGCACAGGCGCTCGGCATCGCCCGCGCGGCCTATGAGTATGCGCTCGAGTACGCCGGCGAGCGCGAGCAGTTCGGGCGCAGGATCGTTGAGAATCAGGCCATCGCGTTCACGCTCGCGCGCATGAAGATGGAGATCGACGCCGCCCGCCTGCTGGTCTGGCGCGCATCCTGGATGGGGCGCACGGGCCACCGCTTCGAGAACGCGGAGGGCTCGATGAGCAAGCTGAAGGCGGGCGAGGTCGCGGTGTGGGCCACCGAGCGCGCGATCCAGATCCTGGGCGGCAACGGTTACACGCGCGAGTTCCCCGTCGAGCGCTGGCACCGCGACGCAAAGATCTACGACATCTTCGAGGGCACCGCCGAGATCCAGCAGCTCGTGATCGCGCGAGCGATCTCCGGCATCTACATCCAGTAGCGCGGTCGCGAGGCCGGCCGACGATCAGCTACTTATCGGCCTTTGGCGTACTGAGGAGCTGCCGCAGGAACGCGGCAACGGTCTCGGGCGAAAGCCCGCTCAGCTGCCCGATCGTCTCAGGAGGCATCCGCTCGCTCGCCGCTTGCCGGATGGCCTTTTCGGCCTGCCGATGAGCCTTGATGAAATCGCTGCCCGCCTCCCGCAAGCGGCGCTCGGTGTCGATCTCAGCCATCCCAGCAGCTTGTCACGGCAGACAGACCGTAGGGTGGGCAGGCATATCGCTCCGACAGCTGTCCGAGCACCCTTGGGGACTCCGCGGCCCGCCGGGGTTGACAGCGCAGAGACGCGCGAATACCGTGCTGCAAGCAGAGGGAAGAGAAACGGCGGGGGATTGGATGGTGCTGCATGGACGCGCGCCGTCCCCAGGTCAGACCGGCTTCCCTCCAAGCAGGTCCCGAGGGGGACGACATGATGCCCGCGCGCCGCGTGGCGGTGGGGGCGAAGGAGAATGGAGACGGACATGACGGAACGGATTTCGGCGAGGGCGGCGAAGCTGGCCGTGGCGCTGCTCGCGGCGCTAGCGGTTGTGGCCCTCGGGGCCGGTGCGGCGAGCGCCAAGCTGATCTACAAGAACGTGCCCAAGCCGCGTCCCAAGGGATTCCCGGCGCTGGGCTTCGAGTCGGACTCGGTCGCTGAATTCGGCGGCGAGGTTGAATTCGCAGGGACGGCCCGCAGGGACCCGACGGTCACGGTGTACATGGAGAGCTACGGCTGCCAGAGCGGCAGCGGGGCCGCCTGCACGACCACTCCGGGCGCGACCTTCCCGGTGCCGATCACGCTCAACGTCTACGCGGTGGGCTCCTACGCCACGCCGGCCGCGACGATGACCGAAACGTTCAACATCCCCTACCGGCCCTCGGCGAGCGCCAACTGCCCGCTCGAAGAGCCCGAAGGCGTCAAAGGCTATGGCAAGTCGTGCGCCTTCTCGGCACAGGACAGGGTCAAATTCAACCTCCCCGACGCCACGCTGCCCTCCAAGGCGGTCATCGCGGTCGCCTACAACACCCAGACCTACGGCAAGGAACCGACCGGTGTCCCCGGCCCGTACAACTCGCTGAACGTGGGCGTCAACGCCAACTACGAGTGCGCGCCGGGCAAGGAAAACCCGTTGACCAAAGAATGCGAAGACGAGGACTACATCAACGTGTCCACGGAACCGCCGTCGGTGGGCTCTGACCCGCTCCCCGAACAGGTCTTCCTCAACACGACATACAGCGCGATCGATTGCGGGGGGACGCTCGGCTCATTCGGGCCGACCGGGATCGAAGAGTCGTGCAGCTGGAAGTTCGAACAGCCGGCCATCGAAGTCAAGGCCAAGGTCAAGTAGGACCCGAAAACCGGACGCGCTCGCGAGGGCCCCGCTGCGGCGGGGCCCTCGCCGCGCGCGGTCCTGGCGGGCTCGCCCTACCAGGCCTGTCCGGCGCCGCAGTGCGGGCAGGCCACGCTGGTCGAGACGGACGCCACGAACAGGTAGCCGCAGGAGCATGCGTAGGAGGCGCAGTCGCGCGGACCGCCCGCCGCCCGTGCTCGCTGGACCGCGGGATCGACGCTGACGCGGGCGATGCTCTGCGTGGTGCCCTCGGGCTGCTGCAGCCCGGGGCGGGCATGGGCCTCGCGGCCGTGCGCGCGCGCTCCCCGCGCGCGGCGGCGGCGTGACTGGCGGCGTCCGCCCAGCGGGTGAAGGAGGCTCGGTCTCATGATTCGCCACCCCTTAGAACGTCAGCCACGCCTCAAGGTTTCGCCCTGCAAGGGCAATTTCCTCGCTGCGCCGCGCGCGGCGCGTCCGCCGGCCCCGCCCCCGCTGACCCTCGCAGTGCGAAAAGGTCTCTGAGATACTTGGGGAGCATGAACCCCGCACGCAAGCGAACCGTGCGCCTGGTCGTGGCCCTCAGCGCGGCCGTGATACTCGCGACGGCGCTCATCTACACGAGCTTCAGCGCAGCCAGCCCCGCGCTCAGCCCGAGCCAGCTGCTGCGCGAGGCGCAGCCCGGGCGCAGCTACCAGCTGACGGGCACGGTGGTGCCCAAATCGGTACATCGCGTGGGGTCCGTGCTTGACTTCAGCGTCGAGGACCGGGCCGGCGGGGCGGCGGTGCCGCTCGCCTACACCGGAACGGTCCCCGATCCCTTCCGCGAAGGCCGCGAGGTGATCGTGACCGTCCAGAAGCAGGGCACGAGCTTCATCGGCGAAGAGAACTCGCTGATCACCAAGTGCCCCTCCAAGTACACGACCGCTCCCCCCAGCGAGCAGCAGAACTCCTGAGTGCCCACTGCAGCACCGCACACCGACCGTCCGGGCGTTAGTAGGCACTGATGGCCGGCCTCGGGCGTGCCTGCCTGTTGCTGGCGCTCGCGGTGTGCGTCTACGGGATCGGCGCGTCGCTGTACGGCGTGCGCCGCGGCCGCCCCGAGTTCTCGGCGTCGGGCCGGCGCTCGGTGTACGCGCTGGCGGGCATCCTCACGGTCGCCTTCGCGGTGCTCGAGGTCGCCTTCCTGAGCAACGACTTCGCGTTCAACACCGTCGCGGACACCTCTAGTCGCACCACGCCCGAGTTCTACCGGGCCGCCGCCGTGTGGTCATCCCAGGAAGGCTCGCTGCTGCTGTGGGCGTGGCTGATGTCGCTGTGGTCGAGCCTCGCGCTGTTCCTCACGCGCCGGCGCCTGCGCGAGGTGGCCAGCCTACGCGACCGCGATCCTGCTCGGCTTCGGGGGCTTCTTCATCTCGCTGATGGTCTTCTACGCCGACCCCTTCCAGACGACGCATCCCGGCGCCGCCCGAAGGCGTCGGGCTCGATCCGCTGCTGCGCTTCCCGACGATGATGATCCACCCGCCGATGCTGTACTCCGGCTACACGCTGTGCATCGATCCCGTTCGCGTTCGGGATGGGTGCCCTGCTGGCGCGCCGCGTGGACGCCGACTGGATCGAGGGCGATCCGCCGCTTCGCCTTTGCGGCCTGGCTGTTCCTCGGCATGGGCATCCTGCTCGGCGCGCGCTGGTCCTACTCGGAGCTCGGCTGGGGCGGCTACTGGGGCTGGGACGCGGTCGAGAACGCGTCGCTGATGCCCTGGCTGACCGGCACCGCGTTCCTGCACTCGCTGATGATCCAGGAGAAGCGCGGCATGCTGAAGGTCTGGAACGTCTCGCTCGTGCTCGCCACGGGGACGCTGGCGATCATGGGCACCTTCCTCGTGCGCAGCGGCGTGCTCAACTCGATCCACGCGTTCGGCGGGCAGACGCTGGGTGTGCCGTTCGTGGTGCTGATCGCGGTGATGATCGCGGGCTCGATCTACCTCGTGGTCTCGCGTCGCGAGCATGCTGCGCTCCGAGCACCGGCTCGACTCCCTGCTCTCGCGCGAGGCGATCTTCCTGGCCAACAACCTCGTGCTGGTGGGCCTCTGCTTCGTGATCTTCTGGGGCACCTACTTCCCGCTCATCTCCGAGGCGCTCACCGGACAGGAAGCGTCCGTCGGCCCGCCCTGGTTCGACCGCTACACGGTCCCGCTGGCCCTGATCCTCGTGCTGCTGAGCGGGATCGGCCCGGTGATCGCCTGGCGGCGTGCGACCCTGGCCAATGCGCGTCGCAACTTCCTGGTGCCGTGCGCGGCCGCGCTCGTGACGCTGCTCGCTCTGCTGGCGGGAGGCGTCAGCGAGAAGCCGCTCGCGATCGCCATGTTCTGCTGCGCGGCGCTTCGTGTTCGGCAGCATCGGGCAGGAGTTCGTGCGGGGTACGCGTGCGCGCCGGGCGATCGCCGGGGAAGCGGCGCCCGTCGCACTGCTGGCGCTGGTGCGCCGCAACCGCAGGCGCTACGGCGGCTACGTGGTCCACCTCGGCATCGCCGTGCTGTTCGTCGGCGTGGCCGCCTCCTCGTCCTTCCAGCACGCCGTCGAGCTGGGCCTCTCGCCGGGCCAGTCGACGCGCGTGGGCGCCTACACCGTCCGCTACGTGCGCCCCACCGCAACCATCACCCCCAAGTACGACGCCGCGCACACCGGCTCGACGCTCAGCCTCGGCGCGGAGCTCGACGTCAGCAAGGGCGGCCACCACGTCACCACGCTGTACCCGAGCGAGGGCTTCTACGCCTCCCAAGAAGCCTCGCAGGGCACGGTGGGCAGCCTGATCGGCGGTCAGCCGGTCAGCCATGTGGCGCTCGACGGCGGCATCACGCGCGACGTGTGGGCTGCGATCCAGCCCGATATCGAAGCGCCCGCGCTGCAGCGCATCATCAAGGCGGGCAACCGCACGCTGCCGCCGGAAGAGGCGGTCGTCGCGATCGGCTACATGGCCCGCGCCTACCTGCAGCATCCTCCGCAGGCGCAGTTCCACTTCATCGTCTCGCCGCTGGTGATGTGGATCTGGATCGGCGGGCTGATCGTATTCGGCGGCGGCCTGATCGCGATCTGGCCCGCGCCCAGCAGCGTGCGCCAGCGGGTCGCCTCACGTGCGCGCGCGGCGCGCTCGCTGCGGGGCCTGGCCCGCGCCTGAGGCTCGTGCGTCGCGTGATCCCGTCGGTGTGAGCCTGCTGGCAGTGATCCTGGGGCTTGCGCTGCTCGCAGCGGTCGTCGCGGTGATCAGCGCGCCCCTGCGCGCGTCCGCGCGCAGGGGCGGCGCGGAACCGGTGGCGGAGCGCGATCGGGGGGCGAGCCCGGTGCGCGACGAGCTGGAGGCCGCGCGCGAGTCCAAGTACCGCGAGATCCGCGATGCGGAGCTCGACTTCCGCACGGGCAAGCTCTCGCGGGAGGACTTCGAGGCGATCGACGGCGAACTGCGGGCCGAGGCGATCGCCATCCTCGACCGTCTCGAGGCGCTCGACGCGCGCGCTGACAGCGACCCCGGCGGGGCAACGGCCGCCTAGGCTGCGGGGCAGGCGCGCGGGCGGCCCGCGCGCCGCGTCAGGACCAGGGTTCCTTGAGCAGCACGATCGCGTTCACGAAGAACAGGACCGCGAAGAAGATCGTCCAGCGGTTGAGGTTGCGCTCGACCAGCGAGCCGCCGCCCAGCGGGCCGGTGCCGCTGCCCACGCCGAACGCGCCGGAGAGGCCCGCGTCCTTGCCCGAGTGCATCAGCACCAGGAAGATGACGAGCACGGCCAAGACCACCTGCAGGACCGACAGGACGATTTCCACGCGCTGAGCTTAGCGTCTCGGAGCGGCGCACGCGAGTGCCCGGCGGCCCGCCCGCAGGGAGCGCGCGGGCGGGTCTGCAGGACTCGCCGTTCTGCACGCGAAGCTTGCAACCGGTGCATTTGGTCCAGGGCCTTGCTTATCATGCTGCCAACGGCCGGAACGCGAGGGATCGGCCGCGGAGGGCGACCTGGATCCCTGAAAACCGGCGATGTGGCCGGTCGGCGGCGTTGAGCCGCGGTATCTGGACGGTCCGACGGCCGCATCACCACATGGAAACCCAGCGATCAAAGAGTTGGCTGCGCGATTACGAATCCTTTACGGATTCATGGTTCCCTGCCGATATGACTCTCGGTGGGCCTGCCCCGCGCCTGTGGGCTTGCTGCGCCGACCACATTCATGGGACGACCCCGAGATGAGCCAAACCAACCTATGCGGCCTGTGAACGGCACCCGCCGCCGTGTCTGGCGGGCCATGATCTCGGCGGTCGCGGGCGGCGGCCTGACCGCGGCCGGCCTCGGCGGGCCGCTGGGCGGGGCCGCGCTGGCGGCCGAAACCCCGGTCTCCACCGAAGGATCGACGACCCCGGCGCCGGCGCCGAGCACCACCGCGGAAACGGGGAGCACACAGCCCGCCAACACGACGGCCACGACGCCTCCCACGACCACCGAGCCGACGAGCACGAGCACGACCACGACGATCCCGGCTCCGCCCCCGCCGGAAGCTCCCACGGTCGTGCTGCAGCGCAAGCAGAAGCCGAGCGTGGCCAAGCCCAAGCCGAGCAAGGCCGTCCCCAAGTCGCAGAGCACGACCAAGAAGACGGCCGAAGAAAAGGCCAAGGAAAAGAAGGAAAAGGAAGAAGCGGCTGCCGCCAGCAACGTCGCGGGCTCGCCGCAGGCCGTGGCCAGCCAGGCGGCGCTGGAAGCGGCGCTGGCGTCCTCGGCGGCGTCGGTCCAGGCCCTGGACTTCTACCGCATCCCCCTCTTCCTGCTGCCGATCTACAAGGCCGCCGCGGTGCAGTACGGCGTGCCGTGGCAGATCCTCGCTGCGATCAACGAAATCGAGACCGACTACGGCAACGACCAGTCGGTCTCCACCGCGGGCGCGGTGGGCTGGATGCAGTTCATGCCCGCGACCTGGCTGCAGTACGGCGTGGATGCGCTCAACGCGGGCTACGCGGACCCCTACAACCCGGTCGACGCGATCTTCGCCGCGGCGCGCTACCTGCGTGCGGCGGGTGCGGCGACGGACCTCAACGCCGCGATCCTCGCCTACAACCACTCCCAGGAATACCTCAGCTCGGTGCTGCTTCGCGCGAAGCTGATCTCGACCTATCCCAAGGCGGTCATCGCCACGCTCACAGGCCTGATCGACGGCCGTCTGCCCGTCACCGGCAAGCAGGTCTCCTGGTCGGCGGCGCCGTTCTCGCCCGCGAGTGCGACCGCCGGCGCGACCCTCCTCGGCGCGGCGGGCACGCGGGCCGCCGCCGGCGCCCCCGCGAGCGCTCCCGGCTCCACCGCGCCGCCCACGCCGGCCGCCGCGGCGGCAGCCGCCACGGCGAAGAGCGCAGCGGCCTCGCGCCCCCTGCGCTTCGAGGAAGTGATGAGCGCCCCCGACGCCGCCGTGGTGGCGGTGCAGGACGGGCGCATCGTCGGGCTGGGCGACTCGCACGCGCTCGGCAAGTACATCGTCCTGCGCGATGTCTACGGCGACGTGTTCACCTACGCGGGGCTCGGCAGCATCGCTCCCTACTTCACGCTGCCCAAGGAAGCAGCCACGCCGGCGACCTCCCCGCTGGTGGAAATCGCCAGCACGAAGGACCCCGCGCCGTCGCTGCCCGCCAGCGCCGGCTCCCAGCTGCCGCTGACGCTGCAGGTCAAAGCGCCGAAGGCGCCGAAGCCCCACACCGTCGTCGAACAGAGCGAATCCCAGGAAGCGGGGTCCCCCGGAGAGGGCAAGGTCAGGCTGTTCGCGCACCCGGGCAACCCGGACGCGGTGGCGGCCGCCGCGACCGCCGCGAGCCGCAGGCGCCGCACCAGCGCTCCAAACCGGCTGGCGCTGCGCAAGGGCTCGGTCGTGGCGAGTGGCACCGTGCTCGGCCACGTCAGCATGCCGAGCGGCGCCGTGGATGGTCACCTGCGCTTCGCCGTGCAGCCGGCCGGTGATCCCGCCACGGTGGATCCGAGCGCGATCCTCGCCAACTGGGCGCAGCTCGATGCGGCTCTGCACCCGAAGGGAGCGAAGGCCCAGGACCCCCTGCTCGGCGCGACCGCCAGCGACGTGCTGCTCATGAGCAAGGTCGAGCTGGAGCGTGCGGTGCTGTCGGATCCCGGCATCCAGATCTACACCTGCGGGCGCCAGGACATCGCCTCGGGCAAGGTCGACAAGCGCATCCTGGCCGTGCTCGCGTTCCTCTCGCGCAGCGGCCTGAAACCGACCGTGAGCGCTCTGCGCTGCGGGCAGCCCCGCTCCACCGCCGACGGCTCCGCCTCGGCGGCAGCCGAAGGCGACTCGGTTGAGATCTCCGCGATCAATGGCACCACGATCGCGGGCCACCAGGGTGCCGGCACGATCACGGACCTGACGATCCGCACGCTGCTGACCCTGCCCGGCGAATTCGTCCCCCATGAAATCGCCAGCCTGATGCGCTACCCGGGTGCACCCAGCACGCACGCCGTGGCCGCCTACTGGGCGGACATCCACCTCGCCTACCTGCCGCACAGCGCCTCCGTCGCGCTCAGCCCCGCGGCCGCCGCCGCGGTCGCGCATTCGGCCCGCTCGGGCCACGCGGCTCCGCCCCCGGTCGTCGGCGCCACCGACCTGAGCAGCGTTCAGTGGCAGCAGCTGTTCACGCAGATCGCGGGGCTGCCCGCACCCAAGGTCGCGGCCAAGCCGAGCTCCGCGGCGATTCCCGACCCCAAGCACCACTAGGGACCGAGCCCAGCGCGCAGCCGGCCCGGCCGCGTATCGCGGGCGCGCTGGAGTGCGTTCTGCGCGTGGCGCCCCCTCCAGGACCCCGCCGCTGCGGGGGCCCTGGAGAGGACCGGCCGCCACGCTCGGCTGCTAGCCGGTCGCCGGTCCCGCTTTGAGGGCCGGCGCGGGCACGCGGAACGTGCTGCGCAGGTCGGCGCTGCACTTGGCCTCGGCGGCTTTGAACGTAGCGCTCGTGGTGTTCAGGCCCGAGGAGTTGAAGATGGGGCCGTGGCCGGAGGTGTTCGGCGCAGGGACGTTCACGCCGTTTTCCCGCATGCAGTCAGCGAATTTCACCAGCGCCGCTTTGAATTTCGGGCTGCTGAAGCGCCCCGCACCCGGGCCGGCGAGGCTGCCGCCGCACTTCTTGAAGGCCGCTTCGTACTGCGCGCGCGTCACACCCGCAGGAAGTTTCGGACCGCTGCCCCCGGGGAAGCCGCCGCCGGGGCGGGCCTGTCCGGGTGTCCGTTTGGCCAGTGTGATGCCGTTCTTCTGCAGGCATTCACGCAGCGCCGAGAAACGGCCCGCGTTCGGCCGTGGCACGGTGCCGGTGCCGGTGCCGGTGCCCGTGCCCGTGCCGGTGCCGGTTGCCGGCGTCGTCGCCGAGGCATTGGAGCTGGTCGTGGAGGTGTTCGAGGAGCCACCGCATGCGCCCAGCACGATGCTGGCGAGCACGAGCAGTAGCACCGCGGTCACAGGCTTGCTTCGGATGGTGTTGATGTGAGGCATTTAGTTCCTTTGTCGATGATGTTGCTGTCGGACGCACGGCGCCGCCTCGCGGCGATCTCCGGTCCGCAGTATTGCCGCTAACCGCCTGAGCCGAACAGCGCGGCTGCGCCGCCGCTGCCACTGCCTCCGCTGCCGGTGCTGCCGGCGCCGGAGCTCCCGCCACCGCCGCCGAACAGCGAACCGAGGCCGCCGCCGGCGCCGCTGGAGCCGACGCGGATCGATTCGGCGCTGACGACCCCGTTGGTCCCTTTGCTGCCGGTCACCACGACCGTTTCGCCGGGATGGATGTCCTTGACGCTCGATTTGACCGTCTTGGTAACGCTCGAGCCCGCAGAGGTGCTCACCTTGACCGTGTTGCCTTCTGCGGTGCTCACATACAGGGTGTCGCCGTGGATGAAGGTGACTTCGCCGGTCGTCGCGGCGCCGGCGGCCCCGAAGGCGCCGGCGAGCCCGCCGGCTCCGGTGCGCGAGCTGCTCGATGAGGCGGCTCCGCGCAGGGCCGCAAAGCGCGATGCCAGTCCCGCCGCGCCCGTGGCGGAGGAGCTCGAGGAAGAGCTCTGGCCCTTCTGCACGAGCACCCCGCCGATGAAGCCGCACGCGGTCAGCAGCACGCCGAGCAGCGCGAGCGGGAGCGGCGCGAGCAGCCGCCGTCGCGGGCGCCGGGGGAGCTCCTCGTCGTCCTGCGCCCAGCCGTCGTCCTCCAGCGGTTCGTCGTAGACGGCCGGCTCGGGCGGCTGCACAGCGGTGCTCTCGCCGGCGATCTCGTGGATGGCGGGTTGCTCGTCGGGCATTTCGGGCTCCTGATGGGGGTAGGTCGGCTCACTCAAAGCGCAGCGCCTCGATCGGTCTGAGGGTGGCGGCGCGGGCGGCGGGATAGGTGCCGAAGAACAGGCCGGAGAGTCCGGCGGCGCCGAAGGCGAGGAAGATCGAGTAGGTGGCGACCTGCGGCTGCACCCCTGCGATTTTGAACTGGCTGCCGAGGACGCCCACCACAACGCCCGTCAGCCCGCCGATCAGCGACACCAGCAGCGCCTCGGTGAGGAACTGCGTGAGGATGTCGCTGCGGCGTGCGCCGATCGCCTTGCGGATGCCGATCTCGCGTGTGCGCTCGGTGACGGACACGAGCATGATGTTCATGACCCCGATCCCGCCCACCAGCAGCGAGATCGCGGCCACCTCGCCCAGCAGCGTGGTGAAGACGCTGCTCGTCGAGCTGGACGCTTCCAGCAGCGATCCCTGGTTGAGGATCTCGAAGCCCGGTTCGCTCGTGTCCTTGACTTTGTGGCGTTCCTCGAGGATCTGGGAGACCTCGGATTCGGCCGAGTTGAGCGTCGTGGAGGAGGTTCCCTCGACGGTGATGGAGCTGATCGGCCCGTACCCGGCGAGCGTGTCCTGCACGGTCGTGATTGGAGCCATCACGACGTCGTCCTCGTTGGTCGCGCCGTTGGAGCCCTTGGGGGCCAGCACGCCGACCACCTCGAAGTTGTTGCCGTTGACCTTCATCGTCTGGCCCACCGCGCTCTGCCCGGCGAACAGTTCCTGCTCGACGGTCTGCCCGATCACCGCCACGCGGGCGTGCTTGCTGACGTCTTCGGAGGTGAAGGCGGCGCCTTCGGCGAGCGTGTAGGTGTGCGCGCTGAGGTAGGAGGGGGTGGTGCCCACGAAGGTCGACGGTTCATAGCTCGTGCTGCCGTAGACGAGTTTGACGCTCTCCGCGTCGACGACCGGCGCGGCGCTCTTGACGTCGGGCGCGAGGCTCTTGTTCTGAAGCGCTTCGGCATCCTGCTTGCTCAGCGAGATGCTCGCTGAGGTGTTCGCCCGCGCGCCGCCCCGGAAGCCGTTGGTCATGACGACCAGGACGTTGGTGCCGAGGCTGTTGATGCTCGCCTGCACGGCCTTCGAGGAGCCGTTGCCGACGGCGATCAGGATGATCACCGACGCAACGCCGATCGTCATGCCGAGGATCGTGAGCCCCGAGCGCAGCTTGTTGGTGGCGATGCCGCCCCAGGCGATGCGCAGTGTCTCGGCGCCGATCATCGCTGCGCCCCCGGGACGCGCGCGGCGCCGCTGGTGTGCGCCGACTTCAGCGCGCGCGCGTGGGGCAGCGGCGCGCGGATCTCGAGCAGGCGCTCGTCTGCCACGATCTCGCCGTCGCTGAGCCTGATCACACGCCGCGCCTGGGCGGCCACGTCCGGCTCGTGCGTGATCAGCACCACCGTGCGCCCTTCCTCGTTGAGGCGCGCGAAGATCGCGAGCACGTCTTCGGTGGAATGCGAATCCAGGTTGCCCGTCGGCTCGTCGGCCAGGATCAGCGAGGGGTTCGTGACGATCGCGCGCGCGACCGCCACGCGCTGCTGCTGGCCGCCCGAGAGCTCCGAGGGCTGGTGGCGCAGGCGGTCGGCCATGCCCATCGCGGCGAGCGCCGCCGTTGCGCGCGCGCGGCGCTCCTCGCGGGCGATGCCCGCGTAGGCCAGCGGCAGCTCGACGTTCGCGACCGCGCTGGTCCGCGCGACTAGGTTGAAGCTCTGGAAGATGAAGCCGATCTTGCGATTGCGCAGGTCGGAGAGGTCATCCTCGTCCATCTCGCTGACGTCGGTGCCGTCGATCAGGTAGCGCCCGCTGGTGGGGACGTCGAGGCAGCCGAGGATGTTCATCAGCGTGCTCTTGCCACTGCCCGAGCTGCCCATGATCGCGACGAAGTCTCCGCGCTCGATGCGCAGCGAGACATCGCGCAGGGCCTGCACCTTGATCTGGCCGAGGTCATAGGTCTTGCTCACCTCGTGCACCTGGATCACCGCCGGGCGCGGGCGCCGGGTGCGCGCTCTGGCCTCCGCGGGCGTGCGGGCGATGAGCGGCTGCTCGCGCGGCGCGCGCGAGCGCGAGAGCGTTCGGAGCGCTCGTCTGGGGCGCATCATCCACCACCCCTGAAGAATGCGGCGCCGCCACCGCCGCCGCCGAGGGCACCGCCGCCGATGGCGCCTGCGCCGCCCAGGCCACTGGTCCGGCTTCCCAGCCGCGATGTCAAGCTCGTCGAGCTGCTGGTGCTCGTGATCGGCAGCAGCACCTGTTCGCCCGCTTTGAGGCCGCTGAGGATGATCGTCGAGCTGTTGCCCGCGAGCCCAGTGACGACCCGCTGGCGCACGTCCTTGCCGCTGCGCACGACCGTCACCGTATCGGCCGAGATCGCGCTGGTCGGCACATTGACACCTTCTTCCTGCTTGACCACCACTTCGGCCGACGCGCTCATGCCCGGCTTGATCTCCGATGAGGCCTGGTTGAGCTGGAAGGTCACGTCGTAGCTGACGACGCCGCTGTTGCTCGTCGCGACCGACGCGACGTTGACGACTTCGCCCGCGAGCTTGAGCCCTTCGAGCGCTTCGACGGTCACAGTGGCCGGCTGTCCCACGTGCACATGGATGATTTCGGACTCGCTCAGCGGCACGACCAGCTCGAGCGTGTTGAGGTCGCTGAGCACCGCGAAGGCGGAGCTGGAGGAGCTGCCCGAGCCGGTGCTCGAGCTGTCCGTGGCGGCGGTGCTCGTGGAGGCGCGCGCGCCGGTGCCGGCGCCCGCGCCCGCTGCGCCGGTCGTGGAGCTCGATGAGCTCGTGCTGCTGGCGGCCGCCTTGCTGGTGCCCCCGCCCGAGACGGTTTCTCCCACTTCGCCTGAGAGCGAGACGATCGTCCCGCTCTCGGGCGCCACCAGCTTGGTATCGGCGACGGCCTCTTCGGCGCTCTGCACGGAGAGCATGTCGCTCCTGACCGCGGCCCGCGCGGAGGCGAGGTTCGCTTCGCGGGTCGCCAGGCTCTGTTTGGTTTTTTCGCTGCTACTGGGTGTGGTGGCGCTCGTCGTCGACGTCGTGCTCCTCGACGTGGTGGTGGTGCTGGGGGTGCTCGTGCTGGGGTTGCTGCGCGTGGCGCCGGTCGGCTGCGTGCTGCGGGGCGTGGTGGTGGTGGTCGTGGGGGTGGTGGTGGTGATGGGTGTCGTGGTACCCGCCGGCGCGGGGCTACTGGTCGTGGGCGTGGTGGTTGTCGGGGGGGCGTAGGCGGCGAGCTCGGCGCGCGCGGCCGTCGAGCTGTCCTCGGTGTCGGCAGCTGCGCTCTTCGCGCCGCTGCCCGACCCGCCCCCCGAGGAGGTTTCGCCGCCCGTTTCTTCCTCCTGGGCGAGCGTGGCTTCGGCGGCCTGCAGGGTGGCCTTGGCCTGTTCGAGGGTGACTTCGGCGCTCTGCGGGTTCAGTTCGGCGATCAGCTGGCCGCCCGCCACCTGCTGGCCCTCGGAGACGTAGATGCGCGAGACCACCCCTGTGGTCTTGAAGCCGAGGTTCAGCTGGGTGGCCGACTGGATGTTGCCGCTGCCCGACACGGTGGACTGGACCACGCCCTGCTGGGCGGTGACGATGCGGCTGTGCGCGGCCGCCGATTCAGACGGCGGCCCGACGACGAGGAAGGCTGCGGCGATCGCACCGGCACAAAGAGCCCCCAGTGCGTACACGAGCCAGGATGCTCTTGGACGATCGGTCATTTGACTTTCCTAGATCATCGGCCGGACGCCTAAGAACAGGAGAAGAAAGCCTGCAAGCGGGGATAAATTCTGCTAAAGCGCCCGCACCGCGGAGCTTTATGTTGGCGCCCCGGCGGGGGCTGGGCGCAGGCTCCGTCTGCGATCATCGCGTGCAATGGCGAGGTATGGCGGAATCGACCTGGGGGGGACCAAGATCCAGGCGGTGGTCGTCGATGAGGACAACAACGTGCTCGGCTCGTCGCGTCGCCCCACGCCCACCGAGGGAGCGCCCTCGGAGGTCGCCGGCGAGATGGCGGAGGCCCTGCGCGACGCCGCGCGCGCGGCCGAGCTCGAGCCGCGGGAGCTGGGCGGCATCGGCGTCGGCTCGCCCGGCACGATCCTCGACGGCGAGGTGACGGGCGCGCGCAACCTGCCTGGATGGGAGGGGACGTTCCCCCTGAGCGCGGCCCTGCAGCGCGAGCTCGGCCCCCCCGTCGCGGTCGGCCACGACGTGCAGGTGGCGACCGACGCGGAGTTCAGGCTGGGGGCGGGGCGCCTGTACAGCTCGCTGCTGGGCGTCTTCTGGGGAACCGGCGTGGGCAGCGGCCTGATCCTCGACGGGCGACCCTGGACGGGACGCGGCGGCGCGGGCGAGATCGGCCACATGGTCGTGGAGATCGACGGCGCCCGCTGCACATGCGGGCGCCGCGGCTGCATGGAGGCCTACGCGGGGCGCTCGTCGATGGAAGGCTACGCCCAGCGCCAGGTCGAGAAAGGCCGCAAGACAGACCTCTTCAAGCTGATGCGCGAGCGCGAACGCACGCGCCTGACCAGCGGAGTGTGGTCGCGCGCGCTCGAGCACGGCGACAAGCTCGCCCAGCAGATCATCGACCGCGCGGTGGCGGCCCTGGGCGCCGGCGTGGCCTCCGCGATCAACCTGCTCGACGTGGAGGGGATCGTTGTCGGTGGCGGCCTCGGCGTGCGCCTCGGCCATCCCTACGCCAAGCGCATCGCCGAGGCGATGCAGCCGCACCTGTTCGCCGACACGCGGCCCCCGCACGTCCACGTCGCCGCACTGGGCGACCTCGGCGGAGCGGTCGGCGCGTCACTGCTGGTCCGGGGCGGGGCGTAATCTGCAGGGTGCTGTGTCACAACCGGTAGTGCACCTCTCGTCGGTCCTCCACAGCCCGCTGCTGGACCGCGCGGGCGAGCGGCTCGGCCGGGTCGAAGACCTGATCGTGCGCCTCGCGGACGGCGGCTACCCGCCGGTGACGGGGCTGAAGGCCCGGATCGGGGGGCGCGAGCTGTTCGTGCCGGTCGACCGGATTGCGCTGCTCGAGCCGGGCGCGGTGCGCCTCGCCGGCGAGAAGCTGAGCCTCGGGCGCTTCGAGCGCCGCCCCGGCGAGGTGCTGCTCGGCGGCGATGTGCTCGGACGCAAGCTGGTGGCCGTCGAGGCCGACCCCCCGCGCCTGGTCACCGCACACGAGATCGAGCTCGCGTGCATCGACGGCTGGTGGCGCGTTGTCGGCGTCGATGCGAGCGCCCGCGCGCGCCTGCGCCGGGCCCTGCCCCATCGCATGCGGGGTCTGGTGGCCGATCAGCCGTTCCTCGACTGGGCCGACATGGAGCCTTTCGTGGGTCACGTGCCGAGCGCGCGCCTGCGGATCTCCGCGCGCAAGCTCGCCAACCTGCATCCCGCGGAGATCGCCGACCTGGTGGAGGCCGCCTCGCACGAGGAGGGGGAGGAGATCATCGAGGCCGTCGGGCACGACCGCGAGCTCGAGGCCGACGTCTTCGAGGAGCTCGATGAGCATCACCAGCTCGAGTTCATCCGCGAGCGCCCCGACTCCCAGGTGGCGGCGGTGATCGCGCGCATGGACAGCGACGACGCGGCCGACCTGATCGCCGAGATCGACCAGGATCGCCGCGGGCGGGTGCTGGCGCTGCTGCCGCCCTCGCATCGCCGGCGCATCGAGGCGCTGCTCGGCTACAACCCGTCCACCGCGGGCGGCCTGATGCGCCCCGAGTTCGTCGGCCTCGGCGGCGGCGACAGCGTCGCGCGGGCGCTCGAGAAGGTGGCGGCGAGCGAGCTCGCCCCGGGCACGCTGACGACAGCCTTCCTGCTCGATCGCGACGGGCAGCTGACGGGCTCGGTGTTCGTCGCCACGCTGCTGCGCGCGGACCCCCAGCAGCCGGCCGCGGAGCTGGCCGACAACGAGCCGATATCGGTGCATACCGGCTCGGATCTGCCGGAGGTGGCGCGTGCGATGACCGACTACAACCTGGTGATGCTCGCGGTGCTCGACGAGGACGAGCGGATGGTGGGCGTGATCACCGTCGACGACGTGCTCGAGCTGACGCTCCCGAGCGGCTGGCGGCGGCGCTTCGGGGTGGCCAGCGACTGACCGCGCCGCGGTGCGCCGCGTTGCTAGGCTGGCCCGTGAGGAGCCCGTCATGACACCTGGAAAGGAGGCCGGCATGGACCGAGAACAGCCGCGAAGTACCCAGCTGGCCGCACGCGTGTCGGGCTCGTCCCTCCTGGCCTAGCAGCATCTCCCCGGGACGCCTGTGCGTCGGCGTGCGCCGCGACGTGATGTGCCGTTCTGAGAGACCAGGAAAGGAGGAAGACCGAGATGGCCGAGCAGGACACGACGCTTGAGGACGCCGCGCGGCCTTCCACCGGCGTGCCCCCGGTCCTCGACGAGGCGCACATCGGCGACATTCGCGGCGCGCTGGGCACGATCCGCATGCACGACAGCGGCGAGCGCCACGGCTGGCGTTCGCGCACGCTGGCGCTGCTGGCGATCATGGGCCCGGGCCTGATCGTGATGGTCGGCGACAACGACGCGGGCGGCGTCTCCACCTACGCCCAGGCCGGGCAGAACTACGGCACGAGCCTGCTTTGGGTGCTCGTGCTGCTGATCCCCGTGCTGATCGTCAACCAGGAGATGGTGATCCGCCTCGGCGCAGTGACCGGCGTCGGTCACGCGCGGCTGATCTTCGAGCGCTTCGGTAGGTTCTGGGGCGCCTTCTCGGTGGGGGACCTGTTCCTGCTCAACTTCCTGACGATCGTCACCGAGTTCATCGGCGTGAGCCTCGCGCTCGGCTACTTCGGCGTGAGCCAGTACGTGGCCGTGCCGATCGCCGCGGTGGCGCTGGTGGCGATCACCTCCACGGGGAGCTTTCGCAGCTGGGAGCGCTTCATGTATGTCTTCATCTTCGCCAACTTCCTGGACATCCCGCTGCTGATCCTCGCCCACCCGAAGGTCAGCCAGATCGTCCACGACACCTTCGTGCCGAGCATCGCCGGTGGCGCCAGCTCCACGGCGGTGCTGCTGATCATCGCGATCGTCGGCACGACCGTGGCCCCCTGGCAGCTGTTCTTCCAGCAGTCGAACATCATCGACAAGCGCATCACGCCGCGCTGGATCAACTACGAGCGCGCGGACACGTGGGTGGGGGCGTTCGTCGTGGTGATCGGTGCCGGCGCGCTGATCGCGGTTGCCGCGTTCGCCTTCCTCGGTACGCACTACTTCGGCCAGTTCGTGGACGCGGGCGCCGTCGCCACCGCGCTCGCGCAGACGCTGGGCTCCACCGCGGGGACGTTCTTCGCGATCATCCTGCTCAACGCCTCGCTGATCGGCGCCGCGGCGGTCACGCTGGCCACCTCCTACGCCTTCGGCGACGTGTTTGGCGCCACGCACTCGCTCAACCGCGGGCCGCTGGACGCCAAGCTGTTCTACGGGAGCTTCACGCTGATGGTGCTCGCGGCGGCGGGCATAGTGCTGATCCCGGGCGCTCCGCTGGGCCTCATCACGACCTCGGTGCAGGCGCTCGCGGGCGTGCTGCTGCCCAGCGCGACGGTCTTCCTGCTGCTGCTGTGCAACGACCGCGAGGTGCTCGGTCCGTGGTGCAACGCCCCGTGGCTGAACGCGATCGCCAGCGTGATCATCGGCGTTCTGGTCGAGCTGTCCCTGATCCTGATGGCGAGCACGATGTTCCCGCAGATCAACGTGACGCACCTGTTCGTGTATCTGACAATCGTGCTGCTGGCGGTCCTGGCCGCGGCCGGGATCTATGCCCTGCGCAACCGGCCGAGCGCGGCGGTCGAGGTGGTCAAGCTCTCCAGGGAGAAGCGCGCCATGTGGACGATGCCGCCGCTGGCGTTGCTCGAGCGCCCCGTGTGGTCGCCCGGGCGCAAGGCCGGCATGCTGATGTTGCGCGGCTATCTCGTGGTGGCGGTGCTGCTGCTGATCATCAAGACGGTCCAGCTCGGCCACTGAGCCGCGCTCGCGCGGCGCGATCTATGTTGACGGGAGGTGCTCCCGTTCTGGATATCGATCGCGCTGCTGTCGCTCGCCCAGGGTCTGGTCGTGGCCCTCCCGCGTCCGCTCGCGCCCGCTCGCCTGGAGCGCCTGCGCGACCGCCGCTGGGCGCTCGTGCCGCCGCTGTCGGTGATCGCCTTCGTGTTCATCGCGCGCGCGGCAGAACGCGCGAGCGCGCAGGGGCTCACCTATCTCGCGCTCGTGGCAGTGCCCGTGCTTGCCGCGCTTGCGCTCGGCTGGCTGATCCAGGGAGCGCGCCCGCGCCGCGCGCTGCTCGTGCCCGTCCTGTTCGCGCTGGCGTGGGTGGACCGCACGGGCCTCGCCGGGGAGGCTGCGGCACTGATCCTCACGGCGCTCAGCTGCGCCGCACTCGGCACGCTGCTCGCGGCCGTCACACCGCCGCGCTGGCTGGCCGCCGGGATCGTGGCGATGGCCGCGGCCGACACCGCGCTCGTCGTCTCCGATCTGCTGCAGGCGCCCAACAACGCGCTGAACGCCGCACGCCCCGCGGCGGGATTGCCCCAGCTGCAGAGCGAGGTGTTCGGCTCGGCCGTGATGGGCTACGGGGACCTGTTCATCGCGGGCGCGCTCGGCGGCCTGCTGGCGCTGGCCGCCGGCCGCGCGCTGCAGCTGCGCGGAGCTGCGCTCACGGCCATCTTCGCGCTCGCCTTCGACCTGCTGTTCTTCGCGCTCGACGAGCTGCCCGCGACCGTGCCCGTGGCCGCTGCGTTGATCGTGCTTCTGCTCACGCGCCGGTGGCGAGCCTCTCGCTCTCGGGCAGCGCCGCCGGGCTCGCCGGGCGCGGCGGTGAGGCCTCGCGCGGCGCGGGCTCCGGCCGCGCGGTGATCGCGCGCGCCGTGATCTCGACCGCCGCCGGCGCCAGCACCTCGCGCTCCGATGAGGCTCCTGCAGCCTCGATCCGCCGCAGCTGGGGGATCACGCGATGGTCGAAGGAGCCGATCGCCTCGTTGTAGGCCGAGACGGCCGAGTCGAGCTGGCGGCCCACCTTGCCGAGCGGCTCGACGAAGCGCCCGAGGCGGTTGTGCAGCTCCCGCGCGGACTCCGCGATCTCGCGCGCGGACTCGGCGATCAGCTCCTGGCGCCAGCCGTAGTGGACCGCCCACAGCAGCCCGATCAGCGTCGTCGGGGTCGCCATCAGCACCTGCTGCTGCACGCCGTACTCGATCAGCGCCGGGTCCTGGGCCAGGGCGGCCTGGTAGATGCCGTCGGAGGGCACGAACATCACCACGAACTCCGGTGTGGAGTCGAACTGGCGCTGGTAGCCCTTTGAGGCCAGTTTCGCGATGTGCTCGCGCGTCTGGCGTGCATGACGCGCGCCGTGCAGCTCGCGCTCCTGCTCGGAGCCGGCCTCGAGCGCCGAGAGGTAGGCGTCGAGCGGCACCTTGGAGTCCACCACCACGAGCTTCGCGCCGGGGAGGCGAACTAGCATGTCCGGGCGCAGCGTTCCCTCGCTGCCCTGGATCGTGCTCTGCTCGACGAAGTCGCAGTGCGCGACCATGCCCGCCATCTCCACCACGTTGCGCAGCTGGATCTCCCCCCACGAGCCCCGCGTGGTGGGGCGCTTGAGCGCGGAGACCAGGTTGCCGGTCTCCTGGCGCAGGGTGCCGACGCCCTCACCGAGCTGGCGGACCATCTGCGCCAGCTCGCCCTGGGCCTGCCTGCGCTCGCGCTCCAGGCGCCCGATCTCGCTCTCCATCCGCACGAGCTTCTCCTGCACGGGGCCGACCATGCCCTTGATCTCCTCGGCCCGCCTGGCCATCTCGCCGCTCGCGCGCTCCTCCTCGGCGCGGCGCGCCTCGGCCACGCGCTGGGCCAGCGAGTCGCCGGTCTGTGCGAGCACGTCGAGCGAGATCGCCTTCAGCTCGGCGCTCATCCGCTCGCGGTTGGGGCGCGCGTACGCCGCGGCGCAGGCGCCGCCGAGCAGCACTCCGACGATCAGCAGCAGGAAACTCAGGGTGGTCATAGGGCACGATCCTTCTCAGCTTGTTTGACCCACATACGCTGACAGTCGCCCCGGACGGCCGGGGAGATCTAGGTGGCGCCTGCGACGGTCAGCCCGGCCGCGGGCCGGCGCTCGCGCTCGTAGCGTGCGGCAGCCTCTTCGAGGATCCCGAGCATCGCCGGAGCGGCGGGCACCAGGCGCGCTCCCGCCGGCATCGCGGCGACGACCTGGCGCAGTGGCGGACGCGGTGAGAGGGCGCGGATTGCGATGTCCTCGCGCACCACCGAGAGCGCCAGCTCGGGGATCAACGCGACGCCCACGCCGGCCGCCACGAGACCCTGGACGGTCTGGTAGTCGTCGCTCTCAAAGGACACCTTGGGCTCGAAGCCGGCCGCGTGACAGCTGCGCACCACGTGGCGCGCGCACGGGCTCGCCGCGGAGGCCTGCACCCACGCTTCGCCGCCGAGGTCCTCCAGGCGCAGCCGGTCCTTGTCCGCGAGCGGATGCGCGCGGGGGAGGGCCAGATACATCGGGTCCTGGAGCAGCTCCGCGCGGGTTAGCCCGCCCGGCAGCGGCGTCGGCTCGCCGAACTCGAACAGCAGTGCCAGGTCGAGCTCGCCGGCGCTCAGGCGCGGGACTATCTCCTCGGGCTCTCCCTCGCTGAGCGTCAGCTGCACCGCCGGGTAGGAGGAGCGGAAGGTCGCGATCGCGAGTGGCATCAGGGTCGCCCCGGCGGTCGGGAAGGAGGCGATCCGCAGCACGCCGCCGCGCAGGCCCGAGATCGCCGACAGCGAGGCCTCCGCCGCCTCGAGCTGGGCGAGGATGCCCTCCGCGTGCCCCACCAGCGTCTGGCCCGCCGCGGTCAGACTGACCCCGCGCGGGTGGCGCTCCAGCAGGCTCACCCCGGCCTCCGCCTCGAGCGCCGCGATCTGCTGCGAGACGGCCGACTGCGAATAGGAGAGGGCGTCCGCGGCCGCCGAGAAGGAGCCGCGGTAGGCGACCTCGGTCAGGACGCGCAGGCGGCCGACGTTGAGCATAAGCAGAGCTTATCGAAGCGATCAGAAATATCACTGGTACTGATGGCAGGCCGGTGGCACCATGGAGCGAAAGGGAACGACACGACAGCCAACCCCCCACACGAGGGAGAACTTCCATGCCCACCAAAGTGATCATCTCCTACGACGGAACAGCCAACGAGGACGACGCACTCGCGCTCGGCCGCCGCTTCGGCGCCGCCGGCGCCGAACTGACGGTTGCCTACGTCCGCCACACGCACGAGTCCGAGCCCGACCGCGAGCAGCTCGCCGAGGCCGGCGCGAAGGAGCTGCTAGCGCGCGGCGCCGAGCTGCTGCAGTACCCCAACGTCTCTGCGCGCGTGGTCACCGACCGCTCCACCCCTGAGGGCCTCGCCGCGCTGGCCGCCGCCGAGGGTGCGCACGTGATCGTGTTCTGCTCGGACTCCCACACCGCCAAGGGCCACGTGTCGATCGGCAACTCCGCCGAGCGGCTGCTCGAAGGCGGCCGCACCGCGATCGCGATCGCGCCCGCAGGCATGTCCGAGAGCGACGCCCAGATCCAGCAGATCGTCGCAATCGGCGACGGCGACGGCGGAGCGCGCCAGACCGCCGACGGCCTGGCCGCGGCGTTCGGTGCAACGGTGGCGCCGGTCGCCAACCAGCAGACCGACCTGCTCGTCGTGGACTCGCGCGCGGACGCTCAGGCCGGACAGGTCCTCGTGAGCTCCTCCGCGGAGCACCTGATCGAGATCGCAACCTGCCCCGTGCTCGTCGTGCCCCGCGACGTGACGCTGGCATTCGGCCGCAGCAGCACAGCGGTCGCATAGCGGGGGCCTGCAGGCAGGGCGCGCGGCGGCCGCCTCCGGACGCGGCCGCCCGCCCTGCGAGCCCCGCGGCGCTCAGCGCCGCTGCGACAGCGCGTGGCGCACCAGGGCTCCGGCCAGGTCGAGTGCGCCGCCCAGCAGGTGGCCGAGCGGGCCCGTCCACAGCCACGCCTCGGCGCCTTGCGCGCGCGAGCGTGCTCGTCTGTCCCACACACCCTGGCACGGTATCGTGGCAGGCGTGCCCGAGACCGTTACGACGACCCTCACCGAGCTCGGGGATTCGCGTGTGCGCCTGCAGGTGCAGGTCGCGCCGGGCGAGCTCGAGGGTCGCCTCGAGCACAAGGCGCGCCAGCTCGGGCGCGAGCTGAAGATCCCGGGGTTCCGCCGCGGGAAGGTGCCCGCGCCGCTCGTGATCCAGCGCATCGGTCGCGAGGTGGTGCTCGAGGAGGCGGTGCGCGACACGCTCTCGAGCTGGTACTCCGACGCGATCGAGACGGCGGGCATCGTGCCGGTCGGCGACCCGCAGCTCGATCTCGGAGAGCTGCCACCGCAGGGCCAGGCACTCGAGTTCTCGATCGAGATCGGCGTGCTGCCCAAGGCCGAGCTCGGCACCTACGAGGGTCTCGAGGTCGCCCGCCGCGAGCCGCAGATCGGCGAGGAGCAGCTCGCCGGCGAGATCGACGCCATCCGCGAGCGGCTCGCGCGGCTGGAGACCGCCGATCGCCCCGCCGCCGCCGGCGACTTCGTCGTGGTCGACTACGTCGGCTCGCTGGCCGACGACACCGAGGCCCCGGGCGAGCAGCCGCAGTGGACGCCGTTCGCGGGGGGCGAGGGGCGCGACCAGCTGATCGAGCTCGGCAGCGGCAACCTGATCCCCGGCTTCGAGGAGGGCCTGCTCGGCGCCGAGGCCGGGGAGACGCGAACCGTCGCACTGCGCTTCCCCGCCGACTACGGCAGCGAGGAGCTCGCCGGGCGCGAGGCGTCCTTCGAGATAACCGTCAAGGAGGTCAAGCTCAAGCAGCTGCCCGCGCTCGATGAGGACCTCGCGATCGACGCCGGCTTTGATGATCTCGAGGAGCTGCGCGAGGACGTTCGCCGCCGGCTGCTCGAGGCCGACGAGCAGCGCATCGAGGCCGAGTTCCGCCAGGCTGCGCTCGACGCCGCCGTGGCCAACGCCACGGTCGCGCTCACGCCCGAGCTGGTGCGCGCGCGGGCCCGCGAGATGTGGGAGCGGATGCTGCACTCGCTCTCCCACCGGGGCATCTCGCGCGAGGCCTACCTGCAGATCATCGGCCGCGAGGAGGCCGACGTGCTCGCCGAGATGGAGCCCGAAGCCGAGCTCGCGCTGCGGCGCGAGGCGGTGATCACGGCCGTGGTCGGCGCCGAGGGCATCAGCCCCACCGATGAGGAGCTGACCGAGGCGCTCGCGCCGATGGCCGAGCGCGAGAGCGTGGAGCCGCAGAAGCTGCTCGAGGACCTGCGCTCGGCGGGGCGCCTGGAGGAGGTGCGCGAGGATCTCGCCGCCCGCCACGCGATCGACGCGATCGCCGCGAGCGCCACGCCGATCCCGCTCGCCCAGGCAGAGGCGCGCGAGCGCCTGTGGACGCCCGGCGACGAGGATGCCGAGGGCCCCGGTGCGGGTGAGGCGGCGAGCGCGCCCGCGCGCCTGTGGACCCCGACCGACCAACAATCGACCAGCTAGCCTTCTAGAGGAATCCGGACGGCGAAGCGAAACAGATGCGAGGACTATGAGCCCACTTGTCCCAATGGTCGTCGAGCAGACCTCGCGCGGTGAGCGGGCGTTCGACATCTACAGCCGTCTGCTCAACGAGCGGATCATCTTCCTGGGCACGCCCGTGGACGATCAGATCGCCAACCTGATCGTGGCGCAGCTGCTGCACCTGGAGTCAGAGGATCCCGAGAAGGACGTCTCGCTGTACATCAACTCGCCGGGCGGCTCCGTGTACGCCGGCCTGGCGATCTACGACACGATGCAGTTCATCAAGCCCGACGTGCAGACGATCTGCGTGGGCATCGCGATGTCGATGGGCGCACTGCTGCTGGCCGGCGGCGCGGCTGGCAAGCGCATGGCGCTGCCCAACGCCAAGATCCTGATCCACCAGGTCTCCTCGAGCTTCCAGGGCCAGGCGACCGACATCGAGATCCACGCCAAGGAGATCATCGACGTGCGCCGGCGCCTGGACGAGATCATCGCCAAGCACACCAAACAGGACCTCGAGAAGGTGCGCCAGGACACCGAGCGCGACTACTTCATGAGCTCCGAGGAGGCCAAGGAGTACGGCATCATCGATCGCGTGATCTCGGAGCACTAGCGCCGCGGGCGCTCGACCGGGGAGAGCAAGGGATATGGCCAGACCGACCGATTCAAACGAGCAACTGCTCTGCAGCTTCTGCGGCAAGTCCCAGCGGCAGGTCAAGAAGCTGATCGCCGGCCCCGGCGTCTACATCTGCGACGAGTGCATCGATCTCTGCAACGAGATCATCGACGAGGAGCTCTCGGCACCGCCCGCGTTCGACATCGAGAACCTCCCCAAGCCGCGCGAAATCTACGACGTCCTGGACGAGTACGTGGTAGGCCAGGACCCCTCCAAGCGCACCCTGTCGGTGGCCGTCTACAACCACTACAAGCGTGTCCAGATGATGATGTCCGGCGACTCGGACATCGAGCTGCAGAAGTCCAACATCCTGCTGCTCGGGCCCACGGGCTGCGGCAAGACGCTGCTCGCTCAGACGCTTGCGCGCATCCTCAACGTGCCCTTCGCGATCGCCGACGCGACCGCGCTGACCGAGGCCGGCTACGTCGGCGAGGACGTCGAGAACATCCTGCTGAAGCTGATCCAGGCGGCCGACTACGACGTCAAGAAGGCCGAGACGGGGATCATCTACATCGATGAGGTCGACAAGATCGCGCGCAAGGCCGACAACCCCTCGATCACGCGCGACGTCTCGGGCGAGGGGGTCCAGCAGGCGCTGCTGAAGATCCTCGAGGGCACGCAGGCCTCGGTGCCGCCGCAGGGCGGGCGCAAGCATCCCCACCAGGAGTTCCTCACGATCGACACGACCAACGTGCTGTTCATCTGCGGCGGCGCGTTCGCCAACCTCGACAAGGTGATCGAGCGGCGCATCGGCCACAAAGGCGTCGGCTTCGCGGCGGCGATCGAGGCCAAGGCCGAGCGCGACCCCGGCGAGGTCTTCGAGCAGTGCCTGCCCGAGGACCTGATCGAGTACGGGCTGATCCCCGAGTTCATCGGGCGCCTGCCCGTGATGTCGGCGGTGCACCAGCTCACGCGCGAGGACCTCGTCTCGATCCTGGTCGAGCCCCGCAACGCGCTCGTCAAGCAGTTCCAGCGCTTCTTCGCCTTCGACGGGATCGAGCTCGTGTTCTCCGAGGACTCGCTCACCGCGGTCGCCGAGAAGGGGCTCGAGCGCGAAACAGGGGCGCGCGGACTGCGCTCGATCATCGAGGAGATCCTGCTCGAGGTGCAGTTCGAGCTGCCCTCCCGGCGCGACGTGAAGAAGTGCGTGGTCACGAAGGAGACCGTCGAGAAGGGACTCACGCCCACGCTCGTCACCGAAGCCGCGCCCGAAGACGCCGAGGAGAGCTCGCTGCGCGAGGAGTCCGCCTAAGAGGCCCGGAACCGCCGCCGGCGCGCGGGGCGCGGTGGCGGGGGGCGCGGGCTGCACGCGCCGGCCATATCGTGGGTGGCCCCGCTACCATCGCGGCAGTGTCCCCGTCGAGCAAGCCCCGCAAGTCGAGCTCAGAGCGCATGAAAGCGCTGCCGTGGGCCGCGCTGTTGCAGGCCGCGGTGATCGTCGGCAGCCGCTGGGAGGCGCTCTCGGAGAAGGAGCGCGCGCGCATCACGGCGCTGGTGCGCGAGACGGCAGCGCGCCCCGGCAAGCTCGGCGCGCGGGAGCGCAAGGAGCTGCGCAGGCTGGCCGGCAAGCTGGACCTGGCGGGCATGAGCCGGGAGCTCCTCGCGCTCGGGCGCGCTCAGCTCGCACGGCGCAAGCCGCGCCGATGATCGAGGCCCTCGCGCAGCCGCCGGCGCCCCACCAGCCGGCCCGGAAACGGCCGCAAGAGGCCTAGGCGCGGGGCAGACCGGGCGCCGGGGCCAATGGAGACGGATCCCCCAGCAGGCGGCGGCTGGACAGAGGAGCGGGCCGAGCGCCAGCTGCGCTCGCTCGAGCTGTTCGGCATGCGCTTCGGGCTCGACCGGATGCGTCGCATGATGACCGTGCTCGGGTCGCCCGAGCGGCGCTTCGACGCGGTCCACGTACTCGGCACCAACGGCAAGTCCTCCACCACGCGGATGATCGCCGCGATCCTCGCGCGTCACGGCCTGCGCACCGGTGCCTACCTCTCGCCGCACCTGGTCTCCTACCGCGAGCGCGTGCTGGTGGACGGCGGCGCGCTGGACGCCGAGGCCTTCGCCGCGGCGATCGGGCGGGCGAGCTGGGCGGCCGAACGCGTCAACCGCACCCTCGCCGAGGACGACCACGTGACCCAGTTCGAATTGCTCACTGCGGCTGCCTTCTGGGTGATGGCCGAGCAGGGGGTGCAGGTGGCCGTGGTGGAGGCCGGGCTGGGAGGCCGCTACGACGCAACGAGCGTGCTCGACTCGCCGCTGACGGTGCTCACGAACGTCGGCCTCGAGCACACCCGCTGGCTCGGCCCCACGCTCGCGGATATCGCGGAGGAGAAGCTGGCCGTCGTGCAGCGCGGCGGCACGCTCGTGCTGGGCGAGGGGCTGGCGGCGCCCGCCCTCGCGGTGGCCGAGCGCGTGGCAGGCGAGCGCGAGGCACAGATCGTGCGTACCGCAGGCGCCGCGCCGCCCGTGCGCCTGCGCGCCCGCGGCGCCTTCCAGCGGCGCAACTTCGCGCTCGCGCGGGCCGCGGCCGAGGTCTATCTCGAGCGCGCCGGGGTGGCGCTCAGCGAGGAGGCCGTTAGCGCTGCCGCAGGCGCCGTCGAGGTGCCCGGGCGCCTGCAGCTGATCGACTCCGATCCCCCCACCGTGCTCGACGGCGCGCATAACCCCGCGGCCGTCGCCGCGCTCGTCGAGTCGCTCGGCGAGGTGCTCGACCGACGCCCGCTCGCGCTCGTGCTGGGCGTGCTCGAGGACAAGGACGCGGCCGCGATGCTCGCCGCGCTGCTGCCGCTGTGCGAGCGGGCCTGGTTCACCGCGCCTCCGAGCTCGCGGGCGCTGTCGCCGGCCGCCCTGCAGTCGCTCGCGCGCCAGCTGGGCTTTGGCGAGACCGCCAGCGAGCCGAAACCGTCGCACGCCGTGCGCGCCGCCCAGCGCTGGGCGCAGGAGCACGGCGGCGGGGTGCTGGTCACCGGCTCGGTCTACCTGGTGGGCGAGGTTCTCGGCCGGCTCGGGGCCTTCGATAACCTGCGCGCCGGGGATGCGCAGGCGCGCAGCTCCAGCTCGAGAACATGAACGACCAGGGTCCATCCGTGCTCGCCATGATCGGCGCCGTCGCCCTGATCGTGGCGCTTGTCGTCCTGGTGTTCTTCGCCGCTGGCTACGGATTCGGCCGCCTGTTTCTCTAAACTCAGCCGGCCGATGCTCCCGCCAGCGTATTTCGGAATCGAAAGCAGCGGCCTGAATCTCGTGGTCGACCTGCTGATTCTGTTCGTGGTCGTCCTGTACTTCTCGATGATCTACTGGACCTACGCCGACGCGCGGCGGCGGATCATCGATCCGATGCTCGTCGGCTGCGCCACCGCGGCCTCGCTGTTCCCGTTCGTGGGGACGATCGTCTACATGATCCTGCGCCCGCCCGAGTACCTCGAGGACGTCCGCGAGCGCGAACTGGAGATGCAGGCCGCCGAGGCGCGGCTGCACCAGCTCGACCAGGCGCTGTGCCCGCACTGCGACTACCGCATAGAGCGCGACTTCGTGCGCTGCCCAAGCTGCCTGCGCAAGCTCAAGGAGCGCTGCTCGAACTGCTCGCGCCCGCTCGACCAGGCATGGACGATCTGTCCCTACTGCGAGGCCGACGTGCCCGGTCTGAAGGCCCCGCGCACGCGCCGGCGCCGGGCCAGCGCGCCGGTGCTCGAGAGCGATCTGCCCGCACTAGCCGACACCGCCCCCGCGGACGGGCTGGAGGACGCCGTCGAGAGCGCGCCCGCGCCGGCCGTTGCCGGCGAGTCGCCCGCGGGAGCGGCCGATCTCGACCGCCGGCCCACCACGGGACGCGCGACGCGGCCCGGTGGACGCGCCCGCCGGACATCCTGAAGACCCAACCCCTGCAAGCAAAGGAATCCATGGACCGCACGCTGATCCTTGTCAAGCCCGACGCCTTCGCCCGCGGCCTCAGCGGCGAGATAATCGCCCGCTTCGAGCGCAAGGGGCTGCGGATCGTCGCCCTGCGCCACATGACCGTCGGGCGCGAGCTGGCCGAACGCCACTACGCCGAGCACGCCGAGCGTCCCTTCTTCGGCGAGCTCGTCGACTTCATCACCTCGGGGCCGATCGTCGCGATGTTGCTCGAGGGCACCGACGCGGTCAGGGCGGCGCGCCAGCTGATCGGGGCGACCAACCCGCTGGAGGCGGCCCCGGGTTCGATCCGCGGCGACTTCGCGATCGAGACCGCCACCAACATGGTGCACGGCTCCGACTCGCCCGAGTCGGCCGCGCGCGAGACCGCGCTCTTCTTCGGGGAGCTGTAGCGGCGCCCGCGCGAGCACCCCTGCTGCTGGCCTCCGGCTCGCCCCAGCGGCGGGCAATCCTCGAGCGCCTCGGCGTCGCCTTCACGGTGCGGGTCCCCGGCGTCGCCGAGCTGGAGCAGGGCCCGCCCGAGCTGGTGACCGTCGAGAACGCGCTGCGCAAGGCGCGCGCGGTACACGCGCGCGGAGCCCGCGCCGCGGTGCTCGGCTGCGACACCGTGGTCGCGCTCGACGGGCGCGTTCACGGCAAGCCCCCCGACGCGCGCGCGGCGCGCGAGATGCTGGGTGTGCTGGCGGGGCGCACGCACGAGGTGATCAGCGGGATCGCCGTGCTGATCGGAGACGGGGAGGGGGATGCCGAACCCGTCGAGCGGACCGCCTTCGCGCGCACCGAGGTGAGCTTCCGCGCGCTCTCGCCGCGGCTGCTGGACTGGTATGTGGCCACCGGCGAGTGGCGTGGCCGCGCGGGCGGCTACGCCATCCAGGGCGCCGGCGCGGCGCTCGTCTCGAAGGTCGCGGGCGACTATGAGAACGTCGTCGGCCTGCCGCTGGCGAGGCTGCTCGACATCTTCCCGGAGCTGCTGGAGGGCTGAGCGCTCGCACGCCCCCCGCGCGCCCGGCGCGGCGTGGATTTGCCCTGCAAATCGACTGGCGGCGCATCCGCCCGCCGAGGGACGTTCGCTACACTGCGCCACGGGTACGCCCCAATTAGCGCTGGCGGGCGAGAGCGCCGCGACGCAGCGGCGCCAGAGCAAATCCAAGCGTGCCCTTCTCTCATATATGGGCATCTTCAGCTATCTGACAGGATTCGGCGGCCGCGACATGGCGGTCGACCTGGGAACGGCCAACACGCTGGTATACGTGCGCGGCCGCGGGATCGTGCTGTCGGAGCCCAGCGTCGTGGCGATCGACTCCCGCAGCGGCGAAGTGCACGCGGTGGGCATCGAGGCCAAGCGCATGCTCGGGCGCACGCCGGGAACGATCCAGGCGATCCGGCCCCTCAAGGACGGGGTGATCGCCGACTTCGACGTCACCGAGCAGATGCTCCGGCACTTCATCCAGAAGGTCCACCAGAACCGCTGGGCGCACCCGCGCGTGGTCGTGTGCGTGCCCTCCGGCGTGACCGGCGTGGAGAAGCGGGCGGTCGAGGAGGCCTGCCTGTCGGCGGGTGCCCGTACCGCCTATCTGATCGAGGAGCCGATGGCTGCGGCGATCGGCGCCGGTCTGCCGGTCGGCGAGCCGACCGGCTCGATGGTCGTGGACATCGGTGGCGGCACCTCCGAGGTGGCCGTCATCTCGCTCGGCGGCATCGTCGTCTCACAGTCGATCCGCGTCGGCGGGGACGAGATGGACGAGGCGATCATCAACTACGCCAAGAAGGAGTACAAGCTTCTGATCGGCCAGCAGACCGCCGAGGAGCTCAAGCTCGAGATCGGCTCGGCCTGCCCGATGCCCGAGGAGCTGCAGGCCGAGATCCGCGGGCGCGACATGGTGGCAGGGCTGCCCAAGACCGTGGTGCTGACCAGCGAGGAGATCCGCCAGGCGCTCGAGGAACCGCTGAGCCAGATCATCGACGCCGTCAAGGAGACGCTCGACCGCACGCCGCCGGAGCTGGCCTCCGACATCATGGACCGCGGCATCATGCTCGCGGGCGGAGGCTCGCTGCTGCAGGGCCTCGACGAGCGGCTGCGCGAGGAGACGCAGATGCCCGCCCACCTGGCCGAGTCGCCGCTGACCTGCGTGGCCGTCGGCTCGGGCCGCTCGCTGGAGGAGTTCGAGGCGATCCACCGCTCCAACCGCACCTCGCGCAACCGGCGCCGCCGGTGACGCTCCGCCCGCGCCGTGGGTACTCTGTCCGTGAACGCTCCGGAAGGTAGTTATTGGTGTACGACAAGACGGTCCGGCGACGACGCGCGGTGCTCGCTCTGCTCGTCGTCCTCTCTCTGCTGCTGCTGACGGCCTACTTCGGCGAGGCCCCCAACGGGCGTCTGCACGCCGTGCAGCGCGACTTCCTGACCGTCATCTCGCCGATCCAGAACGGTGCCAACAAGGCGCTGAAGCCGGTGCGCGACATGTTCGGCTGGTTCGGCGACACGCTGCACGCCAAAAGCCAGCGCGACGAACTGCTCAAGCAGGTCGACAAACTGCGCGCCGAGGTCGTGGCCGACCAGGGCGAAAAACGGGGCTACCACGAGCTGCTGGCGCTCGACCACGTCGATCAGCTGGGGATCGACAACTACCAGCCCGTGACCGCCACGGTCGTCTACAAGTCGCCCAACATCTGGTACTCGACCGTCATCATCGACAAGGGCGAATCCTCCGGTGTGCGTGACAACGATCCGGTGATCAACGCCGAAGGCCTCGTCGGCAAGGTCGCCGTGGCGGCCTCCGACGGCGCGGTCGTGGATCTCATCACCGACAGCTCGATGGGCGTCTCGGCCCGGATCGGCACGTCCAACGCCACCGGCATCCTGCAGCCCAAGGTCGGCGACCCCAACGACCTGCTGCTGCAGTACCTGCCCGGCAGCGAAAAGGCGCTGCCAGGTGAAAACGTCGTCACCTCCGGCACCGTCGCGCCGCCCGATGACTCGCTGTACCCGCCCGGCATCCTGATCGGCCAGGTCACGTCGGTCAACGAAGAAAGCGCCTACAAGTCGGTCAACGTGCATCCCGTGGTGAACCTGCACGACCTCGACATCGTCCAGGTCCTGACGGCCGCGCAGGGCACGCGCGCTGCGAACATCAGCGGCCTGGCGTCGCGCCTGCCGCCTCCCCAGACCTCGAGCAACAGCGGCGAACAGCTGGCCTCGGTGGGGGTCGGCGGATGAGCACGACGGGCGTCTCGGGTTCGCTGATCGCGCGCATCGCCGCGCTCACGCTGTTCGTGGTGTTCTTTCAGATCGGCGTCGTCTCCGAGGTGCCGGTCTTCGGCGTGACGGTCGACCTGACCCCGCTCGTGGTCGTCTTCGTGGGCCTGCTGTGCGGCTCCACGCTCGGCGCTCTCGCCGGCTTCGCCGTCGGCCTGCTCGTCGACCTCGCCCTCGTCCAGACGCTCGGCGTGACCTCGCTGATCTTCACGCTGATCGGCTACTGGGCGGGGCGTCTGCGCGAAGTGCGCGATCCGCAGGCGGCGCTCACGCCGCTGCTGGTGGGCGCGGCCGCGGCAGCCGCCGCGCTGGTGGGTTACTCGCTGATCGAGTTCATGCTCGGCGTGGACGCACCCGTCAGCCTCGAGCTGGTGCGCCAGATCGTGCTCGGCGTGCTCGTCGACACGATCGTCGCGGTCCCCGTCTGGCTGCTCGTGCGTCGCTCGCTCGAGGGCGCGCTGCCCGACGATCCGCGCCGGCGCCGGCGCCGGCGCGCGTACACGACCGGCGGCCTGAGCCCGCTCTCGCATCGATGAGCGCGATCGAGCCGGCCACGCGCCGCGACCCGCGGATACCGGTCTCGCCGCAGCTGGCCTACCGCGTGGCGATCATCGGCGCGCTCGCGATGGTGATGTTCGGCGTGATCTTCTTCCGCCTCTGGTATCTGCAGGTGCTCTCCGGCGAACAGTACGTCCAGCAGGCCGACGCCAACCGCGTGCGCGAACTGCCGATCGCGGCGCCGCGCGGGGAGATCTTCGATCGCGAAGGGCAGGCGATCGTGACCAGCCGCACGACCAACGCGGTGCAGATCGTGCCCTCCGCGCTGCCGCCCGCGGGCCACCCCCGTCTGGCCCTCTACCGGCGTCTCGGCGCCCTGCTGGGGATGAGCGCCGCGCACGTCGAGGCGCTCGTCGTGCGCGGGCGCACGGCGCTGCCCTACGCGCCGGTGACGATCAAGACCGACGCGGGAACGGGCGTGCTGACGGTGCTCGGCGAGCGCGCCTCCGAATACCCGGGCGTGGTGCAGCAGCCTGTCTCGATCCGCTCCTATCCCTTTGGTGAAATGGCAGCTCAGGTGATCGGCTATGTCGGCCAGGTCTCCGTACCAGAGCTCAAGCTGAAGGCCTTCAGGGGCGTGCCGCAGGGCACGGTGGTCGGCCAGGAAGGCCTCGAGTACTACTACGACCACTACCTGCGCGGCGAACCGGGCATCTCCCGCGTCGAGGTCAACGCCGCCGGCTATCCGGTGCCGAGCAAGGTCGCCCCCACCGCGCCGCACGCCGGGCACAGCCTGCAGGTGACGCTCGACCTGCCGCTGCAGGTTGAGGCCGAAAAGGCACTGCGTGAAGGCATCGAACGCGCGCGCGCGGGCGGCAAACCGGCCGTCGCCGCGGCCTTCACCGCGATCGATCCGCGCAACGGCGAAATCCTGGCGATCGGCTCCTACCCGAGCTTCGATCCCAACAAGCTCGCCAAACCGCTCACCCAGGCCGAATACGCGGCGCTCGAGGGCAGCGGCTCGGCTCCCGGGCCGCTCACCGACCGCGCCGTCAACGGCACCTATCCGACCGGCTCGACGTTCAAGCCGATCACCGCCATGGCCGCGCTGGAAGCGGGCGTGATGTCGCCCGGCGAAGGCCTCGGGGCGGGGACCTGCATCTACGTGTCCACCAAACCGTTCTGCAACGCCGGCCACGCCGACTACGGTGCGGTCGGCCTCGTGGAAGCGCTGAAGGTCTCCTCCGACACCTACTTCTTCGAAGTCGGCGAGCGCTCCTTCTCCTACGGAAACATCATCCAGAACATGGCGCACAAGCTCGGCCTCGGCCAGGCCACCGGGATCGACCTGCCGAGCGAGACGGCTGGCCTGATCCCCGACGCCAAATGGCGCGAAGAAGTCAACCACGAGGAACAGCGCTGCCGTCGCGCCCACCACGGTGTCAGCTGCGGGATCGTCGCCGAAGAACGGCCCTGGAGCGTGGGCGATGAGATGGATCTCGCGCTCGGCCAGGGCGAACTGCTGACCGACCCGCTGCAGATGGCGGTGGCCTACTCGACGCTTGCCAACGCATACATGGACGGCGGCGAAGGGACGGTCGTCACGCCGCACCTGGGCAAGCAGATCGACGAAGCCGGCGGCGGCCTGCTGCAGACCCTGAGCGCCCCGCCCAAAGGTCACGTGCACCTCAACTACGAAGACCTCAGCCTCGTCATGCAGGGCATCCACGAGGCCGCCAGCCAGCCCGGCGGCACCTCGGCGGACGTGTGGGAAGGCTGGGATCAGGAACAGGACCCGGTGTACGGCAAGACGGGGACCGCCGAACACACCGGCCAGGAAGACCAGTCCTGGTACATGTGCTTCGTCGACAACCCGCAGCACCCGATCGTGATCGCGGTGACCGTCGAGCAGGGCGGCTTCGGCGCTGAAACCGCGGCCCCGGTGGCGCGTCTGATCGCCTCCCAGTGGCTGCACAAGCCCGAGAAGTTCGTCGCGGGGACCTCGAAAACGCTGTGAGCCCGCTCAGCCCCATCACCGCGCCCGACGAGCCGCCGGTCGCCCCGCCGCGGTCGCTGCGCCTGCCGCTGGACCCGCTGCTCACGCTGGCCGTGATCGGCCTCGGGGCCTGCTCGCTGCTGACGCTGCGGGTCGCCACGCGCAAACTCGTCCCCGGCCACCCCGACTACTACGTGGATCGCCAGGCCATCTACCTGCTGGTGGGCGTGCTCTGCATGCTCGCGCTCTCGAGGATCGACTACTCGCTCCTGCGCCGCTACAAAAACGTCATCTACGCAGGCCTGATCGTGAGCATCCTCGCGGTGCTCGGCCTCGGCCACTCCGCGCAGGGGGCCCAGCGGGCGATCGAATTCCCGCTGTTCTCATTCCAGGCCTCCGAGCTCGGCAAGGTGCTGCTGATCGTCTCGCTGTCTGCGTTCATCGTCGAGCGCTCCCGACGCCTGCGCGAGCGCGACACAACCGTGCGCGTGATGATCGCGGCGCTCGTGCCCGCGATCCTGGTGATCGTCCAGCCCGACCTCGGCTCGGGCATGGTCTACGTGGTGATCGCCTACATGCTGCTGTTCATCGCGGGCAGCTCGTGGAAGCACCTCGGCGGCCTCGCGGCGCTCGTTGTGGTCGCGGTGGCCTTCGTGATGGTGGCCGCGCCGGCGGTCGGCGTGAACCTGCTCAAGCCCTACCAGGTGGCGCGCCTGACGGCCTTCCTGCACCCGAGCTCCAACCCCGAGAAGGAAGGCTACCAGCAGCAGGAGTCCAAGATCGCGATCGGCGCTGGCCAGAAGACGGGGCTCGGCGGCGGCGGCGGGCAGATCGAAGACGGCTTCGTGCCCGAGAGCAACACCGATTTCATCTTCGCGGCGGTCGGCGAAGAGTACGGCTTCGTCGGTGCGGGGCTGGTGCTGCTGCTGTATGCGTTACTGATCTCGCGGACGCTGCGGGTGCTGGTGATGTCCAAGGACCTGTTCGGCTCGCTGATCGCCGCCGGCGTAGCGGCTATGCTCATGTTCCAGGTCTTTGTCAACGTGGGGATGACCATTGGGATCATGCCCATTACCGGCGTCACGCTCCCGCTCCTGAGCTATGGGGGCTCGTCGGTGATCACCACCCTGTTGGCCGTGGGCCTGTTGCAATCGATTTACGTCCAGGCGCGCGCCTCGGCCGCGCTGAAGGACCGTGTGCTGCGCTACTAGACCTGAATGTCCGCCGAGCTGATACCCACCGACCGCCAGTGCCGCTCAGTCCGGCTGCGGTCGGCCGGGCGCGCGGCGATCGACCATCCGCCGACCCTTCGCCCAGACACCCGGCGTGCACTCACCGTGCGCCCACGCGAACGGAGCTTGGCTTCCTTCCATAGAGAGAGACTGGATCAAATTGAAAAAGCAAGTGCTTGTCAGCGTCGATCGCGCCGAGACGCGCGTGGCGCTCCTGGAGGCGAGCGGAACCCCCGCCGCCTCGCGCTCCTCAGCAACAGCGCGCCGGGCCGCCGGGGCGCGTAAACGCGGCGGCGGCACGCCCGAGGCGGGCTACCGCATCGCCGAGCTCTACATAGAGCGCCGCGGCGGGCGCTCGATCGTCGGCAACATCTACAAGGGCAAGGTGGACAACGTCCTGCCCGGCCTGGAGGCCGCCTTCGTCGACATCGGCCTCGAGAAGAACGGCTTCCTGCACGTCGATGAGATCGTGCTGCCCGGCGTCGAGACGCCCAAGCGCGGGCGCGGAAGCGGCAGCGGGCGCAAGATCTCAGACCTGCTCTCGCCCGGTCAGGAGATCGTCGTGCAGGTTGTCAAGGACCCGCTCAAGACCAAGGGCGCGCGCCTGTCGATGGAGCTGACGATCGCGGGTCGCTACATGGTCTATGCGCCCACCGGCGAGGGGGTCGGAGTCTCGCGGCGCCTGGAGGACCGCGAGCGCGAACGCCTGCGCCGCCAGACCGCGGACCTGAAGCTGGACGACGGCGGCGTCATCGTCAGGACCGCCGCCCACGGCGCCAAGCGCGAGGACTTCGAGCGCGAGCTCAAATACCTGCACAAGCTCCACGAGGTGCTCGTCAAGCGCGTCGAGGAGACGACCGCGCCGGACCTCGTCTTCCAGGAGGCCGATCTGTCGGTGCGCGTCGTGCGCGACATCTTCTCCGCGCACTTCGAGCGGGCGATCGTCGACGACGAGCAGCAGTATCACCGCCTGGTCTCCTTCTTCACGCGCACCGCCCCCGAGCTGGTCGAGCGCGTCGAGCTTTGGGAGCAGCCCGAACCGCTGTTCGAGGCCTACGGAGTGGACAAGGCGATCGACGGGCTGCTCTCGCGGCGGGTCGATCTGCCGAGCGGCGGCTACCTGATCATCGACTACGCCGAGGCGCTGACCGTGATCGACGTCAACTCCGGCAGCTTCATCGGCCGCGGCAAGGGCGCGGGCCTGGAGGAGACGATCACGAAGACCAACCTGGAGGCAGCGGAGGAGGTCGTCAACCAGCTGCGCCTGCGCGACATCGGCGGGATAATCGTCATCGACTTCATCGACATGGCGCGCGCGCGCAACCGCGACGCGGTCCTCAAGACGCTGCGCAAGACGCTCGACGAGGACCGCACGAAGACCTTCACGGCCGAGATCTCGAAGCTCGGCCTGGTCGAGATGACGCGCCAGAACGTCACCGAGGGCGTGCGCGAGATCATGAGCCGCCCGTGCCCGACCTGTGACGGCGAGGGCGTGATCCGCTCGGAGGAGACGATCGCGATCGAGTTCGAGCGCAGGCTGCGCGACGTCGCCGTCGCGCACCCCGACGCTGACGCGTTCCTCGTGCAGATCAACCCCCGCGTGAGCACCCAGTTCACGGGGCACGGCTCGCGCGTGCTGCACGCGCTGGAGAGCGAGACGGGCAAGTCGTTCCTCTTCGAGGGCTCGGAGGGGCTCACGCTGGATCACTTCGCGATCACCTTCACGGGCACGCGCGAGGAGGTCGAGGAGCGCGCCCTGCCCTTCCGCCAGGGCGATGAGGTGCTGGTCGAGATCGTCGAGCCGCACATGTACGACGTCGACGACGCGGTGGCCAAAATCGACGGCTACATCATCTCGATCGCGGGCGCCGCCCAGCACGTGGGCGAGAAGCGCATGGTGCGCATCGACCAGGTCGGGCGCACGGCCGCCAGCGCGCTGCTGCTCGACGAGTCCGGCGAGGTGGTCAGTGCGCCCGCGCGCACCGGCGGCGCGGGAGAGGGACGGCGGCGGGCGGCGCCGACCGGCGGCACGGGGCGCTCGCGCGCTCGCGGGCGCAGGGGTCCTGCCGACGGCGACGAGGCCGAGGCGCGCCGCGAAGCCGGCCTCAGCGAGACACCGACCGCGGTGGACGCCGAGCCCCTCCAGGAGCCCGCCGCGGGCGAGGCGGGCCCGCCCGGCGAGGCCGGCGAGGATGGCCTACAATCCAAACCTCGGCGTCGTGGCCGCAGAGGCGGGCGACGCCGTTCGGCTGCCAAGGCCGAGGCCGCACCCGAGTAGCGCTGCGCGCGCCCGCAACAGCCCCGCAGGCCATCAAAGCCAGAGAATCGAGACCGAGAGAGACATGTACGCGATCGTGAAGACCGGCGGCAAGCAGTACCGCGTCGAGCGCGGCCAGCGGCTGCTGATCGAGCGCCTCGCCGCCGAGGAGGGTGCCAGCGTGGCGCTCGAGCCGATCCTGTACCGCTCCGAGGACACCGTCTTCGACAAGGCGGGCCTGCAGAACGTGAAGGTCACCGCGAAGGTGCTCGCGCACGTTCGCGGCGAGAAGCTGCGCGTCTTCAAGTTCAAGCCCAAGCGCGGCTACAAGCGCCGCACCGGCCACCGCCAGGAGCTCACTCAGATCGAGGTAACCGAGATCACGAGCGCCGGCGCGAAAGCGCCCGCCAAAGCATCGCGGGCCAAAGCTCCTGCCGGCGAGGGCGCGAAGCCCGCCGCGGCCAAACCGAAAGCGAAGGCCACCAGCGCGAAGGAGGCGACCGGCGATGGCTCATAAGAAGGGGCTCGGCTCGAGCCGCAACGGGCGCGACTCCAACGCGCAGCGACTTGGCGTCAAGACGTTCGCCGGGCAGAGCGTCAGCGGCGGGGAGATCATCGTGCGCCAGCGCGGAACGCGATTCAAGCCGGGTGCGGGTGTGGGCATCGGCAAGGACGACACCCTCTATGCGCGGGCCGCCGGAACGGTGCAGTTCACGACCGGGCGGCGTGGGCGCGTGGTCAGCGTGCTGCCCGGCGAGGGCGAGCCGGCCTGAGGCCCGCGCCGCGCCCTGAAGGGGGCTGTGGCGCAGTTAGCCCTGCTGTGCGGTGGGGCGGATCAGCAGCTCGTTGACGTCGACGTGGGGCGGCTGGGAGATCGCGAAGATGACCGCCCGGGCGATGTCCTCGTCCTGCAGCGCAGCGGCAGGACGCTTGTCGAAGAACGGCGTATCGACCATCCCCGGCTCGATCACGCTGACGCGGATGCCCGTTTCGTGGAGGTCCTGGCGAGCGGCCTCGCCCATCGCGGTCACGGCGTGCTTGGTACACGAATAGAGCGAGCCCGGCAGCGCCCTGCGCCCGGCCACGCTGGAGGTCAGCAGCAGGTGCCCGCGCGACTCCTTCAGCGCCGGGATGCACGCGCGGATCGTGAGGGCCGCGCCGTAGACGTTGGTGAGCACCATCTCGCGCCAGTGCTCGGGCGTGTCATTGAGAAAGCCGCGTGGGCCGCCGAAGCCGGCGTTGGCGAAGGCTGCGTCGATGCGCCCGAAGCCCGCCAGGGCCTCCGCGACGAGCGCCTGCTGCTGCTCGCACTCGGTCACATCGCAGCACACCGCGAGCGCCCGCCGGGGGCCGCCCAGCTCCTCGGCGAGCGCCTCCAGGCGATCCAGCGAGCGGGCGCCCAGGACGACGCGCCAGCCTGCTGCGGCGGCCTGGCGCGCGGTCGCAGCCCCGATCCCGGAGGAGGCACCGGTGATCAGCAGGACACGGTCGTCGGCGGTGGTGCTCATCGATGCTCTGCTCCTTGCTTGCGGTCCCCGGGCTGTGGCGCCCGCTGCTGTCACGATGCTCTGCATGCTCCACGATAGGGCGAGGATCCACGTGCAGGCCGGCGCCGGCGGCGACGGCTGCATGAGCTTTCGTCGCGAAGCTCACGTGCCGCGCGGAGGTCCCGACGGCGGTGACGGCGGGCGCGGCGGCAACGTGGTGCTCGTCTGCGAGGACTCGCTGCGCGACCTGCAGAGCTTCAGGCGCAAGAGCAGCTATCGCGCGGGCCGCGGCGGGCACGGAGAGGGCTCGCTGCGCCACGGAGCGGACGGCGAGACGCTAACGCTGCGCGTGCCGCCCGGGACCGAGATCCTCGCGCCGGGCGACGACGGCGGCGATCTCGCGGGGCGACGCTGGGAGCTGCTGGCGGCGGGCCAGCGCGCCACCGTGGCGCGCGGCGGTGGCGGCGGCAAGGGAAACAAGCGCTTCGCCACGCCGACCCGCCAGGCGCCCCGCTTCGCCGAGCGCGGCCTGCCCGGCGAGGAGGGGTGGCTCGAGCTGCAGCTCAAGCTGCTCGCCGACGTCGGGCTCGTGGGGCTGCCCAACGCCGGCAAGTCCTCGCTGCTCGCGCGCCTGACGCGCGCCACGCCGAAGGTCGCCAGCTATCCCTTCACGACGCTCTCGCCGGTGCTGGGCGTGCTCGAGGGCGATGAGCGCCAGCTCGTCGTGGCCGACATCCCCGGCCTGATCGAGGGGGCCAGTGAGGGCGCGGGCCTGGGGCACGACTTCCTCGCCCACGTCGAGCGCACGCGCCTGCTCGTGCACGTGCTGGACGTCGCTCCCGAGCTCAGCTCCGGGGAGACGGCCGATGCGGCCGTCAACCACGCCACGATCGAGCGCGAGCTGGCAGCGCACGACGAGCGGCTCGCGCGCCTGCCGCGCGTGCTCGTGCTCTCCAAGGCCGACCTGGTCAGCGCCGAGCGGCTCCATGCGAGCGTCGCCGAGTGGCAGCAGCGCCTGGGCGGCGAGGTCCCCGTGCTCGCCAGCTCGAGCGCCACCGGTGTCGGCCTCGACGCGCTCGCCCGCGAGCTGCTCACGCGGGTGCCCGCCCTGGAGGGCCCGGCGTCCGAGCCGGTGGGTGACGCGGGTGGCGAGGAGCTCGCCGAGCACATGGTGTTCCGTCCGGGCGGCGGATCGGGATTTCAGGTGGAGCGCCTCGGCCCGCGCTCTTTCGCCGTGCGGGGCCGGGGCATCGAGCGCCTGATGCTGCGCTACGACCTCGCCAACGACGACGCGCTGGCCTACCTCGAGGGCAGGCTGCGGCGCATCGGCGTGCTCGCTGCACTGGAGAGCGAGGGCTTTGAGCCGGGCGACGAGATCGAGATCGCGGGCGTGAGCTTCGAGCTGGACATGGGCTGAGGCGCGGGCGCAGCCGCGGCGAGTGCGCATAAGCTCAGGGCATGCGACGCATCGTGATCAAGCTCGGCTCGAGCGTCGTCGCCGACGGCGACGGCACGCCGCGCATGGAGGTCCTCGCCGGCCTGTGCGACCAGTTCGCCGAGCAGCACCGCCAGGGCGCAGAAGTGATCGTAGTCACGAGCGGCGCGATCGCACACGGCATGCGCGTGATGGAGCTGCCGCAGCGGCCGAGCACGATCGGCGCGCTGCAGGCCGCCAGCGCGGTTGGGCAGGGAAAGCTCTACCGCGTCTATGACGAGCTGCTGCGCGAACGCGAGGTGAACAGCGCGCAGGTGCTGCTCACGTTCTTTGACATGAGCGCCCGCACGCACTACCTCAACGCGCGTCAGACGCTCGCCACGCTGCTGGAGTGGCGGGTGCTGCCGGTGATCAACGAGAACGACACCACCGCCACCGATGAGATCTCCTTCGGCGACAACGACTTCCTGGCCGCCCAGGTGGCCGTCCTGATCGGCGCCGACGAGCTGATCCTGCTCACCGATATCGACGGCCTGTACACCGCCGACCCGCGCCTGAACGCCGACGCGCGCATGGTCGGCGAGGTCAGCGACTTCGCCGCGGTGCAGGAGCTCGAGGTGGGCCACACCACCTCACCGCTGGGCTCGGGGGGGATGCGCTCGAAGGTGGTTGCCGCGGAGATGGCCACCGCCGCGGGGATCCCCACGGTGATCTGCAGCGGCCTGCGCCCGGAGGCGCTCGCGGCGGTGCTCGCGGGCGAGCGCGAGGGCACCCGCTTCCCCGCGCGCGACGCCCGCTACAGCAGCTTCAAGCTGTGGCTGAAGTACGCCAAGCCCACGCGCGGGACGCTGCTGATCGACGCGGGCGCGGCGCGGGCCGTGCGCGAGGGCAGCGCCAGCCTGCTGCCGGTGGGCGTGGTCGAGGTGCTGGGCGAGTTCGACGCGGGCGACGCGGTCGACATCGCCGAGCGCGCCGACGGCGAGGCCTCCGTAGGGCGGACGCTGGCGAAGGGCATCTGCAGCTACTCCGCCGAGGAGCTGCGGCGGGTGATCGGCCTGAAGTCATCCGCGGTGCGCGAGATCCTGCCGCGCGCCAGCGACGAGGCGGTCCACCGCGACTACCTCGTGCTGGACTGAACTATCTCTACCCTGTAGGGCGATGGCGACGATCACCTCATCGGTAGCGGAGACCTGCCGCGCGGCCAAGCGCGCCGCGCGCACGCTCGCCGTGCTCGACAGCGACAGCAAGAACGCAGCGCTGGAGGCGATCGCCGCGGCGCTGAGCACGCGCGCCGAGGAGATTCTCGCGGCCAACGAGCGCGACATGCAGCACGCCCGCGAGGCCGACATCGGCGATGCGCTGCTCGACCGCCTGCGCCTCGACGAGGGCCGGATTGCTGCGATCGCTGCGGCGGTCCGCCAGGTCGCTGCGCTGGCCGACCCCGTCGGCGAGCTGATCGAAGGCCGCCGCCTGCCCAACGGGCTCGACGTGCGCAAGGTGCGCGTTCCGCTGGGCGTCGTCGCGGTCGTCTACGAGGCGCGGCCCAACGTGACGATCGACGCGGCCGCGCTGTGCCTGAAGTCCGGCAACGCGATCGTCCTGCGCGGCTCCTCCTCTGCGCTTCACAGCAATGCCGCGCTGGCCCAGCTGGCGGCCGACGCGGCGGTCGCCGCGGGTCTGCCCGAGGGCTGCGTGAGCCTCGTCGCGGGCGGCGGGCGCGAGGAGCTGGCCGAGCTCGCCACGCAGCGCGAGAGCGTTGATCTGATCATTCCCCGCGGCGGTGAGAGCCTCAAGGAGGCACTGCAAGCGCTCGCTACGGTCCCCGTGATCTACGCCGCATCCGGCAACTGCCACCTCTACGTGGACGCGGGCGCTGACCTCGACCAGGCGGAGGCGATCGCGATCAACGCCAAGACCCAGCGCCCGGGCGTGTGCAACGCGGCCGAGACGCTGCTCGTCCACGAGGGCGCTGCGGCGCAGTTCATCCCGCGCATGCTGCGGGCGTTCGCCGCGGCGGGCGTGCTCGTGCGCGGCGACGCGCGCGTGCTGGCACTCGCCGGCGAGACGGGCCGCGGCGACGGGCTCGTGGAGGCAGCAGGCGAGGAGGACTGGGCGAGCGAGTATCTCGCCCCGGTGATCGCGCTCGGCGTGGTGGACTCGCTCGAGGAGGCGATCGAGCACATCGGGCGCTACGGCAGCGGTCACTCCGAGGCGATCCTCACGCGTGACACCGCTGCCGCGCGGGCCTTCGAGCGGGCCGTGGACGCCGCCTGCGTCTATGTCAACGCCTCCACGCGCTTCACAGACGGCGGGGAGTTCGGTATGGGCGCCGAGATCGGCAACTCCACACAGAAGCTGCACGCGCGCGGGCCGATCGGCCTGCGCGAGCTGTGCACGTTCAAGTACCTCGTCGAGGGTGACGGGCACGTCCGCGCCTGAGCCAGGGGCACCGGCGCGGCCGCGGTCCGTGGGCATCCTCGGGGGGACGTTCAACCCGCCGCACCGCGGCCACCTGGCCGTGGCGCGCCACGCCCTGCAGGAGCTGGCGCTCGAGCGCGTCGTGCTGATGCCCGCGCGCGTGGCTCCGCACAAGCCCGCCGCCGAGGATCCGGGCGCCGCGCATCGCCTGCGCATGTGCGAGCTGCTGCTCGAGGGCGAGCGCTCGCTGGCGGTGTGCCCGCTGGAGCTCGAACGCGATGGCCCGTCCTACACGGTGGATAGCCTGATTGCCATACATGCCAGCGACCCGCAGGAGCAGCTGACGCTCCTCATGGGGGCGGACACCGCGCGCACGCTGCCGTCGTGGCGCGAGCCCGCCAAGCTGCTCGAGCTGACGGATCTCGCCGTGGCCGCACGCGCAGGCAGCGCGCGCCGCGGAATCCTCGAGATGGTCGCGCAGCTGAGCGCGGGCTCGCCCGCACCGCGCCCTGCCTCGGCGCGCGTGCGCTTCCTGGAGATGCCCGCGATCGAGATCTCCTCCTCGATGGCCCGCGCACGGGCCGCGCGCGGGGAGCCGGTCGAGGATCTCGTCGGTGAGCCGGTCGCGCGCTACATCGCCGAACACTGCCTCTACGGCGCGCGCAAGGAGGTCTCGATCTGATGCTCCCCGAGGAGCTGATCGCGGAGATCGCGCGTCTGGCCGCCGACAAGAAGGCGCTCGACGTGGTGGAGCTGGACCTGCGCGGCGTGCTCGGCTACACCGACTACTTCCTGGTCTGCTCGGGCAATACGGGCCGGCAGGCCAAGGCGATCCACGACGGCATCCTCGAGGGCCTCAAGCACGAGCACGACACACTGCCGCGGCGCGTGGAGGGCTCCGCCGAGGGCGGCTGGATCCTGATGGACTACCTCGACGTGGTGGTGCACATCTTCACCCCCGAGACGCGCGAGTTCTACCGCCTGGAGCAGCTCTGGGGCGAGGTGCCGGCGCGCGCGGCCGGCGAAGGCCCCTAGTCGCGCGGCCGACGAGCGCCGGCCCGCGCAGTGCGGGCGGCCGGCCCGGGCGCGCTGCGGCGCGCCATGTTGCCAAGATTGGGCGGTGAGCACCGCTCAGTCCAGCCGCCTGCCGCACCTCACCGCGGTGCTCCGCGAGGGCGAGCGCGTGACCTCGCTCGAGCTGTTCTTCGACCTCGTGTTCGTGCTCGCGCTGACGCAGTGCACCGCGCTGATGGCGCGCACGCCGACGTGGGAAGGGGTGCTGAAGGCGCTGCTGATCCTGGGCGTGCTGTGGTGGTCGTGGGTCGGCTACGCGTGGCTGACCAGCGTGGTGGACCCCGAGGAGGGGACCGTGCGGCTCGTGATGTTCGCCGCGATGGCCGCGCTGCTGGTCGCCGCGCTGTGCGTGCCCGGCGCCTTCGGCGACGACGCGCTGCTGTTCGCATGCGCCTACGGCGTGGTGCGCGCAGCGCACATCGCGCTGTTCCTGCTCGCCAGCCGCGATGACGCGGCGCTGCGCAGCTCGGTCATCGGCCTTGCCGCGAGCACCGCCATCGGCGTGGGGCTGCTGATCGGAGCGGCCTTCGCCCGCGGCGGTCTGCAGCTGGGGCTGTGGGGGCTGGCGCTCGTGCTCGACATGGGCGGCCCCTACCTCTTCGGCGCCGACGGCTGGAGGCTCGTGCCCTCCCACTTCGCCGAGCGCCACGGCGCGATCATCATCATCGCGCTGGGTGAGTCGATCGTCGCGATCGGCGCCGGATCGAGCGCGAGGCTGGACGCCGGCGTGGTGACTGCGGCGGTGCTCGGCATGCTCGTGGCCGGCGCCCTGTGGTGGCTGTACTTCGACGTCGTCGCGATCGTAGCGGAGCGCCGCCTCTCGAAAGCGCCCGCGGGCCGCGAGCGCAACGAGATCGCGCGCGACTCCTACTCCTACCTGCACTTCCCGATGGTGGCCGGGATCGCGCTGCTCGCGCTCGGCCTCAAAAAGACGCTCGGCCACGTGGCCGACCCGCTCGGGCTGGTGGCGGCCAGCGCGATGCTGGGCGGTACCGCCATCTATCTGCTCGCACACGTCGCGTTCCGCTGGCGCAACATCCATCGGCTCAGCACGCAGCGCCTGCTGTGCGCAGCAGCGCTGCTCGTGCTGCTGTTCGCCGAGGAGGAGCTCAAGCCATCCTCGCTGGTGACGCTGGCCGCGCTCGCGCTGCTGTTGGTCGTGCTGATCCTCGACGAGGCCAGGCGCTTCGCCGATCTACGCGAGCGCCTGCGCCATCAGCTGGTGCGCGACGGCGTGCCCACGTAGCGCTCGCCCCGCAGGAGCGCAAGCACGGCGCTCTGCGTGAGCAGGGCCAGGGCCGTCGCCAGCGCGAACGCGGAGGCGATGTCGAGGTGGGGCAGCGCGATCGCGAGCGTGAAGCAGAACAGCGCGAACGCGCCAAAGCCGCTGATCAGCCCGCGCAGCAGGCGCAGCACCTCGTCCGGGCCGCGCTGTGCGTGGGTGAAGGTGGCGAGCACGGTGGCGATGATCGGAAACGGCGCGAGCAGGCCGCTGAGCTGCGGCCCCAGCCAGCCGGCGACTGCGGTCAGGCCGAGCACGAGCGCCAGCGCGCAGGCCGCGCGCATCGGCAGGTCCCAGCTCGGCGGGCTCGCCTGCGCGCTCGCTGCACGCCCCGGATGCGGCAGCGCGGCCAGCCCCGCCGCCAGCCCCGCGCCCGCGAGCAGGAGCGCGGCGCCGACGGGCACCGAGACGGCCGTGAAGAGGACCGTCGCGACGGCGAAGGCGAGCCAGCCGGCGAGCATGCTGGCGCCCCAGAACAGACGTCCCGCGAGGTGCCCGTAGACGACCACGAAGGCGATCAGCGAGACGAGCCCGAGCAGTGTGCCCGCCGCCGCGCCGGCCGCAAAGCTGCGCCCGTGCGCGAGGGCGTAGACGAGCAGGATCGGCCCGGCCACAACCGGCAGTCCGGCGATCAGCCCGCCGGTGCGCGGCCCGAAGCGCCGCGCGGCGAGCGAGGCGCCGACCACGAAGGTGGGCGCCAGCAGGAGCTTGACGGCGAGCAGGGCCATGCCCAGATGATCGCGCAGATCGCAGCGGCAGTGGCAGGTGCGTCAGCACGGCTCCGCTCCGCGGCGCGCAGTCCGCGCCGATTGGGCGCGTGCGGCGGGCGTAGACTTGCCGCGCGATGGCGCCCGTGCGCGGCAGCTCGGACTCGGCGCGCCGACGCGCGCGGTGGATCGCATGCCTGCCCGCGGCCGTTATCGTGCTCGCCCTGAGTGCCTGCGGCGGGGGGTCGGGAGACCAGCACGCGGCCGCAGAGTCGACTAGTTGCAACAGCGCAACCGCCCCGTGCGACCGCCGCCTGGACGAAGTCCTGTTCCCCGGTACGCACAACTCGTTCGCCGCCTCCACCGAGCCGGGCTGGTACTTCGCCAATCAGAACTACCCGATCGCCCGTCAGCTCGAGGATGGGGTGAGGGCGCTGCTGATCGACGTCCACACCGGCGTGTATGACCCGGCCACGGGTCACGTGCGGACCGATCTCGCCGCGGAGGGCTCCGATCGCAACAAGGTCGCGGAACAGCTCCCGCCGGCCGCGCTGCGGCTTGCCGATCGCGTGGCCGGAGGCGTCGGCCTGGGGACCCTGAGCGGGACCCCCGAGCCCTACCTGTGCCACACGCTCTGCGAGCTCGGAGCAGAGCCGCTCGACCGCGAACTGGAGCTCATCCGGGGCTTCCTTGAAGGCAATCCCGATCAGGTGCTGATCGTGATCGTCGAGGACTACGTCCCGCCCGCCACGATCGAGCGCGCCTTCGGGGCCGCGGGGCTGATGCGCTTCCTCGCCACGCTCGAGCACGGCGCGCCGCTGCCCACGCTCGGTTCGCTGGTCGCGAGCGGGCGGCGGCTGCTGGTGTTCGCGGAGCAGCAGGGCGGTTCGCCCTCCTGGTACATGCCCGCGTTCTCCTTCATCCAGGACACCCCGCTTGGCGCCACGCGTCCCGACCAGCTGAGCTGCAAGCGCTATCGCGGCGAACAGCACAGCCCGCTGCTGCTGATCAACCACTGGATACCGCCGTTCCCGCCGAGCGCCACGCTGAACGCCGCGATCGGCCGGGCCGCCTTCCTGCGCGGGCGCATCGGGCGCTGCCTGGCCGAGCGTCATGTGAAAGGCGCGATCGTGGCGGTGGACTTCTATCAGCGCACCGCGATCGTCCAGGTCGCGCACGAACTCAATGCCGGTACTTAGAGTGTGCGCAGTGTCCTGCGTCCGGACTCCTAGAAACGCCTCCCCGCGACGCCCTCGGCGGACCCCGTGATGGGCTCCTCGGCCGTCGCGACCCTGCAGCACGGCGAGTCCGCCGAGCGCGGCCGGGCCGCCCGCAAGGCGGTACCGCGCTCGGCCCATGGCGAGTGGGCGCCCGCCCCCGATCGGCTCGACCCGGTCGCGGTGCTCGCCGCCCAGGCGGCCTCGCGGGTGCAGGAGCTCGTGCCGATCCGCTACGGGCGGATGCTGATCTCGCCGTTCACCTTCTACCGCGGTGCGGCCGCCGTGATGGCGGGCGATCTCGCCGTCAGCCCGCACTCGGGCATCACGGTGCAGGCCTGCGGCGACGCCCACATCGCCAATTTCGGCGGCTTCGCCGCGCCCGATCGCAGGTTGATCTTCAGCCCCAACGACTTCGACGAGACGCTGCCCGGGCCGTGGGAGTGGGACGTCAAGCGGATGGCGACCAGCGCCGAGATCGCCGGGCGCGACATCGGCCTGCCGGCCACGGCCCGGCGGCGGATCGTGCGCGATTGCGTGCAGGAGTACCGCACGGCGATGCGCGACTTCGCGCAGGTGAGTCATCTGGAGGTGTGGTACGAGCGCCTCAACGCCAGCGAACTGGTCGATCGCTTCGGCGGGCGGCTCGACCCCAAGGGCCGGATCGTGTTCGCCAAGCCGTTCGACCGGGCACGGCGCAAGACCAGCCTGCGTGCGGTCAAAAAGCTCACCGAGCGCGTCGAGGGCAGGCTGCGCTTCCGCAGCATCCCGCCGCTGCTGGTCCCGCTGCGCGAGCTGCTCGACCCCGCCGACGCCCGCGAGGAGAGCGACTTCGTGGGCGAGCTGCTGCAAGGGTACGCGGCGGGTCTGGACGACGAGCGGCGCTATCTGTTCGGCAACTACCGCTTCGTGGACATGGCGCGCAAGGTGGTCGGCATAGGCAGCGTGGGCACGCGCGCGTGGGTGTTCCTGCTCGCCGGGCGCGAGGGCATGGATCCGCTGATGCTGCAGGCCAAGGAGGCGCAGGCCTCCGTTCTCGAGCCCCATCTCGGGGCGAGCGAGTTCGCCAATCACGGCGAGCGGGTGGTGCGCGGCCAGCGGATGTCGCAGGCGGCCAGCGACGTCTTTCTGAGCTGGCAGCGCAGCCAGGGCCTCGACGGCCGCGAGCATGACTTCTACGTACGCCAGCTGTGGGACTGGAAGGCCTCGGCCGAGCTCTCCACGCTGAGCGAGTCGGGCCTGCACGCCTATACACGCGCCTGCGGATGGTCGCTCGCGCGCGTGCACGCGCGCTCGGGCGATCGCCTCGCGATCGCCGCCTATCTGGGCGCTGGGAGGACCTTCGACAGGGCCATCGCCCGCTTCGCCTCGCTGTATGCCGACCAGAACGAACTCGACCACCAGCGTCTCGCCGAGGCTGTCGCCACCGGCGAGATCGCAGCCCAGACCGGAGTCTGAGCCTGCTTCGGCCGAGTCGCCCGTCGCAATGGTGATATCAGCCAATTGCGAGTGCTAGCCTGGGGCCGTGGCTGACAGGGCTGATGCTCCCAGGCGACCGATCGTGCTCGTGGCGGGCGCGTGCTTGGGGGGGTGGGTCTGGCGGGATGTGGCCGGCCGGCTCCGCGAGGAGGGCCACGAGGTCCACGCGGTGACGCTCACGGGGCTCGGCGAGCGCGTGCACCTGGCGCATCCCGGGGTGGACCTGGAGACCCACGTGACCGACGTCGTCAACGTGCTCGCGTTCAATGCGCTCGAGGACGCGGTGCTCGTCGGTCACAGCTATGCCGGAATCGTCATCACGGGCGTCGCCGATCGGCTGCCGGAGCGCCTCGGTGCGCTCGTCTACCTCGACACCTCCCCGCTTCCCGACGGGATGGCGATCGTCGACGCGCAGCCGCCCGAGATGCGCGCGAGCGGGCTGCGCGCGGTAGAGCGGGACGGGGAGGGCTGGAGGTGGCCGGTCCCCGACCGCGAGGCGCTCGTCGCGGGGACATTCGGCAGCGCGAGCGGTCTCGGCGAGGAGCACCTGCGGCTGATCGCCGAGCGCGCCACGCCGCAGCCCTACGCGACGTTCACCTCGCCGCTGCGCCTGACCCGCGATCGGCCTGCGCCCGGCCTGCGGCGCGCGGCGATCTTCTGCACGGCGGGCGGCATCGACGTCGCTCGCGTCCGTGAGCTGATCGCCGCGGAGGATCCGCGCGGCGCCCTGTTCGCGGGCGCCGAGTGGGAGCTCCACGACCTGCCCACCGGGCACTGGGCGATGCTCTCGCTGCCCGGGCCCCTCGCCGAGCTGTTCCACCGCATCGCGGCGGGCTGAGCGTCGCTCAGCGATCCTGCGCGCGCGCCAGTTCGCTCGCGCGGTCCTCGACCATCTGCTGCAGCGCAGCGCCGATGCTCGGCGCCCACACCCGCCATGCCGCCGGTGTGCCGCGCGACGGCTCGTCGAACTGCAGCCACTCGAGCGCGACGAGCGGCTCGCGCGAATCCGGCGCGCCGTCGGGCCGGGGCGCGTCGCAGCCCGACAGCGTGATCTGTGCCTTCCAGCCGCGCGGACACAGCTCGCCCATGACCGCGAGCGCCTGCCACTGGTCGGCAACGCGCTTCGCGCGCCGCTCACGCCGGTGCAGGTGGGTGGCGATCAGCATGCAGGCCACCAGCATGGCCGCGACGACAGCCGCGATGGCGAGCGTTTCCCACAGTGGCGTGGAGCTGCTGCCCCAACGGAAGCTGTCCGCCACGAACCCCGCACACACGGCGCTCACGGCCTCCCCATCAGCTTGCCCGAGTCGGCCTGGTCGAGCAGCTGCCACGCGCCGCTTTCATCGCATGATCAGATTAGTCCCTGGCGGAGCCCGCCGGCGGGGATGTAGAACGTTTATGGTGAGACTCGACTTCGATACCGCCGTCAGCCCGATGGCAGACACGAGAAGGGACCAGGCCATGTTGCGAACGATCACGGACATGCCGGCCGGAACGATCGGCTTTGAGGCCGTCGGGGAGGTCGAGGACGACGATTGGGAGGAGACCGTCGAGCCTGTGTTGCGCCAAGAGATTGCCGCGGGCCGCAACGTGCGGCTGCTGTACCTGCTCGGCACTGAAGTCCGTGAGGTCGAGGGCGACGCGATGAGCGCTGACACGGGGTTCCGTGTGCGCCACGCGACCTCCTACGAGCGCGTAGCGGTGGTCAGCGACGAGGACTGGATACGTCCCGCGTTGCGCGCCCTTTCCTTCCTGCTTCCCGGAAGGGCCCGAGGCTTCCGCGTCCGCGATCTGGCCGAGGCAAAGGCTTGGCTTGCGGAGGATGGAGCCTAGCCGAGGACAGCTCGCTCGACCTCGGTTGGCGGCGCTCCCATGATCGCGACCGGAACCGTTCCTGTTGTTGCGAGCTACCGCGGTGGCAGCACCTACGCACCGCTCTATGAAACGTTCGTGATCGTGCCCCTGATCCTGGCGCTGGCGCTCGCGTGCGTGCTGATCGCCCGGTACCTGCGCCGACGCTCGCAGCGGCCCGGGCCGGTGGCGAACCAGTGGCAGGCGCTCGCGGCCATGGGCGAGCTCTGCGCACGTGGCTGGCAGGCGCACATCAACCTCTACGGGCGGGGTGCCCCGGCGCCCGCGGACGCACCCAGCTCGCCGATGCCCCTGGTGGAGCTCGAGTGGGAGCAGTTCGACGAGGGGCCCGGGCGGGTGCCCGCGCAGCGGCGCCTGTGGGCGCCGAGCATCGGCGAGGCGCTGCAGAGGATGGTCGATGAACGCCGCACCGACATCACGCTCGAGGAGATCGAGCGGGCGGCCGAGGAGGGGCGCTACTAGCGCGGGAGCGGCGCTGCCAAGATGCAGTGACCCCCAGGACCCCGCCGACCAAGGAGGCCCCGATGCCGCTGTTCCCCGACCGGCTGCGCTTTGGCATCCACGCCGGCCAGCAGAACGCCGACTTCCCCTCCTACCTCGAGCTGTGGCGCACCGCCGAGGAGGTGGGTCTCGACTGGGCTTCCGTGTTCGACCACTTCATGCCGATCCAGGCCGACCCGACGGGCCGGTGCTTCGAGGGGCTCACGCTGCTCTCGGCGATGGCCGCGCACACCGAGCGGCTGCGCTGCGGCATCATCGTCACGGGCGTCACCTACCGCTGGCCCGCCGTGCTCGCCAACATGGCCGTCACCATCGACCACGTGTCCGGCGGCCGCGTAGAGCTGGGCATGGGCGGCGCGTGGTACGAGCTCGAGCACGAGCAGTACGGGATCCCGTTCCCGCCGCTCGGGGAGCGCCTCGCGATGCTCGGCGAGGCCGCCGCGGTCGTGAAGTCGCTGTGGACGCAGGAGACCACCACCTTCGAAGGGCGCCACTATCAGCTGCGCGACGCACGCTGCGAGCCCAAGCCGCTGCAGTCGCCGCACATCCCGCTCTGGATCGGAGGTGCGGGCGAGCGCGTCACGCTGCGCCACGTGGCCGCCCACGCGGACGGGTGGAACACGTTCCTGATGCCGATGGACGAGTACAGGCGCAAGCTCGACGCGCTGGAGGCGCACTGCGCCGAGGTGGGCCGCGATCGCTCGCAGATCCGTCTGCAGCTGGTCGCGCGGGTGGTGCTCGGCGCCGACGAGCGCGAGGCGGAGGAGCAGCTGCGCCTACGCGCCGAGGGGCTGGGCATGGAGGTCGATGCGCTGAGGGAGGGGATGTTCGCCGGGACCCCCGAGCAGCTCGTCGAGCACCTCACGCCCTACATGCAGGTGGGCGTGAAGGACTTCCTCGTCATGGCCCGGCCGCCGATGGACCGCCGCACGCTCGAGCTGCTCGCGCGGGACGTCGCTCCCGCGATGCGAGGCTGACCCGCGCGCCGGCACGTTTCATGGAGCTAGTCGGGCTCGAACCGACGACCTTCTGGCTGCCAGCCAGACGCTCTCCCAGCTGAGCTATAGCCCCGCGTTCACTGCGGCGAAGTGTAGCCATTCGGCCCGCCCGCGGACGCGGGCGAGGGGCTCTGCGCGTTTACCCGCGTGGGATGAACTCGGGTACTTCGAGATCCTCGCCATCGCCGTTGTCGGTGCGCCGGGCCTCGCCCGCGTCGGCTCGGCCGCGCCCCCGTGCGGCGCCGTTGCCGGGGGCCGCGACGCGCGGGCGCGGGCGCTCCTCGTGCGGTACGACCTGTTCGATGCGCGCGGTCATGCTGCCGTGCGCGAGGCCCACGTCGCGCAGCAGCCGCTCGGCGTTGTTGCGCAGCGAGACCGAGAGCTCGCGCAGGTTGCGCGAGACCTCGGTGCCCTCCTCCAGCACCTCGCGCGCGATCACGTGTGCTTCGCTGGTGATCTCGCGCGCTTCCTCGCGGGCCTCCGCGCGGATGTCCCTGGCCTGGCGTTCGGCCTCCTCCTGCACGCGGGCGAGCTCCTCGCGCCGCTCGGAGAGCAGTCGCTCGGTCTCCTTCTGGGTCTCCTCGCCGATGCGCTTGGCCTCGTCGCGCGCGCCGGCGAGCAGCCGCTCGGACTCCTGCGCGGCCTGGGCGCGCGCGTGCTCGGCCTCCTGCAGGGCGTGGGTGCGGGCGCGTTCGGATTCGTCCTTGGCCGAGGCGACCATGTCCTGCGCTTCGCGGACCGCCTCGTCGCGCATCCGCTGGGATTCCTCGAGCGCCTGCGCACGCGTCTGCGAGGACTCCTCGCGCGCGTCGGTGAGCAGGCGGGCGGCCTCCTCGCGCGCCTCGGCGAGCGCCTGGGCGGCCCGCTCGTGCAGCACACCCGTCTCGCCGGTCAGCTGCTCGGCCACCGCGGCGGCCTCGTTGCGCGTGGACTCGGCCTCCGCGCGCGCCGCCTGCAGCAGCTCTTCGGCCTCCTCCTCGGCAGCCAGCACGCGGTTGTCCGCCGCGCGATCGGCCTCGGCGATGCGCTCGCCCGCCCGCGCCTCCGCCTGGTCGCGCAGTTCGCCCGCGGCCTGTTCGGCGGCCGCGACGATGCTCGCCACGCGACCCGGCGCGGCCTCGAGGCCGTGAGGGTCTTCGTCAGCGGGGTAGCCCGAGGCCTGCGCTTCTCCTTCCACGCGGCAATCGTAGACGTCGGCGTCGCTCGGCGGCGGGCGCCTCTCCCGCAGGTTCCCGCGGGTGCTCCCCGGACCCGCTCGCGCGCCCGCGAGGTCCGCGCGTTATGGCAGGAATCGTTGGATATTCGTCCTTGCGGACAGACGCCGTTTGGAGGATGATCGCCGCATGAAGCGCTCCACATCACCACGGCAGGTTGCGATCCTCATCTATGCGGGCGTCCAGAGCCTCGATCTGACCGGACCACTCGAGGTCTTCGCCGGCGCGCAGCGCCTGATCGATGCGAGCGGGGGCGCCGGGCGCGGCTACGAGCTGCGAGTGATCGCACCCCGACGCGGCCCGCTGCGCACCTCCAGCGGGCTCAGCGTGAGCGCCGAGCAGGGCATCTCCGAAACGCCGCCGGAGCTCGACACGCTGATCGTGGCCGGAGGCGCGGGGGCGCAGCAGGCGGCGGAGGACCCGGTGCTGATCGAGTGGCTCGCACGAGCCTCGGCGGGCGCGAGGCGCACCGCGTCGGTCTGCACGGGTGCCTTCCTGCTCGCGCGGGCGGGCCTGCTGGACGGCCGCCGGGCCACGACCCACTGGGCCGCCGCGGAGGAGCTCGCGCGCCGGCATCCCGCGGTCGCGGTCGATCCCGATCCGATCTTCGTGCGCGACGGTTCGATCTGGACCTCTGCCGGCGTGAGCGCGGGAATGGATCTCGCGCTGGCGCTCGTCGAGGAGGACCTCGACCGCGACGCAGCCCTCACAATCGCACGCCACCTGGTCCTGTTCCTGCGCCGCCCGGGCAGCCAGTCGCAGTTCAGCGCCGCGCTCAGCGCCCGCCAGCCCGAGCGCGAGCCGCTGCGCGAGGCGCTGCGGCTGATCATGGAGGACCCCGCCGCCGGGCATTCGGTCGAGGCGATGGCGGAGCGCGCGCACATGAGCCCGCGCCACTTCGCTCGCACGTTCCGCGAGCAGACCGGCGTCACGCCGGCGCGCTACGTCGAGCGGGTGCGCCTGGAGGCCGCGCGGCGCCACCTGGAGGACACGGGCGAGCCGCTGGCGATGATCGCGGAGCACTGCGGCTTCGGCAGCGCGGAGACGATGCGCAGGGTCTTCCTGCGCGCCCTGGAGGTGGGGCCCGCGGAGTACCGCCGCCGCTTCCAGGCCGGCCCCGCGCGATCGGCGCTGGCGGCCTGAGATGGACATCGCGATCCTCCTCTACGAGCGTTTCACCGCGCTCGACGCGATCGGCCCCTATGAGGTGCTCAGCCGCCTGCCCGGCGCGCGCGTCACGTTCGTGGCGCGTGAGCAGGGGCCGCTGCGCACGGACAACGACATGCTCTCGCTGCTGGCCGATCGCTCGATCGCGGAGGTCGAGCGCTGCGACGTGCTGCTCGTCCCCGGCGGCCCCGGTGAGGTGGCCGCGCGGGCCGGCGCTGACGTGCTCGACTGGATTCGGGCGATGCACGAGACGAGCCTGTGGAGCACGTCGGTGTGCACCGGCTCGCTGATCCTCGCCGCGGCGGGCCTGCTCGAGGGCAGGCGCGCCACGGGCCACTGGCTGGCGCTCGAGCAGCTGCGCGCGCTCGGCGCCGAGCCGAGCGCCGAGCGCGTCGTCTTCGACGGCAAGCTCGTCACTGCGGCCGGCGTCTCGGCCGGAATCGACATGGCGCTCGCGCTGGCCGCGAGGATCGCCGGCGACGAGGTCGCGCAGGCCATCCAGCTGGGGATCGAGTATGACCCGCAGCCGCCGTTCGACGCGGGCTCGCCGGCGAAGGCGCCGGCCCCGATCGTGGCCGCCCTGCGGGCCAGCTCGCGCTTTCACTGAGCGCACCCGCTCGAGCGATCGCCCGCCGGCAGGCCGCCCGCTAACCTGCGACTGCCGTGGCAGAGCATCGTTACGACCCGCAGGAGATAGAGCCCCGCTGGCAGGCGGTGTGGGCCCGCGAGCGCACCTGGGAGGTGGCCAACGAGCCCCGCGCCGGGCGGCCGGCCGGCGCGCCCGGGCCATCCGCGCTGGCCGGGGGGCGCTCGTCGAACTCCTACGTGCTCGAGATGCTGCCCTATCCGAGCGGCGAGCCGCACATCGGCCACCTGAAGTGCTACGCGGTGGGGGACGCGATCGCGCACTACCACCGCCGCCTGGGCCGGCGCGTGCTGCACCCGATGGGTTACGACGCGTTCGGCCTGCCGGCGGAGAACCACGCGATCAGGACGGGCGTGCACCCGCGCGCCTCGACCGCCGCCTCGATCGCCTCCTTCCAGACCCAGTTCCGCCGCTGGGGGATCTCGATCGACTGGTCGCGCGAGCTCGCCACGCACGAACCGAGCTACTACCGCTGGACGCAGTGGATCTTCCTTGAGCTCTTCCGCGCTGGCCTCGCCTACCGCAAGCAGGCCGCCGTCAAGTGGTGTCCCCATGACCAGACCGTGCTCGCCAACGAGCAGGTCGATGCGGACGGGCGCTGCGAGCGCTGCGGCGCGCTCGTCGAGGTCCGCCAGCTCGAGCAGTGGTTCCTGCGCATCACCGACTACGCCGAGCGCCTGCTGGGCGACCTAGACGGGATCGACTGGCCCGAGCACGTCAAGACGATGCAGCGCAACTGGATCGGGCGCAGCGAGGGCGCCGAGGTGACCTTCGTGTGCGAGGAGCTGGGTATCGAGTACCCGGTATTCACCACGCGCCCCGACACGCTGTTCGGCGCGACGTTCTTCGTGATGGCGCCCGAGCATCCCGACGTGATGCGCCTCGCCGAGGGGACCGAGCACGAGCAGGAGGTCCGCGCGTACGTCAACCACGCGCTGACCGAGACCAACGAGGACCGCGGCAACGCCGAGAAGCCCAAGACGGGCGTGGCGCTCGGGCGCACGGTGACCAATCCGGTCAACGGCGAGCAGCTGCCGATGTTCGTGGCCGACTACGTGCTCATGGAGTACGGCACGGGAGCGATCATGGCGGTGCCCGCGCACGACGAGCGCGACTTCGCCTTCGCGCGCGCGTTCGGGCTGCCGATCCGCCGCGTGATCGCACCGCCCGAGGAAGCGTCCTCCGGCGAGGGCGACGACGGCGCGCAGGGCGGGCTTCCGTTCACCGGCGACGGCGTGCTCGTGAACTCCAACGCCGAGTTCGACGGCGTCCCCAACCGCGAGGCGCTCGCCGCGATCGTGGCCTGGCTCGACCGCGGCGGCAAGGGGCACGCGTCGGTCAACTACCGTCTGCGCGACTGGCTGGTCTCACGCCAGCGCTACTGGGGCTGCCCGATCCCGATCGTCTACTGCGAGCGCTGCGGCACCGTCCCGGTTCCCGACGAGGACCTGCCGGTCGAGCTCCCCGACATCGAGGACTACACGCCCAAGGGCCGCTCGCCGCTGGCGGCGGCGGAGGACTGGGTCAACACCACATGCCCCGGCTGCGGCGGTCCCGCCAGGCGCGAGACGGACACGATGGACACCTTCGTCGACTCCTCCTGGTACTTCCTGCGCTACTGCGACGCCCACAACGAAGAGCGCGCGTGGGACCCGGCGGCGCTGCGCGAGTGGATGCCGGTCGACCAGTACATCGGCGGTGTGGAGCACGCGATCCTGCACCTGATGTACGCGCGCTTCTTCACCAAGGCGCTCGCCGATCTCGGCCACCTCGACTTCCAGGAGCCCTTCCAGGCGCTCTTCACGCAGGGCATGGTCACCAAGGACGGCGCCAAGATGAGCAAGTCCAAGGGCAACGTGGTCTCACCGTCCTCGATCATCGAACGCGTCGGCGCGGACACCGCGCGCTGCTACATCCTGTTCGTCGGTCCGCCCGACCAGGACGCCGACTGGTCGGATGAGGGCGTCGAGGGCGTGCACCGCTTCCTCTCGAGGCTGTGGCGCCTGGCGGCGGAGACCGCCGAGAAGGGCGCGGCCCCCGCGCAGGCGCAGGCCGCGGCGGAGGTCGATGGCGATGAGCTCCAGCTGCTGCGCAAGACGCACTGGGCGATCGACAAGGTCAGCGGCGACCTGCGCCGCTTCGCCTTCAACACCGCGATCGCGGCGGTCATGGAGCTGCTCAACGACTGCTCGCGCCTGCGCGAGGCCGTGGCGCCGGAGACGCTCGGCTTCGCCCTGAGCACCGCCGCCTCGCTGCTCTTCCCCTTCGCTCCGCACGTCTGCGCCGACGTCTACGAGCTGCTCACCGGCGAGCGCGTTTGGGAGCAGCCCTGGCCCCAGGCCGACGAGGCGCTGCTCGAGCGCGAGGTCTACGAGCTCGTCTGCCAGGTCAACGGCAAGGTCCGCGATCGCGTGCAGGCGAGCGCCGATGCGGATCCGCAGGCGCTCAAGGATCTCTGCCGGGCCGCGCCCAACGTGCTGGCGCACGTCGGCGGGCGGGAGATCGTCAAGGAGATCGTCGTGCCCGGCAAGCTCGTCAACCTCGTCGTGCGCTAGGCGGGCAGCTAGCTGACGTGCCTATAGACGTTGTGAACGGTTGATTAGGAGGCATCCGGGTCTCTCCCGAGGCTGTGGGTCTGCGAAGGCTCACGACTCCAGGAGGACCCGGATGCAGATCCACGGTAGAGCGAAGCTCGGACCCGCGGGGCGGCTCGCGCTGTGCGAGGCGATCGAGCGCGGGATGACGTTCAGGCAGGCCGCGGTGTTGATGAGCGTCTCGCCGGCGACGGCGCATCGCTGGTGGCATCGTTATCGAGCGGCTTCGCTTGCAGAACGCCACTCGTTGGCCTGGGCGGCTGATCGCTCCAGCCGTCCTCACCGCTCGCCGAGGCTGCTCAGGGGCAGCGAGCAGGAGCGCATCTGCGAAGCGCGTCGCCACACCGGCTGGGGCCCCCGGCTGGTTGCCGGTGTGGTGGGCCACCCGCACTCGACGGTCTGGAAGGTGCTGCACCGTCACGGCCTCTCGCGCAGACCACGACGGCCACGAGAGGCGGTGCAGCGCTATGAGTGGCCCTGCCCGGGAGACCTGCTGCACATGGACAGCGCCCGCTATGCGCGCTTTGCGCGGCCGGGACACCGGATCACCGGGGATCGCAGCACGACCAGCGCGAGGATGGCCGAGCATGTCGGCTACGACTTCGCGCACGCGATCGTCGATGACCACAGCCGCTTGGCCTACGTCGAGCTGCACACCGACGAACGAGCAGCGACCGTCACGGCGTTCGTGCAGCGCGCTCTGGCGTGGTTTGAGAGCAACGGCATCCACGCCAAGCGCTTGATGACCGACAACGCATTCACCTACGTTCACAACCGTTCGCTGCGCGAGCTGCTCACCGCTCAGCAGATCAAGCACCTGCGAACACAGCCCTACCGGCCCCAGACCAACGGGAAGGTAGAGCGCTTCCACCAGACCATGGGCAGAGAGTGGGCCTACGGCCTCAGCTACCGCTCACACCACCACCGCAACCAAGCCCTGCCACACTGGCTCGAGCACTACAACACGCGCAGGCCACACTCAGGGATCGACAACCGGCCACCCATCAGCCGCGTTCACAACCTCCGTGGGCAGAACAGCTAGCTAGGGGGCTGCCGGCGCGAGCACGAGCGGTCCCTCGTGGGCGGGCAGCTGCTCGAGCTCGAACGCGCTCGTCTGCAGGCGGTGAACGGCTGGCATACGCGCCAGGAAGTCATCGGCGCTCTCCAGGAAGTCGATGCGGTGCGTGCGGTAGTGCATCGGGACGACCCAGCGCGGCGACAGGCGCTCCACGATCGCGGCGGCCTCATCGGCGCCGATCGTGGGCCCACCGCCGACGGGCAGGAAGAGGAGGTCGGGCACTCCGAGCGCCGCGGCCTGCTCCTCGCGCAGTGCCGCCTGGCCGAAGTCGCCGAAGTGGGCAACGCGCAGCCCGCCCAGCCCGAACACGAAGATCGTGTTGGGGCCGCGTTCGGTGCCCGCCGCACGGTCGTGCTCGGAGGCGATCGCGACGACCTCGCCGAGCGGGGATTGCAGGCGCCCGGCCGTGGAGCGCAGCACCGTCGGCGAGCCGCCGACGAGCTCGGCGGCATTGTGGTCCATGTGCTCGTGGGTGATCAGCGTGAGATCCGCTTCTACTCCCTCGATCGGCGGGTAGTCGAACCTCCTGTGCGTGAGGCCCGTCAGATCGCCGAAGGGGTCCACGAATACTGCTTCCTCACGCGCATCGAGGTGGAAGGCGGACTGGCCGTACCACTCAACTCGCATGCTGCTCCTCCTGCTGTCGGTGTCCCGATCGGTGCGCCTGGATGATCACGTGCTCGCCGTCGGGCTGCCCGTTGGCGGGTTCTCCGCTGCCCGCCTCGGGTGGATCTTCCTCGTAGTGGTAGCGCCCGCCGCGCATCAGCGAGGTCACGGCGGCGAGCAGGCAGGCGATGATCGCGAAGGCGAAGGCCTCGTGCAGACCGTCGCGAAACGGCGCGGAGATGAGGTGGGGGAAGAACGCGCGGCCCGTGAGCACCGCCCGGTTGTGGGCGCTGAGGGCGGCCAGGGCGTGGGGGCCGAGCAGCTGCTGGATGGGGTTGTAGCCGAGGAAGGCTGCGAACAGGATCGAGACGGGCGGCAGGTGCGCCACGCGCTGTGCGGTCGCTGCGGCGACGCCGTGAACCTGCAGGCCGCTGCTGAGGGTGTGCGGGAGCGTGCTGCTGAGACCGATGATCATCAGCGTGAAGAAGATCCCGATCGAGATCACCTGCGCGGAGTTCTGGAAGGTCTGGTTCATGCCCCCGCCGGCGCCGCGGTCGCCGCGCGGCAGGCTGTTCATGACCGCGGCGCGATTGGGCGAGGCGAACAGGCCCATCGAGATGCCGTTGAGCGCGAGCACGAGCGCAAACAGGGGGTAGGGGAAGTCGGTGGGCAGCAGCGCCAGCAGCAGGAAGCTGAGCGCGGCGCCGAGCATCCCGCCGGTGGTGAACGGGCGCGCGCCGAATTTGTCCGAGAGGAAGCCCGAGGTCGGTCCCGCCAGCAGCATCCCCAGCGTCAGCGGCAGCATGTAGATGCCGGCCCACAGGGGTGTCTCGGTGAAGTCATAGCCGTGCTGGGGCAGCCATATGCCCTGCAGCCAGATGATCAGCATGAACATCAGCCCACCACGCGCCACCGCGGAGAGGAACGTGGACAGCGAGCCGAAGGAGAAGGCGCGGATGCGGAACAGCGGCAGGCGGAACATCGGATCGGCCACGCGCCGCTCGATCGCCACGAACGCGGCGAGCGAGGCCACCGAGGCGGACAGCAGGGCGATCACGCGCGGGCTTCCCCAGCCGATCGCCGACGAGCCGTAGGGCCTGATCCCGTAGGTCACCGCGACCATCGCGAGCACCAGGCCGAGTGCGAAGGTCGCGTTGCCCCACCAGTCGATCGGGCGCCGCCGCGGCACGCTGCGCTCCTCGAGCTTGAGGTAGGCCCACACCGTCCCGAACAGCCCCACGGGGACCGAGATCAGGAACACCAGGCGCCAGTCGATCGGCGCCAGCAGCCCGCCGAGCACGAGCCCGATGAACATCCCGCTGACGCCGACGATGTTGTTGATGCCGAGCGCCATGCCGCGCTGGTTGACGGGGAACGCGTCGGTGATGATGGCGGCCGCGTTGGCCAGCAGGCAGGCGCCGCCGACGCCCTGCAGCAGGCGGAAGCCGATCAGGTAGCTCGCGCCGGCGCTGCCCGTCATCCAGTCCACCGCCAGCAGCAGCGAGGCGACCGTGTAGATGACGAAGCCGAGGTTGTAGATGCGCACCCGCCCGTACATGTCCCCGAGGCGCCCGAGCGAGACGATCAGCACGCTCGTGACGACCATGTAGCCGAGGATCATCCACAGCAGATAGAGGCTGTTGGCGGGCACCAGCGGGTTGAGATGGATGCCGCGGAAGATGTCCGGCATCGCGATCAGCGTGATCGACAGGTCGAGCGTCGCCAGCAGCACTCCGAGGGTGGTGTTCGAGAGCGCGATCCACTTGTAGCGATCCTCCCGTGCCGCCGCACCGTCGGCGGCGCGTGCGGCGGAGGGGAGGAGGAGTGGCGGCACTGCCAATAATTATACAGGTAAACTGTGCAGCTTCACTGTGCAGTGCGCAGGTAGGATGCGCGCCATGGCGCCCATCGACGCAGCGCTCGTGGCGAGCGAACTCCGCGGGGTGCTGGGGCAGCTCGTGCGGCGGCTGCGCGCCGAGCATCGCCTCTCGCTCTCCCAGGCCGCGGTCCTCGGGCGCCTCGACCGCGACGGCCCCAGCAGCGTGAGCGAGCTGGCGGTCGCCGAGCGGATCAGGCCCCAGTCGATGGCCCAGACGGTCGGCGACCTCGAACGCGACGGCCTGCTGGCGCGCAGGCCGGACCCCGACGACCGCCGGCGCGCGCTCGTCGAACTGACCGCCGCGGGGCGCAGCACGATCGAGCTCGACCGCCGCCAGCGCGAGGGCTGGCTGGCGCAGACGATCGCCGAGCAGCTCTCGCCGGCCGAGCAGGCGATCCTCAGAGACGCGGTGGCGGCGCTGCGCCGCCTCGCCGAGAGCTGAACGCCCGGCGGTCGCCTAGACTCGCCTCGGCGATGGCAGAGCTGAAGCCCGTCTACCTGATCCACGGCGACGATCACGGCGCGGTGGCCGAGCGGCGCGCGGGGCTGCGGGCGCTTGCGGAGGCCGGTGGAGACGCTGCGGCAAGCGTCGAGCTGCTCGAGGGCGACGCGGCCACCCCCGCGGGCGTGGCCGCGGCGCTCGCCGCGATGACGCTCGCGGTCTCCCGCCGGGTGATCATCGTGGAGGGAGTCGAGCGCTGGCGCCAGGCCGAGGTCGAGCAGCAGCTGCTGCCCGCGCTCGCACAGATGCCTCCCGAGACCACCCTCGCCATGTTCGCCCGCGAGGAGCCCCGCGCGAAGGCTCCTGCGGCGGTGCACGAGGCCGTCAGGCGCGCCGGCGGGCAGGTCGTGGCGCAGGTCACGGTCAAGCCGTGGGAGCTCGCCGGCTGGGCGCGCGAGCAGGCAGCGCGTCTGGGCCTCGAGCTGGACCCGGCGGGCGCCCGTGCGCTCGTCGCTCAGGTCGGCGAGCGCCAGCAGCGCCTGCTGCGCGAGCTCGAGAAGCTCGAGCTTGAAGACGAGCCGGCCGATGCCGGCGCTGAGCGCGTGGCGGGCGGGCGCAGCGGCGCTGGGCGCGCGATCTCCGCCGAGGACATCGAGCGCCGTGCCGCGCACTCCTCGGAGTGGCGCAGCTACGCGCTCGCGGACGCGCTGGTGGCCGGCGATCTGCGCGGGGCTATCGAGGCGCTGCTGCGCCTGCGCCAGCAGGGCGAGCGCGTGTCGGGGCTGATCTACGTGATGGCGCAGCGCCTGCGCGAGGCGCTCGCGATCGCTGTGCGCCTGCAGTCGGGCGAGTCGCGCGCGGAGGTCAAGCGCGGGCTGCGGATGCCTGCGCGCGCGGCCGAGCGGCTCGTCGCGAATGCTGCCGCCAGCGATCCGGCCCGCCTGCGCACCGCGCTCGCCATCCTGGCCGAGCTGGAGCTCGACTCGCGCGGGGGCTCGCCGTTGAGTGCGGCGCGGACACCGATCGCCGCCCTCGGCGAGGACACGCTCGCCGTGCGCGCGGTGGAGCGGATCGCGCGGTAGCGCGGCCGCGGCGCTAGCTGGGGCGAGCGAGCGTGCGCGCCGCGCGGGACTTCTTGCGGTCGCCCGTGTTGCGGTGCAGCGCGCCGCGCTTGACTGCCTTGTCGATCGTGCTCACCAGCTCGCGGTGCGTGCTCTGCGCGGCGCTCGTGTCGCCGCTTGCCACCTGGGACTCCAGGCTGCGGAAGTAGGTCTTGATCGTGGAGGTGTAGAGGCGGTTCTCGATCCGCTCGCGCTCGGAGCGAAGGATCCGCTTCTTCTGTGAGTGGATGTTGGCCATGGCTGGGTGCTGCCGAACATGCGCAAACGACCGCGTGCGGCGCGCCGTACTATAGCGGCCTTGCCCCCGCCCGGAGAACCCCCCGACGCCGCGGATCCGCCCCACCCGGGCCATGCGGAGCACGGACAGGCGATCGGCGGCGCGCGCACCGACGCGCGCGCACCCACGGAGGAAGCGCCGCCGGCAGAGCTGCCGCCGGAGGGCATCGACCGGGTCGCGAGCGCGCAGCTGACCGGGGCCGCCCCGGCTCCCGGCCCGGACCTGTCGCAGCCGGGTGAGGAGCAGGAGGGTGACATCGGCGCACCCGCGGCGCGCGGCGTTGCGCGCAACACCGCAATCTTCTCGATCGGGACGGGCATCTCGAGGATCGTCGGGCTGGCGCGGGAAATCGTCTTCGCGAGCTACTTCGGCACGAGCGGCGAAGCGTCCGCCTACACGATCGCCTCGCTGGTGCCCAACCTCGTGGCACAGCTGTTCGCCAACGCCGCCCTGTCGGCGGCATTCGTGCCCGTGTTCACCGACCTGCTTCAGCAGCGCAGGCGCAAAGAGGCTCTGCGGCTGGCCTCCACGCTGTTCTGGATCATGCTGATCGTGCTGGGCGCGGTGTCGGCCTTCTTCATCCTCGCCGCCGGTACGATCATGCCGCTGTTCATCGGGCCCACGTTCTCGCCCGCGCTGAACGAGCTGACGATCGGCCTATCCCAGGTGCTCTTCCCGGTTGTGCTGCTGCTGGGGCTGACCGGCCTGCTCACGGGGATCCTGCAGTCCTACGACGAATTCACGATCCCCGCGATCTCGCCGGCGGTGTGGAACCTCGTGATCATCGTGCTGCTGGTCGTGCTCGCGCCGCACTTCCACGGCGAAAACAAGATCTATGCGTATGCGATCGGCATCCTCGCCGCCACCGCCGTGCAGATGGGCCTCGCGCTGGGCGCGCTCGGGCGGATCGACTTCCGCTTGCAGTTCACCATCGACTGGCACGACCCGCGCATCAAGCAGGTGTTCATGCTGATGCTGCCCGTCACGATCGGCCTGGGCATCGTGAACCTCGACCAGCTGATCAACTCGGCCTTCGGCAGCCTCGTCTCCGACGAAGCCCCGCGCGCGATCGACAACGCGTTCCGCGTGTACATGCTGCCGCAGGGCATGTTCAGCGTGGCGGTTGCAACGGTTCTGTTCCCTGTGCTCAGCCGGCTGGCAGCGCGCCACGACGCGGCCGGCATGCGCCGCACGGTGGGAACGGGGATGCGCCAGATCAACCTGCTGCTGATCCCTTCCGCGGTGTTCATGCTCGTGCTCGCCACGCCGATCACGCGCCTCGTATTCGAACGTGGCCACTTCAACGCCCAGTCCACCGACCTGGTCTCCGAAGCGCTGTTCTGGTTCTCCTTCAGCCTGCCCTTTGCAGGCATCAACCTGCTGCTCACACGCACCTTCTTCGCGCTGCAGCGGCCGTGGATACCGACGCGCCTGGCGGCGATGAACATCGTCGTGGACATCATCGTGAGCGTGGGGCTGTACAAGCCGCTGGGGATCGCCGGGCTGGTGATCGGGACCGTGGTCGCCAACGCGGTGATGACGGCGCTGCAGCTGCACCGCCTGCGGATCGGCTTCAACGGGCGCCTCGAAGGCGCCCAGACGATGATGATCACGGCGCGCATCGCGCTCGCCTCGGCGCTGATGGGCGGGGTCTCCTGGGCGGTGTGGTACGGGCTGAACGCCGCGCTGGGAGCATCGCTGCCCGCCGAGATCCTCAGCGTGGGCGCCGCGGGCGTGGCCGGCGTTTGGATCTACACGCGCGCGGTGCTCGTGATGCACATCCCCGAGGCGCACGAGGTCAACCGCATGATCCGCGCGCGGCTGGGACGCGCCTAGCGGCGCCACCGGGGCGGAGCGTGGGGCGTCCATGCCCCGCTCTCGCTTGCGGCACGACAACGCGATGTCGGCCACCGGGGGGCTCCCTCCGGACCCCAAGCTGCTAACCCCTCGAAGCGCTCGAGGTTGCGGTTCGGGCTCGCTGCAGCGCTCCGCGCGCGGTGTCTGCGATCAGCCCGAGCAGAGGCCGGGTGGACCGAAGCCCACCCGGCTTGCGCCCGAACTGAGATCGCCGCTTACTACTTACGTCCCAGGACTGTGTGTCTGCCTGGGCGGCGTGACACTCCCGACCCCTGGACAGGCCGCCGGCCCGAGGGCCTGCGCGTAGCCGCGGTTGGCGCCCGCCTGTCCCCGAAGGGGGGAGGGAGCCGTGGTCGAGTTGGCGATCCGTCGGAGCGTTAACGCTAGCGCGTCGGACGGGGTGGGCGGGATCTCTACGCTGTAGCGGCCCATGGATCAGGCCCACATCCGCAACTTCTCGATCATCGCGCACATCGATCACGGCAAGTCGACGCTGGCCGATCGCATCCTCGAGCTCACGCACACGGTCTCCGCGCGCGAGATGCGCGCCCAGCTGCTCGACTCGATGGACCTCGAGCGCGAGCGCGGCATCACGATCAAGGCGCAGGCGGTGCGGGTGTTCTTCACGGCCCGCGACGGCGAGACCTACCAGCTGCACCTGATCGACACGCCGGGACATGTCGACTTCACCTACGAGGTCTCGCGCTCGCTGGCCGCCTGCGAGGGCGCGCTGCTGGTCGTGGACGCGGCCCAGGGCGTGGAGGCGCAAACGGTCGCCAACACCTACCTGGCGGTCGAATCGGGCCTCGAGCTGATCCCCTGCCTGAACAAGATCGATCTGCCCGGCGCCGAGCCAGAGCGCGTGGCGGCCGAAGTGAGCGACCTGATCGGCGAGCCCCCCGAGGGGATCCTCAGGATCAGCGGCAAGACCGGCGAGGGCGTGGCGGAGGTGCTCGAGGAGCTGATCGCGCGCGTGCCGCCCCCGTCGGGGGACCCGGATGCCCCGTCACGGGCACTGATCTTCGACTCCGAGTTCGACCAGTACCGCGGCGTGATCGCCTACATCAGGGTGGTCGACGGCGTCTTCCGCAAGGGCGAGGCGATCCGCGCGATGGCCACGGGCACCGAGGCCGACATCGACGACATCGGCTTCTTCAGCCCGCAGATGATGCCCACCGATGAGCTCGGGGCGGGCGAGGTGGGCTATCTGATCACCGGCCTGAAGGACGTCACCCTGCTGCGCGTGGGCGACACGCTGACGACGCGCACGCGGACCTCGGGCCCCGGCAGCCGCGTCGGCGGCGCGGAGGCGAGCGAGGCGCTGCCCGGATACCGGGAGGTCAAGCCGATGGTCTTCTGCGGGCTGTTCCCGATCGAGTCCGACGACTACGCCGACCTGCGCGACGCGCTCGAGAAGCTCGTCCTCAACGACGCGGCGCTGTCATGGGAGCCGGAGACCTCCGACGCGCTCGGCTTCGGCTTCCGCTGCGGCTTCCTGGGCCTGCTGCACATGGACATCGTGCGCGAGCGCCTGGAGCGCGAGTACGACCTCGAGCTGCTCGCGACGATGCCCTCGGTGGAGTTCGACGTGACGCTCACCAACGGCGAGGAGCTCGAGGTGCACAACCCCTCCGACATGCCCGACCCGGGCACGATCGCGGAGATCCGCGAGCCGTTCATCCGCGCGTCCGTGATCGCACCCAAAGGGTTCGTGGGCGCGGTCATGGAGCTCTGCCAGGAACGCCGCGGCGAGCATGTCGGCATGCACTACCTCTCCCCGGAGCGCGTGCAGCTGACCTACGAGCTGCCGCTCGCCGAAATCGTGCTCGACTTCTTCGATCAGCTCAAGTCGCGCACCAAAGGCTATGCCTCGCTCGACTACGAGCTGAGCGGCATGAAGCCCTCCGATCTGGTCAAGCTCGACGTGCTGCTCGCGGGCGACACGGTGGATGCGCTGTCGATGGTCGTCCACCGCGAGAAGGCCTATGAGATGGGGCGCACGCTCACCGAGAAGCTGCGCAAGCGGATCCCGCGCCAGCAGTACGACGTGCCGATCCAGGCGGCGATCGGATCGCACGTGATCGCGCGCGAGACCGTCAAGGCGTTTCGCAAGGACGTGATCGCGGGCTGCTACGGGGGCGACATCACGCGCAAGAAAAAGCTCCTGGCCAAGCAGAAGGAGGGCAAGAAGCGGATGAAGCAGGTCGGCCGTGTTGAGGTCCCGCAGGAGGCCTTCCTGGCGGTGCTCGAGCTCAGCGACGACGAGTGAGCTGATGCCCGCCCAGCCCATGCCCGTGCGGCTGCTGTTCGTGTGCCTGGGCAACATCTGCCGCTCGCCGACGGCCGAGGGCGTGATGGCCCAGCTCGTCGCGGAGAGGGGACTGCAGGACGTCGTCGCGCTCGACTCGGCGGGCACGGGCAGCTGGCATGTGGGCAGTCCGCCAGACGCTCGCGCTGCGGCCGCCGCAGGCGCCCGGGGGGTCGCGTTGCCGGGGCTCGCGCGCCAGGTCGCCGCGCAGGACCTCGGCGGCTTCGACCTGGTGCTTGCCATGGATCGCTCAAACCTGCGCGAGCTGATGGCTCTGGCGAGCGACGAGAGCGAGCGCGCCAAGCTGCGGCTGCTGCGCGAATTCGATCCCGCCAGCGCGGCCGCGGGGGAGCTCGAGGTGCCGGACCCCTACTACGGTGCGCCGGGCGGCTTCGATGAAGTGTTCGACATCGTGCGCGCGGCGTGCGAGGGCCTGCTCGCGGCAATCCGTGCGGGCGAGATCGGGGACGGGGTCCGTTGAGCCTTCCCCCCGGTGCGCGCGAGCTGGGGCGGGTAGGGGGCGGGGACATCAACGAGGCCTTCCGCGTGGTGCTTGAGGACGGTCGCGAGGCGTTCGTGAAGACCCGGCGCGACCCCGTGGGAGGGGAGTATGAGACTGAGGCGGCCGCGCTGGCGTGGCTGGCCGAGCCCGGCGCGCTGCGCACGCCGCAGGTGCTCGCGCTGGAGGAGGGCTACCTGGCGCTCGAGTGGATCGAGCCGGGCCGCCTCGATGCGCCCGGCGCGGAGGAGCTCGGCCGCGGTCTCGCCCGGACGCACGCCGCGCAGGCTCCCGCGTTCGGGGACCCGGGCTTCGCGGGCGGCTCGCGCTTCGGCTCGCTGCAGCTGCCCAACGACCCGACTCCCGACTGGCCGAGCTTCTACGCGGAGCGGCGCCTGCGCCCCCTAGTGCGCCTTGCGCGTGAGCGCGGCGTGCTGTCCGCGGCGGGGATCGCTGCGGTCGAGGGCGTGTGCGGGCGCCTGGCGCAGCTGACGGGCCCGCCGGAGCCGCCCGCGCGCCTGCACGGCGATCTGTGGTCGGGCAACGTGCTCGCCGATGCGCACGGTCGCCCCTGGCTGATCGACCCGTCCGCCTACGGCGGGCACCGCGAGGTCGATCTGGCGATGCTGCGGCTGTTCGGCGCCCCCTCGCAGCGCATCTTCGACGCCTACGCGGAGGTGTGGCCACCGGCCGAGGGATGGCGCGAGCGCGTCGAGCTCTACCAGCTGGCGCCGCTGCTGGTGCACGCGCTGCTGTTCGGCGGCTCCTACGCGCAGGCAGCCGAACGCGTCGCCGCGCGCTACGCGCCGCGGGCCTGAGCGTCCGCGCTCATCCCGCGCACGCGCGTCACGGCGCTGCGGCTGCGTCGGAGGGGAGGAGGTGCACGCGCGCACCCTCTCCGAGCGTCGCCGGCTGTACCTGCTGGCGAGGGTGGTGGTCGCGCGCCACTACCGCTCCGAGCTGACGCTTGCGCGCGTCGCCCGGGCGCTCTGCAGCTCGCCCCGCCAGCTGCAGCGCGCATATGCGCAGTTCGGCGATCTCACGTTCCGCGAGGACCTGACCGCGCGGCGCCTGGCGGCCGGCGCGGAGCTGCTCGCTGCGCAGCGCTCGATCCCGGTGCGCGACGTGGCACGCCTCGTCGGCTACCGCCAGGCGCCGCATTTCGCGCGCGCCTTTCGCCGACGCTACGGGCTCTCTCCGGCGCGCTTTCGCGAACGTGCGATTCAGGCGGGCGAGCGCTCATAGCTTGCGCCGGTCCTCCCGACGGGCTCCTGCCCCTCCGTGGCACTCAGTGCGGTATGGGGCAGGCGCAGGCGCATCAGCGTGCCGCCGCCGGGGGCGGGCTCGGCGGTGATGCTGCCGCCCAGCTGGGTGGCGACCTGACGCACGATCGCGAGGCCCAGCCCCGAGCCGGGACGACCGCGCGCCTCGGCGCCGCGGTAGAAGCGGTCGAAGACATGGGGCAGGTCAGCGGCCGAAATGCCGGGTCCGTGGTCGCGCACGGTCAGCTCGCCCGCGCGCAGCTCGACGTCGACCACCCCGTCCAACGGGCTGTACTTGAGCGCGTTGTCGATCAGGTTGCCGACGGCGCGCTCGAGCCGCGCGGGCACGCCCCTTACGATCGTCGGCTCGAGGCTCGCCTGCAGGGGGGTGCCCGGGCTGCGCCGGCGGGCCCGCTCGATGACCTCGCCGACGAGCAGATCCAGGCGCAGCTCCTCGGCATCCGTGCGCGGCTCCTCCCCGCGTGCGAGGTCGATCAGGTCGTTGATCAGCAGCGTGAGCTCCTCGGTCTGCTCGACGACCTCGCCGAGCAGCGTGTGCTGCTCGGCTGGATCCATCGCGGGGCCCTGCTGCTGCAGGATCTCGATGTTGGTGCGCAGGCTGGTGACGGGCGTGCGCAGCTCGTGCGAGGCGTCGGCGACGAGCTGGCGCTGGGCGTCGACGGACGCGTCGAGCGCGCTGATCGACTGTTCGAGCGCATCGAGCATCGCGTTGAAGCTGCTCGCCAGGCGCCCGATCTCATCGTGGGCTTCGAGCTCGATGCGCCCGCTCAGATCGCGCGTGAGCGTGACGTGCTCGGTGGCCTGGGTGAGGCGCCTCAGCGGTTTCACGGCGGCGCCCGCAACGAGCCGTCCGAGCAGCGCGGCGAGCGCGATGCCGCCCACGGCCACGAGCGCGAGCAGCAGGCGCAGACGCCCGAGCAGGTCGTCCACTTCGGTGAGCGGCTCGGCCACCTGGATCGCGCGGCCCGGCGCGATGTGCTCGGCCAGGATACGCAGGTGGCTGCCGTCCACGCTCGCGTCCTGGAAGAAGTCCGCGCCCGCGCCGGCGGCGAGCTCGCGGGTGCGTTCGTCGACGGGCAGTGTGACGCTGGCCGAGCGGAACAGCACGCGACCGCTGCTGTCGATCAGCTGCTGGTAGCCGCGCACCTGGTTGGGCCGGGCCTGCAGGTTGCGCAGCTGGTTGCCGGCGCTGCTCGGCGGCGCCGCGCCGCCCTGGCGTTTGAGCAGGTCGAGCAGCCGGCGCCGGGAGTAGGCGGCGGGCGTGTAGGGGGCCAGGCGCAGCGTGTCGGCGCGGCTGCGCAGCTGGGTGTCGACCTGGCCGTGCAGCTGCTGGGAGGTGAGCACGTAGATCAGCAGCGAGGCGAGCAGCACGGCGATCGCGACGGCGGCGGCGGAGACGAGGGTGATGCGCCGGCGGAAGCTCATGGTTGGCTGCGCAGCACGTAGCCCACGCCGCGCACGGTGTGCAGCAGGCGCGGCTCCTCGCCGACCTCGGTCTTGCGCCGCAGATAGCCCATGTAGACGCCGAGCGAGTTTGAGCTGGACCCGAAGTCATAGCCCCACACGTGCTCGAAGATCGCCGAGCGAGTGAGCACCTGACGCGGGTGGCGCATGAACATTTCAAGCAGCAGGAACTCGGTGCGCGTCAGCGAGAGCATGCGCTCGCCGCGCCAGGCCTCGTGCGCGAGCAGGTCCATGCGCAGCTCCTCGAAGCAGAGTTCGCCGTTCTCCTCGCCGTCCTCGCCGGCCCGGCGCAGCAGCGCGCGCACGCGGGCGAGCAGCTCGCGCAGGGCAAAGGGCTTGACGAGGTAGTCGTCGGCGCCGACATCGAGCCCCGCGACGCGGTCGTCGACCTCGCCGCGCGCGGTCAGCATCAGCACGGGCGTGCTGTCGCCGCCTTCGCGCAGCCGGCGGCACACCTCGAGACCGTCCACGTGGGGCATGGAGATGTCGAGGATCACCGCCTCGTATACGGCGTTGCCGAGCTGCGTGAGCGCGTCGCGGCCGTCAATCGCCCGCGCCACCTCGTAGTGCTCGAGCGTGAGCGCGCGTGACAGCGCATTCTGGACGGCGGGCTCGTCGTCGACGACCAATATGCGTGCTTGCTCGGCCATGATCTGAAACTGTTCCCGTCCGCCACGCGCGGCGGGCGATGCCGCTTCAGAGGCTAGCGTGACGGGTGGTGCGCACCCGCGCCTAAGGGAAAGCGAAGAGGACGCGAAGAATCATGGCAACGGCCGAGGCTGACCGGGACGAAGACGGGGAGGATGCGGCGGCGGCGAGCGCTGTGGAGCTGGCCGACCAGTCGCGCACGCTGCGCAACAGCATCATCAGCCTGGCGATCTTCTTCGCGATCGTCGCGGCGCTGCTGTTCGGCGTGCCGGGATTGCGCAGTGCAGGGGAGCTGATCACCGATGCCAAGCCGGGTTATGTTGCCGCGGGGATCGTGCTCGAGGTGCTCTCCTGCGTGGGCTACGTGGTGTTGTTCGGGCTGGTGTTCGCGCGGCTCGGCCGGCGGCTGTCCTCGCGCCTGTCGCTGGCAGAGCTCGCGGTCAACTCGGTGGTCTCGGTGAGCGGGCTCGCGGGGATCGCGCTGGGGGCGTGGGTGCTGCGGACCAAAGGGGTCTCCGTGGAGAGGATCGCCAAGCGCTCGGTGCTGATCTTCGTGCTGACAAGCGCCGTGAACGTGGTGGCGGTGATCGTGATCGGCATACCGATGTGGCTGGGCCTGCTGCCCGGCTCGCGCAACCCGCTGCTGACCTTGCTGCCCGCGCTGGCGGCGCTGGCGACCCTGGTGGGCGTGCTCGCGCTGGCCTCCTGGGCGGGACGGGCGGCCGCCCGTCAGAAACTCGAGCGCGGCCGCGCAGGTGTGGCAGTGACCGCGCTCAGCGGCGGCGTGGCGGACGCCCTCAGGATGATCCGCGCGCACGACTGGCGGCTGCTGGGCGCGGTCGCATACTGGCTGTTCGACAACCTCGTGCTCTACGTGTGCCTGCTCAGCTTCGGGCATACGGTGTCCTTCTGGGCGGTCGCGATGGCCTACCTGGTGGGCATGCTGGCCAACTCGCTGCCCGTGCCGGGGGGCTTCGTGGCGGTCGAAGGCGGGCTGGTCGGAATGCTCCTGCTGTTCGGCGTGCGTCCTGCGTCGGAGGTGCTGGCGGCTGTGGTGATCTACCGCGCGATCTCGCTGTGGGTTCCCGCGCTGATCGGCTCGCTCGCCTTCCTCAGCCTGCGCCGGGAGATCGGCAAGCCGCTCGCGCCGCTCCCCGGCGCCTGAGCGCCGGCGCTGCGCTTCTCACCCCGTCAGCTGTTTGGCGTAGGCGATCGACGCGGCAGCGCGCTGGCAGGCGCGGCCGGGCAGGCTTTGCATCACGTGCTGCAGCTGCGCGCTGAGCGGGCCGTAGAGGCCGGGGCAGTAGACCGGCGGCGGCAGGTCGCGCGAGGCCGAGCCGGGCGCGTTCATGGGGCGCAGCTCGTCGGCGGCCTGCAGCGCGTTGGCGAACGTGTCGGAGAAGATGTCGATCGCGACGAGCCCGCTGTAGAGCTCGATCGAGCGGCCTTCGTCATACACGGTGGCGGGCACGCCGCGGATCAGCAGGTTGTGCTGCGGGCCGAGCGTGGAGTTGGAGTGCAGCTCGTAGATCACGGTGGTCACCTGCAGCGGCAGCAGGCAGCTGCCGCCGCCGAAGATGCCTTTGCTCTGCACGCAGTCGCCGTAGTAGACGCTGTCGCCGACGGTGTTGATGTAGTTCCTGAGGCCGTCGGCGGCGGCGAGGGGATGGCCTTCGAAGCTCGGGCCCGCCCAGTAGATCCGGTAGAAGGGAAAGCTCTCCGCTTCGGCCAGCTCGGTGGCGGTGATCGGGCGTGGATGCTCGGTCGAGCAGCCGCTGGCGGCGAGCGCGAGGCACAGCAGCGCCAGCCCGAGCGCCGCCCGCGCCGCCGGACGGCGCCATAGTGTGGCCCTGGCGACTCTCATCGTCGTCATTATCGTTGCGTGCCGACCAACACGACAGCTACTTCTGGGCCACTCGCCTGTTCACACGGGTACGGATCCGCCGCTGAGGCGACGGATGCGCCGGGGTCCGGTGGGGTAGCACACCGGACCCCGGTCAATCTTCTCACCGAACGACTGCGCGCGAACGTCCTGATCGGCCTGCCGGTGGCTGCGGCGCTGGCACTGGCGTGGCTGATCGCCTACCCGCACACGCCCGACCTGGCCGCGCAGGTCTATCGCGTGGGGCTCTTCCGTCAGGTCGGCTTCGCGGTGTGGGACGAGAACTGGTACGCGGGGCACAACCTGCCCGGCTACAGCCTGCTGTTCCCGCCGCTGGGCGCGCTGCTCGGCGTGCGGGTGGTGGGTGCGGCCTCGGTGCTGGCCTCGGCGGTGCTGTTCGAGCGCCTGACGACGACGGTGTACGGGCGCACGACGCGCTCGGCGGCTGCCTGGTTCGCGGTGGCCGCCGTGTGCGACATCTGGATCGGGCGCGTGACCTTCGCGCTGGGCGCGGCGCTGGCGCTGGGCGCGGTGCTCGCGCTTGTGCGCGGGCGCAGCGGCCGGGCGCTGGTGCTGGCGGCGCTGTGCGCAGCGGCCAGCCCGGTGGCCGGCGCGCTGCTCGCGCTGGCCGGTCTCAGCGCGGCGCTCGCGCAGCGCTCGCCACGGATCGCGCTGCTGCTCGGCGCACCGGTGGCTGCGGTGATCGTGCCGCTCGCGCTGCTGTTCCCGGAAGGCGGCACCGAGCCCTACCCGTGGCTGTCGTTTCTGGCGACGATGGCGGTCGTGAGCGCGTTCCTGCTGGCGCTCGGACCGGGCCAGCGGGCGCTGCGCATCGGGGCCGGGCTGTACCTGCTGGCGTGCGTGCTGTGCGTGCTGATCCACTCGCCGATGGGCAGCAACGTGGAGCGCTACGGGATCCTGCTGGCCGGCCCGCTGCTGCTGTGCGCGCGTCCGCGCGCGAGCGCGGCCGTGCTGCTGGCGCTGCTCGCGGCGGCGGTGTGGACGGCATGGGGGCCGGTGCGCGAGACGCTCGCGGTGGCGGGCAGCCCGGCCACGAGCGCCTCCTACTACGCGCCCGTGGAGCGCTTCCTGGCGGCGCAGGGACCGGCGCCGGTGCGCGTCGAGGTGCCGCTCACGCGCTCGCACTGGGAGGCCGCGCTGCTCGCCCCGACGGTGTCTCTGACGCGGGGCTGGGACAAGCAGCTCGAGGAGCGCTACGACGGCGTGCTGCTGCGAGCGGGGCTGACCGCGCAGGCCTACGAGAGCTGGCTGCACGAACAGGCGGTCTCCTACGTGGCGCTGCCCGATGTGCCGCTGGATCCCTCCAGTGCCCAGGAGGGCCGGCTGATCGCGGCGGGCCTGCCGTATCTGCACGAGGAGTTCGCGAGCGCCCACTGGCGCATCTATGCGGTGCTCGGAGCGACGCCGCTGGCGACGGGGCCCGGCCGGCTGAGCTCGATGGGGCATGACTCCTTCACGCTGCAGGCCAGCGCGCCCGGGCGCTTCCTGGTGCGCGTGCACTTCACGCGCTACCTCGCGCTCACCCGGGGCCGCGGCTGCGTGGCGCCCGCGCCCGGCGGCTGGACGACCGTGACTGCGCGCTCGCCGGGTGTGCTCCGCGTGGCGGCCAGCTTCTCGCTCGCGCGCGCCCTCGCCCCCGGCGGATCGTGCAGCGCCAGCTCGTAGCGCCGCGGGACGCGGGGGGCGGCGCGAGCGTGCTGCGATCCCGACGCGCGGCCGCGTGCGCGGGCTTGCTGTGTGCGCTCTCGCTCGCGCTGGGCGCCTGCGGGGGCGGCGCGAGCTCGGACCCGGCGCCGGCCGCTGCGCCGCCGCCAGGCCCGGCTCCGGCGCCCGCAACCCGTCCCTCCGCGGCGGCCGGAGGCAGGCCCGAGTATCGCTGGCTGGTGCCCACGCAGGGGGTGCCTCCGTCGATCGCGACTGAGAACCGCGCGCACGGAACGACGGCGTGGCGCCTGCCCGGCCCCGCGCGCCTGATCGGCGGCGAGGCGCATGGGGCGATAGCCGGCTACGTGGCCGAGCAGGCGATCGCAGCGGGCCAGACCCAGCGGGTCTACGTGAACGCGCCGGCTGCGCGCTGGGTGGCGCTGTCGGTGTATCGCATGGGCTGGTACGGGGGCAGGGGCGGCAGGCTGGTGCTGCGCAGCACGCGCCTGCGGGCGCACACCCAGCCGCCCTGCGCCCACAATGCCCGCACCGGCCTGACAGAGTGCAACTGGCACCCCACGCTCAGCTTCGCGATCCCGCCGGCACTCGTGAGCGGCGTCTACATCGTCAAGCTCAGCGCATCGACGGGAGCGCAGAGCGACTGCCTGTTCGTGCTGCGCGCGCAGCACCCGCCGCGGCTCCTGGTGGAGATACCCACGGCCAGCTATGAGGCCTACAACGCGTGGGGAGGCGACAGCCTGTATCCGGGCGGCGCGCGCCGCGTGGGGCTGACCGGCACCGACCAGGGCGTGGAAGTCTCCTATGACCGGCCCTATGCCACGCAGACGGGAGCGGGGCAGTTCTTCATCCGTGAGGTCGCGATGGTCCGCTTCCTGGAGCGCTACGGCTATCCCGTGGGCTACACCACGATCGAGTCGATCGACGCGGACCCTGCGCAGGTGCGCGGTCCCCGCGGGCTGATCGACGTGGGCCACTCGGAGTACTGGTCGCAGGGCGATGAGCGGGCGTTCGCGCAGGCGCGCGAACGCGGCACGAGCCTTTTGTTCATCAGCTCGGACACGATGGCCTGGCGCGTGCGCTTCGCGCGTGCAACCGCCGCCTCCAGTGAGGCCGGCGAGCGCGACCACAGGATCGTGGCCTACAAGGAGTTCGCGAGCCTCGACCCCGACCGCAGCCAGCCGAGCGGCCTGTTCCCGCTCGGCGGCGGAGAGCTGGTGGGCAGCGCATATGACGGCTGCATCACGCCGCGGGTGCCGCAGACCGGCCCGCCGGTCTACCGCTACTACTCCTGGACTCCCGCGCCGGGTCTGCAGCCGCGCTGGCTGTTCGCCGGCGCGGGCATCACGGCCACCACGAGCATCCCGGGGATCGTGGGCTATGAGCTCGATGAGCTCTCGCCCGCGGCGCCGGCCGCCACCCGCCTGGTGGGCGTCGGCAGCGGGGTGCCCTGCGGCGGCGAGGATGAGCCCTCGCCGCTGTCGGGACGGGTGGCCGACACCACGCTCTACACCGCCCGCTCCGGCGCGCTGGTGTTCGCGACGGGAACGCTCGGCTGGCTGTATGCGCTCTCGCCGGTGACCCAGGCATCGCCGGACGCGCCGTCGGCCCCCGACCCGCGCGTCGTGGCGATGACGCGCAACCTGCTCGCGCGGGTGCTAGCTAGCTCCCGCCCGGTAGGTAGATCGCCTGCACCGCGCTCGGCGTGAGCGCGTACAGGCCGCTGTAGCCGGTGAGGTAGATGTGTTCGCCGTCGCTGATGACCGGGTCGAAGGAGCCGGTGCCGAGCTCGAAGAGCACGCGGCCGGTGGAGATGCCGAGACCGAACGTGCGGTGGCGCCCGAGCGTCGGCGAAGTAGACGACCCGGCCGATGATCGTGGCCGATCCGGAGATCCGCCCGTGTGCGTTGAAGCTCCAGCTGATCTGCCCGGAGCGGGCGTTGATGGCGTAGAAGGTGCCGTTGTAGGAGCCGAGATAGACGGTGGGGCCGAGGCCGGGCGCGTTGGTCACGGCGGGTGAGGAGTACACGTAGGCGCCCGTCTGCACGGCCCAGTCGAGGTGGCCGGTGGCGGCGTCATAGGCGTAGACGCGCCCGTCGGTATTGCCGAGGAACACGCGCCCATAGACGACCGCGGGGGTCGAGTAGAAGGTGCCGTTGCCGAACAGCGCGCCTTCGGAGCTGCTGATCCACAGCCTGCGCCCGGTCTGCTCGGAGACCGCCTGCACGTGGCCGGAGTAGTCGCCGAAGTAGAGGACCCCTTCGGAGAGGGTGGGGCTCGCCTTGACGGCGCCGGGTGCGCGATAGGTCCAGATGACGCGGCCGTCGTGGGCGTTGAGCGCGTAGACGATCCCGCTCTGGGAGCCGAAGAACACGCGCCCGTCGTCGAGCAGCGGCGAGGACTCGCTGGGGGAGGGCAGGGGGCGCCGCCAGCGGATTGCGCCGGTGCTCGAGTTGAGCGCGACGATGCGCCCGGGCTTGTCGGGATGCCCGCTGGAGAGGATGGTGACGTAGACCGTGTTGGCGCTCACCGCCGGGCTGGAGGCCGAGAGCTGGCCGAGGCGCACCGACCAGAAGGTGTGCCCGGTGTGCTTGTTGATGGCGCTCAGCACGCCGTCGTCGGCGAGCTGGAAGATGTGATCGCCGTAGATGACGGGCGGGAACTCAAGCAGCGCGTGCCCGTAGCGGACCCACTGGAGCTTGAAGGGCGGGTGCACCCGGGCGGCGGCCGGGAAGAAGCGCGTGTGGTCCTTGGTGTAGCCGTAGAGGGGCCAGGAGAAGTGCCCCGCCCCGCGCGCGGGCAGCGTGGGCGTCGCCTGGGGCACGAAGCGCGCGTGCGGGTGGTAGATGGAACCGGTGCGGTGGCGCTCGTAGAGGTAGCCGCCGAGCGCGGCGGCGGCGATCAGAACGACCGTCGCGCCCAGCGCCAGTCGCAGGCGCCTCGTGCGGCGGGACCGGCGCCGGGCGGGCGGGCTCACCGGCCCGGAGGAGCGGCGCTCAAGCGGCAAGCCTGCCGGAGCGCCCGCTCGCGGAGCTCACCGGCGCGGGAATCTCCTCGGCGCCGGCGGTGCTGGCTCGGGGCTCCCGCGCTGCCTCCCGGCGCGCCACGCTGCGGCGGGCCAGACGCTCGGCCCGTCCGCGTGTGGAGCGGGCGATCAGGCGGGCGACGTTCAGCGCGAGCAGCCACACGCAGGCGACGGCCAGCGGAGGCAGCGTGAGCCCCGAGACGAGCGCGAGAACTTCGTGATTGCTGTTCAGCGACCAGTTCCACAGAAGGTAGTCGCCAGCGGTGAGTCCTGAAACGAGGACCAACGGCCTGTGGGACACGGACACACCCTAAACGGCTTCGAGGACGGATGGCGCGCGCCTGCGCCGTGGTCGCGGACGTACCCGAACTGGCGCCTATGATCGCTGGCGGTGCCCGGTGTCCAGCAGCCGTCGGAGATCTTCGCCCCCGGGCTGCTGCGCGGACAGGTGGCGCTCGTGACGGGCGGCGGCACGGGTTTGGGGAGGGCCACCGCGCGGGAGCTCGCACGCTGCGGAGCGCGCGTGACGATCGCGGGCCGGCGCGAGGAGGTCCTGGCCGAGACTGCCGCTGCGCTAGGTGCCGGCGTCGACTGGGTCGCTGGGGACGTGCGCGAGCGCGCCGGCGCGGAGGACCTGGTGGGCAAGGTGCTGGCGCGTCACGGACGCCTGGACGTGCTCGTCAACAACGCCGGCGGGCAGTACTTCACGCCGGCGGAGCTGATCGCGCTGAAGGGCTGGCGGGCGGTGTGGCGCCTGAACGTGCAGGGCATCCTCAACATGTCCGAGGCGGCGTTCGCGCTGGCCATGCGGCCCAAGCGCTCCGGCACGATCGTCAACGTGACGCTCTCACCGCACCACGGCATGCCGGGCATGGCGCACTCGGGTGCGGCCCGCGCCACGGTCGAGGCGCTGACCCGCGAGCTGGCCGAGCGCTGGGCGCAGGACGGCGTGAGCGTGAGCGCGGTGGCGGCCGGCGTGTTCGAAACCGACGTGCTTGCCAAGTACCCCGCCGCCGTGCGCGCGGGAGCCGCCCGCGTCGTCCCGCTGGGGCGCCTCGGCGACGCGGCCGAGCACGCCTGGCTCGTCGCGCTGCTGGCATCCCCGCTGGGCAGATCGTTCAGCGGCTCGACGGTCACACTCGACGGCGCGCGCGACAACTGGGCCGGCGCGTGGCCGCCGGAGGGCCTGGCCGACGAGTCGGGCACGGTGCCGAGCGAGGAGCGCCGGTAAGATGGCCCCAGGGCGTGCGGGCGAAGTGTTGTGGCTGCACAGAAGCCTTCCAAGCTTCTAGGGCGGGTTCGATTCCCGTCGCCCGCTTGTTTGCCACGGGGAGTGGCGCAGTCTGGTAGCGCACCCGGCTGGGGGCCGGGCGGTCGCAGGTTCAAATCCTGTCTCCCCGATCACTTTCTGTATTGGATGCAGGAGGCCGCACAGAGCGTCCGATTGATGCCGAGCGACGCCGGCTGAAGCGCAACCGGATTCGAGCTGACGCGGAGCTGCTGCTTTTCGTCTCTATGAAGGAGGGCCGGTTGTCAAGTAGCGGTTTGTAGTTTGGGCTGTCTTCCTTTCAGCGCTCGTGTTGGTGGAGCGACGCTCATCTCTCTATGGCCTCCTGGGTGGGAGGATCAGGCGAAATTGGGTGTTCGCTCGGGCGCAAGTCCGAAAAGGGCGGTCAGGCCGCCAGACGAAAAGCGGCGCCTCGGGGAGCGAACTTTTCCTTGCGGGAAAGCATGTGCCAGATTGCGTGGGAGAGTCTGCGCGCGATGTCGACCTGGGCGACTTTCGCGCCGCGCTGTTTGCCGAGCCGTTTCTTGGTGCGCTGGTAGCGCTCGGCGTAGGCGGGGTGCCTGAGGGCGTGCATTGTGGCCTCCAGTAGAGCCCAGCGCAGGTAGGTGGGCCCGTGCTTTGTCAGTGGGCCGCGGCGATCCTTTTCTCCGGACTGGCTGACCTTGGGGCACAGGCCGGTGTAGCCGGTGAGCTTCTCAGGTGATGAGAACCGCTCGATCTCGCCGATCTCCGCGGCGATCGTGAACGCAAGGACCCAGCCGATCCCGGGCACCGTCAACAGCAACGGAACATAGGGATGCTCGGCGTGGCCCTCCTTCAGGCGGCGGTTGACCTGCGCGATCTGCTCTTCGAGGCCGTCGATCAGCTCGATCGATGCGTTGATGTTCCCCCGCCAGGGCTCGGGGAGCTGCAGCCGCGCAAGCAGCCCGCGGCCCTCCACCCCGAACAGGTCGCTGACCGGGCAGGGCTTGCCGAAGTTGATCAGCGTCGAGTGGATGCGGTTCTTCAAAGCCGACTTGTGCTTAGCCCGAGCATCACGAAGTAGCTCAGCCACAACAGCAGGTTGAGCGGCCCCGCGACGCCGATGCCGAACGCGCGGTCCAAGAACGTCGCGGTACCGCCACGACTGCGCACCGCCACCGACAGACGTGCGTAGGAGAAGCCGGTGAGCGCGGCCACCACCGCTCCCACGAGGAATGAGAGGTAGGCGCCCGCGCCGGCCACCCGCACTGTCAGCCCGAGCACTGAGAAGATGCCGCCACCGACCATCCCGCCGATGCCGATCGCCACGAGCGGACCGACACCGAGGCTCGCGCGGGCGGGCTTCTGGGCGCTCACACCGGTATTTCACACGCTCGGCAGGTCGCCATGCGCGATGACCCCTCGGCCGTGTCAGCCCTACCGCGGGACGTGGCGTCTCTGCCGCTGTCCGCGTCCGACCCGGCCGGCTTTAGCCGTCAGCCGAAAACGGAGCGGTCGCATGCACGACCTAAGTTCTCAGGACCGGCGATTTTCCGGGGGTCGGGAGCTATTTCGCCGATGACGTTGTGTGGAAGCGCCCGACACGCTGCCGATGGGCGGCGTCATCCGTGGTCGCGACGGCGCCCTCGAGCAGTAAGGGTGGAACAATGGGAAGGTAGGCAGGCGTCGTGCTTTTCGTGCTCGCGCTGTCGTGAAAGCTGCACCGGGGCGGGGGTCACGTGGACTCAAGCATCACCTACGCATCCTCATAGAAGTACTTCGGCGCCACGATCGTCCAGTTCAGTCCCGAGCTTTCCAGAGAACGCTCGATCCGCGCCTTGCTGGCGAAGTGGGGCACGTCGGCCTCCCGCGCGGAGGCCACGGATGCCATCACGAGCCACGAGAGCCCTGACTCCTCGGCGGCGCTGATGACGTTCTCGCCCTGGCGGACCTCCTCCTCGCTGCCGGCCTCGAACGGGGTGGTAACCGCATAACAGGCGTCCACGCCGCGCATCGCGCCGGCGATGGAACCCGGGTCATCGAGGTCGCCCACAATCAGGCGTGCCCCTTCGCGCTGGAGGGCGAGCGCCCTCGGGGAGCGAGGATCGCGAGTGAGCCCGGACACGCTTCTGCCGGAAGCGATCAGCGCGCGTGCGACCGGCCCGCCATGCGTGCCGGTTGCGCCGAGCACGAGGATCGCCCGCGGCTGAGCGTCCTCGCGGTCAGCCGCCAGCCCGGCCCCATGTCTGCTCATCATGGCGTCGCGCCCGGCGCGCGTGGATTCTCGATCGGCGTGAGGCTCTTCTCGAGGACCGCGCGCAGATGCTCGTGCTGCGGCGGGAGCCGCAGCTGCTCTCCCAGGTGGGCGGGTTCCTCGTCAACGGCGAAGCCGGGGCCGAGCGTCGCGATCTCGAACAGCACGCCCTGGGGTTCCCGGAAGTAGATCGAGGTGAAGTACTCGCGGTCGAGCACAGGCGTCACCTGGTGCCCTGCTTCACGGACCCTCTGCTGCCAGGCGGGCTGGTCGGCGTCGTCGCAGCCCCAAGCGATGTGGTGGACGGTGCCGGCGCCCTGCAGCCCCGCGTCGCCGGGTGCTGGATCGTAGGCCCACCGAAAGCCGCGTCGCGTGCCCTCCAGCAGGTACTCATCGCCCAACTGATCGAAGCCGAGCGTCTCGCTCAGCAGCGCGGTCTGCTCGCCCGTGGAGGTGTCGTGCGCGTAGGCGCGGGCACCCCGCACGGCCGTGATCGCATGATCCTCGGGGACCCCGGCGTGGCGAGCGCTCAGGGGCTCCTCCACCTGCTCGGAGAGCACCAGCGCGAGCGCCAGACCGTCGTAGTCGGCGAACTCGACGGTGGCCTCGGTCCGCTTCACAGGGTGGGCGGCGTCGTGCAGTCGCTGCTCCCAGAAGTCCAGCGAGGAATCGCTCGGCACGCCGAGCTCGAGGCGGTGGATCATCCCGGCGCCCGGGCGCCCGCGGGCCGCATCCGGGAACTCGAACCAGGTCAGGATCGACCCGGGGTTGCCGCTCTCGTCGCCGAAGTACAGATGGTAGGCGCCCGGTTCATCGAAGTTGACGGTCTTCTTCACCAGCCTAAGGCCCAGGAGCTCGGCGTAGAAGCGCACGTTCTCGCGGACGTCCGCGGTGATCATCGTGACGTGGTGAAGGCCGGCGAGACGGAGGCTCATGGCCGCCCCGCTGCGGCTCGCTCGGCCGCAGGTGGCGCGTCGAATCCCCCCGGCCGCCGAACCTGCAGCTCGGCGGCCAGCGGCGCACGCTCGTGGCAGGCGATGTCACCAGGCGGCTGGAGGCGCAGCTCTGACGTCAACTCTGGCCCACTGTTCATGAGCGGGACAACCGTTGACGCGCTCATCTGCTGCACCCATCGCCCGTCTCGACGCTCACCGCCGACGGTCGCAAGGCGATGGCGCTCGCCATGAGCCATCGAACGCCTCACGAAGAATCCGTTCTCACGAATTTCCGTCATCTCCCCAAACGAAGTCCGAGAGCTGTCCCTGCCCGACAACGACCATCCCAGCAGGTGGGGATGTTAGTCAACCGAGCCGAGAGCCGTAGCACCGCATAGCCGAGGATAATGCGGCGGCGATGCGGGCGTCCACCGACGATGCCAAGCCGGAGGCCGACTGGACGCCGATAACCGGTGCGTCGGCGTGGGCCCCGTTTCGCTCGCGGGATTTCGCGAGGATGGCGTCGGCGCAGTTTGTGAGCAACGTTGGTAGCTGGATGCAGACGGTAGGGGCGCAGGAGCTGATGCTGACCCTGACGACCTCAGCCACGCTGGTGGCATTGATTCAGACGGCAGCAGGCCTTCCGGTTGTTCTGCTTGCTGTGCCTGCAGGTGCCATCGGGGATCTCGTCGATCGTCGCCGGCTGCTCATCGCGTCGCAGTCGTTGATGCTGCTCGCGGCCGCGGTGCTCGCTGGGCTGGCGTTCGCCGGGCTGGTGACACTGGGCACTGCTGCCGCTGGTCGCGCAAAGGCGGCTGCACCTCGGCTCCGGTGGTTACGGGCTTCTGCTCGGTGGCGTGGGCATCGGGGCAGTGATTGGCGCAGCGGCGCTACCGCGCCTGCGCCGGCGCGTGACGTCCGGGGCCCTCATGACCGGCGGCACGCTCATCTTCGCCGGTGTGACACTCGTGCTGGCCTACGTGAGCGTGAGCGCCCTGGCTGGGTTGGCGCTCGTGGTTGGCGGCGTCGCTTGGATCCTCGTTCTGTCGACGCTCAACTCCCAGTATCAATCGACGCTGCCCGGCTGGGCCAAGGCCCGCGGCATGTCCTACTACCTGGTGATCTTTCAGGGCGGCGGCGCGCTCGGTAGCGCTGCACTCGGTGTGACCGCGCAGAACGCCGGGCTGACCGCGGCGCTTCTGGCCGCCGCCGTCGCGCTCGCGCTCGTCGCTCTGGCCGGCCTGTGGCTTCCGTTCAAGGCGATCTCGCCTCACGACCTGCTGCCGGCCGGCGACTGGCCGGACCCGCACCTCGTCGCCGCCAGGGCGACTGACGGACCGGTGCTCGTGACGGTCGAGTACCGGCCAATGCCAGGGCTTGAGCGAGACCTCGTTGATGCGCTCTACGCAGGGCGCCACGCCCGCCGTCGCACGGGCGCCGTGAGTTGGCGCCTGTGGCGCGACGCGGCCCATCCGGGACACGTCCTTGAGGAGTTCGTCGTCGGCTCGTGGGATGAACACCTCCGCCAGCACGAGCGCGTCAGTCGCCGCGACCAGCAGCGCCTCGAGGACATCAGGGCCATGACCGAGCCAAGCCATCCCGCGACGGTCACCCACTGGCTGGCGCCTGAACTCGACAGGGACCACCCCTCCACGCCGCCACCCGACGCACGGGACTGACCGTCTCGTCGTGGTCAGGCGCTAGCCCGTCGACCGCGAGTTGCCCTGGCTGGCGACGGTGCGGTCGCGCCCGAGGTGCTTGGCGCGGTAGAGGGCGTCGTCGGCCAGCTCGAGCAGGTCGGCGGGCGTTGCTTCGGTGGCGGACGCGGTGGCCACGCCGGCGGAGCAGGTCAGCGGGCCGCGGGCGGCTGGCACCTTCGCGACGGCGTCGCGGGCGCGCTCGGCGATCTCGTAGGCGGCGTGTGCGCCGGTGTCGGGCAGCAGGATCGCGAACTCCTCCCCGCCCATGCGGGCGACCGTGTCGTGGGCGCGTATCGCTGCGCTGAGCGAGTCGGCCACGGCGATCAGCATCTGGTCGCCGTAGGGGTGGCCGTGGGTGTCGTTGATCGCCTTGAACTCGTCGAGGTCGAGCATGATCATCGAGACCTCGCTGCCCGCCCGCTGGGCGCGGCTGAACGCCGCGGAGCAGTCGCGTCGGAAGGCGCGCTGGTTGGCCAGCCCCGTGAGGGGGTCCTCGGCTGCCTGCTGTTCGAGGCGCTCGACGAGGTGGGCGTTGGAGAGGGCGATCGCCCCGTGGGCCGCATAGGCGGACAGCGCCGCCGTGTCCCCCGGCAGGAACACGGTGGAGCCGTGGGCCAGCGCGACGAGCGCTCCGAGCAGGTCGTCGCGGAAGACGAGCGGCGCGGCGCACATCGAGCCGAGCGGCATCTGCTCCTCGCTGGCCAGCTGCGCCAGGGCGGGCTCTTCGGCCAGGTCGTCGAGCACGACGGTGCCGCGCTCGAGTAGCGTTCTGCGGTGCTCCTCGGCCCAGGACTCAAGCGCCGACAGAGAGGACGCCGGGATCCCCGAGTGGCGGTCGGCGCGCATCCCGGGGCCGTCTGCGAGCAGCAGCACGAACTCCTTGCCGCCGACCGCGGTCTGCGCCTTGGTGGTGATCTGGTCGAGCACCTCGTCGAGGCGGAGATCGGAGGAGAGATCATCCAGCGAAGAGAGCAGGCGCTCTGCTGCCTCGTCCTGCTCGCGCACGCGCTGCTCGAGAACCCGCAGCCGCCGGTGCGTGAACCTCGCTGCTTTGGCGCCGATGGTGAGCTCTGTGGCTGCGAGCACGCCGAGCGCGGCCGGGACGAGCGCCGGCTGCGCCAGGGCCGCGACTCCCGCGAGGGTCGTGCCTGCGGCGGCGATCACGAACGCTGCGCGCTTGTGGGCCTGCGTGTCGGTGCTCCAGCGCACGTCGAAGTCACACCAGGGGTCGCCGTGCGCGCCGCACACGCGGTGCGTGACGCGCGCCGGAGGCAGCCCGAAGAGCTGGGGGACGGTCGCGAGCAGTCCCTTGGTGTAGGCGCAGTCGTAGCGGTGGTAGCCGACCCCTGCAACGTCCGTGTAGCGCATGCGCACGCGGCCGGGGCCACGGTCGAGCACATCGAGCTGGTGCGCCCAGTTGAACTTGGCGTTGGCGCGCACGACGTTTGAGTAGACGAACCCCGGAGTGCCGAGGGCGCGCAGGGCACGCTTGAGCCCGGCCGCGACCGACAGCTCGAGCGCCGCCGCACCCACGTGCTCGGCCACATCGGGGTCGGCAAGCACCTCCTCCGACGCACGCCACAGCGCCAGCTTCGTCTCATAGGAGAACCAGTGATTCTCGTCGCGCAGCGAGTCCTCGGCGTCAGCGAGCCCGGCCCGGGCCAGCATCTCTTTCGCGGCTCGGCCGCCCGCTTCGCGCTCCACGTAGGCGAGGATCATGCGCGAGGTCAGCCCGGAGCCTGCATGCTCGCGGCGCCACGCCGAGCTGACCTCGCGGCTCCGTCCGCCTGCATCCTGGATTGCGCTCCGTCCGGGCATCGTGTCCGTATCGGCCGCGCCGCAGAGCAGGTGAATCTCACGCCCGCTCTGCTGGACTGCACACGATCCCGGGACGGTTGAGCGAAGAACCGATCAGCGATTACATGACCCGTCGGGGCGGCTACTTCTTCGTCCCGCCCGGGCGCCCGCGGTCGTGGGGACCTCGACTCGGGGCTGCTCGCGAGCCGGCTGCGCCGGGTGCCGGCGCCCGTGAAAAGCGGGCCCGGGGAGCCGCCTTCAGCGCGCGTGAGGAGCCCGCGCCTCCCTCGAGGTAGGCGATCAGCATCTCGGCGCCCTCGGCGATGGTTCGGCGGTCGGCGCGCAGGCGCCCGCGGAAGGCGAGCTCGAGGATGCGGTCTCCCACCTCCACCACGAGCAGCGCAACCTCCGGCGGGAAGTCGTCTGCCACCAGCCCGGCCGCCAGGAGGCGCTCGCGCCCGCGTTCGGCGAGTGCCACGTTGCCGGCGTGGGCGATCGCCGTCACCGCCGGCGACACCCTCCCCCCGAACCACAGGCGCACGAACAGCGGCCTGCGCTCGTGGTAGTCCAGGAACATCTCGAGCATCCGCTCCACGTAGTCGCGCACGGAGCGGAGCTCCCAGACGTCTTCCGCGGCCTGCGCGGAGCGTTCGATCTCCTTGACCTCGGCCTCCAGCAGCAGCGCGAACAGCTCGTCGCGGTCGGAGAAGAAGCGATACAGCGAGGAGGGCCCCACACCGGCGCGGGCGGCGATGGCGGTGGTGGTGGCGGCGTCGACCCCCTCCTCCAGGATCAGCTCACCGGCGGCGGCGAGAATCCGCTCCACCGTCTCACGGCTGCGGGCCTGCAGGGGCTCTCTGCGTTGACGCGGTGATACTGCCATTGGGCGGCTCTATCCTCGCAGACCCCGACGGGGAAGGGCATTGACAGATCGAGACGCAGCAGTTCGCTATTGACATCTCGATACGCCGCGTGTTATGGTAACGCGAATCGCATTTCAATCTGGAGGAGGGATAGATGCAATCGAAGCGGCACCTGCCGGCTCGGACGCTGGCGATCGCCCCGCTGGCCGCATTGGCGGCTCTGGCGCTGTTCGCGAGCGCCGCCATGGCGAGCACGAACAGGGTGATGATCGTCACCCAGGGGGCATTTCCGGCCACGCATTCCAAGAAGGTTTCCTATTTCCATACGATCCAGGCAGCGGTGGATGCCACTCACCGTGGTGACTACGTGTTGATCGAACCCGGCGTCTACGACGAAGCGGTGAAGGTCGAGAAGCCCCACTCTCACATCTGGATCCGCGGCATGAACCGCAACACCGTGATCGTCGATGGCCAACACAAAGGCGGCAACGGCATCGAAATCTACAAGGACAACGACGTGTGGGTGGAAAACCTCACCGTGCGCAACTTCGAACTCACCGAAAGCTGCGGGGATGAAGAGTGCGGCAACGAGATCTGGTGGAACGGCGGCTCGGGGTCGGGTAAGGTCGGCGCCCACGGGTGGTTCGGCCGCTACCTCACCGCCTACGACACCGGCATCAACGGTGGCTACGGCATCTTCACCAACGACGAGACCGAAGGCTCGTGGGAAGACATCTACTCCTCGGGCATGGACGACTCCGGCATTTACCTCGGTGCCTGCCGCGAATGCAAGGCTCGCATCACCAAAGCGGTGATGGAAGACGACGCGGTGGGCTACTCCGGGTCGAACTCCGGCGGCAACCTGATCATCGAAGACTCGGTGTTCCGCAACAACCGTGCAGGGATCGTCCCCAACTCGGAAAACCCCGGCGACCCGCCGCCGCCCTCCAATGGCGCCTGCGACCCCGCCAAGTCCTACAAGGGTAATCACAAGAAGCTGCCGACGTTCGAAAGCACCGACATCCAGCACTGCACGATCTACCGCGACAACCTCGTGGAAGACAACAACAACCTAACCGCCCCGACGAACGGATCCACGGCGAGGGCACCGTGGGGCGTGGGCGTGGAGTTCCCGGGTGTGTACGGGGACGCGGTTGAAGACAACACCATCAAGGGCAACGTCAACGACGGGTTCCTCGGGTTCGAGTACCCCAACCCCTACGAACCGCCGGAATTCAAAAACACGATCTTCTTCGGGTTCTCCGGCGTCAAGGTGGCGGACAACACGTTCGAAGACAACGGCGGCACGGGTGGGCCCTTCGCGCGGGACATCATGTTCCAGGGCGGCTTCTTCACCCCGTCGCCGAACGACTGCGCAATTGGGAACACCACTCCCGACGGCACGCAGCCGGCGGACCTCGAAGGCGAATGGAGCTGTGACAACACCACCACGCCCAGCCCCAACGGTGGGGAACCGGCGCTGGGATGGGTCGAACAGCTCTCCTACGAATCAGAACAGGCGCCGGGCGAAGCTCAGCCGGCGCCCGGACCACAGGACACGATGCCCAACCCGTGCGAAGGGGTTCCCACGAACCCGCTCTGCGAATAGGGCAAGCAGGATGTGACATCCCCGCCGTCCTTCGGGGCGGCGGGGAGTCCCCTGCCGCCCGCGGCGTCTGAACCATGCAACGCGAGAACTTGAGTACCGATCCCCGGCAAACGCCGGGGCTGAGCAGGCGCAGCTTGCTGCAGCGCGCCGCCGGGCTGGGCCTGGCCGCCTCGACGCTGGGCGCGCTCGAGCTGCTGGCGGCACTGCCCGAGGAAGCGCTGGCGGGTAGCGGCGCAGGGCTCCCGGAAATCCAGTTTCAGATCGAAAAGCGCCTGCCCAAGCCGATCAAGGCGGAAGGCGTGCGCGTCCGCTTCGGTCCCGTCTACACGCTGTTCGTTACCATCGCGCTCGCGCGCACGCCGAGCGTCGCCGATCAGAGCACGCTGGCGCAGGCGCTCGCGCGGGTGGAGCAGGCCTATCCGTTCAGCCCGAGCGGGCTCTTCATGACGGTGGCGTACGGCATCCCCTACTTCGAAGGGCTCCCCGGGGGCGTCTCCGGGTCGCTCGTCGGCGCGCACATGCCGCGCCTCGTTGCCGAACCGGAACGCCCGGCGCTCGAAGAGGCCATGCCCGGGCCGACCGACGTCAGCCCCGCGAACCCCGGGATCACGAAGCAGCGCTTCAACGTCCCTGTGCAGATCGAGAGCAACGACATGCTGCTCACCCTGCGCAGCGACTCGAGCGAGATCCTCGACGACGTGCTCAGCTGGCTCACCGAAGCCGACACCACGCTCGCCGGCGAAGACGCCGGCGGCTCCGGGCTGGGCGCGCTGCTGCAGGTGACCTCGCGCCGGCTGATGTTCGTGGAACAGGGGCTACCGCGGGCGATCGCGCAGACGGAAGGGCTTCCCTATGCGGAAATGGTGAACCCGGCGTCGCCGATGTGGATGGGGTTCGTCTCCCAGCAGGTGGGCAGCAGCGGCCCGCCGGCGGCGGTGACGTTCCTGGGCGACACCTCCGCCAAGCTCACCACCGCTCGCCGCAGGGACTACTTCGACCGCGGCTCGATCCAGCACCTCTCGCACGTGATCCAGGATCTAGAGCAGTTCTACGAGCGTCCCGGGGAAACCTACGAGCGCCGCGAGGCGGAGATGTTCAGCGCCGACCCGCTCCCCCGTAGCGGCAACCAGGACCCGTACACCGACGGCGGCGGGCCGGCGTTCATCGAAAACGTGTTCGCCGGCACCCAGCAGGCCGAACGCGAAGCCGAAGGCGCCAACAACTTCGACGGCCAGCCGCACGTCGCCCACACCACCGCGCTGCAGCGCACCAGCCGCGCGCAGGACCGCACCCCGCTGCACATCCGCGCCGACGGTCCCGGCTACGACGCGCTGGACGTGCCCGACGGCTCCTCCCAGCCGAAGCTCCACTTCAGCATCTTCGTGCCCACCGCCGACTTCTTCGCCACCATGCGCCGCAGCCAGGCCTCGCCCGATCTCGCCCAGCGGTACTCGGTGCCCTCCAGCAACCTCGGGCTCGAGCGCTTCCTGACCGCCACCCGCCGCCAGAACTTCCTGGTGCCCCCGCGCCGGCACCGCTCCTTCCCGCTGGTGGAGCTCGGCTAGCGGGCTGCGGCGCGCGCAGCCTGGCACGTTGTCTGCGCCTTTCCCCAGCGCCCCGCCCGCGTGGCCGGGCGCGTTCCCCGAGGCGCCGATCGTGCAGCTGGAGCGCGCTGCGTTATTTCTGTCGGGTTCGCGAGGCGGCGCGTGCGAGTGCTGCGGCGCTCAGAGTGGCAGGCGCCGCGGCCATCCAGGCGCCTTGCCGGGCTGCTGCGAGAGCGACGGCTCCGGTCGAGAGCCCGAGAAGGATCAGGTATGCGCGGATGGCGCGTTTGTCTCTTCGTGTCATCGGCGTCTGTGCTTCGAGCCATCGCCTGCCGGTCCAGCCTCGCGGAGGCGCGGCTGCGAAGAGCTCGCGGGTGCGGGGGATCGCGACCACGACGCTGGATGTGGGGTCGCCTGCCACCCAGACAACCGGCTCGGACGCCAGCCGGGCAACTCTATGTTTCATGGTGGCGCTCAGGCGTAGCGGGATCGGCTGGGGTCGATTGTCGCCCAGGGGTCCGAGCATCAGTCCGGGGCCGGATCTTCGGGGCCGGGCCGGCACGTATGTAGACGCGTACGGCGTCCACGGCGTTCGCATGAGCCGTTTCCAGTGTCGTGGCCGGCGCAGCACCTGCAGTCCGGCGAGGAGTAGGAGCGCTACGAACGTGAAGCCATAGAGCTTTATTCGCCGGTCGGTCGGGCTTTCGTTGGCGTACTGCGGGGTGCGGATCCGTGTCGGGTCTGATCGGTCATAGACCACCCAGAGTTCTTCGCCCGCTTCGTGTTCTCCGCCCGAAGGGACCTGTATGTCGCCTTCCAGGATCGAGCCGTCGCCGTTGTACTTGACCGCGATTTCAGACCCTGATGTGGAGTATTGGACGAGGCCGACCGTGCGGGTGCCGGTCCGAAGCAGCTCGGAGGCTCTGTGGCTCTCGTAGGCCGTGAAGGCGAGCGTCCCGGCGCACAGTGCGGCGCAAGCCGCGAGCCATGCCCAACCGCGCCGCGCGTAGCGTGTGCAGGCGAGGCGGGTCTGCTCGTCATCGCTCGCTGGGCCCTGTGGCACAACCTCATCGCTGATGGAGTCGCTCGCCAAGCCGATTTGAGCATCCTCCGACCATGTGTTGTTGCCTGCTTGCTCGTCGGGAGACGCCCAGGGGCCGGGCAAGCCGCGACTCTGGGCGCAGCCCGGGCAGAGCGGTTCACCGTGGCTCGTGCACCAGCGGGCGATCCGCAGGCCGTGCTCGACATAACGACCATCGACTGAAACGGTCTTCGAGCAGGCAGAGCAGTGGACAGCTATGCGCCCCATATCCGTCTATCGCCGTCGCCACCGCTCTGCTTTAGCTGCAGCCAAGCGCCCGAACCGATCTCCCGCCGCTCGCCCTGGGGCGCAAACGCGACGACCTCCAGAGTCGCCCAGGCGGTTCGCCAACGCTTCCGCCCACGAGGTGGCGGCACGTGTGCAAGCGCAGGCGTTTGCGCCCGTCTCCTCGATGCGGATCCAGTTGGACGCGCCACGCCGCCGGGGCGTATCGAGCGTCTGTCAGTGCGAATGCGAGGCCCCGGATCGGGCAGCCGATCGGCGCTGGCAAGGCTGCTGCGCTGCCCAAGGAGCGATGGCCTAGAGCGAGTGCGGTCCGAACCGCTCGATCGCGACGAACACGGCGAGCGCGAACATGACGACGTTCAAAGCCACATGTGATGGTTCGTTGCGGCGGATCAGTGTGACGGCGGCGACCACCATTGTGAGCGCCATGCAGCAGGCCGCGATCGGCGTGAGGATCGGCGCGACGCCGACCGCCGCGGGCAGCACGACCCCGATTGCGCCGAGCACCTCGAGCGTGCCGATGGTCTTGATCTGCGCGTCGGTGAAGTCCTCGACGTACGGGGTTTTCGATTGCAGCGCGGCGCGCGATTGTGTCAGCTTCAGGAGGCCCGCGGCGAGGAACACGGCTGCGAGAATGCCCTGTGCTATCCAGATGACTGTGTTCATGTTCGTTGCTCCCTGATCGGCGGTGAGGGTGCTCCGAGCAGGGACTCTGTGAGAGCGCTCACTCGGCGCGCACCGGGTTGGTGAGGACGCCGAGCCCGTCGACTTCGACCTCGACGGTGTCGCCGTCGCGCAGAAAGATGCCTCGCGGAGCCCCCACGCCGGCGGGCGTGCCGGTGGCGATGATGTCGCCTGGCAGGAGTGTCATCGTCCTGGAGAGCCAGGCGACAGCGGCGGCGACCGAGAAGATGAGGTTGGACGTGTTGCCCTCCTGTACCTGCTTGCCGTTGATCCGCGTGCGCAGGGCGAGCGCGCCGAGGTCGCCGGCCTCCTCGAGCGTGACCAGCGCGGGGCCGCATGGTGCGAACGTGTCGATCGCCTTGCCGCTCGTCCACAGCGGGTTCTGCAGCTGGAGATCCCGGGCGCTGACATCGTTGAACGGCATCGCTCCGGCGACGTGCGAGAGCGCCCGCTCGACCTCGACGCGGTGGGTGGGCCGTCCGATTACAACGGCGAGCTCGGCCTCGTAGTCGACGTACTCGGGATGGGCCGCCGGCAGCACGATCTCCTCGCCGCTGCCGACCAGGGAGTTGGCGAACTTGGCGAACCAGAGCGGCGCCGCCGGCGGCTCCTGGCCGGTCTCGGCCGCGTGGTCGCGGTAGTTCAGGCCGAGGCAGATGATCTTCTCCGGGTCCGGAACTGGGGCCAGCAGGCGCACGCTGTCCAGCGCGAGCCGTTCGCTGCACGAGGCAGCGCGCTCCCCCAGCGCCTGGAGCCCGGCGGCGTCGAGCAGCTCGAGCAGGCCACGCACCGACTGCGCGGGGGCGCCCAGCGCTGACGCCGGTACGAGTTGGTCCTCGACGAGCACGCCGGCCTGCGCACCGGCGCCCTTGTCGTAGGTGACCAGGCGCATCTGCCTTCAGTCCCCGCTGGGGATTTCGACTGGCGCCTGCTCGGGCGCGAGCTCATCCGCCATCGCCCGCCGGTGGATCTCGGCGAACGGCTCCCCGGCGGAAGCCGCCGCGGCGACCTTCTCGGCGTCGACGAAGTGCCCGATCGGGTTGGCGTGGAACTCGTCGCTGGTCCGCATCCAGTCCTTGGAGGCCGCCCAGTCGCCGAAGTTGTCGCACTGCAGCTCGACGTGGTTGCCGTCGGGGTCCTTGTAGTAGTAGGAGAAGGTCATCCCGTGGTCGATGCAGATCGCCGGCGTGATCCCCTCCTCGCGCAGCCGCAGGTAGTTTGAGTTGAGCTCCTCGAAGCTCACGAACTCGAAGGCGCTGTGATGCATGCCCGTCCGCGTGTCCTTCTCCGGGTCCTCCGCGAAGCCGGGAAACGCGAGCAGCGCCACGCGGTGGTTGGCGCCGTCGTTGCTCAGCCAGGCTCCCGTTGCATCCTGAAAGACGACCTCGGTGCCGACCACGGCGCCGTACCAGTCGATCATCTCCTGCAGGCGCGTCGTCTTGAGGTTGACGTGGTGGAACTTCGGGTGACTCACGCCGGTTTCGGGCATCGCTGGCTCCTTTTTGGTCAGACGGGGGTCGGGAGGGGGAGTTGCTCGCGCAAGTCGTCGATGAGCGCGGGCAGGTCTGCTGCGGAGGCCGCGCTGCCGAAGGCGTAGAAGTCGGGGCGCACGAGCACCGCGTGCGCCCCGTGCTCGCGCAGCCACCCCGTGAGGCGCCCGTCGGCGTCGCGTTGGCCGCAGTCGGCGCGGGGGTCGAGCGAGACGACGTGTGCTCCGAGTGCGTCCAACAGCGCGCGATGGTGTCCCTCGAGGTCTGTCAGGGGGTCGCCGGCAGCGGCGATCAGGGTGAACCCGCCGCCAGTGAGCTCATCGAGCAGCGCGTCTCCCGCCGGCGTCGCGATGAGCCCCTGCACCGCGAGGTGCCCGGCCAACGGGCCGGGGGCGCCGTCGGCGCTGCGGCGCAGCAGGCCTCCGCTGAGCGGTGCGAGCTGCAGCGCGGGCGGAGCTCCCGCGGCGCGCAGCGCGGCGTCGCGCTCGGTGGCGAGGTTGGCGTCAAGCTGGCACAGCACGCGCCCGAGCTCGACGGCCAGGGTGATGACCCACTCGTTCTGCGGCTGGCGCTCCTGCTCGACGGTGTCGAGCAGCGCCTCGCCGGCGGCGCCGTTCAGCACGAGATCGAGCTTCCACGCAACGTTGGCCGCGTCCCGCAGCCCCGAGCACAGGCCCTGGCCCAGAAACGGCGGGGTGAGGTGCGCCGCATCGCCCACCAACAGCACGCGGCCGTCGCGCATCCGCTCGGCGAGCATCGAGCGGAACTCGTAGACCGTGTGGCGGATCAGGGCTCCGTCGGCCGGCTTGAACCACGGCGCCAGCAGCTCCCAGGCCCGAGCGGGATCCTCGAAATCGGCGGGCTCCTCGCCGGGAAGCAGCATGAACTCCCAACGCCGGTGTCCTGTGCCGCTCTGCACGTGGGTGGTGGGGCGCGCCGGGTCGCACCACTGACAGGCCGGAGGCAGGTCGAGTGCGGCCATGTCGTTCGGCTTGAGATCGACCACGAGCCATCGCTCCTGGAAGCCCAGGTCACGGCGGCCGATACCCCGCGCCTCGCGAACGAAGGAGTTCGCGCCGTCCGCGCCGACGAGCCAGCGGGCGCGGATCGAGCGGCTCTGCCCAGCCGCGGTCCCGTCGGGCGTCTCGCCGCTGACGCGGCGCACGGTCAGCAGCGCGTGGTCTGCCTCGACGCTCAGAGCCTCGGCGACCCACCCCCGCTCGACGGTGACCGAGGGCTGTTCACCGGCACGATGCGCGAGCGCCCGCTCCAGCGTAGGCTGGAAGAACATGTAGTCCGGATTCCAGCCGGAGGCTGCTGGCACGGGCGCTTGCAGCGTCATGAGCGGCGCCCCGTCGGCCCCGTACCAGTGATAGTCGCGGACCGGCAGCAGCTCGCCGGCCAGCTCATCCACCACCGCGAGGCCCTGGAGCAGCCGCATGATCTCGTGGTCGAGATGCACCGCCCGTGGGAGCCGGTAGATCTCGTCAAAGCGCTCGACCGCGAGCACGGAGTGCCGGGCACGCCCCAGCAGCGCCGCGAGCGCCTGCCCGACCGGGCCGAACCCCACAATCGCGACGTCGACGTCGTGAGGGTCGACGTCGTGAGGGGTCGGCCGCATGCGTGCCTCAGGCCCGGGCGGCCGCGGCGATGGGCGTTGCGAGGATCCTCCCGAGCGCCTGCGCCAGCAGCTCCGCGGGCGCGTCGGCTGCGCCCATGCTGCGCCAGGCGACAAAGCGGTCGGGGCGCACGAGGATCGCGCCCTCGGGGCCGATCTCCCGGTGGCGCAGCCAGGTGCAGCGCGGGTCGTAGAGATCGCCGTCGAGGTGGCCGATCCGCACGGCGTCGAGCGGCAGGCCCTCGGCCTCGGCGATCGCCCGAGCGGCCTCGCACCAGACCTCGCCCTCCTCGCCCGCAATCAACAGAAAGCGCCCCGGCCCGACCAGGTCCTTGATCGCCCGGCGCCCGCCGCTCTCGTCGTCGATCCAGGCGTGGGGGAGGGGCGCGCCGGGGCGCGTCGAGGGTTCATAGACGCGCACGGGGTCGATCGGATCGGGGCGCGGGCTGCCGTCGTCGAGGATCGCGGCGGACTCGTAGCGGAACCCCAGCTCGACGTTCAGCTCGCTGAACTCCATCGACTGCGCGCGCATGTGGCGCAGGACCGCCGAGCGCTGCCCCGCGTCCTCCGCTCGACCGCTCCACACGCGGCGCAGGTTGGCGAGGTTCTGCTCCTCGCTGTTCTCATGCGAGACCCCGATCGATGCGGCGATGGCGAAGTGATTGACGGCGTTCTCGAGCGAGCGCTGGGCATTGCGCTCGTCTGAGGAGCGGCGCTCGGGTGCGTAGGTATCCAGCAGCTCGGGCCCCGCATGTCCTTGGAGGACGGCCGCGAGCTTCCAGCACAGGTTGCCTGCGTCATGGATCGCGCTCGTGAGACCGAGGCCGCCCGTCGGTGGATGCCGGTGCGCCGCGTCGCCGAGGAGATGCACGCGTCCGACGCTGAAGGAGGAGGCCATGACCGCGTCCACCGACCAGCGCGTGATCTTGTGAATCTGCATCGGGTGCTCCCCGATGCCCATCGCGGCGCGGGCGTCCGCCTCGACCTGCTCGTCCGATTGAGCGCGCGGGTCATCGACGGGATAGTTGAGGTGGATCACCCACTCCTCCGAATCGGGCCCCCAGCGCTCCGGTCCCATCGGAACCATCACGACGACCACACCGCTCTGCGGCGAGAAGATCCAGCGGATCAGCACGTCTGGGTCCGGCGCCCACGGCGAGAAATCGGCGCTCACGTGCAGGGTCGCAGTCTGCGCCACGACGCCCAGGCCCTGGTACTCCACGCCGATTTCGCCGGCTACGCGACGTCCGCCGTCAGCGCCGATCAGATACTGCGAGCGGATCGTGTACTCGCCTCCGGCGTCGTGGTCGCGCACGAGCGCCGAGACGCCGTTCTCGTCCTGCTCCAGTTGCAGGAGCTCATGGTGGAAGCGGATGCGCCCGGGCGAAAGCTCCTCGGCGCGCCTGCGCAGGATCGGCTCGAGACGGATCTGCGGGAGGTTCTGCTGGAGCCAGGGGCTCGCGGAATGCCAGTTCTCATCGGTCCCGCCCGCACCCCAGCACTCCAGCCGCGCGAGACGGCGCCCATACTCCTCGCCTGGCCCCGCGAAGCCCGCGTAGAAGGCCGTGGCGGCCATGTTCTGCGCGGGCGTGCCACGCCGAGCGATCTCCCCGGCTGCCCCCAGGTCCTCGAGGATCTCCATCGCCCGCTGGTTCAGGACATGGGCCTTCGGCAGATCCGAGGTCTCCGCGCGGGCGTTGATCAGCAGGTGCTCGACGCCAATCCGGGCGAGGAGCATCGAGGCTGTGAGCCCCGCACCACCACCGCCGACGACAAGTACCGGTACCTCCTCGCTCATCCCCATCTCCTCCCGACGCCCTCGGTCAACAGGAGGCCAACCTAGCAAAGAATGAATATATATTCAATACTGATGATCCATTCATATAGCGTCGTGTTGAAGAATGCCCCGATGGCCCGGAGCCCGCGCGAGGAAAGCCCCGACAGCCGCACTCGGGTGCAGCGGCGCCAGGCACGCACGCGGGCGGCCCTGCTCGCGGCGGCGCGGCAGCTGTTCGCCGCCCGCGGGATGGAGCACACGACGATCGCCCAGATCGCCGAGCACGCGGACATTGCGATCGGGTCGTTCTACAACTACTTCCAAACCAAGGAGGAGCTGCTCGACGCGCTGCTAGAAGAGGAGCTGTCGCAGCAGCTCGCGCTGCTTGAGCTGCGCCAGGCGCGCGTGGAGGACCCGGCTGAGAAGATCAGCATCGCCCACCGCCACCTCGTGCGCGCGGCCCAGAGCGACTCGGATTGGGCGTGGCTGCTCGTCCGGCTCGAGGTTCCCTTCCGCGCAGCATGGTCGGTGCTGGGGCGCTCCGCGCGGAGCGATCTTCGCTCCGCGATCGAGGCTGGACGCTTCCACGTCGTCGACCCCGCCTTGGCCCTGAACGCAAGCGGCGGCGCGCTGTTCGCCGTTATCCACGCCCAGCTCGTGGGAGAACGGAGCGAGCAGGCGGACGTGCTGCATGCCGAGGGAGTGCTGCGCAGCTTCGGCCTCGACAGGAGCGAGGCCGCCGACATCGCGCGCCGAGCGCTCCCCGAGCCCACTGACCCCTGAGAGCAGCAGGGGCCCGAGTTACACCCACGTCGGCACGACCGACGGCAAGCACACCCGCAGTCCTGCTCGAGGGCCGGGCATGCGCAAGACGGAGCGATCTTGCGGCCAGGGCGTTCACATGCGGACTATCATCGCGAGCGAGTCTGCACGGTGAAGGCCGCTTGAAAGGGGAGGTTCATCGATGACCGAAGGTCCCGTTCTCATCCACGTGTGGGCGGTCGATCCGAGCGACGAGTCCTCCAACATGCAGCGGCTCGACGAGCTGGTCAGCGAGCAGATCGCAAGCGATCCCGGGTTCGTATCGGCAAGGATCCTCGTTAGCGACGACCGCGCGTCGATGGCGGCGCTGATAGAGATGCGGAGCGCGGAGGATCGCCGGCGCATCGAGCAGCTGCCCGAGGTTCGCGACGCGCTCGAGCACCTGCACGGGGCAGCAAACCTCGTGTTCAGGCTCTACGAGCAGGTCAAGGCCTACAACACGTAGCCCGCCGCAATGCGGTCAAGCAGTTTCGACGGCGTCATCATGCGCCGGGCCGATCATGCCCGGCTGCGGCGGGTGGGTCGCCGGCGAAGATCCTCCTCGACCAGGCGGTTCCACTCGGGCTTGTCCTCGCGCCAGCCATCCTCGGTGCGGTCGCGCTTCCAGTAGCCGGAGATCGACATCGCCTCGCGCGGCAGTCCTCGATCGGCGAGCAGGTGCAGCCGGATGGCCCTCACGGCGCTGGCCTCGCCGTGCACGAAGCAGTGGACGCGGCCACGGGGAAAGTCGAGCTGGCTGACCGCGCGGCGGAGCCGGCCGCTCGGTTCGGGGTCCGCCGCGTCGCCGTGGATCCAGGTGAGCTGAAGCTCGCCAGGCGATCGCAGCTCGCGCTCCTCCTCCGGGCCGTCGACCTCCACGAGCACGTGGACGGGTATCCCGGCGGGGACGCGGGCCAGCGACGCCGAGATCGCGGGCAGCACGCTGGCGTCGCCGACCATCAGGTGCCAGTCGGCCTGCGGGTCGGGTGCGTACGCTCCGCCCGGGTTCCCGCGTAGCTGGATCTTGTCGCCTGGCTCGGCCGCGGCCGCCCACGGGCCGGCCACACCGGTGTCGCCGTGGATGACGAAGTCGATGCTGAGGCGCTGGCGCTCAGCGTCCCAGTTCTGCACCGTGTAGGTGCGCGTTTGCGGCCACTGCTCGCTCGGCAATCGCGCGCGAACCTCCTCGAGGTCAAATGGCGCGCTGTAGGAGGACCCGGGTGGAGGGATCTGCAGCTTGACGTAGTGATCGGTGAACTGGCCGGCCTGGAAGTCAGACAGGCCGGGGCCGCCGAGGACCACGCGGAGCATCCGCGGCGTGAGACGGCGGACGCTCAGGACCTCGGCCAGCATCGGGGGGCGGGATTGGGTGCTCATGGGAGGTGCGCGATGTTGCGCCTGGGCGCGACGGGGCGAGGATGCCGACAGTAGCGTGCGTGAGCAGCCGGCAGGCCCTCGAGGGGAGGCTCCCGCGGCGCGTGCATCACTCCGCGGCGCGTGCGTGACGAGGTGCACAGACAGGCGCGCCCGCGAGTGGCAGAGTCATCAATAGGCGAAAGGTGCGGTCCGCCTCAAAGGGGGGAAGGGGTGCACCGCCCAAGAAAGCCGGGACCGCCCCGGCGCTCTGGTAGGTCGGGGCGGTCCCATCCCTTTGGACCCTCGCTCGGGGGGATGAACGGGGACCCGATCCCACTGTAGCTCCCACTCCAGCTGCAACCGCCCTCACGCGCATCCAGCGCCCGGTCCTCCCGCGGCGTGCGCCGGCGTGGCGGCCTACGGAAGCGATCTGGCGATCTCGAGCAGCTCCGCGCGGCCATAGCCGCTTTTCCGGCCAGCCTGGACCGGCTCGTGCGGCAATAGCCCCCGTGTCGAGCCTCAGCGATTGGCGCTCAGGTGGCTGTTGGCGTGATCTCGACCTTCTCCTTCTTGGCCTGTTTCGGCAGCGGGACCGTCACCTCCACAACGCCATCGCGGGTCTTTGCCTTGATCTTCTTGGCCTCGACGCCGGGCGGCAGCGCCATCGAGCGTGAGAAGGATCCATAGCGGCGCTCGCGGCGCAGGAAGTGCTTGTCCTTCTCCTCCTTGCGCTCCTCGTGCTCGCCGGAGACCGTGAGGATGTCGTCCTCGACCTCGACCTTCACCTCCTCGGGCTTGAGCCCGGGCACATCGGCGCGGATCACGAGGTTCCCGTTGTCGCGCTCCACGTCGACCGCAGGCCTCCACGCGCGTTCGCCACCCGCGAACTCGTCGAACATGCGGTCGAAGCGGGTGCGCAGCTCACCAAGCTCGGCGAACGGCTCCCAGCGTGAGATTGCTCCAGGCATGACTGGCTCCTTCGATCGTGACTTGGCCCGTGTCCCGAAGCTAACCGCGACGGTGCACATGCGCATCGGGGAGCGCCCCGACCGCGGGTCCGTGATAGTCCACAGCCCGCGTCGGTGCTTCGATGGCCCCACCGGCGATCAGCGACAGGCTCGTTGGCCTCGCTCTCTGAAATCTTCGCGGGCGGAAGCCTCGCCGGCGGGGCTGGATGTGCTCACCGTCAGTAGTTCGCCGTGGCCCCCACCGGGGGTCTCCCGGACGCGCGGAGCGCCGGCACCGGAGACGATCCACCCATGCGGTTTGTCGATCGCCGTGACGCTGGCCGACAGCTGGCAGCTGAGCTCGCGCCGTTCGCGGGAGAGGCGCCGGTCATCGTGGCGCTGCCGCGCGGCGGTGTGCCTGTGGCGTGGGAGGTTGCCCGCGCGCTCAACGCGCCGCTTGACATTCTCGCGGTGCGCAAGCTCGGCGCGCCCGGAAACCCCGAGCTGGGAGTGGGGGCGGTCGTGGAGGACGGCACGGGTGTTCTTGATCCACGGTCAGCCGCCACCGTCGGCATGACCCAGGCCGAGCTCGAGGCCACTCTGGCCCGGGAGTCGCGGGAGCTGAGCCGCAGGGTGGAGCGCTATCGCGATGGTCGAGCATCGATCCCGGTGCAGGGACGAACGGTGATCATCGTCGACGATGGCCTTGCGACCGGTCTGAGCGACCTTGCCGCTGTCCGCGCGCTGCGCACGCGCGGCGCCGGGCGCATCCTCGTCGCGGTCCCCGTCGGCTCCAGCGAGGCGGTCTCGATGCTGGCCGGCGAGGCCGACCGGGTGATCTGCCTGGAGGTCCCGCGACGCCTGTTGGGAGTGGGCATGTGGTACGACGACTTCTCGCCCGTCTCCGATGAGGAGGTGGTGGCGCTGCTGGCTGACCCCGGCTGGGGCGATGTCGCGCCCGGCGCCGGCGATGCATCGGACGACGGCGCACCGGGAGCCCGCGCCGCGCGTCCCGGTGCTGCGACGGGGTCGGTGGGCTGAGCTCGTGGCCTCGCCGCTGGCGCTCCCCGTTGGTGAAACCGCTGTCCTCGATGCGCTGCGATCCGAGGCGATGCCTCTGCGGGGCAGTGACGGCGACTACGACGCCCTGCTGGAGCTGGTGGGCGACGCGCGTCTCGTGCTGCTCGGTGAGGCCAGCCACGGGACCCACGAGTTCTACCGCGAGCGTGCACGGATCACCAGCCGGCTGATCGAGGAGCTCGGTTTCAGCGCGGTGGCGATCGAGGGCGACTGGCCCGACGCCGACCGTGTGAGCCGCTACGTCCAGTGCGCGGGCGAGGACGCGGACGCGGAGGAGGCGCTGCGGGGCTTCCGTCGATTTCCCACCTGGATGTGGCGCAATGCGGAGGTGCTCGACTTCGTGGGTTGGCTACGGGCGCACAACGAGCGACTTGCGCCCGCAAGGCGGCGCGTGGGCTTCTACGGCCTGGATCTCTACAGCCTCGGCGCATCGATGGAGGCCGTCGTCGCCTATCTGGAGGAGGTGGATCCGGCCGCCGCGGTGCGAGCGCGACGTCGCTATGAGTGTCTGCATCCGTTCTCCGGGGACAGCAGCGGCTATGGGCAGGCCGTTCTGCTGGGGGCCAGCGAGCCCTGCCGGCGACGGGTGCTCGAGCAACTGGTCGAGCTGCGCCGACACGCCGGCGACTATCTGCGCGAAGATGGCCTGGTGGCGGAGGACAGGTACTTCCTCGCCGAGCAGAACGCCACGGTGGTGGCAAACGCGGAGGAGTACTACCGCACGATGTTCGGCGGCCCCGCCCCGTCCTGGAATCTGCGCGACCGGCACATGGCCGACACCCTCGACCAGCTCCAGATCCATCTCGCGCGCCACGGCGATAACGGCAAGGTCGTGGTGTGGGAGCACAACTCGCACGTCGGAGATGCCCGCTCGACCGAGATGGCTAATCGCGGCGAGCTCAATCTCGGGCAGCTGATGCGCGAGCGCCATGGCCACGAGGCGGTCCTGGTTGGCTTCAGCACCTATGCAGGCACCGTGACCGCCGCCTCGGAGTGGGGCGGAGAGGCCGAGCGCAAGCGCGTCCGGCCGGCCCTCCCCGACAGCTACGAGGCACTTCTGCATGCGACGGAGATCCCCGAGTTCATGCTTTGCCCACTGGGCACCAGCGCCGGCGGGCGCGCGCTGCGCGAGCCGCGGCTGCAGCGTGCGATCGGCGTCATCTACAGGCCCGAGAGCGAACGCCAGAGCCACTGGTTCGCCGCGTGCGTCTCACAGCAGTTCGACGCGCTCGTGCACATCGACGTGACCCGCGCGGTGGAGCCGCTGGAGCGCACCGGCGTGTGGGAGCTCGGCGAGCCCCCGGAGACCTATCCGACCGCGCTCTGAGCCGCTCGCCGTCCGCCGGCGCGCGCGGACGGACCATCGCGGCGCGCGCGCCCTGCCAAGCTGACTGCAGTGGCCGATCGCGCCGACATCGACTTCACCTACTCGCTGACCGATCGTGTCTTCCGGCTGAGCATGGGGGAGCTCGCCGACTTCAGCGGGGCCAAGTACGACGGCGACTTCTCGCTCAGCCTGGAGCAGGCCCAGCGTCGCAAGCACGAGTACCTCGCCGAGCAGATCGGGATCGAACCGGGCAGGCGCGTGCTGGACCTCGGCTGTGGCTGGGGGGCGTTGCTCGAGTTCATCCGCACCAGAGGGGCGGTTGGCGTGGGGGTCACGCTGTCGCGCGCCCAAGCGGCGGCCTGCCGCCGGCACGGTCTCGATGTGCACATCTGCGACGCACGGCAACTTGATCGCGAGAGTTACGGGCAGTTCGACGCCGTCGCGAGCCTCGGCGCCTTTGAGCATTTCTGCTCTGTGGAGGAGTATCGCGCCGGACGCCAGGAGGAGCTCTATCGCGCCATCTTCGAGCGGCTCGCCGGCGTGCTGCCCGAGCGCGGGCGCCTGTATCTGCAGACGATGATCTTCGGGCCCAACATGATCCCGCTCGAGCAGGTGGATGTTCACGCCCCGCGGGACTCCGATGCCTTCGTGCTGGCACTCATGCAGCGTCAGTTCCCCGGATCGTGGCTGCCCTCCGGCGAGGACCAGGTCGTTCGCTGTGCCGGGCCCGGCTTCCGGCTGGTTTCGAGCAGCAATGGCCGCCTGGACTACATCGAGACGATCAGGCAATGGAACGCGCGGATCGGGGAGCGCAGCCTGCGCAAGTCCCTGCTCAAGCTCCAGCTCGTGCCCCGCTGGCTGGCCAGCGCCGACTTCCGCCTGGCGTTCACCTCGGGCGTGAGCGCGAACAAGGTCTGCTTCGAACGCGAGCTGTTCGATCACCGCAGGCTCGTGTTCGAGCGGTGTTGATGCGCGGTGCCGATCGCGCTCGATTGCCGGGCGCTCCCGGCTACGTAGTTGACCACAGCACGAGCCGCCTTGATCTGCGGATGCGGATCGACGCGCGGCGTGGAAGCCTGGCGGCGAGATGTCCCTCACCTCTCTGCTGCGCAGCGGCATCCGCTCAGTTCCCCCGGAGCCGCTCCGTGCGGGCGGCTATCTCACGGATGGCTGCAGACTGTTCCGGGTCGTCTCGCAGTTCGCCACCGTCGGAGAGCATGTGTTCGCCTCGCTCGAGGACTGCAGCACGCTCGAGGTGCAGGCCTACGCACCGGGCGAGCTGTGGGCGATGAAGCTGCAGCCGGTCGAGCCCTCCGCACGAGCATCGATCGACGAGGCGGCGAGCTGAGTCTCGCTGGAGACCGCGGCCAGCGCACGCGATGGCACCCCTGCCCACAGCGGGCTTGCGAGCGCGCGCCGGGAGGCCGCGGGTGCGCTCGAGCGTGCCGCGTGTGCGCTCACCGTCGAGCCGGGAAGCCTCTGTGCGGGTACCGGCACGCCGCCTAGATGGGGGCCGCAACGCCGGGGGCTCGGCCGCTCGGCGGGGCGAGCTGCAGCGCGCGCTGCACATCGGTGATCGAGAGAAGGCCGATCGGCGTTGCCCGCTCATCGACCACGACCGCGCGCCCGAGGCGGGCGAACGCGGCGCGCTCGAGCAGCGGTGCGACGTCCGCTCCCGCGGTCACGATCAACGCGGGGTCGCGCTCGGCGATCTCGCCGACGAGACTGGCGGCGCGCCGCTGGGGGGTGAGCGCTTCGATCTGCGCCATGCCCACAAGCCCGAGCGCATGTCCCTCGGCGTCGACCACGGGGAAGGAGGTGTAGCGATAGGGCACGAAGTAGTCGGAGCTTGCCTGCGCCACGGTGATGGACGCGGGAATGCTGATGACGGGCGCGGACATCAGATCGGAGGCGTGAACGCCCGAGAGTGCCGTTCGCAACCGTGCGCCGAGCGCCTGCTGGGCAGATGCCATCACGAGGAACCACCCGATCAGCGCCAGCCACAGGCCTTCGGGGGCGCCGGCAATGAACTCCAGAGCCCCCAGGAAGATCATCAGCCATCCGAACGCGCGCCCGATCCGCGCCGCGGTCTCGGTGGAGCGGCCGATCTCCCCGCTGCGCCGCCACAGCAGCGAGCGCAGCACCCGCCCGCCGTCCAGCGGGAAGGCAGGCAGCATGTTGAAGACGAGGATCAACCCGTTCACCAGCACCTGGTACTCGACCAGCGCATGGATCCAGGCGGGCGTGGAGGAGGGCAACAGCGCCAACGCGACCCCGAACACGGCGGCGATCACGGCTGTGACGGCGGGGCCTGCGAGCGCATAGCGCAGCTCGTCGCCCGGGTCGTGCGCCTCGCCGCGCATTCGCGAGACGCCGCCGAGCAGCCACAGGTCGATCTCTTCCACTTCGATGCCGTGCCGACGCGCAACAATGGCGTGGCCGAACTCGTGAGCCAAGATGCTCGCGAACAACAGCAGCGCGCTCGCCAGCCCGAGCACATAGGAGGCCGCGGAGCCGATCCCGTGAACCATTTCGGGGAAGTAGGAGGCCCCCAGCGACCATGTGATCAGCGCCACAATCACCAGCCACCACGGACTCACGCCCACGGGGATGCCGGCGATGCGCGCAATATGAATGCTACGGCCGGGCATGAGCCTCAACCGCATGCTGATGCAGCCGCCTACAGTGAACATCCGTGAATTCCCGTAGCCGTGGGGCCTCGCGCCCGGCCTGCCCGCCAGCAACTTGATCGATCTGCACTGCCATATTCTCCCGGGCCTCGACGACGGTGCACTTGACCTCGAGGACAGCGTCGCGATGGCACGCCAGGCTGAGCGGGACGGCATCGCCGTCGTATGCGCCACACCGCACATCCGCCACGACCACGCGGTGAACATCGAGGAGATCCCCGAGCGCGTGCACCGCCTCCAACAGCGCCTCGGTGAGGAGGGCGTGGGGGTTCGCATCGTGCCGGGCGGCGAGCTCGCGGCCGGTGAAGCGGAGGATCTGAGCGACGCTCAGCTGAGCGCGCTGACGTTCGCAGGAGCGGGCCGATGGCTGCTGCTCGAGCCGTCCCCCGGCCCGCTGGGCGGCGAGCTCGAGGCGCTTGCGGAGCGGCTGTCCGCCCGCGGCTTCGGCAGCGTCATCGCGCACCCCGAGCGCCACGCCGGGGAGGACTTCCGCGAGCGCCTGGAGGCCCTCGCCGGCGCGGGCTGCCTGATCCAGTGGACGGCCGCGTTCCTGGAGGCGGTGGATGGCGGGGAGGTTGCGCTCGCGCTCGCCCGCGAGGGCCTCGTGCACTTGCTCGGCAGCGATGCACACTCCTCCCACGGGGGCCGTCCGGTTGAGCTCGCGGCGGGGTTCGCCCGCCTTGCCACGGCTCTCACCCCGGCGCAGTTGACCTGGTCGATGGACCTCGCGCCGGGCGCCATCGTGGCCGGCGAGCCGATCACGCCGCCGTTCTGAGCGGCTCCAGCACGACCCGCTCGATGAGGCCCTCGACCACCTCGAGGGAGGCGCTGCCGAGGCCATGGCGCAGGAAGTTAGCCGCGCCCGCCGCCGCGCCGACCTGCACCGCCCGCTCGAAGCTCTCACCACGCGCCCAGGTGGCAGCGAGCGCTCCCAGCATCGCATCGCCGCAGCCCTCGCGAAAGCCTCCCGCCAGCTGCGGTGGCGTCAGCTGCCACGCCTGTTCGCCCGAGACCACCAGCCCGGGCAGCTCGCCGCGTGTCACGATCACGGCGCGCGCGCCCAGTTCGCACACCTGCCGCGCGGCATGCTGCAGCTGGGAGGGCTCGGACACGGGGCCGCGTACGAACTCCGCGAGCTCCCAGTCGTTGAGTTTCACCAGGTCCGGTTCGCCGCGCAGCGCGCTGTCCAGGCGCGGCGAGGAGAGGTCGACCAGCGTGCGGCAGCCGCCCGCCCGCGCCTCGCCTACCAGCTCGCCGTAGAGCTCCACGGGGAGCGCTTCCGCGGGCATCGGGTTGGTCACCACGAGCCAGCCCGCAGCCATCGCCTCGACACAGGTGAGCGAGAACAGCTCATCGAGCTCGTGGCGCGACGGAGGGTCGCTGAGGGCGAAGGTGAGCACGTTGCGCTCGCCGCTGCGGCGGTCCGTCACGTAGCAGCCGCTGGCCGAGGCGGTGGTGACCATGTGCAGCTCGCCGCCCAGGCGCTGCAGCAGTCCGTCCAGCAGCACGCCGCTCTCGCCGCCGAGAAAGCCGCACAGCACGGGCTCGGCGCCCAGGTGGGTGGCCATGCGCGCCACCCACACGCCCTGCCCGCCCGGGTGGAAGTGCACCTGCTCGCGTGCGGGGCCCTCCTGCTCGATGGTTACGGTGAGCAGAGGGTGCGGAGCGAAGATCGCCACGCGTGGGCTTGGGCCGGCTGCGCTCCCCATGTCCGTACAAGGTTGGCAGGCGGCGGCGCCGGCGGCCTCGCGGCGAACCACCCCGGCCGCTCGGTAGATCTCCGCCGGTCCCGGCTCCGCGAGCGCTGCCTCGAGTGGCGGGCAGGTCGGGGTCGATCCCGTAGTTGACCCCCAGCAAAGGGGCGTAGCGAGGACGGATCGCGGCGCGCTGCCCGTGTCCTAGGTTTGCGTCATGCGGTGCCTAGGAGGCAGATCCGGACGTGGCGGCCAATTGATGGCGGGCCGTGGAGCGATGCTTGCCGCGGCTGGCGCGCTGGCGCTGCTGCTCGCGCCCGCCGCGCAGGCGGGCTGGTCGGTCCCCCGTGTGATCAGCGGCCCGGTGCCCGTGTACTTCGGTGGTACGGGCGCGGCCGTGCTCACGACCGACGCTGGCGGGGACGCGGCGCTCATCTGGCGAGAATCCCGCAAAGCCGGACGGCCGCCGAGGTGGTGGTATGACTCCTTCCTGCGCGTCGCCGTCGCAGCGCCGCGCGGCCGGGTCGTCACGCATACCGCCTGGGGCCGCTCGCATTCGTTGATCGCGAGCGTGGCGGCGACGCTCGACGCGCGCGGGGAACTGACGGTCGCCTGGGTCGAACAGCCGTACCCCTCGGGTGGGCCCATTGCCGTGCGTGCGCTGCGCCGCTCGCCGGTGGGTCGCTGGTCTGGCGCCCAGCTCGTCGGCACCAGCAGCACCGCGTTCTTTTTCGCCGCGCCCGAGCTGGCGCTCGCCCCGGACGGCGAAGTGCTGCTCACGTGGAACGCGGGCTCCGCGGTGGGTGTGAAGGCGGCATGGCGCTCCCCCGGGCATGGCTTCGGTCCGGCCACGGTGATCAACCGCTCAAAGCAGGCAGCGCTCCTGTTCCCGACCCCCGTGTTCGATCGGGGCGGCGCTGCGCATGTGTACGGCACTGTCGGCTGCGATGGGCGCAGCAGCCGTGGCGTGATGCTGAGCACGCTCCCACACAGCCACCGCTTCCAAGCTCCCGTGGTGGTCGCGCCTGCCCCGGCTGAGAACCCGGTGATCTCCTTCAGTGCGCCGGGACGGGCGCTCGCGGCGTGGCAGCACGAACAGTGCTCAACGCTGGAAGCGGGCCCGGGCGCTCCCTACGCACGCGTCATGCTGCACGGCTCCTGGGGAGCAGCGCACGCGCTCGATCCGCGGACCACGGCCTACTACGTGACCCCGGTTGCGGCCGGTGAAGGCGGCGGCAGCGTCGGTTGGGTGGGCGAGGCAGATCTCCCCGGGGCACGCCCGGGCTTGATGCTCGCAACCGCAGGGCCGGGAGGTGCCTTCTCCGCGCCGAGCACGCCCGCCGATGGCCTCGTGCCCGTCACCCGCGATGGCGCGGGTGACCTTGTGCTTCAGGATCTGCTGCTTGATCTCGAGTTGAGCCAAGGGAGCACGGCCTCGGGCGCCGCCGCCCCCGCCAGCCCGGTCGCCCTGCAGCCATTCACGGGCGCCGCGCTCGAACCCTCGCCGCTGTCGCCGTTCGCGCAGACCTCGCTGTCCACTTTCACCACCGCCCAGCCCCCGTTCGGCCGCGGGGCGGCGCTCGCGTGGACGAGCGGTGTGCTGGGTCAGGTCGCGATCGCGACCTGGCGGCCCTAGCCCCTCCGGGGTCATCGTGGAGGCTCAGGTCGCGATCGCTCGGCCCCGGGCAGTCTCGCCCGTGGGTCGGGGGGAGCCCCCATCCCTCAGTAGTAATCCTCGACCGTCATCGACCAGCGCGCCGAGTCCCGCCCGCCGGAGACATTGAGGCGATACAGGCCGGGTCCGCTGCTGAAGGTGTGGGTCTCGGAGGATCCTTCTCCCAGTTCGAAGCCGCCGAAGCTGGTGCCGGTTTCGAGATTCTGGGCTTCAGCGCTGGGCCCGAGGCACACCACCAGCAGCAGGCAAGTTCCTTCGTAGGCCATGCTGTAACTCACGCGCCAGCGGTTGCCCAGGATCCGGAAGGGAACACTGTGGCCGTCGTTGACACCCGAGACGCTCGTGAGCGCTCGCCAGCGCGGCGCTTCCGCCACGCTCAGGGCGACCGTGGAACCGTGCGGCACGATCGCGGCCGCGCCGGGCGACTGCTGCGTGACCACCGCGGGTTCATCACCGGGAGCTGCCACGAGCCGCACGTCGTAGCGCAGGCCAGCTCCCGCCAGCGCGCTCTCCGCCGAGCCCGACGACTGCCCGACGACCCCGGGGACCCGCACGGGCGGCGGGCCCGCGCTGAGCACCACGGCGACCTTCGAGTCCTCCGCGGCGCGCGTTCCGGGCAACGGGTTCTGAGCGATCGCGATACCCGCGGGCGCTTCGGAGTAGCGCGCCGAGAACACGGGCTGCACGTGCAGGCGATGCGCGCGCGCCTGGACGCCCCCGCGCGGCAGCCCGCGCAGCTGCGGGACGGTGGTGCGGGCCGCGCCGGCGGTGAGCAGCAGCACGGCCACGACGATGCCGGCGAAAGCGAGCGCCGCCGCCAGCAGCGCGCCCCAGCGGCGCCGCGCGCGCACGGTGGCGCCCTGCCTCGAGGGCCCGGGGGCCGGTCCAGCGCTCACGCTGCGCAGCGTGAGCGCTGCGGTGGCCGCGGGCGCCTCCTGGGTCTCCGGTGCCGCGAGCGCAATCGTCCTGGACTCATCGCCTGCGCCCGCCCGCGGCGCGCCGGCGCCCTCGGACGCGGAGCTCTCCGCAGTCCGCCGGCCGGCGGGCTCGGCGGCGAGCAGCGCAGCAGCCATCTCGGCGCCGTCGCGATAGCGATCGTCTGGATCCTTGGCGAGCGCCCTGTCGACCACCCGGCGCAGTGCCGCGGGAACGCGCGCGGGCAGCGCCCGCGGGTCGTCCTGGAGATGGCGCAGGCCCAGCTCGACGGGCGAGCCGTCCACGAACGGCGGCTCGCCGGCGAGCATCTCGTAGAGCACGATGCCCGCGCTGTAGACATCGGTGGCGGGAGTGGTGGACCGGCCGCGCGCCTGCTCGGGCGACATGTAGCGGGGGGTGCCGGCCACGGTGGAGGAGGGCGCCTGCGAGGTGCTCTCGGCGAGGCGGGCGACGCCGAAGTCGCCGACCTTCACCCTTCCGTCTGCCGTGAGCAGGACGTTGGCCGGCTTGATGTCGCAGTGCACCACGCCCTGCGCGTGCGCGGCGCCCAGCGCCCTGCACAGCTGCTCGGCCACCGAGCACGCCTCCGCGGGCGCCAGCGGCCCGTGCCGCAGGCGCTCGGCGAGGCTCTCGCCCTCGATGAGCTCCGCGACGTAGTAGGGGCCCTCCTCGGCATGGCCGATGTCGAAGATCTGCACGATGCCCTCGTCGCTCACGCGTGCCAGCAGCCGTGCCTCGCGCTCGAAGCGCTCGACCCAGGCGCTGTCCTCGGCCCACCACGGCTTGATCACCTTCACCGCGACGGGGCGCGCAAGGCGGCGGTCGGTGCCTCTGTAGACGCGCCCGAACGCACCTTCGCCGATCACGGCGTGGAGCTCATAGCGATCATCCAGGGCGTAGCCGGAGAGGTCCGGTGTGCGCATCATCCGCACCGAGTATTCCGTGCAGGGGCCGCCGGCGCGCCAATATGGCGAGCCGGGGACCCCGCCCGCCCGGCCGTCTGCGGGTCGAGCTGCCCCGCCGCGGTCAACCCGGCATACTTGCCCGGCCGGCAGCCGCATCGAGCGGCGCCCGGCCGACAACCACGACAAATCCAACGGGGGCGCCGGTGTCCGTAATGGCCGTTTCGACTGCAGGGGTCGGGGTTCTCGGCGTGATCTACGTCCTGATCCTGCTAACGCTCGGCGTGAGATCGATCAAACACGGGCACTGGATCATGTTCTTGGTCGGCATACCGATCCCGATCTTCTGGATCATCGGCGGGCTGATGCCGCCCGTGCGCAACTAGCACCGGGCGTCCGCCGCCGTCTCATGCGCGTGGCAATTGCCCACGCCCCGAGCGCTGCGCCCGCGACGAGGGGCCCGAGGGCCGGATAGGCGTAGCGCGCGTCGTAGCTGTTGCCGGCGACGGCGAGCGTTGCTGAAAGGATCGCGGTGAGCGTGAACAGCGCTGCGCAGGAGCGCGCAGTGCCCCGCAGAAGTGGCGTCCCGAGGACCGCGGCCAGCAGGAGCAGGATCAGCAGCGCGCCCTGCACCCGCGTGTGCGTGTCGTAGGAGGAGAGCGTGCGCGCGGCGCTCGCGCTTGCGAGATAGCCCCGGCCGCCGGGGTAGTAGGCGGATATTGCCGGCTGGATCGAGTGCACGCCCCTGGGTTCAAGCAGGGCTTCCCTGAGCTCGGTCGGCGTGTAGCCTTCGCCCGGGCGCGGGGAGACAAAGAAGGTCAGCCCGCGCAGGATCGCAGTGGTGTACGCGACCGGCTCGTGCTCGATCGCTGCCACGCTGAAGCGCTGCAGCACGCCGTCGGCGTACCCCGGAGCGTGACCCGGGCCGCCGAAGCGCACAGCCGCGGGTGCCGTTCTGCCGTACTGGAAGAAGCTCTCGGTCTGCCTGTGCCCGGGAGCTTCGGCCGGGCACAGGAAGCGCGTGCCGGGCGGGGGCGTGAACGCTCTGCAATCCACGAAGGTGGCGACGCGGCCGTAGAGGTTCCAGGCACCCTGGCGCTCGTAGCCCCAGTAGCCGGTGACCGCGGCCTGGATCGGGACGTAGGCCAGCATCACCGCGGCTGCCGCGCCGGCGGCGCAGACGGCCCGTAGCAGGCGGCGAGCACGGCGTCCGCGCGGGACCAGCAGCAGCAGCAGCGGAACCAGGAACGCGCTGGAGATCGCCACCGTCTTGATCCAGAAGGACACGCCGATCGCGAGGCCGGCCAGCAGCGGCCATCGCAGCCCGGGCTCGGCGAGCGCGCGCACCGCGGCGTATATGCCGAGGGCCTGGACGAACGCGAACAGGCTGTCGGCCAGCAGCGCATGCTCCAGGAAGAGGCCCGTTCCTGCGAAGAACACCACAGCGGCGGGAAACAGCCCGAGCCAGGCGGGTGCGCCCGCGCGTCGCACCGACGCGAAAAGCAGCAGGCCGGTGGCGATGCCGAGGATGTGCTGGACGATGATCGGGAAGCTGAGACTGGCGCTCAGGAGATGAAGCGCGAGCAGGAAGATGGGATACCCGGCCGGTTTCTGCGGATCGCTGAAGACTCCGTGCGCGGCCGCATCGACGTACTCGTGCGAGTCTCCGAAGCCGAGGAAGGCGGCGCCATAGCCGAGCAGGAGCCAGACGCGCACAGCGACCGCCGCAGCGACGAGCGCAGCCAGACAGGCGAGCGCAACCCTTTCAGCACGGTCACGTTCGCGCCAGCTTTCCGCCAGGCGCCGGGGCGCGCCGCCGGCCAACCCCGAGATGCCGCCAGGACCCGCGCTGTCTGCCGTCTCAACGGGCGTCAACGTCCCGCAAGCTATCCGGTATGGAGCTTCCATTAGCCCCTGGCGCAACGGAGGGGGGTGCGCGATCCCTACGCTTGGGGGCCATGGAGCGCACGCCGGCCGTCCTGATCGAGTTTCCCGCCGATGATCCCGTGCGCGCGCGGCGCTTCTGGGCACAGCTGCTCGGCGTCGAGCTCGACGCCCGCGCGGAGGGCGAGGGGGAGGGCTGGCAGACGCGCGCGGGCCTGCCCGCGGTCGGCGTCCACGCCCGGGGCCGCGGCCCGGGCGACAGCTTCTCGCTGCCCTACTTCGAGGTCAGCGACCTCGCCGGTGCGCTCGCGCGCGTCGAGGCGCTCGGCGGAGCTGTGGTCCATCCGGGCGAGAGATGGGCGATCTGCAAGGACTCGGAGGGGAGCCCGTTCGGGCTCGCCCTCGCACCCGCTTGAACTGCAGGACCGCGCTCAGGCGTCCGTGAGCGACCGGACGGCCGCGTCGAGCGCGGGCGGCTCGGTGCCGGTTGCAGCAGGCTCCGCAGCGTCCGTGCCGAGCGTGTCGTCCGCAAGCTGCACCGGCGCCCGCTTGCGCGCATCCTTGCGTGCCTGTTTGTCCAGCCGCCGCTCGCGCAGACGGCTTTCGCGGTTGAGCTTTGCCATCGTGGTCCTCTTCTTGCCGCTTGAGGCCATGTCTGTCCCGTCCCTTGTCTCGGTGTTGGCGGGCGCGTCCCCGCCGGGCGCGCTAGGCCAGCCTTACGTTCCCGGCCTTGGGCCCCTTGTCGCCGGCCTCGGCGTCATAGGTGACCTTGGCGCCCTCGGCGAGCGAGCGATAGCCCTCGCCGATGATGGCGCTGTGATGGACAAACAGGTCCTTGGACTGGTCGTCGGGTGTGATGAACCCGAAGCCCTTGTCGTCGCTGAACCACTTCACGGTTCCAGTAGCCATTTTGTTTCCTCCTGCGTTGATAGTGCTGCGAACGCGGAGATTGCTGAGCAAAGGCTACGAGCGCTGGCACTGCGATGCTGGGCGCGAAGCCCAACCTTGTCCATCCACCGTAGCAGCCGCTGCGGGCGCCGCTCGCTCACGGTCGCCCGTCAGCCCGCGGCGCCGGTCTCCCGGAGGCCTCAGGTGAGCGTGCCCGCTGGAAGCACGAAGCGCAACGGCGCCCGTGATCCACCGCCAGCCGCGAGACCCACGCGCGGCCCGTGCAGGCCCCGGCGGGCCGGCTCGGCGGCCATCTCCTCCGCCACCCCGGCGTGCTCGGAGATCCAAGCCAGCATCGCGGGGAAGTCGCCGCCGGCTGCGAGCAGAGCTGCGCGCTCCACCACGTCCCCGCCGGAGGCGTGCGGCCGTGCGAGCCGCTTGACAAGGGCTCGGATCTCGGCGTCCCCGGCCTCCTCCGGCGTGCTCACGAGAACTCCGTGACCGAGTACACCGGATGGCTGACGCGCGCCGGCGGGTACCCGGCGCCGCTGTCGGTGTGCACGCGGAAGTCCTCGAAGCGCCCGTGGTCGAGGATCGCTACCACGACCCCACCGCCCTCGGTGAGCGGCCTGCCGACCTCGATCTCCCGGTCCTCGCCGTCGAAGCGACAGTCCAGCCTGAAGATCCGCCGCGCTCGTGCGGGGCATCCCGCTGCGAGCTGTGAGCGCTCGCAGAGCTCGCTGTAGGCCTCCTCCTCGCCCTCTCGACTCGCCTCAGCGCCGCCGATGAAGAAGCTCGTCATCTGCGCCACGCCCAGATCGGGTGTGCTTTGCGGCCACGATCTGCGGGAGTGGACATAACTCCAGGCTAGCGCGCCGGGGCGTCGATGCGGGCCAGCCGGCGTCGCGCCCGCTCGGGTGATGGCGCCGGATCGGCACTGCGGGCATGCGCGATCATGTTGTCGCATCGACATGGCCGACATCGCAAACGTCTATCTGAGGCTCGCCAGCACGCCGGAGAACGTCCTGCTCGTACGCCAGGCCCTGGCGGGTGTCGCTGAGGTCGCCGGCCTGGACGCGATCCAGCAGGCCGATGTCAGCACGGCCGTCACCGAGGCATGCAACAACGTCGTCGCGCACGCCTACCAGGGTGGGCTGGGGCCGCTCGAGGTGGAGGTCTTCATCAGGGCGCCCGGCCTCAGCGTGATCGTCCGCGACCGCGGGATCGGCGTCCGGCCCCGGGTCGATCTGGAGGACGTGCGCTCCGGCGGCATCGGCCTGCCGGTCATGCTCGCGCTGGCGCGCAGCGTCGAGTTCAGGGACCTGGCCGAGCGCGGCACGGAGGTGCGCCTGGACTTCGCCGACGACGGCGTGGATCCGGCCGGCTGGAGGACCGCGGCCCGGGAGCGCCCTGCCCAGGGCCCCGGCGAGGAGGTCGGGGCGGAGTCGATCGCGGTCTCGCTCGAGCCCGCCGCGGTGGCCCGCGCAGTGTTGTCCCGCGTGCTCTGCGTGGCCGCCGCGCGCGCACGTTTCTCGACCGACGGCGTATCCGATGCACTGCGAGTGGCCGATGCGCTCGTGACGCGGACGGAGAGTTCGCTGAGCGCCGGCCACCTGGAGGTCAGCATCGACATCGCGCCGCGCGAGCTCGACCTGCGCATAGGTCCCCTGCGCCCCGACGCTGCCTCACCTCCCCACGCCGAGGACCTCGGGTCCTCCTCGCTGCTTGAGATGCTCGCGGAGATCGGCGAGGCCTCGGGGCGCGACGGCGCGGGGCAGACGTTCCCGCTGCGCCTGACCGCCCGGCCATGAAGCTCGGCGGCGGGCGCGTGGGGGGAACGCACCCGCCGCCGCTTGAGAGCTCAGTGCACCGGATACCGGCGGCCGCGCGGGGGGAACGCACCCGCCGCTGCTAGAGCTCACTGCAAGCACGATGTTGCCCACACGCGGCGGGCTCTAAACGCTAAACCTGGATCCACCGGCTGGCTGGTTGATCGGTGGTGGTTGGTGGCGTTGGCGGGGTTTTTCGGGTGTTCGGTTGGCGTTGGTCGGGGTGGGGGCGGCGGGTGCGTGTTCCGGGACCTCGCCGGGCGTGTTTTCGGGTAGCTGTGAGCGCGTCGGTGTCGACGGGTGGCTTGGCTGGTCGTCGGTCGCGGCGGTTTGTGCTCAGGCGAGTTCTGGTAGCGCGCGGATGCGGGCGAGCGCGCTGGTGAAGTCGTGTTGCCATGGCCAGCGGGCGGGAAGGTGGAGCGTCCACTGCCGTCCCGTGCGGGTCAGGCGGCCGGGGATCTGCAGCAGCCGGCGGCGCATGGTACGCGCGACGCGGACGGTCTCGCCTGAGAGTCCGATCACGCTGGTCCAGCGCAGCAGGTTGTGCGCGATCGCGGCGATCACTGTCCAGGCGCTGTTCGCGTTGAACTGGCCGGAGGGGAAGTGCGCGAGTGCCTGGTCTTTGAGGTCGCGGATCGTAAGCTCCACGACGGCGTGCTGGCGGTGCTCGGCCTCCACGACCTCCAACGCCTGGATGCGGTTGGTGATGAACGGGAAATACCGCCAGTCCGGCCACAGCTCCGCTTGCGGCCCGACGAGCCGGGTGCGGCGCACGATCAGCCGCCGGCCGTGAGTGGTCGTCTCAGCGATCTGCGCTTCACCGTCATCGGGGTAGTCCTTCAGGGGCTGCCACGCGTGCTCGGGGATCTGCTTGATCGCCTCGGGAACCCAGAACTGCAGGCGCACGCTGATCGAGTAGCCCCAGCCGGCGCCCTCGAGCCTTGCGATCAGCTTGCCGTTCCAGAACCCCGAGTCAGCCCTGAAAAGCTTCTCGCCGGCCGCGCCTGCCCGCGCCACGCGGGCGATCAGCTCCTCGGCGAAACGCACGACACCGCGCTGGGTGTTCGCCTGCCCCTTGCGCAGCCGAACGTGCAGAACCTCGCCGGTAGCCGCCCGGCTCGCGAGCAGCGGATGGTAGCCGCGCTGTTTGGTGTACCCGAAACCGACACCCTCCTTCTGTTTGCCGTAGGCCTGGCCGATAAAGCTGTCCACGTCAACGATCAGCCGCTCAGCGCCCGGGCCAGCGCCCGCCCCCCACGCGCGCACCAGCGCCTGATCCAGTACCCGGTCGAGCTGGCGCACATGCCCGAAAGTGAAAGCCCGCAAAAACGTCCCAAGCGTCGACGGGGCCGGGAGCCAGCCACCCAACAATCGGCGCGTGCGACCAGCCCGCAGGACATCACAATCATCGATGCAGTCGGCGCCGAGCAGCATCGCGAACACGAGCGCCATCACCTTCCTCCCCGCATTCGCAGCGCCCGGCCGATCACGACGAAGAGTCACGAACCGGCTCACCAGCTGCTCGATCCCAAGCCGTCCCGCGAGCGTCGCAACGAGCGCGACTCCCGCGTCCGAAACCAGCCGCTCATCATCAAAGACGACCCGCACCCCGTCCAGTCCGACCCGCTCGTCATCCTGCACCATACGAGTGACCTCCTGATCCCGGGCCGCGACAGCCGCAATCTGTCGCTACCAAGCCCGATTCAGGAGGTCATTCAACGCCCACCACCGGACAACACCGGTGGATCCAGGCTAAAGATCTCCCGCCGCGCCGCGCTCGTGCGACTGCGAGGCCGAGCTCGAGCGGCGCATCGATCCACGCCGTCCCGCACGCGGCGCGGAGCGGGTGCGCGATGGCGCTGCGCCCCGCATGCGCTCCGCGAATCACCTGCCTCGCGGACGCACCTCCAAGCCTCCGTCCCCGCGGATGGTTTGGGCAGCGGTCCTTTGGGGAACAGGTGGCGGCAGGGCCGCGTGGGCGCGTGGCGGAGATCGGAGTCTGACAGTGGGCATTCAGCACGCCGTGAGGGCCGATGTGGCGACTAAGGTTCACGCGGTGAACCCCAACCTGTTCAGGCACGAGATGCTCGAGTATGCCGGCGGTCCACACGGCTTCGTGGAGCGAGCCCGGCCGCTGATCGAGCTGGCGCTCTCACAGGGCGCGCCGGTCCTCGTCGCCGTGCGCGGCGAGCTGGGCGCACCCCTCGCGGAGGAGCTCGGCGGCCAGAGGCGGGGTGTGCGCTTCGCCGACATGCGCGAGATCGGGCGCAACCCCGCGCGCATCATCCCCGAGTGGCAGGCCTTCCTCGATGCCGAGTGCAACGGCGGTCCGCCGCCGCTCGGCATCGGCGAACCTGTGTGGCCGGGCCGTTGCCCGCCGGAGATCGAGGAGTGCATGCGCCACGAGGACCTGCTCAACCTCGCCTTCGCCGGGCAGCGAGCGTGGAGCCTGCTCTGCCCCTACGACCTCGATGGACTCCCCGACGAGGTGATCGAACAGGCGCGCCACAGCCACGTGGCGCTCGCACGCGACCCCGCGTGCGCCGAGCTGCTGTGTCCCGCCGACAGGCCCGCGCGGCCCTTCGCGGGCACGCTGGCGCCACCGCCCGCGGGCAGCAAGGCGATCACCTTCGACCGCTCGGGGCTGGGGGAGGTGCGCAGCTTCGTCCGCGGTTGCGCCGCGCAGACGCTGGGCGAGGACCTCACCGCCCAGCTCGTGCTCGCGATCAACGAGCTGGCGACCAACAGCGTGCAGTACGGCGGCGGAAGCGGGACCCTGATCGCCTGGAGCGAGGGGGACGCGATCATCTGCGAGGTGCGCGACGCCGGCCAGATCCGCGAGCCGCTCGCCGGTCGCCGGCATCCCTCCACCGAGCAGCGCGGAGGTCGCGGGCTGTGGCTCGTCAACCAGCTCTGTGACCTGGTGCAGATTCGCTCATCGCCCGGCGAAACGGCGGTGCGTGTGCGCATGCATGCAGCGCGCGCCTGACCGCGCGCTGCGGTGTGGAACTACCGCCGGGTGTCGTTTAGAATCTGACGCGTGGGGGCATCAGACCAGCTCGACATAGACGTCAGGCACGACGGCGAGGGACGCGTGATCATCGCGCTCACCGGCGAACTTGATATGGCCAGCGCGCCGCTGCTGCAGCGCGCGATCGCCGACAGCGCGCTGGCATCCAGCGCCGTGCTGGTGCTCGACCTCGAGCAGCTCAGCTTCCTCGACTCCACCGGCCTGCGGATCATCCTGGGGGTGCGCGAGCTCTGTCAGGAGCGCGGCCAGGGGTTCGCGGTCACGCCGGGCTCGCCACAGGTGCAGCGACTGCTCAGCATCACCGGGGTCGCCCAGCACCTGCAGATGGTCGCCGCCCCCGAGTAGGCGCAGCCGCGCGCCCGGCCCAGGCGTCGGCCTGCCCGGATGCGCGCGGCCCGGCCGGGTCAGGCGGGCGCCATCCGGTGTGCCACGGCGTGGAGCACGCCGGTGCGATTCTTGTGCGCGCGCTCGTAGCCGCGAACGCTGCGCATCAGCTGCTCGTCGTGGCCGAGACGCTCGCGCACCTCGGCCACGGTCAGCTCGTCGTAGCCGGGCCACGGTTCCTGCGAGCGCAGCGTGGCGATCCTCGAAAGAATCGTCGAGCGGTCCTCGTGCCGGCGCTCGTAGGCGTCCACCTTCGCCAGGCCGACCTGCGAGAGCTGCGCCAGCCGGCCCGCGATCTCTTCGGCGGTGAGCTCCTCATAGCCGCTTATCGGCAGGTCTGACTGCGAGGCAAGCGCTCCCTTGACCTCGCCCTCGACGCGTGCCACACCGGGGACCCGGCGCGCCTTCCTCGCGGTCCTGCGGCCGCGGGACTGGACCGAAGACGCTGTGCCCTTGACTGCCCTGCCGATCGCCCTCGCCTCGTCAGCGGCGCCCGTCTCGCCCACCTCGTAGGAGGGCATGTGCTTGACCTCCGCGTTGACCACCGCGTCGGTCAGCCGGGGGATCTCGCGCAGCAGCCGGGCGAGCATCTTCTCCTCGTCGGAGCGGATCGATGCGGCGAGTTTTGCGCTCGGCTCGTCCGCGAGGTCTCGGGCCAGCTGCTCGAGCGCCGTGTAGGTGGCGATCTCCAGCGCCTCCGCGGCGCACGAGTCCTTCGCGTTCTTGAGGATCTTCTCCTCGCCGCCGTTGCCGTGCACCACATCGAGCGGCGCCCTGCTGAGCGCCAGCATCTGAGCCACGGCCGACTCCGCGACGCCGACGAGCATCTGCAGCGCGTCCTCCGAGCGCCCCAGCTCGCCCATCCGCCGCTTCAGGCGCTGGGCGTGCTCGTTCGTTTCGTTGATGTGCGTCTCCAGCGCGCGGCGGTACGCCCCGCGGGGTGTCATCAGGATCTGCGCGCGCAGGGAGCGGGCCATCGCCAGCTCGCTCGCGCGCGCCTCGAACATGTACTGCAGCAGCTTGCGCTCGGAAGCGTCACTCATCGTCATCTCTCCAGTCGTGGGTCGGTGTCCGTGGTTGCGCCGGCCGAGTTCACGCGGGGGCGCGGCGATCCGCGGCGACGGCGTCCGGCGAGCTGGCGTCCCCCTCGGGCCCCGCGGTCGTGCGGGCGCTCGGTGCGCTCGTGCCGGTGCGCCGTCCCGGTCCCCGGCGCCTGGGCCGGGGACCGGGGCTTGGCCCACTGCGCGGCACCTGCCCGGCGGGCTCTGTAATCGCGCCGACGGTGCCTGCGGTTGCGCCATCGCACAGGCGGCGCCCCGCTGGGCTGCCTCCGCGACGGCGCCTCCTGGTCATGGATCCGCGCGAGCGCACACCGGACGTCCCGGACGGGGCGAGGGATGAGCGCTCGCCCCTCCGGCGTGTGGCCCGCTCGGCTCCATGCGATCGCTCTACCCGCGGGGCCCCCATGCGAAACGGCCGGGGGCGAGAGAGGTCCCGCGCTAGGCCGCGCGTGCTTGGGAGAACCCACCGCCGGCCTCGTCGGCGATGGGGGCGCGATCGCCGCGAAGGCCGCGCAGCGCCGGGCGGCGGGCCGCCGGGCGGTGGGGTGTCAGGCGCGCGGCGCGGGACATCGAATAGGCCAGCGCGCCGAGCAGTGAGACGGCGAGGATCAGGTTCATTGCGATTGCCAGTGAGAGTGACATGGAGCCTTCCTTTCGGCTTGCGGGGATCTGTCTGAGAGGCAGTCTGCGCGTGCCCGCTGAGCGCAGTGTCCGCTCTTGCTGAGAGCTGCCTGGGAGCGGGGATCCCCTCGTGAGGGGCCGGTGGCGCTAGTTGACCTGGCGCCCGTCGGCGGCGATCAGCGCGTACAGCGCAGGCCCGCTGAAGGTGGCGTCATATGCGCTGCAGCTACCGCTGAAGTGCAGCTGGAGGCTGTCGTAGTGGCCTTCGTAGTAGCTCGCAAAGATCGTCACAGCAACAGCTGTGGCGGGCACGCAGGCCGGATCGTCGCTCGCCGCCACCTTCGCGTGCAGCGACACCGTCACGCCGAGGTGGCCGAGGCGCATCACCCGCGGCGAGACGCTCGCAGAGCCCTCCGCGCTCAGCACGATGTTGTGCGCGGGGCCGCTCGCCGCGCCGTGCTGCTGGCAGATCGTGCCGCTGCCGCGCCCGCCGGCCCAGCTGCCGCGGCCGTGGATGTATGAGGAAGCGACGCCGGCGTGCGGGCTGGCGGGAAGAGCGGTGTCGTGGAACGCCCACGCGTCACCGGGCGGGACCGAGGCGGTGGACTGCAGTGGGCAGTGCGCCGGGTCGGCGGACGCTGCGCCCGTGGCGGGGGCCATCCCGGCGAGCGCGCACATGCCCGTCGCGAGCAGCGCGGCGGCGATGCGGCTGCGCGCCGGCCACCTGCGTCCGGGGCACGCGGTCACGACGGCGCGCACGGCCGCTCGAGGCCGTCCCGAACGCCGCGCTCGTTGTTCACGCTGGTCAGCCACATCGGATCGCCGAAAGTGTTGCACTCGCGCCGGGCCCGCGCATGGCGCGCCGGGGGCTGCGACGTGGACGAGGGACGTGACACCCCGGGCAGATATCCGTTGCTAGCATCGTCGCATGCAGGACTCCGACAGTTCGCCCGAGACGCTCAAGCCGCTGTTCGTACGCCTGGCCACGCCAGAGGCGGACCGGTTGAGCGAGGCGGCCGCGATCACGGGGAAGAGCAAGCGGCGCATCGTCAGCGAGGCGGTGCGCAGGCACCTCGACGCGGACGACAGCAGCCTCGTCGTCGGCCATGTGGCGCTGGCCGAGGCCGAGGCCGAGCCCGACGTGTTGACGCTGGGCGAGGCCGCCGCGCTGCTGCGCATCGACGAGCGCTCGCTCGCGCAGTCCGCCAACCGGGGTGAGCTGCCGTGCCGGCGGATCGGGGGGGAGTGGCGCTTCTCACGCGAGGCGCTGCTCGCCTGGCTGGGCGGCGCCGAGGGCCCCGGCGAGTAGGCCGGGCAGCAGCCGCCGCCTAGTGACCTGAGTCGGAGATCCGCTGGCACCATGAGGCGAGGCCGTCCCCGGTCTCGCCTGCGGTGGTGGGCCAGATGTAGGGGTTGGGGGTGGTGCGAACTAACAACTCAGGTCACTAGGGGGCGAGGCGCTCGATCACCCACGCGCCGTCCGCACCGCGGCGGTAGCGCAGCCGGTCGTGGAGGCGATCCTCGCGCTGCTGCCAGAACTCGATCGTCTCCGGCGCGAGGCGGTAGCCGCCCCAGCCGTGTGGCACCGGCAGCTCGCCCGAGGGGTGCAGCGCACGCAGTTCGGCCACGCGCAGCTCGAGCGCTGCACGGCTCTCGATGACCTCGCTCTGCGGTGAGGCCAGCGCGCTGAGCTGGCTTCCGCGTGCGCGGCTGCGCGCGTAGGCGGCGGACTCGGCCGCGCTCGTGCGCTCGGCCGGGCCCTCGATGCGCACCTGCCGGCCCAGCGGATCCCAGTGGAAGAGCAGTGCGGCGCGGGGGTTGGCCGCGAGCTCGCGGCCCTTGCGGCTGGTGTAGTTGGAATAGAACACGAAGCCGCGTGCGTCGAAGGACTTGACCAGCACCATGCGCAGCGAGGGCGCGCCATCGGGGGCCGCCGTGGCCAGCGCCGCCGCCTCGGGCAGGCGCACGCCCGCGCGGGCGGCCCGCTCGAAGCACTCCGCGAACTCGCACAGGGGGTCCGCCTCGGCGTCCTCCTCGCGCAGCGGCCTGTCGTACTGGCTCACGCGCCCCATTCTGCCTGGCCGCCGCAGCGGCCGGGTTGCTAGCGTGCCGCGCGATGGCGGAAGCGAGCACGATCGCCTCACTCGCCACGGCCGGGGGCACGCTGGTGCTCGCCGTCGCCACGTTCTCCGCCACGCGCTCGGCCAACCGCTCCGCGCGCATCTCCGAGCAGGCGCTGAAGGTCGGCATCCGGCCCGTCCTCTTCAACGCGCGCCCCCAGGACCCGCCGCAGAAGGTCGGCTTCGTGGACGGGCACTGGGTCGTGCTGCGCGACGGGCTGGCCGCGGTCCAGGCCGAGGGTGAGAACCTGTACCTCGCGGTTCCGCTGCGCAACGTCGCCCAGGGTCTCGCTGTGATCCACGGCTGGCGGCTGGCGGGCGAGCGCACCGAACAGCCGCCGCCACCGGAGGACTTTCGCCCGCACCAGCGCGATCTCTACGTACCCGCCGGGGACATCAGCTTCTGGCAGGCGGCGGTGCGCGACCCCGCCGACTCGCTGCACGCCCGGCTGAAGGAGGCGATCCACGCCCGCCTGCAGATCATCCTCGACATCCTCTACGGCGATCACGAGGGCGGCCAGCGCGTGGTCACGCGCTTCTCGCTCACCCCACGCGGGCACGCCTCCGAGGAGGACAGCTCGCTGTGGCTGTGCGCCGTCGCGCGGCATTGGAACCTCGACCGCGAGGACCCGCGCTCGCACGCGGGCACTGCTTGACAGCTGTAGTACGATCGCGGCGTTACGGCCAAGCCATCGGCCGCGCTTGGCCCGCCTAGAGGGAGGCGCTGATGGTCACTACGTGGGTGCTCGCCAAGTTCGCGTTCTGCGGGGGGGAGCGTGCCACGGCGCGCCGCCGCCTGCTGCCCAGCCTGCTCGCCGCGGGGCTGCTCGCCGCCATACCGAGCGCAGCCCAGGGCGCCTCCCCGCTGCATGTGCGCCCGCCGCGCGACCTCTCCGGCCCGGCCTACCAGATCCTCGCACCGGGTGACTACGGTGGCCTGCCGCCCGATGAAAACTCCTTCGACCAGGGCCTGCTCTACAACGAACTCACGCCATTGCAGGGCAGCGTCACGAGCGAAGACCTCGAAAAATATTTCCTGTCGGAGAAGTTCGGGGTGACGGGCCCCGTCGTGCGCACCGAGAACCCCGAGCCGGGGCTCGTGATCGAGCGCGACAAGAACGACATCCCGCACATCTTCGGCCAGACGCGCCAGGAGGTCATGTTCGGCTCCGGCTGGGCCGCCGCGGAGGACCGCGGCCTGATCCTCGCGCTCGGCCTGGGCCCCGCCTACGCGGCAACGCTCGACATCCCCGGAATCAACCCCTTCGAACTGCTGCTCACCGGGCGCTCGTTCACGCCCAGCGCGCAGACGGTCAACTTCGTCGCCGAACAGAAGAACTCGCTGCTCGAAAAAGGGCCCGAAGGTGAACAGGTCCTGCAGGACCTGCAGTCCTGGGCGGAAGGGGTGAACGCGTATGAGTCCTCGCTGCCGCCCGCAGACCGTCTGCTGCCGCCCGTGAACGTCACCGACGCGATCGCCGGCTTCGCGCTGATCGGCTCGATCTTCGGCAACGGCGGCGGCAACGAAGTGGCCAACTCCAACTTCCTCGCGCAGCTGGAGGAACAGCTCGGCGAAGGCGAAGGCCTGAAGGTGTTCCGCGACCTGCGCGAGGTCAACGACCCCGAAGCGCCGACCACGATCTCAAAGCCCTTCCCCTACGACGGGGTGCCCAGCGGGCCCACACCCGGCGCCGTCGTGATCGACCCGGGCTCGGTCGATCCCTCCGCGGCCAAGGCGATGACGGTGGCGCGCGCCTCCAAACGCAAGGCCTCCAACTTCCTGCTCGTCGACGGCGCCGACTCCGCGGACGGGCATCCGCTGGCGGTCATGGGCCCGCAGCTCGGCTACTTCTACCCCGAGATCGTGATGCAGGCGGACCTGCACGGCGGTGGCATCGACGCCGAGGGAATCGTCGCGCCGATCTCGCCGTACGTGTTCATCGGCCGCGCGCGCGACTACGCGTGGAGCCTGACCAGCGCCGGCAGCGAGAACACGCAGCAGTTCCTGGAGCAGCTGTGCAACCCCGACCACTCTCCGCCCACGCGTGAATCCACCCATTACATGTACAACGGCGAATGCATTGCCATGAAGACCTTCGACGCGGGAACGCTCGGCGCGGGCAACGGTGAACCGGAACGCGAAATCACATTCCTGGAAACCGTGCACGGGCCGGTCAGCGGCACGGTCACCGTGCACGGTGAGCCCTACGCGGTTGCCAGCGACCGCGCGACCCGCGGGCGCGAGCCCGCCGGCGAGCTGGCCTTCAGCGACTTCGACTCCAACCGCGTGCACACGGTGCACCAGTTCTTCGAGGCCGCCAACGAGCTGGAGACCACGTTCAACATCCCGTTCATCGACAGCAAGCAGATCGCATACTTCTCGGCGGGACGCCTGCCGATCCTTGCGCCCGGCACCGACCCCAGCCTGCCGACGCTCGGCACGGGGCAGTACGACTGGCGCGGCTTCCTCTCGATGGAACAGCACCCGCATGCGGCCGAGCCGCGGGGCGGGGCCAGCACGCTGCTGAACTGGAACAACAAGCCCGCGCCCGAATGGGGGGCCGCGTCTGAAAACTATTCCTACGGACCCGTGCAGCGCGTGCAGCTCTACAAGGGCTTCAAAGCGGGCATGGACGAGGCGGACGTGGCCTCCATCATGAACCGGGCCGCCACCCAGGACCTCGAGGCGGTCGAGGACTGGCCGCTGATAAAGCAGGTGCTGGAAGGCGGCCCGGCGCCCAGCCCGCTGGCCCAGCAGGCCGCGAACCTCGTCAGCACGTGGGTCGAACACGGAGCCAGCCGCTACGGCGTCGAACGACCCGAAGAACCCGGCGCGGCGGTGCTCGACGCGGCCTGGCGGCCGATCGGCGAAGCCGTCCTCAGCCCCGTGCTCGGCGCGACGCTCACGCAGGAGTTCGCGGCGCTCGATCCGCCCGAAAACGCCCCCGGCGAAAGCGGCTCGGCCTACGACGAAGGCTGGTACGGGTATGTCTACAAGGACCTCAAGAGCGAGCTCGGCCTGCCCGTCGAGGGGCCCTACAGCCGCCAGTACTGCGGCGACGGGAGCCTCGCGGCATGCCGCACCTCGCTGTGGGCGGCGATCCAGACGGCGGCCGAAAAACTGAAGGAAACGCAGGGGTCCGAACCGAACGCCTGGCGGGCGGCGCCCGTGCGGATCACCTTCCCGCCCACCTACGACCCGCTGCCGCCGACGTTCGAAGAACCGTTCACCATGAGCTGGACGAACCGCTCGACCTTCCAGCAGGTGATCGAGTTCGTGGGCCACGACCACGGCGGTGAATGAGGGCCGCAATCGCGGGCTGCTATAGCGCAGGGCGCCGCGCTCCCGCTCCCGGCTCCCCGCCCGGCGGCGGCGCCGCAGCCGCCGCCGCGCCGCCGGCTGCGAGGCTCGTGCTCAGCTTGACCGCGCGGACCGCGCCGGTGGCCCCCGCCTGGAGCATCACGCCCAACACCAGCACGAACACCCCGGGAATGCGCAGCAGCGGCGATCCGAGCATCAGCAGCCCCACCCGCCCGAGCAGGTAGGGCGGCGTGCACACCGTTGCGCCCAGCGCGGTGCTGAGCGCGGAGGCGGTGAGCTTGTCGCGCCGCGGCTGGGTCTTGCTGACGCCGATCAGGCGCGCGGGCACGGCCACGTAGGCGATCATCATCACGCCCACCACGATTCCCAGCGTGACCGTGAACCAGGGGTGCGCCCAGCGCGGGGACACCGTCGTGGCGAGCGCCAGCGCCGCCCCCACGACCGCGCCGCTCAGCGCGATCGGCGCGATCCGCCGGCGTGCCTCGGCGAAGGCGGGGGCGATGCGCGGGGGCTTGGAGCCCGCGATCGCGAAGGCGAAGACGGCGTTCAGGAAGAAGCATGCGATCGTCACCGCCATGATCGCGAGGCCGATCGGGACCAGGATCGGTCCGCGGATCACGTTGAAGGACCTGCCGTGCAGGACGTGTGCTTTCAGGTCGTACATCGCCAGCCAGATCCACATCGCGGGGAGCACCTGCACGAGCATCAGACGCCAGTTGGCGACGATCAGCCGCAGGCCGTCGAAGAGCAGCGCGAAGGCGCCCAGCGTGAACGCCACGGGGGCGAACATGCGCCGCGAGCGGCTGAAGCTCCGAAGCGCCTCCAGGGGCGCCTCGTCTTCCTCCTCGAGCGCGCGCACGAACGTCCTGACGGCACCCCAGAACCTCTCACGGCGGGTTGCCTCGCTCGCCGCGTCCACGCGGCGATTCTACGCGCCGCGCTGCGCACCGTGCGCAGGCCGCGGGGCTGCCGCCGAGCGGTCTGCTGAGCTTCGCCGCATGCGCGCGGAGCTCCTGCCGCCGGGACCGGGGAGGCCGTGGTCCCGTCAGCGACCGGTGCCCGGGGTTCGCTGAGATGCCCCCCGGGGCGCTCTCGCTCGCCTTCGCCGCGTCGATCTACCCGCCCGCGGTGGCCGCCGTTATAGCGCTCGGACGCGGCTCCGAGGTGCGCCTGCGCGTGGTCCTGCTCGTCGGCGCCGCGCTGCTCACCGTGTTCGCCACGGGGGTGTTGATGCTGCTGGCGATCCGCGAAGCGGGCTTCACCGGCAGCCACCACCGCACCCCCGGAGCCGGGCTCGAAGTCGCCATCGGCCTCGTGCTGCTGGTGCTCGCGCGCCGACTCGGCCGGCCGCGCGCCCAGCCCTCCGCGGCCAAGCCCGCGGGCAGCTCGAAAACGGCCCGCTACCTGGAGTCCCGGCGCCTGGTGCTCGCGCTCGGCTTCATCCTCTACGTGCTGCCCTCGCCGATCTACCTGGCCGCCGTGAAGGTGCTCGCCGACGCGCACGCCTCCACCACCCGCGAGCTGGCCCAGCTGGCCGTGATCGCGCTGGTGATGCTGTGGATGATCGAGGTGCCGATGGTGATGCTGCTCGTATTCCCCCGGCGCGCGGGGGCGGCGCTCGAGCGCATCAACGACTGGTTCGCCCGCCACGGGCGCATGCTCGGCGCGGTCGTCGCGGCGGGCGTGGGCATCTACCTCATCGTCGCGGGCCTGATCGAGCTGCTGTGAGGGCCGGGCGGTCACGCCCACCGTTCATAGACTGCGGGGCGACCCCCGAAAGGAGCGAGATGTCCACCTCACCCGCAGACTTCAATGCGAAGGTCATCGACGAGTTCCACGCCAACGAAGGACGCGTGGGAGGCATGTTCGACAGCATGCCCCTGCTGCTGCTGCACCACACCGGCGCGCGTTCGGGCCAGAGTCGCGTCAACCCGCTCGCCTATCTCGCCGACGGCGACCGCTATGTCGTGTTCGCCTCCAAGGCCGGCGCGCCGAGCAATCCCGACTGGTACCACAACCTCAAGGCCCACCCCAACGTCAGCATCGAGGTCGGCAGCGACACGATCGACGTCGTCGCCGAGGAGGCCTCCGGCGAGGAGCGCGATCGCCTCTATGGCACGCAGGCGCAGCGCGCGCCGCAGTTCGCCGAGTACGAGCAGACCGCCGCCGGCCGCGTGATCCCCGTGATGGTCCTGACGCCCGCCGGCTCCGCCTGAGCGTCGCGGGGCATCAGCCCGGCGGCTGGCCGATGTTCAGGCGGTTGCCGTCGGGGTCGCTGATGACGACGTGGCGCACCCCGCCGGCGATCGTCTCGACGGGGCCCGCGGAAATCCCGCGGGCGCCCACCTCGGCGATGAACGTCTCGAGGTCGGCGACCAGCAGGGTGTGCAGCGCCGAGCCGGCGCGCTCGGCGTCGGCGAGCAGGTAGATCCAGCCGCTGCCGGTCAGCTGCCACGCCGCCTCTGACTCGTTGGGCAGCAGGTCCGGCGGGCGGCCTACGAGCCGCTCATACCAGCCGGCCGCCGCGTCGCGATCGGCCACGGGGATGCCGGCGAAGATGTGCTCCACGTCCATCCGCTGACCCTACCGGGATGCAAGGGGGCGCGAGCACCCCGCGCCGGCAGGAGATGTTGAAGTGCTGTGAATGCGCTCGCGGGAGGCTGTGGCGCCGGCCGCGGTGCACGATAATCGCGCCTCAATGCCTCAGGGAGCATCGCCGCGGAGCTCGCTCGAGGCTCGCGCGGTTCCGCGTGCGGCCCCGCCGGGTGTGATGTCCAACGCGCCGCTGCGCCGCCTGCAGGTCGCGACCGCCGCGACCTCGCTGGGCAAGTGGGCTTTTGCCGTCACGCTCGCCGTCTACGCCTTTCGCGAGGGCGGCACCGAGGCGATCGGGCTGGTCGTGCTGGTCCAGGCCGTGCCGGCCACGCTCGCGGCGCCGCTGCTTGGCCTCGCCGGCGACCGCTTTCCCCGCCAGCGCGTGCTGCTGGCCACCAACGCGATCCGCGCGTTGCTGCTCGCGGCGGTCGCCGTGGCGGTGCTCGAGGACAGCGCGATCGCGGTGGTGTTCCTGCTCGCCGCGCTGTTCAGCGTCGTCTCCACCGCCAACCAGCCGGCGCGCGCCGCGCTGATCCCCGTGCTCGCGCGCTCGCCCGCCGAGGTCTCCTCGGCCACTGCGGTGATGGGCACGATCGACACGCTCAGCTTCCTCCTCGGCGCCGGCCTGGGCGGCGTGCTGCTGGCGGCCACCAGCGTGCAGCTGGTGGTGGCGCTGTGCTGTGCGAGCTACGCCGTGGCCACCGTGCTGATGCTCGAGATCCCGCGCGACGCGCGCCCCGCGCACCGCCGCCATGAGGCTCCCTCGGCCGCGCTCGCGGCCGGTCTGCGCACGATCCTGCACGAGCACGACCTGCGCCTGGTCGTCGGCATCGTCGCCACCCTGTCGGTCGTCGACGGCCTCACCAACGTGCTCGTGATTCTCACCGCGATCCGCCTGCTGCATGCGGGCACCGCCGGCGTCGGCTACCTCAACGTCGCCCGCGGCGGCGGCGGGCTGATCGGCGGTGCGATCGCGCTTGGGCTGCTGTGGCGCTCGCGCCGCGCGATCGCGCTGGCGATCGGCAGCCTCGTGTTGGGCGCGCCGCTGGTCCTGCTCGGCCTGTTCCCCTCGCTCGCGCTCGCGCTCGTGGCCTGGAGCGCGCTGGGCTTCGGCTACGTGCTCGTCAAGGCCACCGGCCTGACCGTCGTGCAGCGCCTGGCCGCCGATCGTGTGCTCGCGCGCGTGCTGGGCGTGCTCGAGATGGTGTTTGTGGCGAGCATCGGGCTCGGCGCGATCCTCGCGCCCGCGCTGATCTCGCTGCTCGGGCTGCGCGGTGCGCTGATCTGCACGGGGGCCCTGCTGCCGTGCATCGCCGCGGTGCGCTGGCCCGCGCTGCGCAGGCTGGAGGCCGGCACGCCGGTCGCGCAGCGGGAGTTCGAGCTGATGCGCCGCTGCCCCGTCTTCGCGCCGCTGCCGCTCGCAACCGCCGAGGGACTTGCGCGCCGCGCGGTGCCCGTCGATGTGCCCGCGGGGGCCGCCGTGATCACACAGGGCGAGCGGGGGGACCGCTTCTACCTGATCGATCACGGTGCCGTCGAGGTGCTCCAGGACGGCGTCCTGCGCCGCCGGCAGGGACCCGGCGAGTCCTTCGGCGAGATCGCGCTGCTGCGCGACGTGGCGCGCACCGCGACCGTTCGCGCGCTCGAGCCCACGCGGCTGGTCGCGCTCGACCGCGATCCGTTCCTGCTCGCCGTCACCGGGCACCTCGACAGCCACGATGCCGCCGAAGAGCTCGCCGGGCGCTATCTCGCCGACGTCGCCGCCGAGGGCGCTGCGCCCTGAGGCGCCCCCGGGGGCCGAGCATCGCCGGCGCACCCGGCTCGCATAGGATCGGGCCCGCCCCGGGGCCCGCTGCGAGCGGCGCGCGGGCACACAACAGCGATCGAAGAGAGGACCACCGACCCATGCTCACGCTCAACGGCCTCGAGGAGGTCAAGGCGCACGTAGGAGAGGAGCTCGGCGTCAGCGACTGGCTCGAGGTGACGCAGGAGAAGATCGACCAGTTCGCCGAGGTGACCGGCGACGACCAGTGGATCCACGTGGATCGTGAGCGCGCCAAGGCCAGCCCCTTCGGCGGCACCATCGCCCACGGCTACTACACGCTGTCGCTCGCTCCGCGCTTCTCCTATGACCTGTTCAAGTTCGAGGGGTTCGCCTTCGGCGTCAACTACGGCCTCAACCGGGTGCGCTTCCCGGCGCCCATGCCCGTCGGCGGGCGGGTGCGCATGCGCGCCAGGCTGCTCTCCGTGGACGAGGTCCCGGGCGGCGCCCAGGTGACCACCGAGCTGACCTTCGAGCGCGAGGGCGGCGAGAAGCCCGTGTGCGTGGCCGAGTCGCTCTCGCGCGTCTACGTCGGCTGAGCGGCGGGCGCGCGCTCACGGCGCGGGCAGCGGCGGCGGCGCCGAGCGGTAGCTCGCGGGCGTGGCCGACAGGCCGATCGGGCTGCGCGTCAGCAGCGCCGCTGCGCCATCCGCGCGGGGGACCTCGACGGTCGGTGCGAGGCCCAGGCGCTCCGCCAGCGCGAACGCGCCCGCGATGTCGTTGACCGGCCCCGCCGGCACGCCCGCCTCCCCCAGCGCTCGCGCCCAGTCTGCCGCGGGGCGCTCGCGCAGGCGCGCCTGCAGGCGCTCGCGCAGCGACTCGCGCGCTGCCACGCGCGCGGCATTGGTGGCGTACACCGGATCGCCCGCCAGCTCGGGGCAGCCGAGCGCCCCGCACAGCGCTGCGAACTGCGCGTCGGTGCCGACCGCAACCACAATCGCCTCGTCGGCCGTCTCGAGCAGTTCATAGGGCGCCACGCTCGGGTGGGCGTTGCCCAGCCGCGCGCCCACCTCGCCGGCCAGCGTGTAGGCCGAGCCCTGGTTGACGAGCGCCGCGAGCATGCACGAGAGCAGCTCCAGCTGCACCAGCTGGCCCTCGCCGGTGCGCTCGCGATGGCGCAGCGCCGCGAGGATGCCGGTGCTCGCGAACAGCCCGCAGATCACGTCCACGAGCGCCACGCCCACCTTCTGGGGCTCGCCGCCGGGCTCGCCCGTGATGCTCATCAGACCGCCCATCGCCTGGATCAAGAGGTCGTAGCCCGGCAGCTGCGCGCCCGCGCCCGTGCCGAACGCCGTTGATCGAGCAGTAGATCAGCGAGCGATCGCACGCCCGCAGCTCCTCGTAGACCGAGCCCCAGGCGCTCCATCACGCCGGGCCGGAAGTTCTCCACCACCACGTCGGCCCCCGCGACCAGCTCGCGGGCGCGCCCGCGCCCTGCCGCGGAGGCGAGATCCAGCGCCACGCTGCGCTTGTTGCGGTTGACCGACTGGAAGTAGGTCGCCATCCCCGCGCGCGTCATGCGGCGGGCCCCACGCGCGGGTGTCATCGCCGCCGTCGGGGCGCTCGACCTTGATCACCTCCGCGCCCAGGTCGCCCAGCACCATCGTCGCCAGCGGCCCCGCCAGCACGCGCGAGAAGTCCACAATGCGGAGGTCTTCCAGCGCGCACGCCATCCCTATATACATTAGATCCTCGAAAATCGACAGGAGAGGAGCGAGCGACATGGCCAGTTCAACAGCTGCGCCCGCAGCAATCAGCCCCGGGACTTCCTCGGCTATCGATCATCTGCTCTCCGACGAGGAGCGCGACATCCGCGACACGGTGCGCGCGTTCGTGCGCGACAGGGTGCTGCCCCACGTGGGCGACTGGTTCGAGGAGGCGCGCATCCCGGGCGAGCTCGCGCCCGCGCTGGGCAAGCTCGGCGCTGCTCGGGATGCACCTGGAGGGCTACGGCTGCGCGGGCGCCAGCGCGACCGCCTACGGCCTGGCGTGCATGGAGCTCGAGGCCGGCGACAGCGGGCTGCGCTCGCTGGTCTCCGTGCAGGGGTCGCTGGCGATGTTCGCGATCTGGCGCTGGGGCAGCGGAGGAGCAGAAGCAGCGACTGGCTGCCGCGCATGGCCGCCGGCGAGGCGATCGGCTGCTTCGGCCTGACCGAGCCCGACGCCGGGCTCGGACCCGGGCTCGATGCGCACGCGCGCGCGCCGCGACGGCAGCGACTGGATCGTGCACGGGCAGAAGATGTGGATCACCAACGGCTCGGTCGCCGACGTGGCGGTCGTCTGGGCGCTGCACCGACGAGGGCGTCCGCGGCTTCCTCGTGCCGCGCGGGACCAAGGGCTTCACCACGCAGGACATCCACCGCAAGCTCTCGCTGCGCGCCTCGGTGACCTCCGAGCTGCTGCTCGACGAGGTGCGCCTGCCGGCCGCCGCGATGCTGCCCGAGGCCAACCTCGCTGCGCGGGCCGCTGTCGTGCCTGAACGAGGCGCGCTACGGCATCGTGTGGGGCGCCGCCGGGCGCCGCGCGCGCCTGCTTTGAAGCGGCGCTCGACTACAGCAAGCGAGCGGATCGCCTTCGGCCGGCCGATCGCGGCCACCCAGATCCAGCAGCAGAAGCTCGCCCAGATGGCGCTCGAGGTCAACCGCGCCACGCTGCTCGCGCTGCATCTCGGCCGCCTGAAGGACGACGGCCGCCTGCTGCCCGAGCAGGTCAGCATGGGCAAGCTCGGCAACGTCAACGCCGCGCTCGAGGTCGCCCGAAGCGCCCGCCAGGTGCTGGGCGCCAACGGCATCACGCTCGAGTACCCCGTGATCCGCCACATGAACAACCTCGAGTCGATCGTCACCTACGAGGGCACCGCCGACATCCACGCGCTCGTGGTCGGCGGCGCGCTGACGGGCATACAGGCCTTCCGGTGAGCGCTCACGCGCGCATCGCGCCGCCCGCCGGGGCAGCCCGCTCGGTCCCCGCCACCGCACAGCAGCACGCCGTGGACTCGCTGCGCGCGATGATCGTGGCGGGCGAGCTGCGCCCGGGCCAGCGCGTCAACCAGGACCACATCGCCGAGCTCATTGGCCTCAGCGTGGCGCCGCTGCGCGAGGCGCTGCGCGTGCTCGAGCAGGAGGGGCAGGTGACCTACCGCCCGCGCCGCGGCTACTTCGTGACCGAGCTGCGCGCCGAGGACCTCGAGGAGATCTACGAGCTGCGCGGGCTGCTCGAGGGCCACGCCGCCAGGCGTGCGCTGCCCACGCTTGACGAGGACGCCCTCGAGCGGATCGCGCTCGCCGCGCGCGACTGCTACAACGCGGCCGCCGCGGACGATGTGATCGGCGAGCTCGAGGCCAACCGGCGCTTTCACTTCGCGATCCTCGCCTCCGAGGAGCAGCCCCACACGATGCGCCTGATCAGGCTGCTGTGGGAGTCCACCGAGGCCTACCGCGCGATGTACTACAACTCGCCCGCCGAGCGCCGGCGCTCGATCGAGGCGCACGACCGCATCATGGCCGCGCTGCGCGCCCGCGATCCCGCGCGGCTGGTCGCCGAGCTCGACGCCCACCGGGCGCGGGCGCTCGAGGTCCTCTGCGCGATTCTGCGCGGCGCGCCCGCGTAGCTTCTGCGGATGCCGCGCGCTGTGCGCGGCCCTAGCATCACCCGCATGGAGCAGATGAGCGCGCTGGATGCAACGTTCCTGGATGTTGAGAGCGCGGCCGCGCACATGCACATCGGCTCCATCGCCCTGCTCGAGGGGCCCCCGCCGGAGTTCGGCCTGCTGCGCGCCGGCGTGCTCGCAAAGCTCCCCCTCGTCCCGCGCTATCGCCAGCTCGTGCGCACCGTCGCGCTGTCCGCGGGGCGACCCGTGTGGGTCGATGATCCGCACTTCAACATCGACTACCACCTGCGCCGCACCGCGCTGCCCGCGCCGGGGGGCGAGTCGGAGCTGCGCCTGCTGGTCGGGCGCGTGATGTCCCAGCAGCTCGATCGCGCCAAGCCGCTGTGGGAGATGTGGGTGGTGGAGGGACTCGACCAGGGGCGCTGGGCGGTCATCTCGAAGATCCATCACTGCATGGTCGACGGCGTCGCCGGCAGCGACCTGCTCACCGTCATGTTCGACCGCCAGCCCGTGCCCGCGCCGGCGGTCGTGGAGCGATGGCAGCCCTCGCCGGCCCCCGAGGGCATCGACCTGCTGGCCCGGTCGCTGCTGCTCGAGCTGCGGGCGTCGCTGGAGGCGCTGGGTGCGCTCGGGCGCCCGCGCGCGCTCGCGCAGCGCGCCCAGGACGCCACCGTCGCGCTGGCGCGCATGCGCCACCTGCTGCGCCCCACCGAGCGCTCCTCGCTCAACGGCCCGCTCGGGCCCCATCGCCGCTGGAGCTGGGCGCGTGCCACGCTCGCCGAGGTCAGCGAGGTCCGCGCAGCGCTCGGCGGCACGGTCAACGATGTCGTGCTCGCGTGCATCGCGGGGGGCTTCCGCGCGCTGCTGCTCGCGCGCGGCGAGCCCGTCGATCGCGTGCTGCGCACCATGGTGCCCGTGTCAGTGCGCCTGCCCGGCGAGCACGGCGCCTACAACAATCGCGTCTCCGCCGTCTTCGTCGAGCTGCCCGTCGGCAGCGATGACCCGCGCGAGCGCCTCGCGGCGATCCGCCGCCAGACGGAGGACCTCAAGAGCACCAGGCAGGCCGTCGCCGGCGAGGTGCTCACCTCGCTGTCGGGCTTCGCGCCGCCGCTGCTGCTCGCGCTGGGCGAGCGCGTGGCGGCCCATGTGCCACAGCACAACATCAACACCGTCACCACCAACGTGCCCGGGCCGCAGTACCCGCTGTACGTCGGCGAGCGGCGCATGCTGGAGGCGTTTCCCTACGTGCCCCTCGGTGGCAGCGTGCGCGTCGGCGTCGCGATCTACTCATATGACGGGGGGCTCACCTTCGGCGTCACCGGCGACTACGACGCAGCCCCGGACATCGACGTGCTCTGCAAGGGCATCGAAACCGCGCTCGCCGAGCTGCTCGTGCTCGCGCGCGCCCAGCGCGAGCGCAGCCGGGGGCGCACGCGTCGCGGCGCCGGGTCGGCCGCCACGACCGCCGCAGCACGGCGGCGCGTAGCGCGCGGTGGTCGCTAGGCGATGGCCTCCGCGCCCCACTCGGACGGGCCCACCGTCGGCCTCGTGCTCGGCGCGGGCGGCCTGCTCGGGGCCGCGTGGCTGACCGGCGCGCTGCACGCGATCGCCACCGAGACCGGCTGGGATCCGGGCAGCGCCGACTATGTGGTGGGCACCTCCGCCGGGGCCATGGTCGGCGCGCTCCTGGCCTGCGGCGTGCCCCCCTGGTACATGGTCTCGGCCGGATCCGCGGAGGCCGCCGCCGGAGGCGGCGCCCCGGCCGGTGGCGGGGGTCTGATCAACGCTGCGCGCCGGCGCGCCGGCGCACTCGGCCCCGGCTCCTGGCGGCTCGCCGCGTCCTCGCTCGCGCGCCCCTACCGCTACTCGCCCGCCGCCCTGCTGTCCGGCTGGCTGCCGCGCGGCATCGTCTCGACCGAGCCGCTCAAGCAGACGGTGCGCAGGTCGTGCAGCGAGCCGTGGGCGCCGCACCCCAACTTCTGGGCCATCGCCATGAACTACCGCACGGGCCGGCGCGTCGCCTTCGGCCGCGTCGACGCGCCGCCCGCCGAGCTGCCCGACGCCGTCGCAGCATCGTGCGCGGTGCCGGGCTACTTCGCCGCCGTGGAGATCGACGGCGTGCGCTACGTCGACGGCGGCGTGATCTCGGTGTCGAGCCTTGACGTGCTCGAACAGGCGCGCCCGCAGCTCGTGATCGCGCTCAACCCGATGTCCTCGCTGCACATCGGCGCGCCCCGCACGATCGGCGAGCGGGCCGCCTACGCAGTGCGCCAGGCCTGCGGGCGGCGGCTGGGCAGCGAGGCGGCGCGCATGCGCGCGCTCGGCAGCGAGGTCGTCCTGATCCAGCCCACCGTCCACGATCTCGACGCGATGGGCAGCAACCTGATGAGCGCGAGCGCCGGCCGGCGCGAGCGGGTGCTCGAGACGGCCTCGCAGACCGTCACCGCGCATCTGCGCGAGACGCCGGTCGGAGAGCGCCTGTCGCTGCTGGCGCCCGGGGTGGCGGAGCTGGTGCGCAGACCGCCGCGCGCGGGGCGCACGGCGCCGGACGTCGCCGCGCTCGCCCGCGCGCGCTGGCAGCGCGCCGCCGCAGCAGCCCGCTGACGCGGCGTCAGGCCACCGGCATAGGCTTCCCGGTGTGGACGCCATCGAGAAGCTGCGCGAGCGCCTCGCCGAGCTCTCCGATCTCGCCGCGGTGACCATGCTCGCCGAGTGGGACCAGCTGGTCATGATGCCCTCCGAGGGCGGCGAGGGCCGGGCGCTTCAGCTCGGCACGCTCGCCAGCCTGACCCACGAACGCGCAACCGCCGAGGAGATCGGCGCCTGGCTCGGCGAGCTCGACGGCGGCCCGCTCGAGCCGCTCGAGCGCGACATCGTGCGCCTCGCCCGGCGCGACTGGGAGCGCGCCCGGCGCGTCCCCGCCGAGCTCGCCGTGGAACGGGCACGCGCGAGCGCCGCGGGGCAGGAGAGCTGGCAGCTGGCGCGCGCCAACGACGACTTCGCCGCCTTCGCACCCGCGCTGCAGCGCAACGTGGAGCTCGCGCGCGCCTACGGGGAGTGCGTGGCCGCGGAGGGCCGCAGCACCTACGAGGCGTTGCTCGACGACTACGACTTCGGCCTGCGCACAGAGGAGCTGCAGAGCCTCTTCAGCGCGCTCACCGACGCGCTGCCGCCGCTCCTCGCCGAGGCCCAGGTGCACTCCCCGCGCCGCCCGCTGGTGGTGCCCGTCGCCGCCCAGCAGATCGCCGTCGCCAACACGCTGCGGCGCATCGGCGTCGATCAGGCGAGCTGGCGCGTGGACGTCTCCGCGCACCCCTTCACCGCCTGGATCGGCAGCCGCGACACGCGCGTCACCACCCGCTACAGCGACGGCGACGTCGAGTCGCTGCTGAGCTCGCTGCACGAGTACGGGCACGCGCTGTATGAGCGCCAGGTCGATCCCGCGCTCGAGCGCACCAACCTCGCCGGCGGCACCTCGATGTCCGTGCACGAGTCCCAGAGCAAGCTGTGGGAGAACCACGTCGCGCGCAACCCCGCCTTCGCACAGGTGCTCGCAGCCGAGCTGGGCGCGGGCGGCTTCGCCGTCAGCGCCGCCGAGCTGCACGCCACGCTCGTCGGCGTGGAGCCCTCGCTGATCCGCGTCTCGGCCGACCCGATCAGCTACCCGCTGCACATCGTGCTGCGCTTCGAACTCGAGCTCGCGCTGATCGCCGGAGATCTCGCCGTCGCCGAGCTGCCCGCCGCGTGGCGCGACGGGATGCGCCGCCTGCTCGGCGTCGAGGTGCCCTCCGACGCGCTCGGCTGCCTGCAGGACGTGCACTGGAGCGCCGGCAGCTTCGGCTACTTCCCCAGCTACGCGCTCGGGTGCCTGATCGCCGCGCAGCTGTGGGAGGTGCTCGAGGGCGACATCGGGCCGCGCGCCGAGGATCTGCGCCGCGGCGAGGTCGCGCCGATCCAGCGCTGGCTGGGCGAGCGGGTCCATCGCCACGGCCGGCGCCTGGACACCGCCGAGCTCGTCCTGTCGGCCGCCGGCAGCGCCATCGCCGTCGAGCCCTTCCTGCGCTACCTGCAGCCGCTCGCCGGGGGCTGAGGCGTGCGGGCGCTCACGGCGCGGGCGCGCCGAGCGCGGCGGCCTCGTCTTCGAAGGCGCCCGCCAGCGCGCCGCTCAGCGGGGCGCGGGGATGCAGCGCGTCCTCCGCGCCGTACCACCAGAAGTAGCCGCCGATGTAGTACGGCAGACCCGGGTTCAGCGAGTAGGCCCACTGCATGATCTGGGCGGCCTGCGCGCTGGTCCTGCGCGACGCGTGCCGCGGCAGGCCGACCTCGCCGAAGCCGAGCTCCGCGTTGGGATACAGGGCGTGGAGTTCCTGCAGGAAGGCCGCCACTTCCGCGGAGGAGGGCTCGCGCCCGCCGCACTCGGTCGGGTAGTAGGACAGCAGCACGTAGTCCAGGCCATCGGCGACCGCGGCGGGGACGTACTGCCGGGTGAACTGCACCGGCGTGAGCTCCGCTTCGCCGTCGCCGCAGTGTTCGGGGCCGAAGTTGTTCGCATACAGCGTCAGCGCGCTCGTGGCGCCCGCTGCGGCCACATCGTCGTAGGCCTCCGTGAGCCGCGCCGCGACCTGCGCGTAGGGTCCCGTCCAGTTGCCGTTGACCTCGTTGCCCACTTCCCAGATGCCCACCCGCCCCGCGAGCGTGCTCAGGTAGGACTCCACGCGTTCCTGGAACGCGCTCACCGTGATCGACTGCTCATCGGAGGAGTCGAGCAGCTCGCCCATCGCGCCGCTGACGCCGTCGATCTGCGCGAGCGGCCCCGCGTAATAGGAGGCCGGCTCGTGGACGTCGAAGTAGATGCGTGTGGTGGCCCGCTCAGGCAGCGCGCCCAGGGCTGCGACCATGTCCTTGAGCTTGCTCACGCGGTCCACCGTCACGCCGTACAGCGGCGCGTCCGCGGCGGCCGCCCCCGCGCCGCCAGCTGCCGCGATCAGCAGGGCGGCCAGGCAGGCCGGCAGGGCGCGGCGGGCGCGCACGATCAGCCCGCCCCCGCGAACAGGTCCACGAGGCGCGCGCGGCTGTAGGGCCACTGCCGGCGGTTGCGCCCGCCGCCGGGGTGCAGCGTGTCCAGCAGCGCCAGCCCGCGGATGGTGGCGACGGCGAGCTCGATCAGGTGCTCGAAGTCCTCCTGCGCGGCCAGGTCGGGAAACAGGCGCCGGGCGATCTCGAGCGTCTGGCGGTCGAGCCGGCGCTCGACCGGCACGAGGCGCTCGCGCAGCTCGCGGTCGGTGCGCGCGTGCGACCACAGGTCCAGCGCGGCCTGGAAGAGCGGGTTGGCGTAGCTGGCCCACAGCAGGTCAAGGCCCTGCACGAGGCGCTCGCGCCCCGCGGGCAGCTCGCCCGCGGCCGCCATCAGCTCGCGCCCGCGACGCTCCGCCAGGCGCTCCATCGCGGCCGCCATCAGCGCCTGGCGGGTCTGGAAGTGGTGCAGGTGCGCGCCGCGCGAGAGGCCCGCGCGCTCGGCCACGCGGCTGGTCGTCGTGCCCGCATAGCCGTCCGCCACGAGGCAGTCGATCGTCGCGTCCAGCAGCGCGTCGCGCGTGGCCGCGCTGCGCTCGGCCTGGCTGCGGCGCTGCGGCGCGTGGGGGGTCGTGGCCATGACCGGAGATCCTAGAGATATTTGCGTTCGCGCATGAACGTATCTCTGCTAGCGTTCCGGCCTGCTCTCGCACCCGGACTCATGCCCCGCGGTCCGGTCCACGACACAGGAGGTCAGAGGAATGGCAGCCACAGACGCGCTCATCTTCGACGCGATCCGCACCCCGCGCGGGAAGGGCAAGTTCAACGGCTCGCTGCACGGCACCAAGCCCGTCGACCTCGTGGTTGGCCTGATGCATGAGACGCTCGTGCGCAACGAGAAACTCGACCCCAAGCGCGTGGACGACGTGGTGCTCGGCTGCGTCTCCCCGGTGGGCGACCAGGGCGCCGACATCGCCAAGACGGCGGCCATCAAGGCCGGCCTGCCCGACACCGTCGCCGGCGTGCAGCTCAACCGCTTCTGCGCCTCGGGCCTGGAGGCCGTAAACGTCGCCGCCCAGAAGGTCGCCTCCGGCTGGGAGGACCTCGTCTTCGCGGGCGGCGTGGAGTCGATGTCGCGCGTGCCCATGGGCTCCGACGGCGGCGCCTGGGGGATGGACCCGGAGACCAACTACGACACCTACTTCGTGCCGCAGGGCATCAGCGCCGACCTGATCGCCACGGTCGAGGAGTTCAGCCGCGAGGACGTCGACCGCTACGCCGCGCGCTCGCAGGAGCGCGCCGCGAGCGCCCGCTCGGAGGGGCGCTTCGCGAGCTCGGTGATCCCCGTCAAGGACCTCAACGAGAACGTTGTGCTCGACAACGACGAGTTCATCCGCCCGGGCACAACCGTCGAGACGCTGGGCTCGCTGAAGCCGTCCTTCGCCGCGATCGGCGACATGGGCGGCTTCGACTCGGTGGCGCTGCAGAAGTACCACTGGATCGAGAAGATCGAGCACGTGCATACGCCGGGCAACTCCTCGGGCATCGTCGACGGCGCCTCGCTGCTGACGATCGGCAACGAGCAGGCGGGCAAGGAGCTCGGCCTGACGCCCAGGGCACGCATCCTCGCCACCGCCGTCTCCGGCGCCGACCCCACGATCATGCTCACCGGCCCCGCGCCCGCGAGCCGCAAGGCGCTGGCCAAGGCCGGCATCACGGTCGATCAGCTCGATCTGATCGAGATCAACGAGGCGTTCGCAGCGGTCGTGCTGCGCTTCGTCAGGGACATGGGCCTGGACATGGAGAAGGTCAACGTCAACGGCGGCGCGATCGCGATGGGCCACCCGCTGGGAGCGACCGGCGGGATGATCCTCGGCACGCTGATCGACGAGCTGCACCGCACGGGCGGGCGCTACGGGCTCGCGACGCTCTGCGTCGGGGGCGGCATGGGAATCGCAACAGTCGTGGAGGCCATCTGATCATGGGAGAGAGCGTCACAACCATCCGCTGGGGGCAGGACGAGGACGGCATCGTCGTGCTGACCCTCGACGACCCCAACCAGTCGGCCAACACGATGAACGCCGCCTACGCCGAATCGATGGCCGCGACCGTCGATCGCCTGGAGGCCGAGCGCGAGCAGATCACCGGCGTGGTGATCACCTCCGCCAAGAAGACCTTCTTCGCCGGCGGCGACCTGCACGACCTCAGGCGCGTGCGCAAGGAGGAGGCAGAGCAGCTCGCCGAGATGGTGCGCGCCGGCAAGGACCGGCTGCGCCGGCTGGAGACGCTCGGCGTGCCGGTCGTCGCCGCGATCAACGGCGCGGCACTGGGCGGCGGGCTGGAGATCTGCCTGGCGACCCATCACCGCATCGCCGTGGATGACCCCAAGGTGCAGATGGGCTTCCCCGAGGTCCAGCTCGGGCTGCTGCCCGGCGCCGGCGGCGTCGTGCGCACGGTGCGCATGCTGGGCATCGTCGAAGCGCTGATGCAACTGCTGATGCAGGGCCAGCGCCTGCGGCCGGCCAAGGCCAAGGACCTCGGCATCCTCGATGAGATCGTCGCCTCCCAGGATGAGCTCGTGCCCGCCGCCAAGGCGTGGATCAAAGAGCGCGCCGCCGCGGAGGAGCCCGTCTTGCAGCCGTGGGACGTCAAGGGCTACAAGATCCCCGGCGGGACACCGTCGAGCCCCGCGCTCGCCCAGAACCTGCCGGCCTTCCCGGCCAACCTGCGCAAGCAGCTCAAGGGCGCCAACTACCCGGCTCCGCACCACATCATGGCCGCCGCCGTCGAGGGCGCGCAGGTCGACTTCGACACCGCGAGCGAGATCGAGGGCCGCTACTTCGTCGACCTCGCCACCGGGCAGGTCGCCAAGAACATGATCCAGGCCTTCTTCTTCGACATGCAGCAGGCCAGCGGGGATCGCGGGCGACCCGCCGAGCTCGAGCCCTTCAAGGCCACCAAGGTGCTCGTCCTGGGCGCCGGCATGATGGGTGCAGCGATCGCCTACGTGTGTGCCAAAGCGGGCATCGAGGTCGTCCTCAAGGACGTCTCGCTCGAGGCCGCCGAGCGCGGCAAGGGCTACTCCGAGGGCCTGCTCGAGAAGGCGCTCGCCAGGGGCCGCTCCACGCAGGAGCAGGCCGACGCGCTGCTCGCGCGGATCACGCCGAGCGAGAACCCCGCCGACGCGGCGGGCGCGGACCTGGTGATCGAGGCGGTCTTCGAGGACCCCGCCGTCAAGGCGCAGGTGTTCGCCGAGATCGAGCCCCACATCGCACCCGACGCGCTGCTCGCCTCGAACACCTCCACGCTCCCCATCACCGAGCTCGCCGAGGGCGTCTCGCGGCCCGCCGACTTCATCGGGCTGCACTTCTTCAGCCCCGTGGACAAGATGCCGCTGCTGGAGATCATCAAGGGAGAGAAGACCAGCGAGGAGACCCTCTACCGCGCGCTCGACGTTGCCCGCCAGATCAAGAAGACGCCGATCGTGGTCAACGACAGCCGCGGCTTCTTCACCAGCCGCGTGATCGGCACGTTCATCAACGAGGGCATCGCGATGCTGCTCGAGGGAGTGCCCGCGCCGTCGATCGAGCAGGCCTCCAGCCAGGCCGGCTACCCCGCGCCGGTGCTGCAGCTCAGCGACGAGCTGAACCTGAACCTGATGCGCAAGATCCGCGTCGCCGCGCAGGCGGCCTCCGAAGCTGAGGGCTTCGCCTGGGCCAGCCACCCGTCCACCGCCGTGATCGACCGCATGCTCGACGAGTTCGACCGCGGCGGGCGCCTGGCCGGCAAGGGCTTCTACGAATATGAGGACGGCAAGCGCGTGGGACTGTGGAAGGGGCTCAAGGACGCCTTCCCCGAGACCGGGGACCCCTCCACGATCTCGCTCAAGGACCTCGAGGAGCGGATGCTGTTCATCGAGTCCATCGAGACGGTCCGCTGCCTCGACGAGGGCGTCATCGAGAGCGTCGCGGACGCCAACATCGGATCGATCCTCGGCATCGGCTTCCCCGGCTGGACGGGCGGCGTGCTGCAGTACATCAACGGCTATGAGAACGGCGTCGCCGGCTTCGTGGCCCGTGCGCGCGAGCTCGCCGCCGCCTACGGCGAGCGCTTCGAGCCGCCCGCCTCGCTGCTGGAGCGAGCCGAGCGCGGCGAGCCCTACAGCGACGAGAGCCTCGCGCTCGCGGGCGCCTGAGCGCCGCGCCCGCCGGGGCGCTCAGGGACGCTGGCCGGCGAGCTCCACGCACAGGCGCTCGAGCAGCTGCTGGACCTCGGGCACGCGCCCGGCATCGCCGTCGGCGAGCATCAGCTGGAGCTCCTCGCGGCGCGCGCTGAGCACCTGGTCGGCCATCGCGCGCCCCGCCGGAGAGAGCGCCGGCTGCGCGGGCGAATCGTCGATCAGGCCGTGCTCGCGCAGCTCGCGCTGGACCTCCTCGATGCGCTCCTCCTCGATCGCCTGCTCGCGTGCGAGCGCGCGCGTGCCGTCGATCCCGTAGCTGCCGAAGCGCGCCAGCGCCCACACGGCCCCCGGGCTGAGATCCAGTCCCGCGCGGGCGCCCACGTGCTCGTTGAAGCTGCGCCGGTCCTCGCGGCTGACGAGCACGCCGAGCGCGCGGTCGAGCTCGGCCAGCGAGCTCGGGCTGGTGGGCGCGCCGAGCGCATCGTCGAGGCCGTCGCTGGTGGAGGCGGTTGCGCGCAGCGGGCGCTCGCGCAGGCGGAGGCTGAGCAGGAAGCCGCACGCGCCCACGCCCGCCGCGACCAGGAAGACCGGCCGCAGCGCGTTGACGTAGGCGTTCTCGTAGGCGAGTTTGGCGGCGCCGGGCAGGGCTGAGACCTGCGCGCCCGTGAGGCGCGCGCCGGCCGCCAGCAGCCGCCCCACCGGGCCGCCCACCACGCCGTGCAGGGCGTCGCGCAGGCGCGTGGAGAAGATCGTGCCGAACACCGCCGCGCCGACCGCGCCGCCGACCCCGCGCGCCAGCGTCACGCCCGAGGTGGCCGCGCCCAGCACCGAGTAATCGACCGCGTTCTGCACGGCCAGCACGAGCACCTGCATGACCATCCCGAGGCCCAGGCCGAGCACGAGCAGGTAGGCATCCGCGGCGAGCGCGCTGGTGGTGGTGTTCAACCGCGAGAGCGCGAGCAGGCCGATCGTCATCACGGCCGTGCCCGCGATCGGAAACATCCGGTAGCGCCCCGTGCTCGAGATCACCCGCCCCGAGATCACCGAGGTGAGCACCAGCCCGCCCATCAGCGGGATCAGGCGCAGCCCCGCCCCCGTGGGGCTCGCGTGGAACACGGTCTGGAAGAACAGCGGCAGGAACGTCACCGAGCCGAACAGCGCGAAGCCGACGATCAGCGAGAGCAGCCCAGCGATGCGGAAGACCTCGTCGCGCAGCACCGCCGGCGGCAGCACCGGTTCGCGCGCGCGCCGCTCGACCGCACCGAAGACCGCGAGCAGCACCAGCGCCCCCCCGCCCACGATCAGCGTCTGCCCCGAGCCCCACGGCCAGGTGGTGCCGCCGAGGCTGGCGACCAGCACGATGCCGCTGACCGCAGCCGCCAGCACGCCCGCGCCGAGGTAGTCGATCGCCGGGCGGCTGCGCACGCCGACCTCGGGCAGCGTCGCCGCGATCACAATCAGCGCGACCAGCCCGATGGGCAGGTTCACGTAGAAGATCCAGCGCCAGGAGAGGTGCTCCACGATCACCCCGCCGAGCAGCGGGCCGGCCACGCTGGCCACGCCGAAGACCGCGCCGAACAGCCCCTGGTAGCGGCCCCGTTCGCGCGGCGAGACGACGTCGCCCACGGTAGCCTGCACGAGCACGATCAGCCCGCCCGCGCCGAGGCCCTGCACGGCGCGGAAGGCGATCAGCTCGGTCATCGAGGATGCCAGGCCGCACAGCGCGGAGCCGACCAGGAAGACCACCACCGCGCTCTGCAGCACGCGCTTGCGCCCCAGCTGATCGCCGAGCTTGCCGTACAGCGGCGTGACCGCGGTCTGCGCCAGCAGGTAGGCGCTCGTGACCCACGACAGGCGCTCCAGGCCGCCGAGGTCGCCGACGATCGTCGGCAGCGCGGTGGCGACGATCGTCGAGTCCAGCGCCGCCAGCAGCATCACCAGCATCAAGCCCGCGAAGATGACCCCGACGCGGTGCGCGGCGGCGGGGCGCTCGGTGGTGGCGGTGGCGGCGACTGTGTTCACGCGTAGGCCGTGACGGCTGCGCTGAGCCTACCGCCAGCCGGGGAGCGCGCACGCGGGCGCGCTTGCGCTCGCGTGCGCGAGGCGTATGATCCGCTCAGCCGGCTCGTCGTGGGGGCGAAGGCCGGGGACGCTGAATCGTGAAAGAGAGGACGGGAGATGGGTGGCGCGGTCACTGAGATGACAGGTCGCAGCGGGGCGGCCGCCGAAGCGACGACGATCGCCGAGGCGTTTCGCATCACTGCGGCGGAGCGCGCCGGAGAGGTCGCGATCCGCACGAAAGGCGATGCGTTCACGATCACCTGGGGGGAGCTGCGCGAACGCGTGGACGACCTGGCGGGCGGCCTGGCCAAGCTCGGGCTGCGGCGCGGGGACACGATCGCGCTGCTGATGGGCAACCGGCCCGAGTTCCACCTCTGCGACCTCGCCGCGATGATGCTCGGCGCGGCCCCGTTCTCGATCTACAACACCTACACCGCAGAGCAGATCGCCTACGTCGTCTCCGATGCCGGCGCGCGCATTCTGATCTGCGAGCAGAAGTACCTGCCACAGGTGCTCGAGGCGCGGAAGAGCCTGCCCGACCTGCAGCACGTGATCGTGATCGACGGCGAGCGCGAGCGGGTGGGCACGCTGCGCCTCTCCGACGTGGAGGGCTCCAACCCCGACTTCGACGTCGACGCGTCGATCGCAGCGATCGAGCCCACCGACGTGCTCACGCTGATCTACACCTCCGGCACGACCGGCCCGCCCAAGGGGGTACAGCTGATCCACCGCAACCTGCTCGCCGCCGTGGAGGGCATCGACGAGCTGATCGAGTTCCCGCGCGACGGGCGCGTGATCTCGTGGCTGCCGGCCGCCCACGTGGCCGAGCGCAACTCCCACCACTACCTGCCGATCGTCTTCGGGCTGCAGGTCACCTGCTGCGATGACCCGCGCGAAGTGCTCTCCTATCTGCCCGAAGTGCGCCCCAGCTGGTTCTTCGCGGTGCCGCGCATCTGGGAGAAGCTGAAGGCGGGGCTGGAGACGATGGTCGCCGCCCAGCCCGATGAGCAGCGCGAGAAGATGCAGGCGGCGCTCGAGGCGGGCGTGCGCAAGGTGCGCCTGGAGCAGGCCGGCGAACCCGTGCCCGCGGAGCTCGCCGAGCAGGTCGCGCGCGCCGACAGCGAGATGTTCGCGGGGCTGCGTCAGATGCTCGGCCTCGACCAGGTGCTCGCGATCAACGTCGGCGCCGCGCCGACGCCGGTCGAGGTGCTCGAGTTCTTCCACGCGATCGGCCTGCCGCTGGCCGAGCTGTGGGGCATGAGCGAGACGTGCGGGGCGGGCAGCGTCAACCCGCCCGGGAAGATCAAGATCGGGACAGTCGGCCCGCCCGCACCCGGCGTGGAGATCAAGCTGGACAGCGACGGCGAGGTGCTCGTCAAATCAGAGGTGGTGATGCTCGGCTACCGCAACCTGCCCGAGAAGACCAGCGAAGCGTTCACCGCGGACGGCTGGCTGCGCACGGGCGACATCGGCGAGTTCGACGAGGACGGCTACCTGAAGATCGTCGACCGCAAGAAGGAGCTGATCATCAATGCGGCCGGCAAGAACATGTCGCCGGCGAACATCGAGGCGACGCTGAAGAGCGCCTCGCCGCTGATCGGGCAGGTCTGCTGCATCGGCGACGCGCGGCCCTACAACACCGCGCTGATCGTGCTGGAGGCCGACTACGCACCCCAGTGGGCCGCCCAGCAGGGCATCGAGGAGAGCTCGCTGGAGACACTCGCGGGCGACGAGCGCGTGCGCACGGCCGTGCAGGCGGCGATCGATCAGGCCAACACGAAACTCGCGCGCGTGGAACAGATCAAGCGCTTCGCGATCGTGCCCAGCGACTGGCTGCCCGGCGGCGAGGAGCTGACGCCGACGATGAAGCTCAAGCGCAAGCCGATCGCGGCGCGCTACGCCGAGATGATCGAGGAGATGTACGCGCGCTAGAGGCGCCGGCCGGGGCGCTGCTGCGGCTATGGTGCTCGCGATGCCGGCAAGAGGAGCACCGAGGCGGGCCGGCGCAGCGACACTGCTGTGCGCGCTGTGCCTGCTGCTCACGAGCTCGGCAGCGGCCGCGGCGGCCCAACCGATCGAGCTGGCGGCCCCCTACGAGTACCTCGGCTGGGGCGAACCACAGCCGCCCGCGAGCGTGATTGCAGGCACCGGGCTGCATGACCTGACGCTCGCCTTCATCCTCTCCCGCGGCAAGTGCAACCCCGAGTGGGACGGCCAGCGCCCGCTGCTGGGCGGCTCCGACCAGGCGGCCATCGAAGACATCCGCGCAGGGGGCGGCGAAGTGGACGTCTCCTTCGGCGGCTGGAGTGGCAAGAAGCTCGGCAGCGTGTGCAAGAGCCCCGGCGCGCTCGCCGCGGCCTACCAGAAGGTCATCAGCGCCTACTCCCTGCACGCGATCGACATCGACATCGAGCACGGCGAGTTCACCAAGGCAGCCACGCGCGAGCGCGTGATCGAAGCCCTCGCCCTCGTGCAGGCCGCCAATCCGGGCCTGGAGATCTCGATCACGTTCGGCACCGCCGAAACGGGGCCCGAAGCGGACGGCGTGAGCCTGATCGACGACGCCGCCGCGCTCGGCTTCCAGCCGAGCGCCTGGACGATCATGCCGTTCGACTTCGGCCCGCCGCTCACCGACATGGGCCACGCGTCGATCCGGGCCGTGGAAGGGCTCGCGAGCGACCTCGTCTCCGCCTACCGCGTCTCCGAAGCGTTCGCCTACGAACACGCGGGCGTCTCCTCGATGGACGGCGACACCGACGAAAAGAGCGAGACGGTGAGCGTGGCGAACCTCGAAACGATCCTCGGCTTCGCCCAGTCCCACCACCTCGCGCGCCTCACCTTCTGGGCGGTCAACCGCGACCGCCAGTGCGCCGGCGGGGAGAACAGCGGCGAAGACTGCAGCGGGATCGCGCAGGCGCCCTACGCGTTCAGCGACGTGATCGCCGCCTATCACGGCTGAGCGGGGGCGTCAGGCCCGCGCGCTGGCCTGCGGGTCAAGCCGGGACATCGTCACCGCGGCCTCCAGCTCGGAGTTGGCGCCGCCCATGTAGAGGCCCTTGACCGGCGGCACGTCGGAGTAGAAGCGCCCGTGGCCGATCTTGACGTGCGTCTCGTCGGTGAGACGGCGGTTGGTCGGGTCGGCGCTCACCCACGCCGGCTCGCCGTGGCCGTCGCTGCCCGGCAGCAGCGCCTCAAGCCAGGCGTGCGTGTCGACCTCCAGCGAGTCGGTGCCGTCGTCCTCGGGGGCCGCCCACAGGTAGCCCGAGACGTAGCGCGCGGCGATCCCGCGCCGGCGCAGCAGCACGAGGCCGAGATGGGCGAAGTCCTGGCAGACGCCGGCGCCGGCCTCGAGCAGATCGCTGACCTCCGAGCCGACGTAGGTCGCGCCGGGGCGGTATTCGAAGCGCTCGGGAATCAGCTCGCACAGCGATTCGAGCGCCTGCAGGGGGCTCTCGCCGCTCAGCGCGTCATCGAGCTCATCGAGCCCGCTCAATAGTGGCTGGTCCTGCCACGGCAGCGCGAACTCCCCCGCGGCGTCGATGTAGGCGGCGCTCTGCAGGCTCTCCCAGCTGCCCTCGGGGGGGTCGGGCGGCGAGGAGGTCACCACGCGCGCGCGCACATCGATGATCAGATGGTCGTGGGCGGTGGGGATGCCGAACTCGAGCACCTCTGTGCCGAAGTAGTCGAGGTGGCGGCTGACGCGCGCCTCGGGCTCGATGCGGGTGTGGAACTCGTCACAGCGCTGCGTGGAGGTCGTCGCGGGGCGCACGCGCAGCGCGTTGAGGTTGTCGGTGACGGGCCGGTCGTAGTGGTACTCCGTCAGGAAGCGGATCGCGAAATGCACCGTGCGCTCACCTCCTCGGCCCGGCCGTGGCGGCGCCCGCGAAGTAGCGCTCGGCGACGTCCTGGTCGATCCGTGCGAGCTCCTGCTGTGTCTGTTGGCAGATCCCCGTCAACTCGGCTCCGTCGGGCAGCGCCCGGCGCTGGAAGTCTAGGTCGGCGGCCAGTCGGCTCACGCGCAGCACCGGCTTTGAGTTGCGCGGCCCGGCGTCGGCGCTGGAGAAGACCTCGTGCAGCGAGTCCACGCAGGCGGCGACGCTGTCGGGATAGGCCCGCTCGAACAGCAGGAAGCGCGCGACGGGGTGCGCGTTGGGCGGCGCGGTGACCGCGCGCAGGTAGGCATGGAAGCCGCCCACCGCCTGCAGCAGGATCAGCGCGTGGCCGTCGGCGGGCGTCGCGTCGCCTGCGGGGAGCGCGATGCGCAGCATGCGCAGGACCATGTCGGAGATCTCGATCAGCCCGCCCGCGTCGAGGAAGCACTTGGCCTCGTCGCGCAGCATCGAGCGGTTGGCCACGCCCCAGATCAGCGCGGTGCGCTCCTTGACGTACTGCGATGCGAGATAGGGCCCGGCGGGTGCCGCCCAGCCCGGCTGCCCGCCGCCGCGCAGCCCGAGCGTGGTCGTGTTGATCGCCTCCCACATCTCCGCGCTGATCACGTCGCGCACGGTGCGCGCGCCCTCGCGCGCCCGCTCGATGCTCGCCAGCATCGATCCCGGACGCTGCGCGTCGAGCGTCAGCTGGCCGAGTGCTTCGCTTGAGTGCGGGCTCTCGTGGGCGTCGCCGAACATCGCCAGCAGGCCGCCCGAGCCGAAGCTCACGCCGGGCGTGCTCTCGGAGGTCCCCTGCAGCTCGGCCTGGAAGACCGCCTCCACGGCACGCGCGGTGAACTCGGCGCGCGCGAGGTTGCGGCCGAGCCAGTAGAGCTCATGCGCGATCCGGGCGAGCATCAGCGCCCGTGGGACAGTTGCTGTTGCTGTTGCTGCTGCTGGCCGCTCCACTGCCCGTAGCGCAGGTCGGGCAGCGCCGGCGGCTGAGTGTCGGCGATCGGTGGCCCGGCGCGGTCGGCGTCATCGCCGTCCTCGAGCACCCAGGTGTCCTTGGAGCCGCCGCCGCGCGAGGAGTTGACGATCAGCGAACCCTCCCGCAGCGCCACCCGCGTGAGGCCTCCCGGGACGATGTCGATGCGCTCGCCGAACACCGCGAAGGGGCGCAGATCGACGTGCCGGGGCTCGAGCATTCCGTCGGGGCCGACCGTGGGCACGGTCGAGAGGCGCACCACGTCCTGGGCGATCCAGCGTTCGGGGTGGGCGCTGATGACCTCGCGCATGCGCTCGATCTCGGCCTCGTCGGCATGCGGCCCGATCATCACCCCGCTGCCGCCGGACTCGCCGGTGGGCTTGACGACGAGCTCGTCGAGGTGCGCGAGGACGTGATCGAGGACTTCGGGCTCGGAGAGCAGGTAGGTCCTCACGTTCTCCAGGATCGGCTCCTCGCCCAGGTAGAAGCGGATCATCTCGGGCACGAAGCAGTAGATCGCCTTGTCATCGGCAACGCCGGTGCCGAACGCGTTGGCGATCGCCACGCTGCCGGTGCGGTAGGCGCGCACCAGACCGGGAACGCCGAGCAGCGAGTCGGGGCGGAACTCGAGCGGGTCCACGAAGTCGTCATCCAGGCGCCGGTAGACGGCGTGCGCGCGCTCCAGCCCGCGCGTGGTGCGCATGTAGAGGACGTCGTCGCGGACCACCAGATCGGAGGCCTCGACCAGCTCCACGCCCATTTGGCGGGCGAGGAAGGCATGCTCGAAGTAGGCCGGGTTGGCGGGCCCGGGCGTCCACACCACGACCGTCGCCTCGCTCTCGGCGGAGGGCGCCACCGCGCGCAGGGCGCGCAGCAGCAGCTGGGGGTAGTGCTCCACGGGGCGCACGCGGTAGGAGGCGAACAGCTCCGGAACCAGGCGCGCCATCGCGGCGCGGTTCTCCAGCACGTAGGAGATGCCGGAGGGGATGCGCACGTTGTCCTCGATCACCTTCCAGGTCCCGTCGCTGTGGCGCACGAGATCGCAGCCGGCCACGTGGGTGTAGACGCCGCCTGGCGGACGGATGCCGTGCACGGCGCGCGCGAAGTGCGGGCAGGAGACCACCAGGCGCCACGGCACGATGCCCTCGCGCACGATCTCGCGGGCGTGGTAGACGTCGTCGACGAAGTGGTTGAGCGCGCGGATGCGCTGTGCCAGGCCGCGCTTGATCGCCCGCCATTCCTCTCCGCTGAGCACGCGCGGGACGAGATCCAGGGGAAACGGTCGTTCGTGGGAGGCGCCCCCGCCGCCGCTGGTCTCGAACGTGATGCCCTGCTGCATGAAGATCGCATCGCGGCGCCTGCCAGCCTCGATCAGCCCTTCGGGGCCGAGGCGCCTGAGCTCCTGCACGAGCGCCTCGGCGGTCGGACGCGGGCTGCCGTCGGGCGCGAAGAGCTCGTCCAGGAAGGGCAGCTGCGGTCTGTACGCGCCGATCGCGCCTGTGTGCACCCTCGAGCTCACCGCGGGATTCTCCCGCCCGGCGGCGCCGTTCACATTCGACGGATGGACAAACAGCCACCCGTCACCCTGCTCAGCTGTCGCAAGCACCGTGCAGCGGGCGGGGCGCTGCACAGTGCGTTCATTCGGGCCAGCGCCCGTGCCGGTCGAAGTAATCGCGCGCGGCCGCTTCGCGCTCGCGCTCGCGGTCGCTGTGCACCCCCGCGCGGAAGAGCCAGTTGAGGAAGTAGATCGCCAGGCCCGCGCTGACGATGCTCGCTCCGCCCTCCAGGTTCGTTTCGCCGCCCAGCGCCATCAGCGCGAGGCCCGCGAGCGTCACGACGGCGGGAAGCACGTAGCGCAGGCCCACGAGCAGCCAGCCTGGGTGCGAGGAGTCCATGCCCCCATTCTAGGCTGGGCCGCCAGCCGCCAGTGGGTGCGAGGGCGCTCGCGAGGGTGCCTAGGCGGTTGGCTGCGGCTGCGCGGGCACGCCCGTGGTGGCGAGGAAGGCGGCCACGGCCTCGGCGTCCAGCGGGCGCGAGAGCAGGAAGCCCTGGCCCTGATCGCAGCGCTCGCGCTGCACGCTCTGCAGCTGGGCGTGATCCTCGATGCCCTCCGCGAGCGTTTCGATCTGCAGCAGCTTGCCGAGCGTAACCAGTGTGCCTATCACGCCCGCAGACTGCCCCGCCGCGGCGAGGCCGCTGATGAAGGAGCGGTCGATCTTGAGGGCATCCGCGGGGAAGCTCTGCAGCGCTGCCAGCGAGCTGTAGACGGTGCCGAAGTCGTCGATTGCGACGCGCACGCCGAGCGCCTTGAGCGCGTGCAGGCGCGCAGCGCTCGCCTCGGCGTCGACCACGAGCGTGGTCTCGGCGATCTCGAGCGTCAGCGCCTCCGCCGCGAGCGCGCTCTCGCCCAGCGCGTCGCGCACGTCGTCGAGAAGCTCGCCGTCCTCGAGCTGGCGGCGGGAGATGTTGACGGCGATCGCGACCTCGTAGCCGCGCTCGCGCCAGTGCGCGGCCTGCCCGCACGCCTCGCGCAGCACCCAGCGGCCGATCGGCACGATCAGGCCGCTCTCCTCGGCGATCGCCAGGAAGTCCGCGGGAGCGAGCACGCCGCGCTCGGGGTGGCGCCAGCGCAGCAGCGCCTCCAGCCCCGACACGCGCTCGGAGCGCAGGTCGAAGGTGGGCTGGTAGAGCAGGAACAGCTGCTCGCGCTCGAGCGCGTGCGCGAGGTCCAGCTGCAGCGCCAGGCGACCCTCGGCGGCTGCCTGCATCGTGGAGGCGAACAGCGCGAAGCGGTCGCGGCCGGCGGCCTTGGCCTCATACAGCGCGAGGTCGGCGTCGCGCAGCAGTTCGTCGGGCGTCTCGCGCAAGCCGAACGCGATCCCCACACTGGCCGTGATGGTGAGCTCGCGCCCGATCTCCCCGCCCAGGTCATAGGGCCGGCGCAGCACCTCCAGCAGGCGCTCGGCGACCAGCTCGGGGCCGGCCTCCAGCGTCGAGTCCTCGACCAGCACGACGAACTCGTCGCCGCCGAGGCGCGCCGCGGTGTCGCCCTCGCGCACGACCGTTCTCAGACGCTGGGCGACCTGGCGCAGCAGCTCGTCGCCGGCGGCGTGGCCGAAGGTGTCGTTCACCTGCTTGAAGCCGTCCACGTCGACGTACAGCGCGGCGATCGGCCGGTCTCCGCGGCGCGCGCGCGCGAGCATCTGCGCGGCGCGTTCGAGCGCGAGCACGCGGTTGGGCAGGCCGGTCAGCGAGTCGTGCAGCGCCTGGTGGCGCAGCTGTCCGGTCTTCTCCTCGACCAGCGCGAGGGCGTGCTCGCGCGAGCGCGTGAGCACGAGCGTGAGTGAGCACAGCAGGCCGCTGATGATCGCGCCGACGAGCAGCACGACGAGCGCCTGCACGTCCGCGGAGGGCCCGCCGAGCGCCGCGTCGCCGGCAACCCGCACGGTCCACGTCCCGTCCGCGGAGAGCTTGGAGGTCTGCGCGAAGGTGTGCGGCGCGCTGCCGGCCTGCCCGACGAATTCGGTCCCCAGGCCCGGGTTGCTGTGGTAGAGGGTCACCGCCAGGCCCCGGTGGTGACCCAGCGCGGACTTCAGCAGCTGAGAGATGTCGAACGATCCCAGGATCCACCCCTGCACCGACGCGCGGCGCTCGGCGGCGTCGGCCAGCGGGACGCCCGCCCGGTAGAAGGCCGATTCGACGATCAGGCTGGTCACGCCGCCCAGCGCGGCGGTGTAGACCACGAACTGACCCCGTTCGGTGATCGTCTGGGTGAAGTGCGCGCGCGTGGTACCGCTCTGTTCGAAGCCGCCGATCAGCGACGTCGGGTCGCACCAGTCGCCCTGCAGGACGGCATCGACTTCCCGGTTGTAGGTGATGTCGGCGCTGCCGCCGGAGAGCAGGCAGTAGTTCGCGCGCCCGGTCTGCTGCACCGGTTCGATGTCGCCGCCGACGAGCGCGCGGAAGGCGGGGTCGGCGTCGCGGCGGGTCTCGAAGGAGGACAGGTCGGCCGCGGGGACGTCGTTGATGACGAGCGCGCCGAAGCCGCCGAGCTGCTGGCGCGAGCCTTCGAGCTCGCTGAGCCAGCGCGCGTAGCCGCTCGGGCTCAGATGCCCCTCGAGCGTGAGCACCGCGCGCAGCGAGGCCACGAAGTCGGTGTCGCGGTGGACCGTGCCCTGCAGCGAGTCGCTGACGTCGGTGGCGTTGGTGCGGAAGGTCTGGCGTTCGCGCGCGCGCACGCTCGAGCGCCACGCGAGCGCGCCCGCGAGCGAGATCGCGAGGCCCGCGAGCAGGATCAGGCCGGCCGCCAGCGCCCAGCGTCCGTGGCGGGGCGCGGGCGGGCGTGCGCGAGCCGAGTCTGCGACTGGTGACACATCAGACGCATCGGTTGCCCGCGCGGGCCTCTTGAGCGCGTGCAGGCGCCTCTCAGCGCTCGCTCAGGCGCCGCTGGCGGGCACGGGCACCGCTTCGGCCTCGAGCAGCGCGCCGCAGCGCCGCGCGGTGCGCTCGGCCCACCGTCCGGTGCTCATGGCGCCGATCACGAGCACCATCGCCCCGCAGGCCGCCGTGAACCACCACGCGGCATGGCTCGCCGAGGAGAGGCCCGCGCCGGCTGCGGTGCCGAGGATCGAGCCGGTCACCGCGACGCCGAGCGCTTGCCCGACCTGTCTGCTGGTGGAGGCCACCGCGGCCGCCACGCCGGCCTGGTTGTTGGGCATGCCCGACACCGCGGTGTAGGTGATGGGCGCGTTGACGCTGCCGAAGCCGACACCGAAGATGGCGTAGGAGACCAGCAGCAGGCTCAGCGAGGTGCCGGCGCTGAGCCGCGTCAGCAGCAGTGCGCCGAGCATCATGCAGCCGCCTGCGAGGAACAGCGGCAGGCGGGGCCCGCGGCCGCCGACCACGCGGCCGGAGAGCAGGCTGAAGAGCATCGCCATGGCGGCCATCGGCAGCGTGCACAGGCCGGCCTGCAGCGCGGAGTAGCCGCGGACATCCTGCAGATAGAGCGTGTTCACGTAGAGGACGACATGCACATCTGTGGCATGGTCCCGCCCGTGATGCGATCCCCGACCGATAGGAGCCCGTCGTGAGCGCCAAGCCCGCCAGCATGGATGGCTACATTCGCGTGTCCAGGGTCGCCGGCCGTGCCGGCGATTCGTTCATCAGCCCGGCCGTTCAGCGCGAACGGATCGAAGCCTGGGCGAAGTCACGAGGCGTCGAGATCGCTGCGTGGCATGAAGACCTCGACCAGTCCGGCGGCAAGCTCGACCGTCCGGGATTGACGGCGCTGCTGGAGCGCATCGAGACGGGGGAGAGTGGGGGAGTCGCCGTAGCGAAACTCGACCGGCTGTCCCGACTCGGGGTCGGGGACGCGCTCAAGCTAGTGGAGCAGATCACCGAGCGTGGAGGCACGCTGGCCACCGCGGACGGCGAGATCGACCTCACGACCAATGGCGGCAAGTTCCAACTGACCGTGCTGCTTGCGCTGGCCGAGATGGAACGCGAACGGCTGAAAGACGGATGGGGCGAGGCGAAGGGGCGCGCCGTTGATCGCGGCGTCTTCATCGGGCCTACCCCCATCGGCTACGTGAAGCTGGAGGACGGCACGTTGGCGCCGTGTGGGGACACGGCGCCGATCATCACTGCCACCTACCGCGTTGCCGCTGCGGACGGACTCGACGCGGCACACGAGCACCTGAAAGCAGCGATCCCCGGCCGGCGCTGGACCGCGTGGCACACGCGGGACCTGCTGGCCAAGCGCACCTACCTGGGCGAGCTCCACTACGGGGACATGCTCTACACAGATGAGGCACTAGCGATCATCGACCGCGCGACATGGGAGGCGGCACAGCACCCCGCGCGCAAGGCGCGCAGGGCCAACGGGAACTACCCGCTGTCGGGGATCGCCACATGCGGCACCTGTGGTGCCGCGATGGTGGGCACGAAGGCCGGTGACGGTAGGCGTGCCTATCGCTGCCGGGCGAACGTGAACACGCACAAGGGCGAGCGTTGCCCTGGTGCCGTCAACGTCACGGCCGAGCTGCTCGAGCGTTACGTGATCGACCACCTGAAGGCCGCGCTCGACGGCGACACGCTCACCATCGGGGGAGACACCCCCGATGGATTGGCCGAGGCCGAGGCAGCACTGCTCGACGCCGAGGCTGAGCTGCAGGCATTCGCCGCAGACCTACAGGCCCGCAAGGCGCTCGGTGCGACCTACGGCACGCACCTGCAGGCACGCTCGGATGCCGTAACGTCGGCCCAGGCCGCCTACCGAGCGCTGGCCGGCGCCAGCGCTAAGGCAGTTACGGTCGTGAGCGCCGACCTGCTCGACACGGACGATCCTGTGGAGCTTCGACTGCAGCTGTCAGCGGCGCTGCAGGCGGTCATCGTCAACAAGGGCCGGACGCCTCTCGCGGGACGGGTCCGGATTGTGCACCACGGGGAGGCCGGGGTGCCTACGGCGCAATAGGCGCTCCTGCGCCTGTGCGAGGCGTTCTCTCGCCTCGCGGGGCATCGTGTCAACGGAGCTGCTGTCGGTTGCCAGGGTGTCCTTTCGTCGAGGGAACGGCAGGCATTGACGGGTGGGCGTCGGAGCGGACGTGGCCGGCTCCGGCGTCGGGAGCAGCCGGCATCACCCCCCAAGGGCCCCATGCCGCAGCGCGGCCCGTAGACCGCTTAGGCCGTCTACCCGTGGGCGCCCCTAGCGCCGACGGGTGTCCCCAGCGCCTTACTGCTGCGCGTTCTGCGACTCGTTGGCCGTGATCTCGCTGAGCGTGGGAAGCCCCTCGGCCTTCAGGGCATCATCTAGCGCCTTGGCTGCATGCGGTTCTCGGAAGATAAGCGGCAGCAACTTCGAGCCCAAGATCGGGCCGAGGCGCGGGTGTCCGGCCCCCTGCGTACCAGCCTTCACGACGGCGACCATAAAGCGGATCGTGATCGCATCTACCTCGTCTCTGATCTTCTTGGCGTTTCGGATGGGCCACTTGGCGTCTGCCCTAATGCGGCCGAGCTGGTGCATGACGGTGGCATAGCGCGACGATGCCTCGGAAGGCGTCATGTCTGTGAGTCGCCCTACGAGTAGCCCCCCGCTAGTCGCACTCTGAAGGTCCCAGGCAGCCTCATTCAGGCGTCTGCGGCGCTCGCGGACGCGGACGAACGCCTCCGTCAGAAGAACGCCAGCTACGACGATGCCACCACCGATCAGCGCGCTCACCAAGTCGCCCGAGTGAACGACGACGTGATTGATCACGGTGGGGGAGCTGCTGAGCACAGTCGATCCAGTCACGCCAACCATCTTTCCAGTACGCGTCGTCCGAGCGCTGCGTGATTAGGACTTCCTCGACCGATCCGGCCAATGGTGCCTCCTGAACTACCCAGCCCACCCTAAGGGGATGGGCTGGGGTGGGATGGGATGGGGTCGCGTGCGTCACGCGTCCCGTCACGCGTCCTCGTCCTGCGCTTCGGCTCGGCGCCTGGCTTCCCATTTGCGCCGGCCCTTCGCTTTGCGGGCCTTGTCGTCGGCTCGCTTCTTTTCGATGTCCTCGCGGGTCTTGTTGGCCTTGAGGTAGTCCACGACGATGTACGCGTCGCCGTCTTCCTCCAACAGCCCGACGCGCAGTAGCGCGTCAACGGGAGCCATGTCCCCGCCGTCGAGCAGCCGAGCGAGCGCCACACGAGGGATCACACCATCGAGCAGGTGTCGAGCGCTGTAACAGGTGGCGCGGGCGTAGAGGCCAGTGGCCGCGAGCCCCGCCTCGAGCGCGCGGGGGTCCTCGTGGAATCCGTCGTCGAGGCCACCCCAGGGCATCTACCCCTCCAGCGCTGCCAGTGCTTCGCGTGCGTGCTCGAGCGCCTGTTCGACATGGCCGGCTGCGTCGGCCGGCAGTCGCTCAAGGACCTTCTCCAGCTCGGTGATCGCGTGCTGGACGTGTGAGCGGTCCAGGTAGCGGCGAGCAAGGACGATGCGGTCAGCGATCCTTGCCGAGAACTTCACGCGCCCCTCAGGGGCGCGACGTGAGATCAGCGCCTTGACGAGTGCGTCAGACGCCGAGCGCTGAGCTGCTGCAGCTGCCGTCATGCGGGTTGGTCCTTTCGTGTTGGTTGTCGCTGCCGGCGCTTCTTGAGGCGTTCCCGGCAGTGCGGGTGGAACTTCATCTGCGGTCCAGCGCCCTTCGGGAGGTCTTTGCCGCACTCTTCGCAGGCGCGGACCTCCTGGCCCCGGTGGACCCACTGGCCGCGACGGAACACGCTCACGCGCTCCAGGTGTCCGACGAACGCAGCGAGCTCGCTGAGGCCCTTCTCGTCAAGGTCCTCGGCGGCCGTTTCGAGGATGCACTCGCTGCCGTACAGCTCGGCATGGCGTTGGTACTGAGCGAGGGTGTGCCGGGCGGCCCCAGCCGTCCCGGCAGGCGTGGTTGGCAACGTGCCTCCGTGTAGGTGGTCGAAACAGCCCGAACGTCGGCATCAGCGATGCGCTAGCGGGCCTAGACGGTGCGATGTCCCCGGTCTACGGCGAAGGCCGGTAGGGACGCATACCTAGACGTATGCAGGGGCGTAGAACGCCCTAAACGAGTTGGCGATCCGCCAAGTTCGGGCCTCAAACCCGACTACGCAGGTCGGATATGCACCTCCTCCGCGCCGCTGGATGGTGCCCGAAGGCCGATGGATGGTCACTGCTGCAGGGATAATCCATCCAAAATTGGCCAATTTTTTCACGCGAAGTCGCCGGGTGAGCGTGCGGGGGATCGCCAGTCAAGACCCGCCCCCCTATACAAATGTACGTCATCACATACACTACCCGCGGCCGATGTCGCTCGGCTTAGGCGGCGGCTTCGTCGGGGATTGCTCAGTGTCGTGCGGCGACATTCCCCCACGGCGAGGTGGCCTGCCAAGGACAGCTATCGCCAGCAGCACCACGACCAGCACGAACGCATCGGCTAGACCGTCCATCGTTCTCCTTCTCTGCGAGCTTGACCGTGGCCACGCCCGAGCTTATAACCAGCCGCCGGCAACTCGGTATAACTACCCGGCGGGAGAATCCCGCCGTCCAATCCACCGTCCGTCCTACCGGACGCCCGCGTACTGGACGCGGGGTTACTCGAAGACATCCCACGCTTCGCGCCATTGGTCGTAGGTGCGACCCAAGGTGATCCCGCCTGCGTGTGGCACGCTGGCGGCCGGGATGACCCACCACGTTTCTACGTCGCGGGCGTAGACCAACAGCACGTCCACGTGTCCGCGTAGACCCCGAGGCCCATGCCGACGCTCGCTGGACCGCGAGTTCTCTAACCCGACCGCGACCGATCCGCTTGCATTCCTACGGCCGGTGCACTTCACCTGCACATGTGTTCGGTAATCGACGATGAAGTCAACACCGTCATCGTCGGTGATCGGAATGGTGATCCCGTGTCCAGCGAACAGCAACCTGCTGATCGCCAAGTGCTCGGCCGCGACCCCTAGTCGCTGGTAATTCTGTTCGTTCTCGGTCGCCGCGGCGGCGTTCGGCTCAAGATCGAACAGCCGCCCCGGTCCATCGTGCGACGTGGATCACCTCCGTTCTGCGCCGTGCCGGCGCGGGTAGTGATTACTGGCGCGGCACTACCGCGCCGGCCGTGCTGGGCACGGAGGCTCTACCTGACGCACCGCACCTTCGAGGACTACCGCCGCCGTGGTTTTCGTGTGGTAGGTGGCTGTTTGGGGGGCGGTCGTTTGCGTTTGGTGCGGGCGGGCTGCGCAATAGCCTCAGCACCGTGCGGCCATTCGCGCTCGACCGGGGCCTGGACAGGCCCGCTCATGAGCACCACTGGGATCGGAACGCTACGGACCAGCTCCCCGTCGATATGGACTTCGAGACGATAGAGCCCGCTGTTCACAGCGACGGCGTTGATCTGAATGGCAATATGGCTGAAACGCTCCTCGCCCTCTGCAAGGGGCGCCGGCTCCTTGTCGGGAGGGGAAGCGTCAAACTCAATCGTCGGAACGTTGGGTACGCCGAGTGGCCCAATCAAGGCGACGCGGAAATGGTGACTTCGCCGGAGGTCTTCGTCATCGAGCTTGAGGCGAAGTAGAACACCTATGGGTATGGGGAAGGGCAGCACCGGCACCTCGAGCCGCGAGATGCCCCCGCCGTGGACATAGAACTTGTCGTCGGGCGGCGTGCTGACAGCATCCGCAATGATCAGTGTCTCAAGTTCCATCGGAGGCGCTCTCTAGCAAGTCCTCGCGGAAGATCTCCTCCGGCGCTTGGCGCCAGCGCGAAACCGTGAGATGGATCAGCAGCCGTTTCCACTGCCAATCAGCGATGAGTGCGGACTTCGTGCAGTACGCGAGCAGCCAGGCTGGCATGCTTTGCTCGCATGTGAGGTCCACGACGCAATCGCCAAGGCGGCTGCCTTCGCCCTTCACGAAGAAGAGCCCGAGGACGTGGCCGCCCTTGATGATGTCCAGCTTGTCGCCGTATACGCCGGGCTTGCGCAATGGCGCAACCTGCAGCATCACTTTGCTGGCCGCGCTGGTCTTGCCTTCGGCCAAGGCGCGTTCGTACACCTCGCAGGCGCAGCCCTCCGAGGTGATGATCCCCGGTTTGGGGGTGCCAGCAGCCGGCTTGGCGGCTACCCAGCGCACGAACGGCACGTCGGAGAGGACGAGCCCGTGTTCAAACAGGTGCTCCTGTAGCTCGGCGTTGCGTCGGAGTGCTCTCTCGGGGGACAAAGCCCCCAAAGACTATTCGTCGGGTAGGTCGAGAAAGTCGAGCGGGTCCGCGAATGTCCCGGCACCCGCCGGCTGAGCGAGGGGCGCCCACTTGGCGTAGTCGATGCCAGCAGGCCAATAGTCCAGCTCCACAGCGTCTTCGGTGGCCTCGCTTGCGTCGGTCGAGCGCACGTTGACGACGACCATGGTCACCGGCACGCCGCGCGTCGGCGGGGTCGCGTCCGGTGGCAATGCGATCAAGGGCGCCATAGTGCCACGTCCGCGTGGGGAGCGCCTTGCTGCCATGTCCTCCTCATCGTGGGCCCCCTCCGGTCACTTGACGTTTGCGGTTCGGATTGCGTAGATGTTCGGTTACCGATTCGCCGCCCCAGCACATGGACCTCCGTGCGGGTCGGGCCGTTGGTGGCGGGCTTCGAGGGTGGTCGGGATCGGCGACGGGTGCTGCTTTTCCTGCGGCCGGTCATCGCACGCCGCAAGCCCCATGATAGGACAGCGCGACTGACCGTGCCGCAGTCATGTCGGCGCGAGCATATACGGAAGGGCGGTCAACTGGCAACCCCCCACCTCGGCGCTACGCGCTGAGCAGCACAAGGTTCGGGCGCGCCCTGGAGGGCTCGCCCATGAACGAGCAGCCGTCCACCGCCTCGCGTATCTCGTCGAGCGTGGGAGCGTCCACGTAGATGCGCGCCGTTGTCTCGATGCTGGCGTGCCCACAGAGATACTGCGCTGCCCGTAGGCCGGCCTCGCGGGCGACCATCGTGGCAAAGGCGTAACGCAGGGTGTGCGCCGTCACTTTGCCCTCGATGCCTGCCCGCGCCGCGACCCTGCGCACGATCTTGCTCACGGTGCAGTGGTCGAGCGGCAGCACCTTGCCGTCCCTGTGAGCACTGCCACCGTGGCCTTCGGAGCGCAGCACCGGCTCGTCCGGTGCGACCCGTGCCCGGATGTTCTCGACGCATGGGGCCAGCTCTGGCAGGACGGGTATCCACCGGGTCTTCAGTCCCTTGGCGCCTGCATCCGCTGCAATCTGCACCCAGCCATCGCGGCCGAAGTGCCGGCCACGGAAGCCCATCAGCTCGGCACGCCGAGCTCCGGTGCAGAGCCCGAGCATGATGAGCCGTATCTCGCGCTCACCGCGGCACGCTGCCATCAGCGCCTGCACCTTGTCGCGGGTCATCCGGTAGGCGTTGGGCTGCTGCACCTTCGCTTTGCGGACCTGCAGCGCGGGATTCGTTTCGCGGTAGCCCTCCTCGATAGCCCACGTGTCGAAACCCAGCACCGCATGGTTGCGGCGCTGGGAGTTCGGGTGATCCCAGCGGGCCAGCGTCCTCTTGACGTGCAGGCGATTGGCTTCCATCAGCCCAACCTCGCCTACGTCCTCGGCGTGGAGCTCGAGCGCGTGCCGGTAGGCCGACTGACTGTGCGGGCTCAGCAGTCGCCCGCAACGCTTCATGTCGGCCAGGTACTCGTCGATCAGTTCCTTCGAGGTTCGCCTGGTCATGGCCGTTTGCCCAGCGACAGGCAGGTCATCGTCCTGCGGGACGGGATCGCCAGATGGCGACCCGACATGCGGTTGCGCTCACAGTCCCGCACGCAGCCGGGTAGGCGCTCGTGCGATTCACCGATGGCGATCTCCCACGCGAGGATCGCGTGTCGGTCGAAGGCGTCCGCGAGCACCTGTGCGGGCTCGCCGTCGTAGAGGCCCGCTCGTTTCTCGGCTGCGATCAGTTCCGTGGCCGCCTGCTCCGGGGTAGCTCCGTCCGCGAGCAGCGCTCGCAGTGCGTGTTCGCTGATGCCCTGCGTAGTGTCGTGGCGCATCAGCATTCCCCAGCGTCGCCACAGGTGGGTGGCACCTCGGGGCCTGCCGTTTCTTCAGCGACCGGAGGTTCGGGTGGCATCGCGTTGAAGATCGCTTCGGCCTGCGCTTCGCTCAGCCATTCGATTTCCGGTTCCGGCGGTGCCATGGCCGTAGGCACCGTTCGAGGTGGCTCGTGCACCGGAGGGGGCGCAATACCCGGCAGCGGTCGATGGTGCAGGCAGCGCACCACGTCACGGTGCCGCGTGCAGGCAGGCTTGTGCGCGCTGGCCGTGGCCGGCAGCGCGAGTGCGGCGATGACGAGGGGGATTGGTAGCGTGCGCATCGTCGGGACCTCCAGTTAGGTCTTGGCCATGCCCCCGGCGGACAGTCCTCCGCGCGGGGGCGATTTGCGACCGACCATACACCTGGCAGCCGAGACTTGCAAGCCAAGACCGGGCTCCCCGCTGGCGCTGGCCGAGCCTGGGTGTCAGGGTGCCTGGATGCCCAAACCTGGACAGAAGGCCGATCCCGCCCTCGGGAGGGTCCTACGCGGGCTCCGCGAAGACCGCAAGGAATCGCGGGAAGCGCTGGCCCACAGGTCGGGTGTCACCCTGTCGAGCCTGGCCGACATTGAGCAGGGAAGGGCCAATCCATCCTGGGCGACGGTCCAGGCCCTATGTGATGCCCTCGACACGACGATGGCCAAGCTGGCCGCGCGCGTGGAACGCGCGGCCCGTTAGGCGTAGGCGCTCCGGTAGAGCGCTTCCATGTAGGCGTTGGTGGCAGAGGTCGCCGTCAGCTCGTAGGTTGTCGTGTTGGGACTCGGTGGGGCTTCGCCCATCGGCCAGTTCGTGTTGGCCGCGTTCAGCATGGACAGAGCGCTCGTGGTCCCGTTGAGCTTCACCGTTCGTTCGGCGGTGTTGATTTCGACGTAACTCCCCGACGCGATGCTCCCTGTCAGCGCGATGCGCGACCCATCCGAGGTGCGAAGGATCGACGGATTCTTGATCGGCCCGTGAATCTTGAAGGTCACGGGGGTGGGGCGATTCCCGGACTGCGAGATCGTGAGCGAGCTGCCCGCAGGGCTTCCCGCTACGGGAGCACGTGCCACGTATCCCGTGGTCACATTCACCCAATACACGTATTCAGAGTTGGCCGCGACCCTTCGCGGGCCGCTTGCCCCCGATATAAACGCGGGGTTTACTTCGGTGCCGCCAATCGCAGCTCGACCGATCGCGTTGCCCGACTCGTTCGCCCACAGGAGCTTTGTTGCCGTGACGGCCAGCCCGCCGGGTTCACCGGCCCCCGTCAGGAACTCTTCTTTGATCCCGGTGCCACCGACTTCGACACGGCCGATAGCTCCGACTGTTTCAGGCCCACGCGCTCCGTACCAACTCCAGTAGACGTATTCGGAGTTCACCGCAAGCCCGCGAGCGTGCGAGGTCGGGATCGACTCCCACGCTTCTTCGGTGCTCCCTCCCGCGAGGGTGGCGCGGGCGATAGTCCCCCGTTCGGTGGCAGCGTAGATGTGCGCCGAGTCGATGGCAACGGCGTTGAGGACGCCGGTGCTCCCCCCGAATGACAGCCAAGTCGATTCGACGGACGTGCCGGCGATGGCTGCTCGGCCGACTTTGCCGGTTTCCCCATTCACCCAATAGATGTGTTCGGAGTTGACGGCAATATCTGTCGGCGTGTACGGCAGACCTTTGATCCATTCCGGTTCGTTGCTGCTGCCGTTGAGTTTCGCCCTGCCGATGCAGTCGGCTTTCCCGCCGGTGTAGTAGACGTACGTGGCGTCGATGGCGATGGCTCCGCCGATCCCGGCGGTGACTTTGATTAGTTCCTCTTCCGGTTCGCTGCCCGTGATCGTCCCGCCTGTCGCTTCTGTCAGCGTCTGCGAGTAGGCCCGCGGGTCTTCGGAGAAGAACTGCACGTGGTAGGGAATGAAGCCGGCGGCTTCCTGCAGTGTCGGGTCCAGGTCGGAGTCCAGCTTGACCGCCTTCTGGAGTTTCAGCCCCGACACACCCTCAGTCCACTTGAGCAGCGCCGGCCCGTAGGCCGGGAAGCCGGGGGTGGGCAGCGTTTCCATGCAGACCTTGTTGATGGCGCGGAGTTCTTCCAGAGCGTCTTCGATCTGCCCCGACGACGCGATGCTCCACACCTCGCCGTCGATGGCGATTAGCGAGCCTTCCTGGTAGGCCGTCTCGTTGATCGACCCGTGCGCCTGGGGGCGCACACGCTTCGAGTCACGCAGCGGGGTGATACCCACCAGCCCCGTCACGGACTTGACGAGCCGCCGCGAGGCGGACGTGTCTTCGTGCAGGACGTGCGCGTTGCCTTCGCTGTCATTCAGGGTGAGCAGGCTAAGCACGTGCGATCTCCGGGTTGGCAGCCATGATGTCCTCGACCGACGATGTGCGCACCGCATAGCGGCGCGGTGGTTCGTAGAGCAGTCGAGCGACAGCTACAGCTGCCTCGTCGTACCTCGCGCGCAGGTCGGTGCAGAGCTGGCGAGCGTCGTGGGCAGACAGTCCCGTCACGACCGCCTCGCGGTCGTCGAGGCCGGGAGTCCCGTCATACATCGCACGGCGCTCCGCCTCGGGCATCTCGCGCACTTCGTACACGCGCCCGCTGGACGGGTCGCGGAACACTCCGACCGGCAGGTCCGCTCGGATCACGTCGTGTGGCAGGTGCAGCGGTCGCGTCTTGGTTGCGTTCATGGTCGCCTCCTGGGCGTGGTTCGGGGTGGTTCGGATTGCCCGTCAGCGGCGCGTTAGGGCACCTCTCGCGCCATCGGGGTAGGGATACGACGCGATCTTGGGGTCTAGTAGCCCCTCGCCTTTCCGTGGGGGGAGAGGAGCCCGAGCCGGCCCGCACAAACGCACGGACCGGCTCGGAGAGTGATCCAACACCACCTCAACCCCGGCACGGTGTAGACGGGCCGCGCCGGAAGCCCTGCCCACGATTTGACTCGCAGGCAGGGTGAGAACCGTCAGAATGAAGGTTCAACTGTGCCGGTCCCCACTATCTTGGCAATACCCTTGACATACCGTTCGTGTGTCAATGCCAAATAGTTGAAGACTTGGGCCCTAATTGCGAGTTCTTCGGAGAGCACCTCTTCGTAGACCCGCGTCTTGATCGGCTCGTCCTCCATGAACCACGAGTCGTCCATCTTCTGGACGATGACCGGGTCCTGGTTGGTGCTCGCCCCGAGGTTCGTCGGGACCGAGGGGTCCACGAACACGGGGAGGCCCTGCATGGTGCCGACAGCGCCTTCGGCCTGAACGTCGTTCAGGTTAGCGAAGACGTTGAACGGTCCCTGCGAGGTAGGAACAACCAGCGGCCGTTCCTGTGAGTCCTTCTGCGTCAGGACCCATGCCCACCGCCGGGGGTGCATGATGATCGCAGTCGGCGGCATGTACCGCGTCGTGTGAATCTGCTGCACCGCGTTGGCGATCTTTTTGTAGAGTTCCGGCAGCGTCGGAGACGCCGACGTGAACGTGACTTCGTGAGCGTCCCCCACCGTCGATGACGTGGTGGAGTACGTCAGTTCCGTCACACCCTTGGCGTGGGGCAGTGACCCCGAGCCTTCGAGGGCTTCTACGTCCGTGTTGGTGATGTACGCCGCGATCAGATCGGGGAACACCACCTGGTCCGCGAGCTCCGGGACGGAGCGGTCAAACAGCTGCCTTGCGAACGACTCCTGCCCGGCCACGGTGATGACGTCGAACGTCAGCAGCGCGGTGGTCAGGTTCGTTTCTTTCACATCGCCCAGGTCGCTTTGTGCGGCCGTGGCTGTACCCGTTTTCAGACGGGGAATGTTGATCGTGTTCGTGTTCGACGGGAGAGGCACCCTCCGCATCAGGTTCACGTACGGGCGACCCGCACGTGCGAGCTTCAGGTACTCCTCCTGCAGGTACAACGGCGCGACCAGCTCACCGCCGGTTCCGGCAGTCTCGTTGATCGCCCTTTCGCTCATGACTTCGCGCGGTGACCGGAGGCTACGTTTCATAGCCATCGGACGACCAGCGTCGGCCAACTCACGCGCCGAGCGCAGGATGCGCTCACGCGCAGCCGAGTCACCTTTAGCCGCGTCCAGCTGGTCCCAAAACCAACTGGCAGCCGACACGCCTGTATCGGCGTCGCAGCCGCCCTGGTAGGTGGCGGGCTCGCCGCCGATGTGCAGGGTGGCACCGTCCCATCCGCGCTTCGGCTGGGCGAACGTCACGCCGACTCGATTCATCGGCGCGTCCGGGTCCCGGTCGCGTTCGTCCGGGGCGGCCGAGGTGAAGCCGGCGGGGAGCGAAGCCCGTGCCTCGGCCAGTTCCTCCTGCCGAGTCGCGGCCTTGACGGCCTCGTCGTGCTTCGATTTCTTCTCGTGCCACACCGCCTCGCGGGCGTTGAGGGTCGCCTCGGGGGCGTCCTCGTGAATCGCTGCCTCGTACGACGCGAATGCGATCTGCATGTCGTCGTACGCCTGCTTCTCGCGCTGACGCGCGAGGGCCAATGCGTTCATTCGCAAGGGCTCCCTTCTCGCTACAGCTCCACGCGACGTGAGCACTAGCCCACGGGCAATCGCGGTGAAGCACCGCGACTAACGTCGCGGCAGTGAGCCGGTCCGCCGGATCACCGACGCGGCCGGCACGCCCGGACTGCCGGATCAGCTTGCGCTGCCGGCACGTCCGGGGGCCGCCGTCCAATGCAACGCCCTGCCTCCATGGCTGCGACGCTGCTCGCCCAGGCTCGTTTGCCTGGCCTTGGGCGATGGTGCGGAAGGCCCTCGCCGGAGGCGAATCCGGCGGGGGCTGCAAGTTCAAGGCGTGGCCGAGCTCGCGGAAAGGAACACGAGCACCGACCACGCCATCCCCGGCGGGGAAGGAGAGCCGCCGAAGATTGCGGCTGGTCGCCCGGAGTGTCAACAGTTGTTGACATCCCCTCCGAAGAAGGCGACCAGCCGCTGCCGTGCGAGGACAAGTGCTGACCCCGGCTCGTCACGGCGCAGGCCACCGATGCGGAGGGTGGCCAAGCTTTTGGAGGGCCTCTCAACGACGCGGGTCAGCTGGCGTCGGAGCGGCTACGAACGACACCAATTGGTGTCAGCGTGCTGGGGCGCAGACCCCGATCCGTACATGGAACCTACTCGATGTGACGCGGCCCTGCAACCGATGTGACACAGCGCGTGACGCCGGATGCGTAGCTTCGGACGATAGGGAATCTACCACGGTGTCCAGTGCGAAACGCAATTTGTCCAATGGACACGGCCTGGCCGAGGTCGGAACAATTGTTCCGGTCCCCAGGGCAGGACTGTCGCCCGCGAGTTGTCGAGGTGGGGATAGCCCCGCTACCTGTTGCGACTGTACATGGAACCTACATGGTGCAACGCGGCTAGGCGACCGATGCAACGGGAGACGCAACAGCGGATGCGTAGCTTCCGACGATAGGGAAAATAGCGCGTGTTCAGCCCGCAATGCGAAATGTTCACTGAACACTTCAACGGGCCGCGCCTTCGCCACGCCCAGCCCCGCTGCCTGTTGCGACCGTACATGGAACCTAGCCCGTGGCACGGGGTGTCGCAACTGTGCGTACGGCATCTGCGTACGACCGTGACAGGCGACGCTCTCGGAGGGAGCGGGACCAATTGGTCCCAAATGTGCCCAATTGGGCACACGGCAGCGGCGACCTCTGGCGCCCGACCGTACATGGAACCTACCCCGTCGTACGGGGTGTTTCAACTGTTCGTACAGCATTCTCGTACGATAGTTGCGCTGCGAACGACGTTTCCCTCACCTGCTTTGCGACCGTACATGGAACCTACACGGTTGGGGCAACTGCCCGCAATGGGTGGGGCATCATGTGGGGCACGTAGCCACCGTACATGCAACCTAGCCCGTGGCCGGACCGTCTGAGCGGACCGCTACATAGAACCTAATGCGTTGACGGCGGCCTCGCAACCACTTGACACGCGGAGCTTGACACCCACTTGCGTACCGGCTACATGGAACCTACCCCGCCGGACGGGCCATCGCAACTGCCCGGACGGCATTTCCGGACACCTGCACCCACCACCGCACCGAAACTTACCCCCGTGGGACACGAGGCGTACGTTGCGACAGTAGGGAATGTACCACGTGATTCACCCCGAGAGTACGTTGAACCGGGTTCATCTTGCCGTGCCATTCAGCGCCCGCACTACGTGCGTCTGCGACAGACCGCTACATGCAACCTAGCCCGTGGGACACGACCCCGCAACTCCTGGGACACCTATCCGGGACGCCCCCCCAGGGGCGTACGTTTGCGACAATAGGAAATCTACCACGTGTTTCCCGATGGACGCATGGCGTTTCGGAAACACCGTGCACGAAGACCCCGGCCTGTTGAGGAGCAGGAAGCCGCTGAACGCGGCGAAGGCGCTGACGGCGATCAGCGTGGCGCCCGAGAAGGGCGCGCTGCGGAAGAAGCGCAGCTCGATCAGCGGATCGCGCCGCCGCGGCTCATACAGCAGCAGGCCGAGCAGCGCCGCGGCGCTGAGGGCGAGCAGGCCCAGCGTCTGCGGCGAGGACCAACCCGCGCGCGGGGCGGCGATGATCGCGTAGGTGAGCGATGCGAGCGTCACGATCACGAGCACCTGCCCCACGGGATCGATGCGCCGCGGCCTCGCGGCGCGCGATTCGGGCACGAACACGGCGGAGAGCAGGCACGCGGCCAGGCCGATGGGCACGTTGATCCAGAAGATCGCCCGCCAGCCCGCCGTCTCGGTGAGCGCTCCGCCGACGACCGGGCCGAGCGCCAGGCTGACGCCGACGACGGCGCCCCACGCGCCAATCGCGCGGGCCCGCTCGCGCGGGTCGGTGAACACGTTGGTGATGATCGACATGGCCACCGGGTTGAGCATCGAGGCGCCCACCGCCTGCAGCATGCGCGCGGCGATCAGCCAGCCGAGCGTGGGGGCGAGGCTGCACAGCAGCGAGCTGCCGGCGAACACCAGCAGGCCCGTCTGGAAGGTGCGCCGGCGCCCGACGCGGTCGGCGGTGGACCCCGCCAGCAGCAGCAGGCTGGCCAGCACCACGGTGTAGCTGTCGATCGTCCACTGCAGGCCCGACAGCGACGCGTGCAGGTCGCGGCGGATCGAGGGCAGCGCGACGTTGACGATCGTGTTGTCCATCGAGACGATCAGCAGGCTCATGCAGCAGATCGAGAGGATCGTCAGGCGCCGGCGGTCGCTGAGCTGCGGTGTAGCGTTCACCTCGACAGTATTAGCCTGCCCCGGCGCTGCCCACGCTCAGATGCGGGCGCACGGCCGAGATCAAGGGATGCCCACACCGACCATCAGCGAGCTGACGCTCGCCGACGATCCAGCCCGCTGGGGCGCGCTCGGCTTCGCCGTGGAGGGGGACGCTGCGCAGATCGGCGCGGTGGACGTGCGCTTCGCGGGCCCGCAGCCGGGCCGCGGCGGCATCATCGGCTGGTCGCTGCGCGAGATCGCGAGCACGGAGCTCGACGGACTGCCCACCAGCCGCAGCGAGGCCGGCGCGCGCGAGCGCGCGCCGGTGCACCCCAACGGCGTGATCGCGATCGACCACATCGTTGTGATCTCACCGGATCTCGAGCGCAGCGTCGGCGCCCTGCGCGACGCCGGCCTGGATCTGCGGCGCGTGCGCGAGGAGCCCACTCCCGCGGGCGCGCCGCGTCAGGCGTTCTTCCGCCTCGGTGCGGAGATCCTGGAGGTCGTCCAGGAGCCCGAGGAGGTGCTCCAGCGCGGGGGCGGGGCGCAGCGCCCGGCGCATTTCTGGGGGCTCGCGCTGCAGGTCGCCGACCTCGAGCGGGCGGTGGCCTCGCTGGAGCCCAACGTCGGTACGATCCGCCCCGCGGTACAGCCTGGGCGCCACATCGCCACCGTGCGCCGCTCCGCCGGCCTGGCGGTGCCGCTCGCGCTGATGAGCGTCCCCGAGGAGGGGGACAGCCGATGAGCGAGAGGCGCTGGGATCAGGTCGACAGCTATGTGAGCGAGCTGCTCGTGGGCGAGGACCCGGCGCTGGAGCAGGCGCTCGCGGCGAGCGCCGCGGCGGGCATGCCGCCGATCGCGGTGACGGCGCCGCAGGGCAAGCTGCTGCACCTGCTCGTGCGCATCCGAGGCGCGGCCCGCGTGCTCGAGATCGGCACGCTCGGCGCCTACAGCACGATCTGGATCGCCCGCGCCCTGGCGCCCGGCGGGCACGTCGTCTCGCTGGAGCTGCAGGCCGGATACGCGGAGGTGGCCCGGGCGAACCTCGAGCGCGCCGGCGTGGGCGAGCGCGTGCAGCTGCGCGTGGGGCCCGCGCTGGACTCGCTGCGCGCGCTGATCGACGAGGGCGCCGGCCCGTTCGACATGGTGTTCATCGACGCCGACAAGCAGAGCACGCCCGACTACTTCACGCTGTCGCTCGAGCTCTCCCGGCCCGGCACGGTGATCGTCGCTGACAACGTGGTGCTCGACGGCGGCCTGGCGGACGCCGCGAACGATGACCCGCGCGTGATCGGCATGCGCCGCTTTCACGAGCTGGTGGGGGCCGAGCCGCGCGTGAGCGCGACGAGCATCCAGACCGTCGGCGCCAAGGGCTACGACGGGTTCACGCTGGCGCTCGTGCAGGACGGCGGGCAGGCCGGCAGCTGACTAGCTCGCCGGCGCGGCGAGGATGTTCGCGGCGGTGCGGTGCGCGAGCGACATGATCGAGATCATCGGGTTGACGCCGGGCGCGGTGGGGAAGGCGGAGCCGTCGCCGATCCACACGCCGCGCGTGTCGTGCAGCTCGCCGCGGCCGTCCGCGACCGACGCGGCGGGATCGGAGCCCATCCGGCAGGAGCCCATCTGGTGGGCGGTGAAGGCGGCGATGTCGTTGGGCTCCAGCGAGCCGGCCTCGATCTCCGTGAGGAAGGCCTCGAAGTCCTCGCCCCGGCGCCAGGTCAGGCCCTGCTGGTAGAAGGTGATGATCTCCTGCGCGCCCGCAGCGTGCTGCAGCCTGGCCAGCTCGACCATCGCCCGGCGGAACATGCGCGCGTCGATCTCATCGCCGAAGGACCAGCGCGTCACCGCACGGCCGTGCTCGTCGATCACGACCTCGCCCTCGCCGTGGTCGCGGGCGACGGAGATGAAGGGCGCGAGGTGGGCGAGCTTGCCGATCATCTGCTTGTGGCGCAGGCCGTCCTGCCAGGGCATCGACATGGCCACGATCGCGGGGGCCACGGTGGTGGCCTCGATCAGGAAGCCGTGCTCGCCCTCGCAGCCCTTGAACTCGTCCGAGAGCGCCGACTGGATCTGCCCGACCCAGCCCTCGACCGCACGCTCGTGCACGCCCGCGACAAGCGCTGCGGGGTGCAGGCGCAGGTGCCTGCCGGCGGCGGGCCCGCCGATGCCCGAGCGCAGCAGCAGCGCCGGGGACTCGATCGCGCCGGCGGCCACCACCACGGTCTCGGCGTGGACGGTCAGCTTCGTGGTCGAGCCGTCGCCGTGCGTGACGATCGCCTCCACGCCGCTCGCACGGCCCTCATGCGTGAGGATCCGCTCGGCGCGCGCGCCGACCACGAAGCGCGCGCCCGCGTCGGCGGCGTCCTGGAGAAAGGTCTTCATGGTGGACTGCTTGCAGCCCTTCTGGCAGCCGACGAAGCAGTAGCCGCAGACGCTCGGGTCCTCGCAGGAGGTGTCGGTGTTGCGCGTCAGCGGGCGGTGTCCGTAGCCGAGCGCCTCGCAGGCCTCGATCAGCTTTTTGTGCGTGCGGTTCTGCGAGGTGGCGGTGTCATTGACGCCGAGGCGCTGCCAGACCGCGTCGATGTGGCGCTCGTAGGCGGGGTCGGAGAGGCCCTCGAGGCCCATCGCCTCCCACTCCGCGCGGATGTGCTCGGGCGTGCGGATGCAGTTCATGTAGTTGACGATCGTCCCGCCACCCAGCGTGGAGCCGGCGAGGATCGCGATCGAGCCGTCCTCGGAGGCGGCGAGGCCGCCGCCGAGGTAGAGCTCCAACATGCCCGGCAGCTCAAGCTGCTTGAAGTCCGACTCGTTGCGGTACTGGCCCATCTCCAGCACCACCACGGAGCGCCCGGCACGCTGGAGTTCGGCCGCGACGACGCCGCCCCCGGCGCCGGAGCCGACCACGCAGGCGTCGGCCTGCAACGTGGCGCTCTCGCCGCTCACGTTCTCGAGGGCGATCGTCTTCGGCGCCTGCTCCGGCGTGGGCGCGGGCGACAGCGGCCCGGGGTAGCCGAGCGCGTCCCAATTGGGGTTGTGCCCGGCCTCGTCGGGCAGGCCGTAGAAGAACAGGAACGTCAGCCCGCGCAGCTGGCGGATGCCCAGCTTGGCCTCGGGGCCGGAGGAGGCCACGGCGTGCAGCAGCGCGGTGCGCGCGTCGAGCGGCAGGCCGGCGATGTCCTGCGCGGCGAGCGCGTCGAGCAGCTGGCCGAAGGCCTCGATCTCCTCGGGCAGCGCGGTCATCGCGAGCAGGCCCTCGATCTGGGCCGCCACGCCGAGATCGGACGCGGAGCGTGCGTAGAAGTCGCGCACCGTCTCGCGCTCGTCCTCGACCTCGAGCGACGGCGCAAAGGTGTCGCACGCGGCCTCGAGCGCGCGCCTGCGCGTGTCGTTCAGAACCCCCACCGTCACAGCCATGCTGCCCCTCCTCGCTCGGGTGCGTGAACTATCTCACACCTGTAGGCTCGCGGGGATGGCACGCGAGCTGAAGCTGGGCCTGAATACCGGCTACTGGGCGGGGGGGCCGCCGCCGGGGGCGGTCGAGGCGATCGCCGAAGCCGAGCGCCTCGGCTTCGACTCGATCTGGACGGCTGAGGCCTACGGCTCGGACTGCCTGACGCCGCTGGCGTGGTGGGGAGCGGCGACCGAGCGGCTGAAGCTCGGCACCGCGATCGTGCAGATGTCCGCGCGCCAGCCCGCCGCCACGGCGATGGCGGCGATGACGATGGACCATCTGTCCGGGGGCCGCTTCATCCTCGGCCTCGGCGTCTCCGGGCCCCAGGTCGTGGAGGGCTGGTACGGGATGCCCTTCGCCAAGCCGCTGGCGCGTACGCGCGAGTACATCTCGATCCTGCGCGACATCTGGGCGCGCCGCGGGCCGCTGGAGGCGCCGGGCCCGCACTATCCGCTGCCGCTGCCCGGCGGGACGGGTCTGGGCAAGGCGCTGAAGGCATCGATCCACCCGCTGCGCGAGGACATCCCGATCTACCTGGGGGCGGAGGGGCCGAAGAACATCGCGCTGTGCGCAGAGCTGTGCGACGGCTGGCTGGCGATGCTGTTCTCCCCGAGCGTGTACGAGGAGCTCTACCGCCCCTCGCTGGAGGAGGGCTGGGCGCGGGAGGGTGCACGGCGCAGCGCGGCGGACTTCGAGGTGTGCGCGACCGTGCCGCTGATCGTCACCGACGACCTCGAGGCGGCGGCGGACGCGGTGCGGCCGTTCTATGCCCTGTACTTCGGCGGGATGGGCGCCAAGGGCGCCAACTTCCACGCCAACGTCCCGATCAGGATGGGCTACGAGCGCGAGGTTGCGGAGATCCAGGAGCTGTATCTGAGCGGCAAGAAGGACGAGGCCGCGGCGAAGATCCCGACGGCGCTGATCGAAGAGCTCTCGCTGATCGGCACGCGCGAGAAGATCCGCGACGACCTCGCGCGCTGGCGCGAGTCGGTGGTCACGACGCTGCTGGTCTCCGGCGATGCGGCCACGGTGCGCACCGCGGCCGAGATCGTGCTCGGCTGAGCGGCGGCGCGCGGACAGCTTCGCGCAGCGGGATACGGTGGGCGCATGACCGTACGCGATGAGGCGTCCGTCAAGCGCCTGACGCTGATCGCCTGCATCCTCGGCTCCGGCATCGCGCTGCTCGACGGCACGGTGGTCAACGTCGCGCTGCCGACGATCCAGCGGGCACTCGGCGGCGGTCTGGCCGCGCAGCAGTGGGTCGTCAACGGCTACCTGCTCACGCTCGGCTCGCTGATCCTGATCGGCGGCTCGCTCGGCGACATCTACGGCGAGCGGCGCATCTTCACGCTCGGCGTCAGCGGCTTCGGCGTGGCCTCGCTGGCGTGCGCGATCGCCCCGTCGATCGGGTGGCTGGTCGCGGCGCGGCTGCTGCAGGGAGTCGCCAGCGCCCTGCTGACCCCGGCCTCGCTCGCGGTGATCGTGCACACCTTCCCCGAGAATGAGCGTGGCGGTGCGATCGGGGTGTGGACGGCGTGGGGGACGATCGCGGCGGTGGTCGGGCCCCTGCTGGGCGGCGAGCTGCTGGCGATCGGCTCGTGGCGGTGGATCTTCGTGATCAACATCCCGCTGGTGATCGCGTGCGTGTGGATCATCCGCGTGGCGATACCGCGTTCACCATCACGCCGGGTGGCGGGGCGCAGCGTGGATCTGCCGGGCGCGCTGCTGTGTGCCACGGGCCTCGGCGGGGTGGTCTTCGCGCTGATCGAGCAGCCGCGGCTGGGCTGGTCAAGCCCCGCGGTGCTGGTCGGCCTGCTCGGCGGCCTGGCGCTGCTGGGCGCCTTCCTGCTGCGCGAGTCGCGTGCGCGCGACCCGATGCTCCCGCTGCGCCTGTTCGCCACGCGCAACTTCTCCGCGGGGAACCTGGAGACCTTCGCGATGTATGCGGGCCTGGCGATCCTGTTCTTCTTCCTGATCCTGTTCCTGCAGCAGATCGCGGGCTACTCACCGCTGAAGAGCGGCCTGACCACGCTGCCCGTGACGGTGGTCATGTTCCTGCTCTCGCGCCGCTTCGGCGCGCTCGCCGACCACTACGGCCCGCGCCTGTTCATGAGCGTGGGGCCGCTCGTGTGCGCCGTGGGGCTCGTGCTGTTCCAGCGCGTGGGCGCGCAGGTGGACTACCTCACCGACCTGCTCCCCGCGCTGCTCGTGTTCGCGCTGGGCCTCTCGATGACGGTGGCGCCGCTCACCGCGGCTGTGCTGGCGGACGCCGCGCAGATCGACGCGGGGATCGCCTCCGGTGTGAACAACGCGATCGCGCGCGTGGCGGGGCTGATCGGCACGGCTGCGGTGGGGGCGGCGGTGGCCGGCTCCTTCGCCTCGAGCCTCGACAGCAAGCTGGCGGGGGTGAGGCTCGGTGGCGCCGCACGCGCTGCGGTCGCACAGGTCAAGCGGCTGGCGCTGGGGCGCCCCGCAGTGCACGGCCTGCCGCCCGCCCAGGCGCGCGCAGTAACGAGCGCGGCCGAAGCGGCGTCGCTGCACAGCTTCCACCTGGGCATGGCGATCGCCGCCGTCCTGCTCGCCGCTCGGCGGCCTGATCGGCGCGGTCGGCATCCGCAACCGCCGCGGCACCGTCGCGGCGGAGCACTGCGCCGCGGGTCAGATCGTGGCCACCGGCCGGGAGCTGGCCGACCTGCCGTCCGCGGGCCGGGGTTGAGCTGCCGCCGGTCGGCTCGCGGCGTGCCTCAGACGGGCTCGCTGGCGTAGGCGCGCATCGCCTCGATCAGCGGCCCGAGCCGCCGGCCGCGCTCGGTGAGGCGGTACTCGACGGTGGGCGGGCTGGAGGGGATCACGGTGCGCCGCACGAGGCCCGCGGCCTCGAGGTCGCGCAGGCGCTCGGCGAGCATGCGCGGCGAGATGCCCGCGACGGCGTCGGCGAACTCGTTGAAGCGCAGCGCCCCGGTGAGGGCGGCGTAGATGATCGACAGCTGCCAGCGCCGCTCGAGGAGGTCCGCGGTCTCGCGGACCTCCAGCGGCACCGGCTCACATCTACGAGACGGACGCGACATCTCTGGCCGGCTCCAGTGCGCGGTCGAGGACCTCCTGCACGGTCATGACCGGGTGGAATGTCATCTGCTCGCGCACCTCCTCGGGGATCTCGTCCAGGTCGCCGCGGTTGCGCTCGGGCAGGATCACGTCGGTCAGGCCCGCTGCGTGGGCGGCGAGCACCTTCTGCTTGAGCCCGCCGATGGGCAGCACGCGGCCCTGCAGCGTGACCTCGCCGGTCATGCCGACGGTGTGCTTGACGGGGCGCCCGGAGAGCAGCGAGCCGAGCGCGGTGACCATCGTGACACCGGCGCTGGGGCCGTCCTTGGGGATCGCTCCGGCGGGCACGTGGACGTGGAACTCGCGGTTCTCGAAGGCGTGATCGTCGATGCCGATCTCCTCGGCGTGACCGCGCACGTAGGAGAGCGCGATCTGCGCGGACTCCTTCATGACGTCGCCGAGCTGGCCGGTCAGCACCAGGCCGCCGCCCTTGCCGCCGTTCTTCATGGCGGTGGCCTCGACGAACAGCACATCTCCGCCGGCGCCGGTGACAGCCAGGCCGGTGGCGACGCCCGGCGTTGCGGTGCGGGCAGCGGACTCCTGGAAGAACTTCTGGCGCCCGAGCGCGTCGCGCACGGTCTCCAGGTCGATCTTCACGGGCTTGGCCGCCTTCGCACGGCTCGCCTTCGGCGTCTTGGCGGCCTTGGCGGGCTTGGCCCCGTTCTCGGAGGGAGGCTCGGCCTCGCCGCCGGCCGGCGGCTCCTTGCCGCTGGGCAGCGTGGAGGCGATCTTGGTTGCGGTCTTGCGCAGCACCGTGCCGAGGTTTCGCTCGAGGTTGCGCACGCCCGCCTCGCGGGTGTAGTCGGAGATGATCGTGCGCAGCATCTCGTCGGAGATCTCGACCTCGTCCTCGCGCAGGCCGTTGCGGTCGCGCTGGCGCGGCCACAGGTAGCCCTTGGCGATCGCGAGCTTCTCCTCGGAGGTGTAGCCGTCGAAGCTGATCACCTCCATGCGGTCGAGCAGCGGTCCGGGAATCGTGTCCGCGACGTTTGCCGTCGCCAGGAACATCACCTGGCTGAGATCGAGCTCGACGTCGAGGTAGTGGTCGCGGAAGGAGTGGTTCTGCGCGGGGTCGAGGACCTCGAGCAGCGCCGCGGAGGGGTCTCCGCGCCAGTCCGCGCCGACCTTGTCGACCTCGTCGAGCAGGATCACGGGGTTCATCGTGCCGGCGTCCCTGAGCGCCCTCACCAGGCGCCCGGGCAGCGCGCCGATGTAGGTGCGGCGGTGGCCGCGGATCTCGGCCTCGTCGCGCACGCCGCCAAGCGACATGCGCACGAACTCGCGTCCGGTGGCGCGGGCGATCGACTCGCCGATGGAGGTCTTGCCGGTGCCGGGCGGCCCGATCAGGGTGAGGATGGCCCCGGACTTGGGGTCGGCCTCGATGCCGCGCTCCTGGCGCAGCTTGCGCACGGCCAGGTACTCGGTGACGCGGTCCTTGACGTCCTCAAGGCCGGCGTGGTCGGCGTCGAGCACGGCGCGCGCGGCGACCGGGTCCAGGCGCTCCTCGGAGCGCTTGCCCCAGGGCACCGCGATCAGCCAGTCAAGGTAGGTGCGGATCATGCTCGACTCGCCGGTCTGCTCGCCCATGCGCTCTAGGCGCGCGAGCTCCTTGAGCGCCTGCTCCTTGACGTCCTCGGGCATGTCGGCGTCCTCGATCTTGGTGCGGTACTCATCGGCGACCGAGGCGTCGTCCTCGCCGAGCTCCTTGCGGATGGAGTCCATCTGCTTGCGCAGGAAGTACTCGCGCTGCTGCTTCTCGGCGCCCTCCTGCACGTCCTCGCGGATGCGCTTGCGCACCTGCAGCTCGGCGAGGCTCTCGCGCTGCAGCCGCACGGCGAGCTCGAGGCGCTCGGTCACGTCGAGCGTGCGCAGCAGCTCGACCTTCTGCTCGTAGGAGAGCGTGGGGGAGTAGCCGGCGGAATCCGCCAGCGCGCCCGGCTCGACGATCGCGCGCAGGAATGCGGCGATGCGCCCGTCGTCGCCGCGCAGCTCGAGGATCTCCTCGACGGTCGCGCGGTACTCGCGCTCGAGCTCGCGCGTGCGCCCGTCCACGGGCACATCGTCGGGGCGCTCGTCGACCTCCACGCGCAGCTCGCCGTCGGTGCCGGTCTGCGCGGCGCCGATCAGCGCGCGGTGCTCGCCGGAGAGGGCCACCGCCCTCCCGCCGCCGGGCAGGCGGATCTGCTCTGAGACCTGCGCGATCGTGCCGACCTCGAGGAACTCGTTGTCGTGGCGGGGCACGAGCACGACACGCTCGTCGTCGCCGACGTTGACCGTCAGCGTGATGCCCATGCTGGGGAACACGACGGTGTCGTCGAGCGGGATAAGCCGCAGGTGCTGCCCGGGCTCGGGTGCTTGGATGGTGGGGTCCTGTGAGGGAGATGACATGGGTAACCGCTCCATATGAGCTTACGAAAGTTTAGTTAGTATAGCGCGCGATGGTTGCGGGTGCAAGCACTTTGCCCAAATGCTGCAAAGCCGCATCGCAGAGCCAGATTGCGGCCGTCGAGGACTCATCGTGGTGCCGGGTTTGGGCGATCCAAGTGGGCCATAGGTCGCGAGCGGCGCGCGGAAAGCGCGCCCCCGTCGATCAGGCGGAGGGCTCCTCGAAGCTGACGTCCACGCTCTCCTCTTCGATGCGCTCCTCGATCTCCGCGGAGGAGGTCAGCGCGCGGCGGTCGGCCTCCAGCAGGGGGTCCTGAAAGAAGCTTCGCGGCCACAGACGGCGGCGATGCACGACGTTGACCTCGGCGGCGAAGATCGTCAGCTGGGCGCCCAGGTAGAGCCACGCGAGCAGCCCGAGCACCAGCGCGAAGATGCCGTAGAGCGGCTGGGTGCGCTTGAGCACGTGGTCCAGGTAGAAGCCGCCGAGGTGCTGCAGCAGCTGCCAGAAGACCGACGCGACGAGCACTCCGAGCCACAGGTCGCGCCAGCCGAGCTCGGCCGCGGTGAGCACTTTGAAGGCGAGCATGAACAGCGCGAGGTTGAAGGCGAACGCGATCAGCACGCCCGCGACGACGGTGAGCGCGGGGTGGCTGGTGGAGCCGACGAAGCCCGCGGCGGCGGTGGAGGCGATCGCCAGCGTGGCGAGGATGACGAGCATCATGAGGCTGCGCAGGCGCTGGTGGATGAAGTCGGGACGGCGCTTGAAGGGCACGTGCCAGATGCGGTTGAAGGCGGCCTGACTGGCGCCCATGATGCCCAGCCCGGCGAGCAGCGAGACGATGATGCCGACCGCCAGCGCGAGCCCGCTGCCGCTGATGGAATGCACTTTCAGCTGGTCGCCGATGATCGGGAACTGCCCGAGCGTCCCGTTGAGGATCGTGTCGCGCTCCTGTGGGTTGTTCTGCAGGATGTAGCCGAGCACGGTGACGAACACCAGCAGTAGCGGAAACAGCGACACGAAGGCGTAGTAGGCGATCAACGCGGCCAGCTGGCCGGCTTGGTCCTCGCCGAACTTCTTGATCACCGCCGCCACGAAGCTCACCGCCGGCCTGCGCTGCTGCCAGCGGTCGAGCCTGTGCAGGCGGTCGGTGACGCTCATCTCCCTTGTCGTGTTCGCCTCCCCGCGCCGGTGCCCTGCCCGGCCGCCGCCGGGCGATTGGGAGGGGGGTGTACGAGCGCCGGGGATCGACATCTCTGTGTGTCTACCCGATACGAGGAGCGAATACGAGGGCAGGGCGACCGCGGCCCGGGAGGGCGGCTCGATCCGGGTGAGGAGCTCGCGCTTGTGGCGGGCGCACGGCGCGAGCTCTTGCTGCGCGTTCACCGCCATAGGTTGCGCAGGGAGGACCTCGAGGACTGCTATGGGCAGGCCACACTCGAGCTGCTCGTTCACGTCCGGCGTGGCGGCCGTTTTCACAGCCGCGCGCATCTCGCTCACGTGCTCGAGAAGAGATTTGTCTCGCGCGTGCACGACCGCCGCCGGGCGCTCGCGGGACGCAGCCCGATGCAGTCCGCGCTGGAGAACGCCATCGCCCTCGAAGGGCCAGAGGAGGTTCGTCTCGAGATCGTGGACCGCCGCGCGGATGTGGAGTGCCAGGCGATCGCGCGCGAGCAGCTTCGGCGCATAAGCAGGCTTGTCAGCGAGCTCAGCGCCGATCAGCGCATGGTCTTGGGATCGCAGCTGGCGGGCGACATGTCGTGTGCCGAGTTTTGCCGCGTCTCGGGCTGGTCGGCGGAGAAGTACCGCAAGGTCGCCCAGCGCGGACGCGCTCGTCTGAGGCAGCTGATGCAGCTTGACGAGAGGTCCTGTCCAGCCGGTCGAGGAGACGTCGGAACAGGCCAACAGGGACTCTCCTGTGAGAACACATCCGCCCCCACATAGGAAAGTCCCCGGCAACGCCGGCAGTCGATCGAACGGACGACCGCACGGCGAAGCCCATCCGCGCGTCGGCGGCCGGAACACGGGGATCTCCCCTCTCCGGGATCCGGCCGCCCGCGTGGACGCTGAGGAGGTGCGGGCAGCTTGTTGAGGCGCGCCCCCCGCGAGGTCTACCGAGTGTACGACGAGCGGGAGTTCCTGACACACGCGATCGTTGAGCAGGGCACGGCGCCGGTAGCGGCCGCGCGCCGGCTCCGCCGGGGCGCGCGGCCGGCTGGATCCACCGGAGCGGAGCGGCATCTGATGCGTGGCGTGGCCGCTGCCCTGCTTATGGGCGCCGTTGGAGTCACGGCGCTACTTATCGCCACCACGCGGCCGCGCCTCATCCGGCCGCCGCGACGCGTGCGGACCGCAAGCGTCAAGCCGGTCCTCCGGCCGCACCCCGCGCGGGCCGTGACCCGGGCGGTCACGCAGCCAGGCCCACGGCGGGAGCCGCTTGCGCGAAGGCTCGCGGTGCGCCGGCGTGGCCGGTTCGCTGCCGCGCCGGGCGGTCGAGTGTTGCGCCCCGGTGCACGAGAGTCCTCACCTGCGGCGGATGGCTCTGTCCCCCCGCCGGCGGTGCGTGCCATGTCTGCAGCTCCCGTCCATCGAGAGTTCGGTTTCGAGCGATGAGGGAGCGACGGTGAATCGGAGCCCCGGTCACCCCTCGGTGCTGATAGCGCGTCGGCCGCTCTGGCGGATCCGTCTCGCCCGGGACATGTGGCGCTATCTGCTCTGTGCAACGTCTGTGGCCGGACTCGCGGCCAGCGCCCGTTTCGCGATCTCTCCACCGCGGCCTGCCGCTCCGGCCGCCGCTCGGCCGGCACCGGCCCAGCTCGACAGGGCGGCTGAAGGATACGCCGCCCTGTTCGCGCGGCGGTACCTGACCTGGAACGCCACGGAACCACAGGCGAGCCTGCACGGACTGGAAGCATTCGCGGGACCCGGGATCGAAGCCGACGGTGGCCTCCAGCTGCCGGCCGCCGGGCAGCAGCGGGTCGAATGGGCCGAAGTCGTCCAGGCGCGCGAACCCGTACCGGGCACGCACGTGTACACCGTCGCAGCGCAGACCGAGCCGGCGGGCCTGCTCTATCTCACCGTCGGCGTACTGCGCAATGCGGCCGGGCGCCTTGCGCTGGCCGGCTATCCCGCGTTCGTGGGTCCTCCCGCATCCGTGCCCGCGCCGTCCGCTCCGCAACTGCGCGAAGTGCGGGAACCGGCCCTGGCCACGGTGGTGCAGCGAGCTCTGCGCAACTACCTCGCGGTGGCCCCGGGTGAGCTGGCGGCTGACCTGACGAGCGCGGCGCACGTGTCACTGCCCGGGATGCCTCTCGGCCTGGAGTCGCTTCAGCGACTGGATTGGTGTCCGGACGGGCGCTCGGTGTCGGCCGTGGTCGAGGCGGGGGACGGTCGCGGCGTGCAGTACACGCTCGCATACGAACTGGACGTGGTGCAAGAACAGGGCCGCTGGGAGATCTCCGCGGTGCAGGTCGATCCCGACGCCTGAAGCAAATCCCCGATCGAAGGAGCTCAACGATGAAGTCCTGTGTCACTAGCCTGCTGGCGGCGCTGCTGATCTGCACCTGCACCGCGCTGGCGCCCGCGGCGGCGCATGCGGCCGTCGTAGATCCGAGCGCTCCCGGCGGGTCGGCCCCCGTCAGCGCCGAACCTCCCTCATCCACCTCGCTCGAATCAGCGGCAGCAAAGGCGGGCAACACGGGTCGGGCGGTCGCGATGAGCCTGATCGGACTGGCCTTCGCGGTGGCCGCCACGGTCCTCGCCTTTCGGCGCGATTTCAAGGAGGCGGCAGGCGTCTTCGCGGTTGGAATCGTCTCGGTGCTGCTTGCGACCCCGGCCGGTGTGAGCCTGCTGCGCGACACCGTCGCCTCGCTGTTCGGGTCGCAGTGATCGAGATCCGCTCCTACCGGCGTGTGTTCGATCTCGAGCGGCGCATCTACCGGATCGACCGGCTGAGGCTGAACCCCGGCGGTGTTCCGGTGCGAGGCGTCGTGTACTTCTTGGCAATCATCGCAGTGGTCACGCTGATGGCCCAGCTGCCGCTGGCGGGCACCGTCGCCGGACTGCTTCCCTGGCTGCCGCGCGAGGTTGTGCTACCCGCCGCAACGGCGGCAGTGCTGAGCGTGATCCGCCTGGAGGGCCGGCCGTTTCACCTGGCTGCACAGGCGCTGTTGCTCTACGGGTGGCGACCCCGCCGGCTCGTCGGCCTGCACCGTCCCACCTCCGCTGGACGCTGGTATCCGCCGGACATAGTGCTTCTGCCCGATGGCTCCGACAGCCGTATGCGTCATCTGCGCTACAGGGGTCCCGGCGCGGTCTTGATCTCCGTCGAGCATCAGCGCCGCGGACCGATCGTCGAGCATGGCCGTGTCGGGGTCGCTCGCCGCGTTGGGGGCCGCACGGTCACGATCAGCGAGCCGGCCGCCCCGCGGGCCGTGAGCAACGGCCAGGTGATCACACTTGCTCGAGGTGCGCGCCTGCGCGTGCAGGCAACGAGGGCGCGGTCCCGATGAGGGCGCCGATCGCGTTCGTCTATGGCAACTGCGTCTTTGCAAGGGGCGTCGACGACGCATGGGCGGCGTTCGTGCTTGGGGTGTCCTCGTACTCATGGCTGGGGACGGAAGGCAAGCGTGCGCCGTTCCTCGCGCTCGTCGGGGCGCTGGAGTCCATCGAAGCGGACGTGCAGATCCTGCGGGTTGCCAGGCGCTGGCCGGTCGAGCGCTACGCCAGCGAACTGATCGGCGATGGTCCGCGGCTCGCGGCGGCGTCGACCCTGCACATGCGCGCGCGCGGCCGCTACGTGGACGCGCACGCTCAACGCCTGGAGGCGATCGCCCCGGTGCATCCGGCCGTGTTTGTCCTGGTGAGCCTGCGCGACCCCGAGCGGGACGTGGCCTCCTATGTCTCGCAGGCAGTCGCGCGCCACCCGCGCGAGTGGCTCGAGAACCTCCGTGGCGCGCTTTCGCTGCGCGACCGGCGTGTGCTGAAGGTCGCCGAGCTCGAGCGCGCCCGGGTGCGCGCCGACCTGGCGCATGCGCGTCTCGCCGAGATGTTGCCCGTCCGCGAGGCACGTGGCGTCGAGCTGCAATGGCTCGTGCGGCGGGCGTTCTGCCGAGGCCTCGGCGAACCCACTGTGGACGGCCTCCACGAGCCGCGCGCGCTGATCTTCGAACGCAACGGCGAGGCCACCCTGGCGCCGCTGGAGGGGGAGGTGATGCGCTGGCTGGACAGCTACGTGGAGCATCGCGCCAGAACGCTGATGATCGAGTCGGAGCTGGGGAGCAGCTGGCAGGCCCAACTGGTGCTCGGGGCGCTGCCCGAGCGCACGCAGTTTCCGGGCGCGCGCGCCGAGCTGATGTTCGCGCCACCGGAAAGCCTGCCGTTCGGGATCGATCTCTCGTTGAACGCGCGCTTCCTGCCGAATGAGCTCGCGCTGAGGATCGCGCGCAGGCGCATTCAGGACGCCGATCAGATTCTGCGCGCCGAGTCCGATGGGGAGCAGGGGGTTTCCGACCTTGGATACGAGCGAACGCAAGAGGCCCGCGACCTCCTGGCCTACCTGCAGGCATCGAGCCGCCCGCCGTTGCTCCGCGCGACACTCGCGATCGCCGTCGCCGGCGCTGACGAGCAGGAGATGGAGGAACGGGTCGAGATGTGTCGGCGTGCATACGGCGAGATCCGCCTGCAGCGGCCGCTCGGCGACCAGCTGGCGCTCTTCCTGCAGCATCTCCCGGGCCAGCGCACGAGGGTGGCGGGTTACGACGACATCCTGACCACCGAGCAGGTGGCGGCGATGATGCCGGCCGCGACGCACGCCGCGGGTTCGCACCAGGGCTTCTATCTGGGACACACGCTGTCCGGCTCCAGACAGCCGGTGAGGTTCAGCCTCCGGGAGGGGTCTGACAGCGATCGCAACGCGACGATCCTCAGCGTCGGGGCGCTCGGCTCGGGCAAGACCACGCTCGCCCAGAAGCTGCAATACGAGGGCTTTCTACAAGGGGCGAGGGTGGTCGACTGCGACCCCAAGGGCGACCATCGCTTTCACCTGCTCGAGGATGTGGCACCGCACGCTGAGTGCCTGACGCTGTGTCCCGATCCGTCCCTGCGTGGCCTGCTCGACCCACTCCGTGTGGCGCCTGCGCATCTGCGCCAGGACGCCGCAGTGTCCTTCCTGCGCGACCTGCTGCCGGCGCGCGCCGAGCCTGCCTGGGAGACCGCCGTGGTGGCGGCGGTCGACCGCGTCCTGACGCGCTCCCGCCGGCCGACGTGCCTGGAGGTCGTCAAGGCCTTGAGCGGCGGCGATGCCACTGAGGCGCTCGTGGCCCGGACGCTCGAGGTGTACGCCCGCTCCGGCCTGACGCAGCTCGGCTTTGCCGACCCGGCGGTGAGGCTGGCGCCGATCGGGCAGTGCCAGGTGACCTATATTCCGATTCGCGATCTGCCCGGCCCCCAGCCTGGGACGCCGCGATCGGAGCACTCTCAATCCGAGCGAGTGGGCGAGCAGATCGTGCGGTTGATCGCGATGTTCGCGATGACGCTCCTCGGCGCCGAGCGGGATCGCCTGAAGCTGTTCTCATTCGACGAGGGCTGGCGTCTGCTCGGCGACCCGGTAGGCCGCACGCTGCTGGCCTCGCTGCAACGGATGGGGCGCTCCGAGCTGGCGGTGCCGATCATCAGCACGCAGCTGCTCACCGACGCGCTCTTGGGCGAGCGCGAGTCGCTGGAGAACCTCATTGGCGCGACCTTCGTATTCGGGATGCGCTCCGATGCAGAGGCAGGCCGGGCGCTAGCTCTGCTCGGGCTGGACGCTGAGGACCAGGGGCTCCGTAAGACGCTGCTCGAGCTGGACGCGGGACGGTGTCTGTTCCGCGATCACCGGGGCCGCATCGAGGCGATCCAGGTGGACGTGGTGGCACCACACCTGCTGCGCGCCTTCTCGACGACCCCCACCTCCGGGTGACCATTCGCCCCGCCGCGCGCGTGATGCTCGCGGCGCTCGTCGTCGGCTGCTGGCTCTGGCTCGGTGAGACGCCCCCGAGCGCTGCCACGGGCATTCGCGCCGCCGGCGCGGCCCACAGCGCAAGGAGTGAAGCGCGTGCGCCGAGCAGCCCGCCCCTGGTGTCGGGCGGCTCGGCGGCGGCGCCCGAGGGCAACGCGGAAAGCGCGGGCGACTCATCTCAGGGTGAAGCGGATCCGCTGGTGAGCAACGGTCTGGGAAGTCCGCTCTGCAAAGGCCTGCTCGGCGCGGGTGAAATTTCGGCGGTCGCGGTGGGCCACTGCGAGACCTCGGGCTTCGTGGCGGCGCCGGCGCCGACCGGGAACTACGGGATCGACGTGCACATCGACACGGGGGTGCTCGGCCTGAGCTCCGGCGGGCTCTTGAGCGCCGTTCAGGATCTGTTCGTGACGCCACTGTGGATGGCGCTGGTATGGGTGGTCCACGCACTCGTCGTGATGCTCGAGTGGTGCTTCTCGATCGATCTACTGGACAGCTCGCCAGCCAGCGGTGTCGGCAGGGGGTTGCGACAGATGCAGGCCGCGTTCACGCAGCCCTGGCTGGCGCTCGTGCTGGCCGTGGCGTCTGTGCTCGCGCTCTACAACGGGCTGATCCGCCGGCGCGTCGCGGAGACAGTTGGTCAAGCGTTGCTGACGGGCACGATGATGGTCGGGGGGATGTGGGTGATCGCCGATCCCGTGGGTACGGTGGGCGCTCTCGGCGGATGGGCCAACGAGGCGAGTCTGGGAACCCTTGCCGTGGCTGCGCGAGGCTCGCCGGCGGGTCCCGGGACGGCGCTTGCGGGGAGCCTTGAAACCGTCTTTGCGGCCGCGATCGAAGTGCCGTGGTGCTACCTCGAGTTCGGGGATGTCGGCTGGTGTCGAGACCCCACGCGGCTTGACCCCGGCCTGCGCGCGGCAGGGCTGAAGATCGCGGCGCAGGAGCTGTCGCTGATCGGCTGCAAGCTCGCGCCCGAATCGTCAGGCTCGTGCGCGCCAGCGGGCAGCGCTCAGGCGGACGCGCTGGAACACAGCGCGGAGCTTCTCCGCGCTGCTCGCAGCAACGGGGCGATCTTCCTCGCACTCCCCGCCAACGGACCGGCGCGCAATTCGATCAACGAACAGGGTTCTCTGCTGAGGACCATCTGCGCGAGCAGCGAAGCAACCGGCTGCCGTGGGCCGACGGCAGCGGAGGCCGAGTTCCGCACCAACGGAGGCACCTGGGCTCGGGTCGGCGGGCTGTTACTGATCGCCGCGGGCGTCCTGGGAATGATCCTGCTGCTCGGCTTTATCGCGGTACGGCTGCTGGCCGCCGCGATCTTCAGTCTGCTCTACCTGCTGCTGGCACCGGCGATGGTCCTCGCACCCGCGCTCGGGGACGGGGGAAGAGCGGTATTTCGCCGGTGGATCGCACAGCTGCTCGCTGCGGTCGTCTCCAAGCTGCTGTTCTCCTTCCTGCTGGGCGTGGTCCTCGCCGTGCTCGCAATCCTGTCGCAGCTCGAAGCCCTCGGCTGGTGGACGCAGTGGCTGCTCATGTCGGCCTTCTGGTGGGTGGCCTACGCTCGCCGCCATCAGGCACTGGAGGTCGCGGGCGGCGCGGTGAGCCACAGGCACGAAGGCGGGTCGCGAGCGATCGTGCGGCGCGTGGGCGATGCACTGGACCCACCGCGCAAGGCCCTCGGGGCTGCGCGCTGGACGATGAACCGGTTGACGGGCCCCGCTCCCGGCTCTCGGCAGCGGGTGAGGCGAGAACAGTCCGCCGGAGGACGCGCCGCACCGGGGATGGACGAGCAGGCCAGGCGCATGCTCGAACATGAGCATCGCGATGCGCTCGCGCGTGCGAGGCGCGCGCCACAGCTTCAGCGGCGCCTCACAGCAGGGCGCGCGCGGCTCGAGCGGCTCGGCCGCGAGCAGGCACGGGCCCGGTCGGCCGGGGATAGGCGCCGGGGCCAGGAACTGGGCAACCGCCGTGATCGTCTCGCGGGCGAGCTCGGGCGCGAGCAGCAGGCGCTGGAGGCGTCCCTGCGCACGACTGGAGGCAAGCGCAGCTCGGCTGCGGGGCCCTCGCCCGAAGATGTCCGTGCGCGTGCGCAGTTTCTCGACGAGCAGGCGCGGCTGCCCGGCGCCGCCGCGCGGGAGCGCTTGGGGCGCTCGGCGCCGGGTTCGCAGCGGCGCGATTATGCGGCGCTCGCGGGCCTGGCGGGACTGGCCAGATGGGAGTACGAGCAACTGGACCCGCGGGCCAGACGATCCGTTCGCCTGCAGGTGGACCGCGAGCTGGCGCAGCGCCGCGCACTCAATGAGAGCGCCCGGACGGTTCCGGGCGCCGCGGGGAGCACGCGGCTCGCTCGCCCCGCGAGGAGCCCCGAGAGCGATCGTCAGCCAGCGAGCGGGCGCGGGGCACCTCCGCGCGGCGGTGAGAGTGAATCGAGCGTGATGCGAGACGCGCGCGAGGTTGCGGCTCGGCGCAAACGGCAGCTGGGCAGGGACCGCACATGACTGCGATCTCCGCCCAGGCGGGCCGTCGAACGCAGGCCGCGCGCGGGGCACTGGCGGCGGGTGCGGGCAGCGCTCTGTTGCTCGCCACCTTCCTCCTCGTCGCCGTGATCGCGGCGCTCGGCGGCGTATCCGCTGGCATTCCAGGCGCTGTGCCCGACAGTCAGAGCGACGGTGTCTCTGCGCTTGCGAGCAGTGAAATCCCCCCGCTGTATCTCCGCCTGTATATGCAGGCCGCACAACGCTACGGCCTCGACTGGGCGATCCTCGCGGGGATCGGCAAGGTCGAGTGCGATCACGGACGCGACCCCGATCCGGCGTGCACGCGCGATGGGGCCGTCAACTCGTCCGGGGCGGGCGGCCCGATGCAGTTCATCGCCTCAACGTGGGCACGCTACGGCGTGGCCGCGCAGGGGGGCACGCCGGACCGATGGAATCCAGCCGATGCGATCTTCACGGCTGCACGCTATTTGCGCGCCACGGGTGCGCCGGGCGACTATGCCCGAGCACTCCTCGCCTACAACCACGCCGGCTGGTACGTGGCCGAGGTGGAGAGCTGGGCAGCGAAGTACCGCGCGCAGCCCGGCGGGCCGGCCATATGGGTGAGCGGTGAAGAAGATCTAGCGGGAGCGGACGTCGGCCTGCAGAACCTTACGAGCACCTCGGTGCAGTTCATCGCGGGCGAACGCGCGGAGCTCTCGCCCGAAGACGGGCACGTCGCGTTAATCCCGGCCGGCGCGCCGCCGACGGTGCAGGCCATGCTCGTTGCCGGAAACGAGCTGCAAGCGCTTCCATATGGCCCGGGTGGTCATCCGGACCCGCTCGGTGCACGCGAAGAGGACTGCTCGAGCACCGTCAATTACGTGCTCTATCGGGCGGGGGTCCGTCCGATCGCGGAAATAGTGGCGGACAATCCGCTCGCGCAGGACTACGTGCACTGGGGGGCGCAAGGTCCCGGGCGGTGGGTCACGATCTACTCTGCCGACGCCCCAACACCGCACGTCTTCATGGTCATCGCGGGCCTGAGACTGGACACCAGTCACGACGGCACCGACGTTGGTCCCAATCGCTACGAAGACGGCCCGCGCTGGCGCATCCTCGATCACATACCCACATGGGCGCATTGGTCCGTCCGCCACCCCCCTGGGTTGTAAGGTGGCGGGCGTGCCCCCCCGCAAGGTCGACTACCTGCTGATCGGCGGCGGCCTGGCCTCGGCGAACTGCGCGCGCTGGCTGCGCGAGGAAGGCGCCGAGGGCGAGGTGCTGCTTGTGGGCCGCGAGCCCGACCCGCCGTACAACCGCCCGGAGTGCTCCAAGGGCTACCTGCGCGGCGCGGAGGCGCGCGAGGAGACCTACTTCCGGCCGGATGAGTTCTGGGGCGAGCAGAACATCGAGCTGTTGACGCGCACCAGCGTGACGGGGCTCGATCTGGACACGCGCACGGCGAAGCTGTCGAGCAAGGAGGAGGTCCGCTTCGAGCAGGCCCTGCTCGCCACCGGCGCCAACGTCCGCCGCCTCAACGTGGACGGCTGCGAGCTCGAGCAGATCCACTACCTGCGCACGCTCGCCAACGCCGACGCGATCCGCGCGGGGGTGGAGGACGCGGAGGAGGTGGTGCTGATCGGCGGCTCCTACATCGGCTGCGAGGTGGCCGCGTCGCTCACGCTGATGGGCAAGAGCTGCACGATCGTGATGCAGGAGCAGCTCACGCTCGAACGCAGCTTCGGGCAGCAGGCCGGACGGTTCTTCCAGAGCATGCTCGAAGAACACGGCGTGCGCATCCACGGCGAGGACGAGCTCGAGCGCTTCGAGGGCTCCGGGCGGGTAGCCAAGGTCGTGACGCGTAATGGCCTCGAACTGCCGGCCGGCGCGGTCGTGGTGGGGGCGGGGGTCACGCCCGACGTGCAGCTCGCGCAGCGGGCCGGCCTGGAGATCGGCGGCCGCGGCGGAGTGCACTGCTCGGCGGGTCTCGAGAGCTCGACGCCCGGAATGTTCGCAGCCGGCGACATTTGCGAATACGACTCGCCGGTGCACGGCGGGGTCCCAATGCGGATTGAGCACTGGGACGTGGCGTTCAACCACGGCAAGACCGCCGCGCTGAACATGCTCGGCAAGGGCGTCGTACACGACGTCGTGCCGTACTTCTACTCCGTGCTCGCCGACTGGGGCGAACTCGAGTACGTGGGGCCGGCGCTCGAGTGGGACGAGGAGATCGTGCGCGGCTCCTACGAGGAGCGGAGCTTCACCACCTGGTATCTGAAGGGCGGCGCGGTCAAGGCCGCGCTCACATTCGGGCGCTCGGACGACCTCGATGCGGCGAGGCGGCTGATCGTGGCCGGGGTCGCCCTTGACGAGCGTGAAAGAGCGGCATTGGGTGACCTGGACGTGGATCTCGCGGGGATCGGACCGCGGGAGAGTTAGGGAAGCGGGGCCGGCTTGCGTCGATCAGGTCTGAACCATGGTCCGGCCGGTCGCGGGCATTCGAGCGCTTCCTCCTGCGTCGGCGCTAAACCTTGATTCGCGAGCGCCATTTCGGAAGTCGTTCAAGGGCGCGGATCAACGAATCCCGCCGCGCCGGAAGCACCATTTGATCGAAGTGCCGCTCGGCGGATTTTTGATTGCCGGGGGCCAACACCCGCTCTGCAAAGCGCGCGGCAGACCCTTCTATGCGCTGACGTCCCACATACCTGATCATCACTGCCCCATCAGCTGGATTCCGAGCGCCAGTAGGAGCGAGGCGAGAGCGACCTGAACACGACTCGCCTTGGCCGCAAGATCGTCTGCGTTCGTAGCGAACTCATGGGCACACTCCTAGCGAGCGATGGGGACGGGACGCGACGGGGGAGCGCTGGTCGCGTACTCAACCATTGCATCGGTCGTCGGCTAGACTCCCCCCGTCAATACGGTCGGTGGCGAAGGGAAGCCGGTGGAAATCCGGCGCGGACCCGCCACTGTGACCGGGGATGCCCAGCCGCAGTGCGCCTCCGGGCGCACGGCCACTGATCCGCCGCCGGCGGGTCGGGAAGGCGCGGAGGGGGTAGGCCCGGGAGCCAGGAGACCTGCCTCCGACCGCAAGCCCACAAGCCCTCGTGGAAAGGGGTCGGCTTCATGCACTCATCCCGTCGCATCCTCCTGGCGCTAGGCGCCTGCAGTATTCTGCTCCTTCTGCTCGCTCCGATCGCCCTCGCGGGCGAACCGGGGACCGTGACCGTGCGCGTTGAGGGATTCAACGGCACGCTGGTGCCACAGACGACGGTCACGACGACGACCACCCCGGTGCCTGTTGAAGGCGGCAGCTGCAGCGGCACCAGCGCAGGCGGCGCGCTCTACGACGCGACGCGCGGCGACTGGGAGGCCAGGGAAGAAGCAGAAGGCGCCGCGGTCCTCGGGATCGACGGCGTGGACCTGCCGCCCTTCGGCGAACACGACTACGCCTACTGGGCGCTGTGGGTCAACAACAAATTCGCGAGCAACGGCTATTGCGCAGAACAGCTCAGTGCAAACGCCGACGTGGTGATCGTCGGGCAATGCTTCGCGCTCGGCCAGTACTGCCCGTCCAGCGCCACCGCGCCCGAACACTTCCTCACTGCGACGCCCCCCAGCTCGAGGGTGCTGCGCGTGGGCGAATCGGTCTCTGTGACCGTTGGTTCCCTGAGCACGGCCACCGAAGCTGCAGAACCGCTACCCGCGGGGGTCACCGTGCAGGCCGGTCCGAGCGCAGCAGTCCCCGATGAACATGGCGTCGCCACGCTCTCGTTCTCCGCCGCGGGCACCTACACGCTCCAGGCCAGCGCACCGGACTCGGTGCCCTCGGACCCGTACACGATCTGCGTCCACAACGGCAACGACGGCAACTGCGGGACCACAGCTCCCGGGTCGCAGGGTGGCGTGGGCGGTGCCGCCGGTTCGAGCGGCACCGGCGTCGCCGGCTTCCAGTCCTCCAAAGGCCCCGTCGCGCTCGCAGCCCAGCTGACAGGCCTGCGCGAAGGGCACGTCTACAGCGCGCGCCAGGCACCGCGGGTGCTCACCGGGAACGTCACCTCGGGCGCACCGATCGCCTCTGTCAGCATCGAGCTGCACCGCCGCTACAGGGGGCGCTGCTCGGAATACAACGGGCTCAGGGAGCGCTTCGTGCCCGCCCGCTGCGGCCAGGGGCGTTTCTTCAAGGTGTCCAGCAACGGCGCCTTCTCCTATCTGCTGCCCGCGCCGCTGGGTCAGGGGCGCTACGTGCTCGATGTGGAGGCCAGCAACAGCGACGGCGAGCACACCACGCTCGTCCGCGGCAGCACGAGGATCGTGTTCTATGTCCGCTAGGGCTTCGCTTGCGGCCGGCCTGCTCGCCGCTGCGCTGTGCGCTGCCGCGGGCGCCTCGGCCTCGGCGGCCGGCCCGCCGAACGTGCAGATGATGGTCATCGGCAGCGGCGGCGCGGTCATCGCGCCCGCGCGCACCGTCGCCGCCGGGGCGAGCAGCGTGCGCGTCGCGGGACGTAGCTGCTCGGTCGCCGCGGGCACACCGCTCGCGGCGCTCGCCGCGCTGAGGGCCGCGGGCGGGCCTGTCTTTCAGCTGCGCGACTACGGGCACTGCGGCGCCTCCGCGAACAACTCCGCGGAGCTGTTCGTCGACTCGCTCGCCGGCGAGGCCAACAGCGGGCAGGACGGCTGGGAGTACAAGGTGGACGGCGTCTCGGGCTCGACCGGTGCAGGAGACCCGAGCGGCCCGCTGGGCAACGGGCGCCTGCTCAGCACGGGCGAGCGCGTGCTGTGGTTCTGGTGCGATGCCCACGCGGGCGGCTGTCAGCGCACGCTCGAAGTGGCCGCTCCCGGGAGCGCGGTCGCCGCCGGTGCCCACCTGACGGTGAGCGTCACGGGGCTCGACAACGAAGGGAGCCCCGCGCCTGTTGCCGGCGCCATCGTCACGCTCGGCAGCGACTTCGCATCGACGGCCGGCAACGGGCGCGCCACGCTGATCGCCCCCAGCGCCGCGGGGCGCTACACGCTCAGCGCTACGCACCGCGGCCTGGTGCCCTCCTTCCCGGAGACGATCGTGGTGAGGTGAGCGGGCTGCGGGCGAGGCTGCACACACGACACGCGGCGCTCATCGGCGGCGCCCTGTGCGCGCTCGCGCTCGGCGGCTGCGGGCTCGGCGCCGGGACCCCGCCCACCGCCGTGAAGCTGCTCGTCACGCGCGACTTCGGCGCGCAGGTGCTCGCCCAGAGCGGTGCGCCGAAGGTCGTGGGACAGGAAACGGTGATGAGCCTGCTCGAGCGCAACGACGCCGTCAGCACGCGCTACGGGGGCGGCTTCGTGGAGAGCATCAACCACCTCTCCGGCGGGGAAGAAGGTGGCCGGCCCGTCGACTGGTTCTACTACGTCAACGGCGTGCAGGCGAGCAAGGGCGCCGCCGCCACCGATGTGCACCCCGGCGATCAGATCTGGTGGGACCGCCACGACTGGAGCCAGGCGGAGGACATCCCGGCCGTCGTCGGCTCCTTTCCCGAGCCGTTCCTCAACGGCTTCGAAGGCAAGCGCTATCCGGTGCGCGTGGAATGCGCCGATGTCTCCGCAGCCGCCTGCGCCACGGTCGACACGCGCCTGCGGGCTGCCGGCGTGCCCGCGGCCCTCGCCGCGATCGGCAGCGGCGGCGCGCCGTTCGCGTTGCGCGTGATGGTCGGGCCGTGGGCGAGCGTGAAGGGCGAAGCGGGGGCACCGGGAATAGCCGGCGGCCCGCGCGCCACCGGCATCTATGCGCGCTTCTCCAGCGACGGCAGCACGCTCACGCTGCTCGATCAGGACGGGGGCGCGGTGCGCACGCTGGCGGGTGGCGCGGGTCTGATCGCGGCCACGCGCGAAGCTGAAAGCGCACCCGTTTGGGTCGTCACCGGGACCGATGAGCAGGGCGTCGAACTCGCCGCGCGCGACTTCGATCAGGCGACCCTCGCCCACCGTTTCGCCGTGGCCCTCTACGCGGGCGCCGGCATCCCGCTCCCGGTCGGGGGATCGTGAGCCGGCTGCTCGTCTACCGTCGGCGCGCCAGCGCCCTGCACGCGGCCCGTGCTTCGATCGCGGCCCTGTACTGCGTCGCGCTGAGCGCGGCAGCGCTGATCATCTCCCAGCCGCTCGTACTCGCCGGACTCTTCGCCGGTGTGCTGCTCGCCGGCGCCGCCTGCGGGGTCGCCCGTCAGATGGTGCGCACGCTGATCGCCGTCGGGCTGCCGCTGCTCGCGCTCACGGTGCTCGTCAACGTGCTCGTCAGCCGCGAGGGCCTTACCGTGTTCGCGCGCCTTGGCTATCTCGGGCCGCTCGGAGAGGTCAACCTCACGCTCGAGGCGCTCGCCTATGGGCTGCTGGTCGGCGTGCGTCTGGTGATCGTGCTGCTGGCCGGCGTGCTCGCGAGCGCGAGCGTGGACCCCGACGAGCTGCTGCGTTCGCTACGGCGTCTGTATCCCGGCTCGGCGCTCGCTGCCACCGTCGCAACCCGGCTCATCCCGGTCCTCTCGCGCGATGCGCAGCGCCTGGCCGAGGCGCAGCGCTGCCGTTGCGGCGCGAACGCCGGATCGGCGGGGCTGCACGAGCGCCTCGGCATCCTGCGCGCCGTCATCGCCGGCTCGCTCGATCGATCGCTCGACGTGGCCGCTACGCTCGAGGTGCGTGGCTACGGCTCCGGCCGGCGGCCCCCGCGGCTCGTGCGGCCGCTCTCCCGCCACGACATCCACTTTGCGCTCGCCGCCCTCGCCACGCTCGCGCTCGCACTCGGCACGCGCACGGGCGCCGTGGCGAGCTTTCAGGTCTATCCGCTGCTGCGGGCGCCGCTCGATGCGGCCGTCGTGCTCGCCGCGCTCGCACTGCCCGCACTGGCGCTCGCGCCGTTCCTCGACCGCCAGGGGATCGCGCTGTGAGCCTGCTCGAGATCGAGCGCCTCAGCTACAGCTACCCCGGCGACGGCGCGCCCGCGCTGCGCGATGTCACGCTTGCGATCGAGCCTGGCGAGTTCTGCGTCGTGGCCGGCCTGTCCGCCTCGGGCAAGTCGACGCTGCTGCGCGCCGCCTGCGGGCTCGTCCCGCACTTTCACGGCGGCGAGTTCGCGGGGCGCGTGAGGGTTGCCGGTCTGGATACGCGCGAGCACGGTCCCGCCGCGATCGGCGCGCTCGCGGGCACGGTCTTCCAGGACCCCGAGACGCAGGTCGTGATGGGCACCGTGCGCGCAGAGCTCGCGCTGGGACTCGAGAACCTCGGACGGTCGCCCGCCGCCGTTGCGCGCGGTGTCGAGGAGGTCGCGCTCGCGCTCGGGCTCTCCGCGCTGCTCGAGCGCTCCACGCACGAGCTCTCCGGCGGCGAGCTGCAGCGCGTGGCGCTCGCCGCCGCGCTCGCGCCGCGGCCGCGCTTGGTGCTGCTCGACGAGCCCACCTCCCAGCTGGACCCCGTCGCCGGCGATGAGCTGATCTGGCTGCTGCGCCGGCTCAACCAGGAGTGGGACACCGCGGTGCTCCTGATCGAGCACCGCCTCGAGCGCTGCCTGGCCGCGGCAGACCGCGTCGTCGTGCTCGAGCAGGGCGAGCTGGTCACCGACTCCGATCCCGCGAGCTTCCTGCGCTGGGCGGGGCGTGCATGCACGCCGCTGCAGACGCCCGCCGCGCGCATGTTCGCGGGCCTAGGCATCGAGCCCGCCCCGGTGGGCGTCAGGCAGGCGCGCGCCACGCTGCGCGCCCGCAGCCTGCTCGATGCGGGCGCTCACGAGGATGAAGGCGCTGGAGTTGGGCCGGCTGCCCCGCAGCGGCGCTGGCGCCCGCTGCGCCGGCGGGGCTTCGCGGGCGCCGACGGCGTGGATCTCGCACTGCGCATGCGCGGCGTCTGGCACGAGCTGCGCGACGGCCCCGCCATCCTGCGCGGCGTCGAGCTCGCGCTCGCCCCCGGCGAGCGGGTCGCGCTGATGGGACGCAACGGCGCCGGCAAGTCGACGCTGCTGCGCCACGCCGCAGGCCTGCTCGATCCCACGCGCGGCAGGGTCGAATGCGGTGGGCGTGTCGCGCTGCTGCTGCAGAACCCGGGCGACTACTTCCTGCACGAGCGCGTCGATGAGGAGGCCTCGGCGCCCGCGCTCGCGCGGGCGCACCTGGCCGGGCTGGGCGCGCGCAACCCCAGGGACCTCTCCGGCGGGGAGCGCCAGCGGCTCGCGCTCGCAATCGTCAGCGACGGCGAGCGCCCGCCCGCCGTGCTCGCCCTCGACGAGCCCACGCGGGGCATGGACCGCGGCGCCAAGGAGGAGCTCGCGCAGTGGCTGCAGGAGCGTCGCGAGGAGGGCAGCGCGGTGATCGTCGCCACGCATGACGTCGAGTTCGCCGCCGCGTTCGCAGAGCGCGTCATCCTCCTCGCCGACGGACGCGTGATCGCCGACGCCGCCGCGCGCGAGGTGCTATGCGGTGGCTGGTACTTCACCACCGAAACCGCGCGCATCCTCGATGGCGCCGCGCAGGCGCTGCTGCCCGCCGACGGGCAGGCGCTGCTGCGCGCGCGCATGCACGGGCCGGCGCCGGGCGCCGGGGACGGCAGCGCGGCCCACACGGAGGTGCTGCGATGAGCTGGCAGCTGACCTCGACCGCGATCGTGCTGCTCTCGCTCGCGCTCTGCTTCTGGTGGTATGAGCGCACGCACCCCTCCTCCAAGGAGGCCGCGCTGGTGGCGACCATGGCCGCGCTGGCCGCGCTCGGCCGCGACGCCTTCGCCGCGCTGCCCGATGTCAAGCCCACGACCACGATCGTCTTCATCTGCGGCTATGCCTTCGGCCCGGGCCCCGGCTTCGCCGTGGGCGCGATCGGTGCGCTCGCCTCCAACATCTTCCTCGGGCAGGGCTCCTGGACGCCCTGGCAGATGATCGCCTGGGCGATCGTGGGCCTTGGCGGCGCGGCGCTCGGGCGCCTGCTGCGCGGGCGGACGCTGGGGCGCTGGACGCTCGCCTTCGCCTGCGCGCTCGCAGCCGAGCTCTTCAACCTGATCATGGACCTGTACTCGTGGAGCCTCGGCGGCGCGCACACGCTCGCCGCCTACGGCGCCTGGGTGGCCAGCGCGTTCGCCTTCGACCTCACCCACGTGATCGCCAGCTTCGTGTTCGGCTTCACGTTTGGTCCCGCGCTGCTGCGGATGCTGATGCGCGCGCGCACGCGCCTGGAGGTCGTCTGGCGGCCGCTGCCCGGCGCCTCGCTCACCCTGCTGCTCGCGCTGCTCGCCGCCCTGAGCCTGCCCGGCGGCGCGGATGTGCCGAGCGCGCGTGCGGCCTCTGCCGGCCCGCCTGCACAGGCGAGCGCAGCGCGCCTGGACATCGCCAGCGAGCTCGCCTTCCTGCAGGCCGCGCAGAACCCCGACGGCGGCTTCGGTGCCGGGCGCGGGCAGGCCAGCAGCGAGCTCTACTCCGCCTGGGCGGCCATCGGCCTGGCGGCCGCCGGACGCGATCCCGAGAGCGTGCGCCGCGACGGGCACAGCGTGCTCGACGCCTTGCGCGGGGAAGCCGCGAGCCTGCAGGGGGCCGGCGACCTCGAGCGCACGATCCTCGCGCTCCGCGCCTGCGGCGCGTCGGTGCACTCGCTGCCGGGGGGCGATCCCGTGGCACGGCTGCTGCACCTGCGCGCGGCCGACAGCTCATTCTCGGAGCAGGCCAACCTCACAGCCTTCGGCGTGTTCGCGCTGCGGGCCGCCGGGCGCGGCGCCGGCGACCGGCTCGTGCGCGGCGCGGCGCGCTGGCTCGAACACCAGCAGGAACCGGACGGCGGCTTCAGTTTCGCCACCCGCGGCGGCGGCAGCGACGTCGACGACACCGCCGCGGTCGCCCAGGCGATCGCCGACAGCGCCGGGCACTCGCCCGCGGCGCTCGCCCGCGCCGCGCGCTACCTGGTGCGCGCCCAGAATCCCGACGGCGGCTACCCCCAGCAGCCCGGCGGGGAATCCAACGCCCAGTCCACCGCCTGGGCCATCCAGGGCCTGATCGCGACCGGTCGCAATCCCGCGACGCTCACGCGGGAAGGCAGCCGCTCGCCGCTCGGCTATCTGGAGAGCCTGCTCGCGCCCGACGGGAGCGTGCGCTACTCGCGCACCGGCTCGCAGACGCCCGTGTGGGTGACCGCGCAGGCGCTCACCGCGCTCGCCGGCAAGACCTTCCCGATCGAACCGGTCGCCGTGCGGGCGGCCGCGGCGCTGCAGCCGTCGCCGCCGCGCCCCGCCCGCGCTGCCGGGCGCCCGGCGCACCCGCGCGGGCGCGCAGCGCAGAGGCCGGCCTCCGCCGGGGTCAACGCGCGCCTGGAGCGCCTCGCGGATGCGATCGGCGGCCTGATCGGCGCCGCGCTCGATCCGCTGCTGCGCTGAGGTCTTCAGGCCTGCTTAAGCCGCCGCTCTACCCTTCTTGGCAATGTCCGGAAACGCCTACAGCGCAGGCCTCGCTCCAGCCCGGCGCCTCGGCCCGCGCAGCCCGCGCCCGCCCCAGCCCGGGGCGGCCGGCCCGCTGGGCATTGCCGTCCTGTGCCTGCTCGCGCTCGCGCTCGTGTGGGCGGTCGCCGAGCTGGTGCCCGCGGCGCAGGCCAAGGACGCGGTCGCCCTCTATGACTTCACGCTGCTCAGCCGGCCCCATCTCGATGCGATCGGCGAATTCCTGCTGCATCTGCTCGACCCCGCGCTGTTCGTGCTGTGGGGCGTGGCGCTCGTTGCGAGCGCCCTCGCGCGCGAACGCCCGCGCGTGGCGCTGGCCGTGGTCGCCGTGATGGGGCTCGCGCCGCTGACCGCCGAGACGCTCAAGCCGCTGCTGGCCCACCCGCACATGCAGGTCGGCATGGTGCACGTCGGCGCGGCCTCGTGGCCCAGCGGGCACTCCACCGCGGCGCTCACGCTCGTGCTGTGCGCGGTGCTCGTCGCGCCTGCGCGCCTGCGCCCGCTCGTGGCGGCCATCGGCGCCGTGTTCGCCGCCGTGGTCGGCTGCTTCCTGCTGATCATGGCCTGGCACATGCCCAGCGACGTGCTCGGCGGCTACCTCGTGGCGACGCTGTGGATGGCGCTCGCCGTCGCCGCGCTGCGAGCCGCGGAGCGGCGTTGGCCGATCGCCCGCCGCACGACCTCGGCCGCTCGCTGAGCGCTGTGATCAGCGAGCCGGGGGGGCCGGTTCGCCCGCGCCGCGAGCGGAACTGCGGTGCGCCTCGGCCTTGTCGCGATACATCGCGCCGTCCGCGTGGCGGATCAGCTCCGCCACGGTGCGCCCGTCGTCGGGCCACAGGCCGCCGCCGACGCTCGCGCCGAGCGACACCGTCGCCTCGCCCAGATCGAAGGGCTCTACGAACGCGCGGCGCACGCGCTCCTCGGCCGCGCGCAGCTGCTCCTCCCGGTTGACGCCCGCAAGGATCAGCGCGAACTCGTCGCCGCCCAGGCGGGCCACCGCGTCGCTTTCGCGGCTGATCGAGCTGAGCCGTTCGGCGGCCTGGCGGATCAGCTCGTCGCCCGCCTCGTGCCCGTGGACATCGTTGACGTTCTTGAAGTCGTTGAGGTCCACGAACAGAAGGCCCACGTGTTCCTCGCCGGTGTCCGCGCGGTTCATGACGGCGCCGATCTGCTGCCTGAAGCCGATCCGGTTGAGCAGCCCGGTGAGCCCGTCGTGGTTTGCCTCGTGGCGCAGCTGGTCCACCAGGCGCCCGTTCTGGATCGCGGGCGCGGCCAGCGCCGCCACGCCCGTCAGCCGCGCCATCAGCTCGGGGTCGGGACGCAGCCGCGTGGCGCGCTCGGTGATCGAGACGCACAGCGCGCCATGGAAGACGTTGCGCGCCACGATCGGTACGGCTACGAGCGCGACGAGATCGAGCCGCTCGATCAGGCCGGCGATGAACCGGTCGTCCTCGCCCGGCGAGAAGAACAGCGGCTGCGAGGCGTTGATCAGGCGATCGAGCTGCTTGGTGTCATCGCGCGCCACCGACAGGCCGCGCAGGAATTCGGCCTGCTCGGCCTCGCGGGCCCACGCCGCCAGCGCGCTCAGCGCGCCCTTATCCTCGTCCCACAGCCACACGCTGAGGCCGTCGCAGTCGATCACGTCCGGAATCGCGATCGCCAGGCGTTCAGCGACCTCCTCGCTGGTCCCGGCCTGCGCCAGCGCGAGCGCCAGCGCCAGCAGCGAACTGACCTGGTCGTTGCGCCGGTCGGCCTCCTCCAGCGCCGTGGCCATGTCGAGCACCGCCGCAGCGTGTTTGGCGTAGAGGCTGAGCATCTCGCGTTCCTGTGGGAAGAACTCGACGGTCCCCGGGTAGCGCGCGATCAGCTGCCCGTATTCGCGCCGGGCGGAGCTCACCTCCACGACGAGCGTGGAGTCCGAGCCTGGCGTGCCGTCGCCGGCGAGGATCGCCTGCGCGAAGCGACGCGCCTCAGCGGGCTCGATCCCGTGCGCATAGACCTGCAGCTCCTGGTCGCCCTCCGTCCTGACGGCGAGGATGTAGCCGGGCGCGCGCACCGCGTTGGCGGCGCGCTCGACGATGCGCTGCAGCACCGTCGGGAGGTCCTCCGTGGAGATCAGGTCGCCGGCCGTCGCATATGCGTTCTCCAAGCGCTCGGACATCGAGCTGAGCTGGCCCTCCAGCGCGGTCACGCGCTGCTGGGGGTCGACCGCGCGCTCGGCCAGCTCGGGATCCCAGGACACCGTGTAGATACACGCGGCGTCGCCGCGGGCCTGGCATTCGGACTCCTGCACCTCGGCGAGCGGCAGCCCGAACAGGACGGTCGCGGCCGCCAGCATGCCGGCCGTGTAGTCGCACTGCAGCTTGGTGCGGGGAAAGCCCTCGCGGGCCACCGCGCGGATCACCGCGTGCCCGTTGCGCGTCTCGATCGCCTCCAGCTCGGTCGTCGTGCTGAACTTCGGCGTCGCCAGTGCGACCGCGTTCAGCACCGCCTCGGGCGAGCCGAGCGAGCGCAGCACCGTTGCGACCTGGGTGCCGGAGTGCTGGCGCAGCGCCTCCTCGCCGACGCGGCGGGCGAAGTGCTGATTGCCGGTCTGCTCGACCGCGGCCTCCAGCAGGGCGCACAGCTCGTCCACGGAGATCCAGTTCTCGATGTCTTCCAGGTAGGGCACGCTGCGCGTCGATCCGGCCCGCTCCAGCACCGAGGCCACGGTCGGCTCGCCGCCGTCCTCGCGCAGCAGGCGCAGCGCCACGTTGCTGATCGTGCACGTGTAGTGACGGCCGGGCGCGCGCTCCGCCCCGGCCCGGGCGGGATCAGGCTCCATGCGGTCTGGTCGGCCGTCCGCGTGCCGCGCTTGAGGATCGCAAGCGGTGCTCGACGCGATGGCCGTCCTCAGGAGTGGGGCCCGTGGGCGCCCGGCTCCCACAGCGGCTCTGTGGCGCCGGCCGCGCCGGCGGGGCCGTTGGCCGCGCGCGCGAGGATGAACAGCAGATCGGAGAGGCGGTTCAAGTAGCGGACCACCTCGGGGTTGGCCTCCTCGCCGACGGCGATCGCGCGGCGCTCTGCGCGCCGGCACACGGTGCGGCAGACGTGCAGCTGGGCCGCCGCGGGGCCGCCGCCGGGGATCACGAAGGAGCGCAGCGGCTCCAGCTGCGCGTTGACCTCGTCGCACGCCTGCTCCAGCCACTCGGTGTAGGCGCGCCCGACGCGCAGGCGCTCGCGCCCCGCCGCCGGATCGCGCGCCGCATCCGCGGGCGGCGCGGGCACCGACAGGTCGGCGCCGACGTCGAGCAGATCGTTCTGCACGCGCCGCAGCCAGGCGGCGAACGCCCCCGGCAGATCCGGTGCCAAAAGGGCCACGCCGATCGTCGCGTTGAGCTCGTCGACGGTGCCGTAGGCCTCCACCCGGGGATGCAGCTTGGAGACCCTGCTCATGTCGCCAAGGTGCGTCTCGCCACCGTCGCCCAGCTTGGTGTAGATGCGCGTGAGGTTCACGGTCATCGCGTTTCGAGTCTCGCATACCGGGGTGCCGCTCGTCCGTGTGATGGGATACGTTCTCGCACTTCATGCGGATCGGCGTACCGAAGGAGACCGCGGCAGGCGAGCATCGGGTGGCGCTTGTGCCCGAGGTCGTGGGCAAGCTCAAGGGCAAAGGCCTCGATGTGCTCGTCCAGAGCGGCGCAGGTGCTGACGCGCTGCTCAGCGACGACGCCTTCGCGGCTGCCGGAGCGGACATCAGCGCGGACGCCGCCGCGGTGTGGGGGGCGGACGTCGTGGTCACGATCGCGCCCCCCGACCCGCAGCAGATCCGCGGGCTCGGCAGCGGCTCGATCCTGGTCGGCTTCCTCGCCCCGCTGAGCAGCCCCGCAACCACGCGGGCGCTCGCCGAGGCCGGCGCGACGGCGTTTGCGATGGAGGCGATACCGCGCATCTCGCGCGCCCAGTCGATGGATGCGCTGTCCTCGCAGAGCAACGTCGCCGGCTACCGCGCCGCGCTGCTCGGCGCCGAGGAGATGGGGCGCTTCTACCCGATGTTGATGACCGCGGCGGGCACGATCCCGCCGGCCAAGGTGCTCGTTCTCGGCGTCGGCGTGGCCGGGCTGCAGGCGATCGCCACCGCCAAGCGCCTGGGCGCGCGGACGACCGGCTACGACGTGCGCCCCGAGGTCGCCGAGCAGGTGCATTCGCTCGGTGCGATGTGGCTCGACCTGGGGCTCGAGGCCAGCGGCGAGGGCGGCTATGCCCGCGAGCTGACCGACGAGGAGCGCGCGCGCCAGCAGCAGGCCCTGACCGACGCGATCAAGGGCTTCGACGTCGTGATCACGACCGCGCTCGTGCCCGGGCGCCCCGCGCCCAAGCTCGTCACCGCCGAGGCGGTCGAAGGGATGAAGCCCGGCTCGGTGATCGTGGACCTCGCCGGTGAGGCTGGCGGCAACTGCGAGCTCACCGTGCCGGGGGAGACCGTCGTGCGCCACGAGGTCAAGATCGTCTCGCCGCTGAACCTGCCGGCGAGCATGGCCGAGCACGCCTCTCAGCTGTTCGCCCGCAACGTGCTCGCGCTGCTCGATCTGCTCGTCGGCGAGGACGGCAAGCTGAACCTGGACTTCGACGATGAGATCATCAGGGGCTCGTGCGTCGTGCGCGGCGGGGAGATCGTCAGCACCGCGGCGCGGGCCGCCGTCGAGGCAGCGGCAGGCGGCGCGGGCACAGCGCCCGGCGTCGAGGCTCCCGTACCGCCCGCCGCGCCGGGAGGGGGCGAGCGATGATCCTCGCGAGCGTCCTGACAACCAACCTTTCGATCCTCGTGCTGGCCGGCTTCGTCGGCTTCGTCGTGATCTCCAAGGTGCCCAACACGCTGCACACGCCGCTGATGTCGGGGACGAACGCGATCCACGGCATCGTCCTGCTGGGCGGCCTGCTCGTCGTCGGGCTCTCCGGCAACGACGCCTTCAACAAGGTGATCCTCGTGATCGCGATCACCTTCGGCACGATCAACATCGTCGGCGGCTTCCTCGTTACCGACCGCATGCTCGAGATGTTCAAGTCCAAGCCCAAACACGCGAGCGAGGACGAGGACGAGGAGAAATGAGCACGCTGCCGCTGGCCAGCAGCTTCCTACAGAACGAGAGCTTCCTCGACGTTCTCTACATCATCGCCTTCTCGCTGTTCATCCAGGGTCTGCGCGGACTCTCCGGGCCGACGACCGCGGTGCGCGGCAACCGCATCGCGGCGGTCGGCATGGCGATCGCGGTCATCGCCACCCTGCTGAGCCCGAGCGAGGGCAACTGGGGCCTGATCGCGCTCGGCATCGCGCTCGGAGCGGCCATCGGCGTGCCCGCGGCGCGGCAGGTGAAGATGACCGCGATGCCGCAGATGGTGGCGCTGTTCAACGGCGTGGGCGGCGGGGCGGTGTTCCTGATCTCCTGGGCGGAGTTCCGTCGCCACGGCTCCACCTATGGCGGGCACACGATCCACCTCGTCGGCGAAGTCGCCGGCGTGAGCATCCAGACACCCGGCCTGCCGACCTACGTGGCGATCTTCTCGGTGTTCGCCGCGATCGTCGGCTCGATCTCCTTCTGGGGCTCGAACATCGCCTTCGGCAAGCTCCAGGAAATCATCCCGGGGCGCCCCATCAGCCTCGGCCCGGCCCAGCAGATCGTCAACCTCGTGCTGCTCGTACTCGCCGTCGCCGCCGGCGTGGACCTCGTCGCGGGCGCACACTCCGAACTGCTCTTCATCGGCATGCTGATCCTCGCCGCGCTGCTCGGCAACGCGGTCGTGCTGCCGATCGGCGGCGCGGACATGCCCGTTGTCATCTCGATGCTCAACGCCTTCACCGGCCTCTCCGCAGCGGCCACCGGGATCGCCCTCAACAACCCCGCGCTGATCGTCGCGGGCATGATCGTGGGCGCGTCCGGCTCGATCCTCACGAACCTGATGGCGGTCGCCATGAACCGCTCGATCCCGGCGATCGTCGCCGGCGGCTTCGGCGGCGGAGGCGCCATCGAGGGGGCCAGCGGAGCGGGCGAGCACGCGGGCACGGTGCGCTCGACCAGCGCCGCCGACGCGGCGATCCAGCTCGCCTACGCCAACCGCGTGGTGATCGTCCCCGGCTACGGCATGGCGGTCGCCCAGGCCCAGCACGCTGTGCGCGAGCTGACCAAGGAGCTCGAGTCACGCGGGGTGGAGGTCAGTTACGCGATCCATCCCGTGGCAGGGCGCATGCCGGGGCACATGAACGTGCTGCTCGCGGAGGCCGACGTGCCCTACGACCAGCTCAAGGAGATGGACGAGGCCAACCCCGAGTTCGCGCGCACCGACGTCTCGCTCGTGATCGGCGCCAACGACGTGACCAACCCGGCCGCCAAGAACACACCGTCCTCGCCGATCTACGGGATGCCGATCCTCGAGGTTTCCGACAGCCACTCGGTGATCGTGATCAAGCGCTCGATGAACCCCGGCTTCGCGGGGATCGAAAACGAGCTCTACTACGACCCCAAGACCGCGATGCTCTTCGGCGACGCCAAGAGCGCGGTCAGCGAGATCACCGCCGAGCTGGCCCAGCTCTGAGGGTGGCGCCGTTCGGCGCCTTTGCGACACTGCAGCTGTGATCGAGCGCGCTCAGGCCCTAGCGACGCTGGCGGAGGAGGAGTTCGACGTCGTGGTGGTCGGCGGCGGGATCACCGGCGCGGGTGTCGCGCTTGACGCGGCCACGCGCGGCTACAGCGTCGCGCTGCTCGAGCGCGCGGACTTTGCCAGCGGCACCTCCAGCCGCTCGAGCAAGCTCGTCCACGGCGGCCTGCGCTACCTGCAGAACTTCGATCTGGGGCTCGTGCGCGAGGCGCTGCTCGAGCGCCAGCTTATGGTTGCGCTCGCGCCGCATCTCGTGCGCCCGCTGCCGCTCGTGGTCCCCGCCTTCGAGGGCGCACGCCCCGACCGGCTCGTCGGCGTCGGGCTGAACCTCTATGACGTGATGGCGCGCGAGCGCCTGCGCGGCCGCCGCGGGCGGCGCTCGCGCTCCGAGCGCGGCCAGGGCGCCGAGGGCGCGGGGGCGCCCCCGGCGGCGCCTCAGGATGAGTTCTGGAGCCCCGAGCGCCATCGTGTGGTCTCCGGCGAGGAGGTGATCGAGCTGCTGCCCGCGCTCGCCGCGCGCGAGCCCACCAGCGGCTACCTCTTCTACGACTGCCAGACCGACGATGCGCGACTGGTGCTCACGGTGCTCGGCGAGGCCGAGCGCTTCGGCGCGCTCTGTGCCAACCGCCTCGATGTCACAGGCCTGCTCGAGCGCGAGGGCCGCGCGCACGGGGTACAGGTGCGCGACGCCGAGAGCGGCGCGCGCTTCGAGGTGCGCGGCGCGAACATCATCAACGCCACCGGCGTGTGGGCCGACGAGCTGCGCCCGCAGGAGCTCCACGACGAGGCCGAGCTGCCGCGCATCCGCCCCAGCCGCGGCACTCACATCACCTTCCGCCACGAGGACATACCGCTGGTGGGAGGGGCCATCGTGCCCGCCGGCGAGGGCCGCTCGATCTTCGCGCTGCCATGGCTCGGGCACACGCTGGTGGGCACCACCGACAACGACTACGAGGGCCCGCTCGGACACATCCGGCCCTCCGATGAGGACGTCGCCTACCTGCTCGACGCCGTCAACGGGTTTTTCGCCGCGCGGCTCGGGCCGGGTGACGTGACCGGCGCCTTCGCCGGCGTGCGCCCGCTGATCTCCACGGGCGACCCCAAGAAGTCGGTCGACATCTCGCGCAAGGCGGAGCTGTATGAGACGTCCTCGGGGATGGTCACGATCACGGGCGGCAAGCTCACCACATGGCGGCGGATGGCCAAGCTCGCGGTCGACCGCATCGTCGAGCGCGAAGCCCGCGACGCGCCCTGTCGCACGCACGAGATACCGCTGGGACAGGCGATCGACGCCGACGAGCTGCCGCGGGTGGAGGGCGTGCCCCCCGAGTCCTACGGGGCGCTCGCCTCGCGCTACGGGCACGGGGCCCACGACGTGCTCGCGCTCGCCGCGCAACGCGGCGAGCTCGCGCAGCCAATCGTCGCGGGCCTGCCCGACGTGCTCGCCGAGGCTGCGCTGGCGGCGCGGCGCGAGCAGGCGCGCAGCATCGGCGACGTGCTGCTCCGGCGCACCCGGCTCGGGCTGCTCGCCGCGCGCGAGCTGCTCGCCGAAGCGCCCGGCGGCGCCGTGAGCGCGCGCGATCCCGTCGCACGCGTCGGTCAGGTCCTCGCGCAGGAGCTGGGCTGGGCGCCGGAGCGCCTGGAGCGCGAGCTCGACGCCTTCGCCGAGGAGGCCCATGCCGAGGGTATCCTCGTCGCCGCCGAGCCCGCGGCGGGCCCTCTCGTGCAGCTCGCCGCGGCACCCGAGGCCCCCGCGTGAGCGCGCCGGCCCGGCGCCTGCGGGCCGGCGGGCGCGTGCTGGAGCTCGGCGGTCGCCCCTGGCTGATGGGGATCGTGAACGCCTCGCCGGACTCCTTCAGCGACGGCGGCCTGCGCGCCGGACGCGATGCGCAGGCCGAGCTCGCCGCCGAGCTGATGGCGGCCGGCGCGGACATCGTGGACATCGGCGGGGAGTCCGCATCGACTGGCAGCCCGCCGGTGGAGGTGGGGGAGGAGATCGCGCGCGTCGTACCGCTCGTGGAACGCGTCGCCGGCGAGTTCGGCGCGCTCGTGTCGGTCGACACCTACAAGCCGGCGGTGGCGCGTGCGGCGATCGCTGCCGGCGCGCAGATCGTCAACGACGTCAGCGGCCTGCGTGACCCGGCCCTCGCGGAGGTGTGCGCGGACAGCGGCGCTGCGCTGGTGCTGATGCACACCCGCGCCGCGCCGCGCGAGCGCCTGCAGGACCCCGACCTCTATCACGACGTGACCGCCGAGGTGCTCGACTTCCTCGCCGCGCGCATGGAGCTCGCGCTCGCGCACGGTGTGCAGCTGGAGCAGTTGATCCTAGACCCCGGTCCCGACTTCGCGAAGACGCCCGCGCAGACGATCGGGCTGCTGAGCGAACTGGAGCGCCTGCACGAGCTCGGGCGCCCGCTGCTGATGGCGATCTCGCGCAAGGACTTCATCGGTGCGCTCACCGGGCGCGCTCCGCGCGAGCGCCTCGCCGGCACGCTCGCCGCCCTGGCCCACGGGATCGAGCGCGGAGCGCACCTCTTTCGCGTGCACGACGTCGCCGCCGCCCACGACTTCATCGCCGTGCGCGCCGCCCTGAGCGGCGAGATCGCGCCGAGCAGGGATCTCGCGCTGGGAGAGGAAATCCGCTACCAGCGGCTCGCCGCCGACTAGCGCCGGCGGGTGAGCGCCGCGGGCGCGCCGGGCGCGGGCCATCCGGTGGAGCCGCTAGGCTGAGCGAGCGCAACGGGTGCCGGCCGCTGTCCAACGCGGTGGGACGCCAACCGCCCATCAACCATCAAGGAGACACCACATGGCAGTACTCGACCGCTCCGAGCTGGAGGCAAGCCCTCTGGCCGACCTGCACGCGATCGCCGATCAGATCGGCCTCGAGGGATTCAGGCGCCTGCGCAAGGCCGACCTGATCGACGCGATCCTCGGCGAGGAGCGCCCCGCGGGCGCCTCCGCGCCCGACGCGGAGGACGGCGAGGGAGAGGCGCGCCCGCGGCGGCGGCGCTCGCTGCGCCCCCGGCGTGCGAGCTCAGCCGCGCGCGGTGGCAGCGAGGAGACCGAGGCCGTAACGCCGGAGAGCGAGGAGGCCCCGGCGAGCGAGCGCCCGGCGAGCGAGCGCGGCGGCAACCGTCGTGGCCGCGGGCGCGCCCGCGCGGGGTCCGGCGCGGAGAGCGCCGATGAGGCCAGCGCAGGCGCCGAGGCGCCCGGCGAGGGGGGCGGGCGCATCGCCACCGGCGTGGTTGAGGTGCTGGGCAACGGATCGGCCTTCCTGCGCGTGGAGCCGCCCGAGCCCTCCGACCAGGACGTATACATCTCCGCCGCTCAGGTGCGCCGCTGCGAGCTCGCCACGGGCGATAACGTCAGCGGTCCCGTGCGCACGCCGCGCCGCTCCGAGCGCTACCCGTCGCTGGTGCGCGTGGACACGATCAACGGCGTCTCCGCCGACGCGGTCTCCGACGGGGGCCGCTACGACGATCTACCCGTCGCCTATCCCAGCGAGCGGCTCACGTTCGGCTCGAGTGATCCGACGCTAGAGGCGATCGAATGGCTGACTCCGCTCGGCCGGGGCTCGCGCGCGGTGCTCGTGGGTCCTCGCGGGGCCGGCAAGTCCGAGACACTGCGGCGGCTGTTCGATGCGCTGCACTCGCGTGAGGATCTCGAGGTGAGCGTGGTGCTGAGCGGGGCCCGCCCGGAGGAGATCGCGCAGTGGCGCGAGGGCCCCGTGGCGCCGGCCGCGGCGCTCAGCTTCGCCGCCTCGGCCGACTCGCAGGACCAGGCCGTGGAACGGGCAATCGACGCCGCCAAGCGCGTCGCCTCGCGGGGCGGCAATGCGCTGGTGCTGATCGACAGCCTCGACGGGCTGCATCCCCACGCCGCGCGCAAGGCGCTGGCCGCGGCGCGCAACCTGCTCGACGGCGGCTCGCTGACGGTGGTCGCCGTCGCCGAGCGCCCGTTCGGGGGCGAGACGAGCGTGATCGCGCTGGAGTCCACCGGCCGTCAGCCGGTCCTCGACCTGCTCGCCAGCGGGACGCTCAAGGCGGAGCTGCTGGTGGGCGAGGACGGGGCCGAGGCGATCGCCAAGGCGCGTGCGACGGCGCGCGAGGAGGCGAGCGCCTAGCGGCGGTAGGCGACGCGGCCCCAGGAGGGCTCGGGGGCCAGCTCGATCGGCTCGCCCCCCTCGCTCGATCCCGCTCTGCGATCGGGCTGTACGTAGATGAAGCCGCCGCTGCGCTCGTCGAAGGCAACCCCCAGCTCGCCCTCGTTGACGCGCTGATCGAGCCACGCTCCGCGGAAGACGAGGCGGCGCAGCCAGTGCACGAGCGAGCGCTCGGCGGGGCCGACGAGCTCGGGCCAGCAGTCGTTGACGTGTTCGCCCAGGCCTGACGCGGGATCGATGATCTCGCCGTTGACCGCCAGGTTGACGAGGTCTTCGAGCTCCTCCTCGCCGAGGCGCCCGCCGACGAAGCCGAGCTTCAGCGCGGCCTGCTCGCAGCGCTCGGAGAAGTCGTCCTCGTTGAAGGTGAACCGGAGCTCGCCGTATTCGAGGACGAAGTCCTCTCCGGAGTCGTAGTTTCCGCGTCGCGCAGTTTCCATGTCCAGGACCGTGATCCGCTGGGATCGGGCTCGTCGGGATCATACGGTGCGTTCCTGCATTTGCTGCTGCGGTGCATGGGATTTTGCATGGTGGGTGGGCATCGATAGCCTCACGGCCGATGGCGAGACTCTCTGAGCGCGGGCTGCGGCGATCGGTCGGGACATCGGGGATGTTCGCGACCGCCTACGGCAACGTGGGCTCCTCGATCTACTACGCGCTGGGCCTCGTCGCCGCGCACGCCCTCGGGCTGACGCCGCTCGTCTTCCTGTTCGCCGGCGGCCTGTTCGCGCTGACCGCAAAAACGTACGCCGAGGGCGCCTCGATGTTCCCGGAAGCGGGCGGCTCCTCCTCGTTCGCGCGCCACGCCTTCAACGATGTCGTCTCATTCTTCGCGGGCTGGGCGCTGAGCCTGGACTACATCCTCACGATCGCCATCTCGGCGTTCTTCGTGCCGCACTACCTGAGCGCCTTCCCGGGCCTGCACTCGCTCAAGCACAATCCCGACGACATCTTCGTGGGGCTGGGCGTGGTGGTGCTGCTCGCCTGGCTGAACATCCGCGGCCTGGGCGAGTCCGCGAAGCTCAACCTGGTCCTCGCGTGCCTGGACCTGAGCACCCAGCTCCTGCTCGTGGGCGTCGGCTGCGTGCTCGTGCTCGACCCCTCGCTGCTGATCCACCAGGTGCACCTGGGAAGCGTGCCGACGTGGAAGGAACTGATCTTCGCGCTGTCGCTGGCGATGCTCGCCTACACGGGCATCGAGACGGTGGCCAACATGGCCGAGGAGTCCCGCGATCCCGGCAGGCAGGTGCCCAAAGCGGTCAACCTCGTGGTGCTCGCCGTGCTCGGCGTCTATGCCGGCATCTCCGTCGTGGCGCTGTCCGCGCTGCCGGTGGTCCACCACGGGGTTGGCTACAGCCCCGAGCTCAAACAGACCTTCTCCAGCCCCGGCTACGCCACCTCGCTGGGCGGCTTCTTCGAAAACGACCCGATCCTCGGTGTCATCTCGCGCCTGGGCCTGCACGGGGCGGTCCTGAAGGGGGCCGAATACTACGTCGGGCTGCTCGCCGCGACGATCCTGTTCATCGCCACGAACGCCGGCATGATCGGCATCTCGCGCCTGTCGTGGTCGCTGTCGGAGCACCGCCAGCTGCCCCAGATCTTCTCCCAGCTGCACTCGCGCTACCGCACACCCTGGTTCACGCTGATCTTCTTCTCGATGCTGGCGAGCACGCTGATCATCTACGGCAACACTGCCGTGCTCGGCAACCTCTACTCCTTCGGCGCGATGCTCTCGTTCACGACCGCACACGTCGCGATCGTGGCGCTGCGCGTCAAAGACCCCGACCGCGAACGCCCTTACATGGCCCCATGGGATGTCCGCATCCGCGGCTACCTGATCCCCATGACGGCGGTCATCGGCGCTATGGGCACGGCCGGCGCGTGGGTCGCGGTGACCGTGCTGCACGCCGAGGCGCGGGTCGTCGGCATCCCCTGGATGATCTTCGGCATGGTGGGCTACTTCGTCTACCGCAAACGCTTGGGCCTCGACCCGCGCAAGTCCTACCGCCTGCCGCGGCCCGAGCGCCCCGCCGACTTCGAGGAGCTCGAATACCGCACCGCGCTCGTGCCGATCTTCGGCGACGACGTCAGCGCGTCGGCGCTCAGCAGCGCGGCCAAGCTGATCGGCACCGAAGGGGTGGTCTATGCGATCTACGTGCTGCCCGTGCCCAGCCAGCTCTCGCTGGAGGCGGGTCTGGAGGAAGAGGAGGCACACGGGCGCTCGGTGCTCGAGACCGCGCGCATCAAGGCGCGGCGCGCGGGGATCAAGATCCACACCGGGCTGATCCGCACGCGCAACCCGGGTGCGGCGCTCGTCGAAGAAGCCGAGCGGGTGGGCTCGGACGTGATCTACTGGTCGACCATCCACGCGCCCGCCGGCGAGCAGGGCATCGGTCCGACGGCTGCCTACCTGCTGGCCAAGCGGCCCTGCCGCGTGATCATCGAGACCGAGAAGCGCGCCGCGCCGCGTCGGGAGGTCCTGGCGGCACCCGTGTGAGCAGCGGGCGGCGCTGGTCGCTAGGCGCCCGCGAGCGCCGCCTGCAGGGCGGGCTGCAGATGCGGGTGGCGGAACTGGTAGCCGAGCACGAGCGCCCTGGCGGGCATCACGCGGGCGCCCGTCGTGACGATCTCGGCCATCTCGCCGAAGCGCAGCTGGAGAGCCAGCGCGGGCACCGGCAGCAGCGCCGGGCGCGACAGCGCGGCACCGAGCGCACGCGAGAAATCGCGATTGCTGAGCGGCTCGGGGGCGGTCGCGTTGACCGGCCCGCTCCAGCGCTCGTCCCCGAGCGCCGCGAGCATCATCCCGACCACGTCCTCGGCATGGATCCAGGAGATGAACTGCTTTCCGCCCGCGACCGGCCCCCCGAGGCCGAGGCGGAAGGGCGGCAGCATCTTGCCCAGCGCGCCGCCGGCGGCGTCGAGCACCACGCCGGTGCGCACGGGCACCACGCGCACGCCGAGCTCGCGCGCGGCGAGCGCCTCGGCCTCCCACGCCACGCACACCTGCGCCAGGAAGTCATCGCCGGGAGGGGCGTCCTCGTCGAGCGGCTCTTCGCCGTGTGCCCCGTAGTAGCCGATGGCGGAGGCGCTGACCAGCACGCCCGGACGCGCGCCGTCGCCCTCGCCGCTGCGGCGCAGGCCCTCGATCAGGTTGCGCGTGCCGTTCACGCGGCTCTCTCTGATCGCCCGCTTGACGCCGCTGCTCCAGCGCTGGGCGATCGGTGCGCCCGCCAGGTGCACGATCCCCTCGCGCCCCGCGAGCGCCGCGGCGGGGGCCGGTTCCTCCTGGGCCCGCCAGGCGATCGCCTCGACCTCGCCGAGCTTGGCGCGCGCGCGCGCCGGGTCGCCCGTGAGGACGCTCACCTGCGCACCCTCGCGCTGCAGGGCGCCGACCAGGCGCGCGCCGATCAGCCCGGTTGCTCCAGTGACCGTGATGCGGGGCGCGCTCACGCCGTCAGCCTCCCATAAAGCGCAACCTGCCTAGCGCGACGCGGAGGCTGAGTCTGCAGGCGTGTCGCCCGGGGCGAACCCGACCTCCTGCCCGGCCAGCGCATCGCCCGCGGCACGCGCCTGCTCGGCCACCGCCGCGGCCACTGCCGGGGCCACATCGCGGTTGAACACCGAGGGGATGATGTAGTCCTCGCGCAGCTCGTCCTCCGCGACGATTGCGGCGATCGCGCGCGCCGCGGCCATCTTCATCTGCTCGGTGATCGCGGGGGCGCGCACGTCCAGCGCGCCGCGGAAGATGCCCGGGAAGCACAGCACGTTGTTGATCTGGTTGGGGTAGTCCGAGCGCCCGGTGGCCATCACGCGCACGTAGGGGGCGGCCTCCTCGGGGTTTACCTCCGGGTTGGGGTTGGCCATCGCGAAGACCATCGCGTCGCGGTTCATGCGCGCGAGCGCCTCCGCCGGCAGCGCCTTCGCCCCGGAGACGCCGATCAGCAGATCCATCCCGTCGATCACATCCGCGGGCGCCCCCGCGCGGCAGTCGGGGTTGCTGGCCTCCGCGAACCAGCGCTTGGCCGGGTTCACCGTCTCGTTCAAGTAGTCCTCGCGCTGGACGTGCAGCACACCCCGCGAGTCCGCGCCGATGATGCTGCGCACGCCGCCCGCGAGCAGGATCTTGGCCACCGCGATGCCGGCCGCGCCGAGCCCGATGATCAGCACGTTGAGGTGCTCCAGGCGCCGCCCCGTGAGCTTGACCGCATTGAGCAGCGCCGCCATCACGACCACGGCCGTGCCGTGCTGATCGTCGTGGAAGACGGGGATCTCGAGCCGCTCCTGCAGGCGCTGCTCGATCTCGAAGCAGCGCGGCGCGGAGATGTCCTCGAGGTTGATCCCGCCGAACGTGGGAGCCATCAGCGCCACGGCCTCCACGATCTCGTCGGGGTCGCTCGTCTGCAGGCAGATCGGAAACGCGTCCACCCCGGCGAACTCCTTGAACAGGCAGCACTTTCCCTCCATCACCGGCATTGCCGCGTGCGGGCCGATGTTGCCGAGGCCGAGCACGGCACTGCCGTCGGAGACCACCGCCACGGTGTTGCGCTTGATCGTGTACTGGAAGGCCTTCTCGCGGTCCTCTGCGATCGCTAGGCAGACGCGGGCCACGCCGGGCGTGTAGATCATCGAGAGATCGTCGCGCGAGTTCAGCGGGTGCTTGTTGCGCTGTTCGATCTTGCCGCCCACGTGCAGCATGAACGTGCGATCGGTGGTGTCGATCACCTCCGCGCCCGCCACCGCGCCGATCGCCGCGAGGATCCGCTCCCAGTGATCCATGCCGGAGGCGTCCACGACGATGTCGCGCACGCTGTGGGCGCCATCCATCTCCACCAGATCCACCGCGCCGACAACGCCGCCGGCCGTGCCGATAGCGCCGGTCAGCTCCCCGAGGATGCCCGACGAGCCGTCGAGCTTGACGCGGATGGTGAGACGGTATTGCGCGCTTGGCGTGGCGCTCACGGCGAGGCTCCTCGGTTGTTGGCGGCAGGGCATGTTAGGAGGTATCCGCCGCGGAACACATGTTCCCCGGCGCGCCCGCCGCTCCTGCTCGCCGCGGCGCCGCTCCTCGTAGAGTGCGCAGACGATGGCTCCCAACAGCACACGCGCGCCCGCCGCGAGCAGCCCCCCGCGCCGCCCCGCCGCGGCCGCAGGCGCCGCCTCGGGCGAGCGGCGCCTGTTCCTGATCGACGGTCCCAGCCTGGTCTACCGCGCCTTCTTCGCGCTGCCCGAGTCGATCGCAACCTCCACCGGCGTCCCCACCAACGCCATCTTCGGCTTCGCCTCGATGCTCGTGAAGATCCTCACCGAGTACGGCGTCTGCCCCACGGTCGTGGCGTGGGACGCGGGCATGTCGGGCCGCTCGGAGCTGTTCGCCGACTACAAGGCCCAGCGGCGCTCGCGCCCCGATCTGCTGAAGGCGCAGTGGCCTGCGATGGAACCGCTCGTCGAGGCCTTCGGCTACAGCAACGTGCGCGTGGAGGGCTACGAGGCCGACGACGTGATCGCATCGCTGGCCGAGCAGGCGCTGCACGCCTCGCCGCCGGTCCCCGTGATGATCGTGACGGGCGACCGTGACGCCTTCCAGCTGATCGACGACGCGGGGCTGATCAAGGTGATGGCCACGGCGCGGGGCATTACCGAGACCAAGATCTACGACCGCCAGGCGGTGGTCGACCGCTATGGCATCGCGCCGGCGCTGATCCCCGACTTCTACGGTCTGAAGGGCGACACCTCGGACAACATCCCGGGGGTGCCGGGCATCGGCGAGAAGACGGCCAGCGAGCTGATTCAGAGCTTCGGCTCGCTCGAGGACGTGCTCGCCAACATCGATGAGGTGAGCGGGCCCAAGCGCAAAGCCAACCTGCTCGAGCACGCCGAGGACGCGCGCGTGTCCAAGCGCCTGGCGACGGTCCAGCGCGAGGTGCCGGTGGACTTCGACATCGCCGCGGAGGCGCTGCGCGAGCCCGACCGCTCGCGCGTGCGCGAGGTCTTCCGCCGCTACGAGCTGCGCGATCCGCTGCGCCGCCTGGAAGAGGCGCTGGGTGACCCGGAAGTGGCTGCACCGGCGCCCCCGGGCGAGGTCGTGCTCAGCGCGCGCGCGCGCAGCGGCGTGCCCGCGGACCTCGCGCGCCTCGGCGCCGCGGATTGCGAGCTGAACGTCGTGGCCCGCGCCAGCGTCCCGGCCGAGGGCGAGCTGTTCGCCGAGGGCCCTGCCTGGCGCTTCGCGGTGGCGGCCGACGGCGAGGTGCTCACGGGCGAGTGCGAGCGCCCCGAGGAGCTCGTCGCGGCCGCGGGCGAGCGCGCGGTGGTGGCGCACGATGCAAAGGCGCTCGGGCTCGTGCCGCCCGGCCTGGCGCACGACACGCTGCTCGGCGCCTACCTGCTCGAGCCGGCGCGGCGCGGCTACCCCTTCGCCGAGCTCTGCGAGGAGCGCGGGCTCGCGAGCGACCTCGAGGACCCGCTCGCGGCCGACGCGGTGATGCTCGGCGCGCTGGCCGACTGGCAGCGCGAGCAGATCTCCGAGCGCGGGCTGGAGGCGCTGATGCGCGAGATGGAGCTGCCGCTGGTGAGCGTCCTGCGCGACATGGAGCTGCTCGGCGTGCGCCTCAACCTCGAGCGCCTGGCCGAGATCACGCGCCGCGTGGCGGGCGAGATCGACGGCCTGGAACGCGAGATCTTCGCCCTGGCCGGCGAGGAGTTCCTGATCGCCTCGCCCCAGCAGCTGGGGGAGATCCTGTTCGAGCGGCTCGGCCTGTCGCGCAAGCGGCGCGGCAAGACCGGCTTCTCGACAGATGCACGCGTGCTGCAGGCGATCCGCTCCGAGCACGAGATCGTGCCCAAGATCGAGCGCTGGCGCGAGCTCTCGACGCTGATCAAGACCTACCTCGACGTGCTCCCCGAGCTGGTCGACGAGCGCTCGCGCATACACACCACCTTTCTGCAGGCGGTCGCGCAGACGGGGCGCCTGTCGAGCACCAACCCCAACATGCAGAACGTCCCGATCCGCACGCCGCTCGGGCGCGAGATCCGCGGCTGCTTCGAGGCCGAGGAGGGCGCCCTGCTGATCTCCGCCGACTACTCGCAGATTGAGCTGCGCGTACTGGCGCACGTGGCGGGCGAGGACGCCCTGATGGAGATCTTCGCCCGCGGCGAGGACGTGCACACGGCGACCGCCTCGCGCGTGTTCGGAGTCACGCCCGAGCAGATCGACCCGGGCATGCGCTCGAAGGCCAAGATGATCAACTACGGCATCGTCTACGGCCTCTCCGACTACGGCCTGGCGGACCGCCTGAACATTCCCCGCGAGGAGGCCAAGGCGTTCATCGACGCCTATCTCGAGCGCTTTCCGCGGGTGGCGGAGTTCATGGCGGCGACGATCGAGCGGGCCAAGGAGGAGGGCCACGTGACCACGCTGTGGGGTCGCCGGCGCCAGATCCCCGAGCTGCGCGCCCGCAACTACCAGGTGCGCACGCTCGGCGAGCGCCTCGCGGTCAACACGGTCGTGCAGGGGACAGCCGCCGACATAATCAAGCTGGCCATGGTGCGCTGCCACGCCGCGCTCGCGCGTTGCGAGTTGCAGACGCGCCTGCTGCTCACGATCCACGACGAGCTGCTCTTCGAAGGCCCGCCGCAGGAGGCCGCGGCGGCCCGCGAGCTGATCGAGCGCGAGATGGTCGGCGTGTGGGAGGAGCGCGAGCCGCCGCTCGCGGTGGACATCGGCGAGGGTCGCACGTGGCTGGAGGCCAAGTGAGGCGCGGCCCGGGTCAGCCGCCGAGCGCGTCGCGGAAGCCGCTGCGCCAGCTGGGGTAGGCGGGCGTCCAGCCGAGCTCCCGCCGCGCCAGCTCGTTGGAGGCGCCCTGGGCGCGCGTCATGATCGCGATGCCGTAGCTGCCGGCCAGCGGGCGCGCCAGCAGGGCCGGTACGCGCCGCGGGCCGGGCGCGCCGAGCGCGCGCGCGAGCTCGGGCAGCCACTGCGCGACCGGCGCGGGCTCGTCGTCGACGATGTTGTAGACACGCGGCCCCTGCAGCTCCAGCGCGGCCACGGTCGCGCTGGCGGCGTCCTGGGCGTGCACGAGCGACCACACGCCCGCGCCGCTGCCCACGATCGGCATGCGCCGGCGGAGGAGGTCCTGGCCCATCGAGCCGGCGCGCGAGATGGCGCTGCCGGGGCCGTAGAAGTACCCGTAGCGCAGCACCACGCCGTCGGCGTCGAGGACCGCGCGCTCGAGATCCTGCACTGCGCCCGCCGAGCGGCGATAGGGCTTCGGCGCGTCGGCTGGTGCGAGCAGCGGGTCCTGCTCGCGGTGCAGCGTGCCGGGCGGCCCGGGCGCATATGAGAAGGCGATGCCCTGGGCCAGCACACGCCCGGTCCCGGCGGCGCGTGCGGCGTCCACGAGGATCCGGGTGCCCTCGCTGCGCAGGCGGTCGTTGAGCGCGAAGTCGCGTGCCAGCGTGCGCGGATTGATCCGTGCGGGGATCGAGGTGAGCTGGTCGATCACCGCGTCGGGGCGCGCGCCGAGCACCGCCGCGCGCATCGCATCGCCGTCGAGTGCGTCCGCGAGCACTGCATCGGCGCCCGCTGCACGCAGCTGCTCGAGCTTGGCCCGCGATCTCGTCGTGGCCGTGACCTCGTGCCCGGCGGCAAGCAGCAGCGCCAGCAGCGGGCGCCCGATCACGCCGGTTGCGCCCGCGAGGAAGACCCTCATGCGGCGCCGAGCGTCACCGCGGAGGGGTCCGCGGCGCCGTCTGCTTCGCCGGTGGCTGCGGGCTGCTCCATGCGCGCGCACACGGCGCCCTCGTTGAATCCGAGCGCGGGGAGCCCGAAGGCCGCGTTGAAGCGCGAGCGCAGGTTCTCGACGGCGATGAGGTTCACCAGCTCGACCAGCTGGGCGTCGTCGAAGCGCTCGCGCAGGGAGCCGATCAGCCCGTCGCCGACCCGCACGGGGGTGAGCGTCATGCCGACGGCGAGGTCGAGCACGAGGCGCTCGGTGTCGTCGAAGCACGCGCTGTGCTCGTAGCGATGCAGCTCGATCAGCTGCTCCTGCGTGACGCCCGCGGCGAGCGCCTGCTGGGAGCCGATGTCCCGGCACATCTCACACCCCTGCATGACGGCCGACTTCAGCGCCACCAGCGCGCGCAGGCGCTCGGGCACGCGCGGGCGGTGCGCGACCCCGCGCTCGAGCGCGCCGTAGCCGAGCAGCAGCGCGGGCCGGTGCGCGCGCAGGGGGATGTCGCCGGGCAGCAGATCCTCGCGGCCGGTCATGCGCCGCACCTCGCGCCGCGCCATGAAATAGATGCTGCGCACGAGCGCGCCGGCGCGTGCGGGGGGTACGCCTTCGATCCTGCTCATGTGCTGCTCCTTTCGTTCTCGATGCTCGCCGCTCGCCACAGCCGCGCCAGCAGCACGGTGGCCGCGGCGAGCGTGAAGAAGTCGAAGTAACCCGCCCACGCCGGGTGGGCGTTGCCCACGTCGAGCAGGTGGTTGAGGCTGTGCAGCGCGAACTGGATGGTGGCCAGGGCGAGCACGGGCACGCGCCAGCCGGGCCTGCGCACGGCGAGCAGGAGCGCCACGCCAAGCGCGGCCTCGAAGCTCGCAACGTCGCGGATGTAGTGCGCGTTGTAGGCGCCGAAGGGTCCGATCGCGACATAGAAGGCGTGCGGTGCGAGGGCCATCATGAGCGCCAGTGCGAGCTCCACGAAGGCGAACGCGGCGAGCCCGACGCTGAGCGAGGACCACGGCGGCGCACCGGCGCGGGGGCGCTGTTGCGGGGCGGTGGCTTGCGTGGCCATGGACCCCACGATAGGGTGCCAGTGGTGCCCGGTAAAGGACCACTTTGACACCGAAATCGGGTGCCACTTCGGGCCCGGAGCTGCTCGTCGAGCTCGATCGCTCGGCGCGCAGGCCGCTGCGGGCACAGCTCGAGGACGCGCTGCGCGAGGCGGTGCGCTCGGGACGCCTGCCCGCGAACACGCGCCTGCCCGCCAGCCGCGCGCTGGCGGCTGACCTGGGCGTCTCGCGCCGGCTCGTGGTGGATGCCTACGCGCAGGTGATCGCCGAGGGCTACCTGCTGAGCCGGCCCGGCGCGGGCACCTTCGTGGCCGAGGCGGCCGCGGCGAGCGACGCGCCGCCGGCCGAGCCGGCGCGCCGCGCCCCCCGCTTCGACTTCTTCCCGGGCTATCCCGACCTCGCGAGCTTCCCGCGCCGGGCATGGCTGCGGGCGCTGCGCGAGACCCTGCGCGACGCGCCCGATCGGGCCTTCGGCTACCCCGACCCACGGGGCGCGCCGGAGCTGCGCGGGGCGCTGGCCGAGCACCTGCGTCGTGTGCGCGGCGTGGCCGCGGGCGCGGAGTCGATCGTCATCTGCTCAGGAGCGGCGCAGGGCTTCGTGCTGCTCGCCCGGGCGCTCGGCGGCGCGGCGCGGATCGCCGTCGAGGACCCCGGCCTGCCCGCGCACCGCGCGATCCTGGCCGCGCAGGGCGCCGCGCTGATGGCGCTCCCGGTCGATGAGCGCGGTGCGTGCGTGCACGAGCTAGCGGCGCAGGGCCGCCTCGATGCGGTGCTGGTCACGCCCGCACACCAGTCCCCGACCGGCGTGGCGCTCGCGCCACCGCGTCGCGCCGCGCTGCTGGCCTGGGCCGGCGAGACCGGCGCGATGCTGATCGAGGACGACTACGACGCGGAGTACCGCTATGACCGTGCTCCGCTCGGGGCCATGCAGGGCCTGGCACCCGACCGCGTGGTGTACATGGGAACGGTGTCCAAGACGCTCGCACCCGCGCTGCGCCTGGGCTGGCTGGTGCTGCCGCCGGCGCTGATCGACGCGGTCGTCGCCGAGAAGGTGCTCGCCGATCACGGCTGCCCCACGGTCGAGCAGCTCGCGCTCGCACGCCTGCTGCAGAGCGGCGCCTACGATCGTCACCTGCGCCAGGCCCGCCGCCGCTACCGGCTGCGGCGCGACGCGCTCGTGAGCGCGGTCGCGCGCCACCTCCCGGGCGCCGCCGTGACGGGTGTGGCGGCAGGCCTGCACGCGCTCGTGCGCCTGGCGGATGCGGTCGACGGCATCGAGCTCGTGCGCGCCGCCGAGCGCCACTCCGTGGGCGTGTACCCGCTCGGCTACGCCTACATGGAGATCCGGCCCGTGCACGACGCGGTGGTCCTCGGCTACGCCAACCTGAGCGAGCCCGCCATCGAGGAGGGGGTCCGGCGCCTGGCGCTGGCGCTCGGCGAATGCCCGCCGCCGCGCGGCTCCGCTCAGACGCTTGCTGCGGCCAGCGCGGCGCGCGAGCGCCGCCCGGGCCCGAACGCGACGAAGGACGGTGGCGCGATCGCGAGATAGTGGCTGAAGATCCAGGTGGCGAAGCCGCGCTGCTCCAGGCAGCGGATGATCGCGGTCGCGGCGCGGCTCGGCGCGATCTGCCCGATCGCCCGCTGGGTGCCGAGCAGCCAGCGGTATTTGCGCGCATGGCGATCGGAGAAGGCGCCGTAGCGGCGCAGGGCCTCCTCGCGGCTGCGGACACCTTCGACGACCGCGCGCAGCTCGCGCCCGCAGGCCAGGCCGAAGTACAGCGCCGTGCGGATCCCCTCGGCGGTCAGCGGCAGGCAGTGCCCGGCCGAGTCGCCGGCGAAGAAGACGCGATCCTCGACCGCGCTGCGCAGCTGGTGCGGGATCCAGTTGCCCTGGTAGCCCTCCGCCGTCAGGCCCAGGTCGTGCGCTAGGCGCTCGGTGGGCTCGCGGACGTGATGGGTCGGCCAGAAGGAGCCCACGCCGACGCGCATCTCGTCCTGTGCGGGGAAGCTCCAGGCGTAGCCCGCGCGCACATAGCGCGGGTCGAGCCACAGCTCCATCTGCCCGCTGCGCCCGGGCGGGTGCACCTCCAGGCCGCGCGAGAGTGCGGCGTCGGGCGGCTGGATGGTGGTCGCGTTGGAGAGCACCCGCCGCCAGCCCAGCGCATCGACGATCAGCGGCGCGCGCAGCTCGCCGCGGTCGGTGTGCACGGTGCTGCCCGCCCGGCCGGTCACGGTGGCGGTCTCGAACTCGATGTCGGGCGATGCGGCCTGGCTCCACAGCAGCGCGCACAGCTCGGGATAGTCGAAGGTCGAGAAGGGCCAGGGCAGCGCCCACCGCGCGGTGCGGTAGGGCGTGTGCACGAGGATCTCTTCGAAGCTCTGGCGGTGCGAGCCCATCAACTCGAGCGCCTGCAGCCAGCTCGTCGGCGCCATGCACGCCGAGGTCTGGCGCTCGCCGAGCTCGTAGCGATCGATCACGAGCACCTGCGCGCCGGACCCGGCGAGCTCCCGGGCGACGGCCAGGCCGGCGAAGCTGGCGCCGCAGACGAGCACGTCGCAGTCGCGCTCCAGGCTGGTGCGGTCCGCTCCGCGCATCGTCGCTCGAACGGGCATATGCCCGGCAATGATACGGCTGCGCTACGCTTCGGCCGGTGCAAACTGTGATGGAGAATCCCGAGGCCCGCGTGGTCGAGGGGTCGAATGGGCTTCTGCTCGAGATCGACGGGCAGATCGTGCCCAACTACGACGCGACCTTCCGCGCGATCGAGGAGGGCGAGGTCGTCACCGGTCACGTGGTGAGGATCGACAAGGACGAGGTCCTCGTCGACATCGGCTACAAGTCCGAGGGCGTCATCCCCGCAAGCGAGCTCTCGATCCGCAAGGCGGTCGACCCGAGCGAGGAGGTCCACCTCGGCGAGGAGGTCGACGCGATCGTCATGACCAAGGAGGACCAGGACGGTCGCCTGATCATGTCCAAGAAGCGCGCGCGCTTCGAGAAAGCCTGGCGCCGCATCGAAACCGCCGCCGAGTCCGGCGAGCCGGTCGAGGGCACCGTCATCGAGGTCGTCAAGGGCGGGCTGATCATCGACCTCGGCGTGCGCGGGTTCCTGCCCGCCTCGCTCGTGGACATCCGCCGGGTCCCCAACCTCGACGAGTACATGGGCACCAAGATCGAGACCAAGGTGATCGAGCTCAACCGCTCGCGCAACAACGTGGTGCTCTCCCGGCGCGCGGTGCTCGAGGAGGAGCGCAAGGAGGTCCGCCAGCAGATCCTCGACCGGCTGCAGCCCGGCCTGGTGGTCGAAGGCCAGATCTCCAACATCGTCGACTTCGGGGCGTTCGTCGACCTCGACGGGATCGACGGGCTGATCCACATCTCCGAGCTGTCCTGGTCGCACGTCAACCACCCCAGCGAGATCCTCGCGATCGGCGACACCGTGAAGGTGAAGGTGCTCGACATCGACCGCGACCGCCAGCGCATCTCGCTCGGTCTCAAGCAGACCCAGGAAGACCCCTGGCAGCGGATCGTGGACACCTACAACGTGGGCGACGAGCTCGCCGGCAAGGTGACCAAGGTCGTCACGTTCGGCGCCTTCGTGGAGATCCTCGACGGCGTGGAGGGCCTCGTGCACATCTCCGAGCTTGCGCCCCATCACGTGGAGAGTCCGCGTGAGATCGTGCATCCGGGCGACGAGATCCGCGTGAAGATCCTCGAGATCGACTCCGAGCGCCGGCGCCTGTCGCTGTCGGCCAAGCGCGTGGAGGACCAGATCCTCCCCGCCTCGCGGCCCGCCGGGGCCGAGGGCGACGCGGACGGCGAGCCGGTCGCGGAGGCCGGCACGGTGACGGTGGAGGAGGACTCGGCGCCCGTAGCCGAGGCCGCCGAGACGGCCCTGGAGGAGCAGCCCGAGCCGGCGGGCGAGGCCGGCGCAGAGGCGCAGGCCGCGGTCGTCGCGGAGCCTGCCGCGGCCGAGGTCGCGCCGCAGGCGCCCGCAGAGTCCTCCGACGGCGATGCGCCGGCCGGCGAGCCGGTGGCCGGCGACGGCGGCGAGAGCGCGCCCGAGCCCACCGGCGAGTCCGCGCAGCAGGACTGACAGCAGGAGAGCGGTCCCGCGATGGTGGAGCCGGCGGTGCCCTTCGTCGGGCTGACCGGCGGCATGGGTGCGGGGAAGTCGACCGCGCTGGCTGCGCTGGCGGACCTCGGCGCGGCGGTGATCTCCAGCGACGCGGTGGTACACGAGCTCTACGCGGGCGATCAGCTGCGCGACGCGGTGGTGGCGCGCTGGGGGCAGGAGGTGGCGCCGGGCGGCGTGGTGGACCGGGCCGCCGTGGCCGCGCGCGCGTTCGGCGCTGAGGAGGATCGCGCGTGGCTGGAGGGTCTGGTGTGGCCGCTGGTGGGCGAGCGGGTCGCCGACTGGCTCGCGCGCGCCCGTGCGCAGAGACCACCGCCGCGGGCGGCCGTGGTCGAGGTTCCACTGCTGTTCGAGGCTGGCCTCGAGGGGATCTACGACGCGACGATCGCGGTCGTCGCCGAGGAGCAGGTGCGCCGCGAGCGCGATGCCGCGCGCGGACACGCGCTGGCCGACGAGCGCGCGGCACGCCAGCTCTCACAGGAGGAGAAGGCGCGGCGGGCGACCTTCACGGTGCGCAACGACGGCAGCGAGGAGGACCTGGTGCGCCAGCTGTCGGCGGTGCTTGAGAAGCTTGCAGGATGAACCAACGGACGCTCGGCGCATGGGCGGCGGCCGCCCTCATCTTCCTCTGCGGCGCGATCGTCTACTACGGCCTGCGCGGGGCCGTGCGCGAACCAGCCCTCCCGCTCGCCGACGCGGCCATCATCCGCGAACAGGCCGCCGCCAAGCACCTGGATCCGGCGCTGATCGCCGCGGTGATCTATGCGGAGAGCAAATTCGAACCGCGTCCCTCCGCGGCCGGCGCACAGGGCCTGATGCAGATTCTGCCGACCACCGCCTACTACCTGGCGCGCCTGTCGGGCGGCACCCGCTTCACCGCCGGCGACCTTGCCACGCCGAGCGTCAACGTGGCCTACGGCAGCTACTACCTGCGCTACCTGCTCGACCACTACGAAGGCAACCAGATGCTCGCGGTCGCTGCCTACAACGGCGGTGAGACCAACGTCGATCGCTGGGTCGCCGAAGCCCACGCCGAAGGCAGGGGCCTGAGCGCCGCCGCGATCCCCTTCCCGGAGACGCGCGAATACGTGCAGCGCGTTCTCTCCGCCGAGCAGATATACCGCTCCAGCTACGCGCAGCAGCTGGGCATCCAGTAGCTGCTCGGCTGAGCGCAGCGGGGCGTTCGGTGGACGGGCTACTGTAGGGGGACCCTCGCGCATGCCCCCCTTCAAGCTCGATTCCGCCTTCACGCCGACCGCCGATCAGCCCGGGGCGATCGCGTCGCTGGCCGAGGGTGTGGAGGCGGGCGAGCGCTTCCAGACGCTGCTGGGCGCGACGGGGACGGGCAAGACGATGGCGATGGCGGGCGTGATCGAGGCGGTGCAGCGCCCGGCGCTGGTGATCGCGCACAACAAGACGCTCGCGGCGCAGCTGTGCAACGAGTTCCGCACGTTCTTCCCCGACAACGCGGTCGAGTACTTCGTCTCCTACTACGACTACTACCAGCCCGAGGCCTATGTGCCCAGCCGGGACCTGTACATCGAGAAGGACTCGGCGATCAACCAGGAGGTCGACCGCCTGCGCCACGCGGCCACAGCGGCGGTGTTCGCGCGCAGGGACGTGATCGTGGTGGCGTCGGTGTCGTGCATCTACGGGCTGGGCTCGCCGGAGACCTATGAGATGAACATGCAGATCCTGCGCCGCGGCGAGACTCTCGACCGCGACGGCCTGCTGCGCAAACTGGTCTCGATCCAGTACACGCGCAACGACTCGGTGCTCTCGCGCGGCACCTTCCGCGTGCGCGGAGAGACGCTCGAGGTGTTCCCCGCGTACGCCGAGACGGCGTTCCGCGCGACGATGTTCGGCGACGAAGTTGAACGCCTGCAGCAGTTCGATCCGCTGACGGGCGAGCTGGTGGCCGACGACCTGGAGCACGTGGCGGTGTGGCCGGCCACCCACTACAACGTCAGGGAGGGGACGATCGAGGCGGGCGTGGAGGAGATCGGCCGCGAGCTGAACGAGCGCTGCGAGCAGCTGGAGTCCGAAGGCAAGCAGCTGGAGTCCCACCGCCTGCGCCAGCGCACCCAGTACGACATGGAGATGCTGCGGGAGGTGGGCTTCTGCTCGGGCATCGAGAACTACTCGCGGATCCTCGACGGCCGCGCTCCCGGCGAGCGGCCCTACTGCCTGATCGACTACTTCCCCAAGGACTTCATCTGCTTCATCGACGAGTCACACCAGACGGTGCCGCAGATCGGCGGGATGTACGAGGGCGACCGCTCGCGCAAGCAGACGCTAGTGGAATACGGCTTCCGCCTGCCCAGCGCGATGGACAACCGCCCGCAGAAATTCGAGGAGTACCTCTCGATCACACCGCAGCTGCTGTTCGTCTCGGCCACCCCGGGGGACTACGAGCGGGCGCACTCGACGCGCATCGTGGAGCAGATCGTGCGCCCCACGGGGATCGTGGACCCGGTCGTGGAGGTGCGTGAGACGCGCAACCAGATCGACGACCTGATGAACGAGGTCCGCGTCCGCGTGGAGCGCGACGAGCGCGTGCTGGTGACCACGCTGACCAAGAAGATGAGCGAGGACCTCTCCCAGTACCTGCTGGAGATGGGCTTCAAGACCCGCTACCTGCACTCGGAGATCGACACGCTGGAGCGCATCCAGATCATCCGCGATCTGCGCCTGGGCGAGTACGACGTGCTGGTGGGGGTCAACCTGCTGCGCGAGGGCCTCGACCTGCCGGAGGTCTCGCTGGTTGCGATCCTGGATGCGGACAAGGAGGGTTTCCTGCGCGGTGAGACCTCGCTGATCCAGACGATCGGGCGCGCAGCGCGCAACGTGGACGGCACGGTGCTGATGTACGCGGACAAGCAGACGCGCGCGATGGAGGCGGCGATCTCGGAGACCGACCGCAGGAGGGCGATCCAGCTGGCCTACAACGAGGAGCACGGCATCACCGCGGCGACGATCGTGAAGGGCATCTCCGACATCGCGGAGTTCCTGCAGGCGGAGTCGAAGGTGCCGCGCGGGCGCAAACGGCGCACGGGCCGCCGCGGCGCGGCAGGCGAGACGATGCCGCGCAACGAGCTCGAGCGGCTGGTGGTCGAGCTCGAGGAGGAGATGGCCGCCGCGGCGGACGAGCTGCGCTTCGAGTACGCCGCCCAGCTGCGTGACGAGCTGCGCGAGCTGCGCCGCGACCTGGCCGAGATGGGGCGCCAGGACGTGCAGCCGGAGCCTGCTCCGGTGGGCCAGTCCTCGCCAGCCGACGCTCCGTCCGGCGACATAGCTTAGGATGGCGCCGTGGATTTCGACCGCCAGGCGATAGAGCGCAGGGATTTCCCGATCGCGAGGCGCGGCTACGATGCTGCGGCCGTGGATGCGCACCTGCAGGCGCTGGCGGCGGAGTTCGAGGAACTGCAGCGCGCGGCGATCAGCGGCGGCGACATGTCGGTCGCCTCGAGCGCGGGCAGCCACGTGCAGAACATCCTCGCCGCAGCCGAGGCGGCTGCCGCGGAAATCGAGCGCCAGGCGGTGGAGAACGCGGTGCGGGTGCGCGAGGAGGCCGGCCGCGACGCGGAGCGCACGCGCGAGGAGGCGCTGGAGAAGGCACGCGCGCACGTGGGCGCGGTGGCGCAGGTCGCCGCGGCGCTGCTGGAGCGCGTGGGCTCGATGGACCGCGAGGTGAGCGCGCTGGTTGAGAGCCTGCGCGCCGGCGCCGGCCGGCTGGCAGAGGATCTCGGCGCCCTCGAATCCGGCATGGGCGAACTGTACGACGCGGCCTCCAGCAGCGCTCAGGCCGCCTCGGCGGAGCACACGCCGGGGAGCTTCCAGGCCGAGTTCGAGGAGGCGATCGCCCCGAAAGCGCCCGCCCCCGTCGCACCCGCTCCTGTGGCGCCCGCTCCTGTGGCGCCCGCACCGAGCCAGCCCGCGCCGGCCGCGGGCGGCGATCTCGACGGCGCCCGCCTGATCGCGCTGAACATGGCGCTGAACGGGGAGTCGCGCGCGGACACCGAGCGCTACATCACCGAGAACTTCGAGCTGGACGACAGCGTCAAGCTGATCGACGAGGTTTACGCCGCGATCGAAGGCTAGCCGGAGAGGCTTTCGCCCGACTGGAACTAGAGAGAAGGGGGCCATGCCGAAGATCCCGCCGTTCCACACGACCTCGCTTGAGTACACGCCCCACCACCGGAACGTTCATCACGACAACGCCGTGTGCAAAGACGGCCAGCGAATCGAGCTGAAGCACCGCAGACCGGGTGTGGAGGGTCGGCCGCTCTGCGATGAATGCAAGCGCCTCGACCGCGAGGGGCGGTAAATCGAATCGGGCCAGAACGCCATTTCCCGGTATGGGCCGTGGGGATGGCTGTCCTCGTCAATGGTCCAGGTGCGCCGCACGGCGCGCACGGGGAATCCATGCTGTAGCGCAACCGCGAGGGCACGGAAGCCCTCGCCACGCGCACCGTAGAAGCGCACCGCTGGCTCAGCGTAGGAATGCCCCTCGCCGCCCTCACAGGACACATAAGTCTCGATCCCGGCGGCATCAAGTACGTCCACATAACGCGCCACGCCCGGATCGAGCGAGGCGATCCAGTCCTCGCGGGAAGGTCGAACGCTTGTTCGACTCAGATCGCTCACCGCCTACCCCGCGTTTTTGGCTCTGTAGAGCCAAATCCCAGGCATACGTGCTTTGGATATGTAGTTGCCTCATAGAATGCACCGTTGGATGGCAGCGGGCAACCAGATAGTGGTCTCGGGCGCACGGGAGCACAACCTCAAGGACATCTCGCTGGCCCTGCCGCGGGACGCGCTGGTGGTGATCACGGGCCTGTCGGGCTCGGGCAAGTCGAGCCTCGCGTTCGACACGATCTACGCGGAGGGCCAGCGCCGCTACGTGGAGTCGCTGTCGGCGTACGCGAGGCAGTTCCTGGGGCAGATGGACAAGCCCGACGTGGACTCGATCGAGGGCCTCTCGCCGGCGATCTCGATCGACCAGAAGACCACCTCGCGCAACCCGCGCTCGACGGTGGGCACGGTGACCGAGATCTATGACTACCTGCGCCTGCTGTGGGCACGCGTGGGCAAGCCGCACTGCCCGATCTGCGGGCGCCCGATCGTGGGGCAGTCGGCCGAGCAGATCATCGACCAGGTGATGGAGCTCGCGGAGGGCACCCGCTTCATGGTGCTGGCGCCGATGGTGCGCGGGCGCAAGGGCGAGTACGGCAAGCTGCTCGACGAGCTGCGCACGGACGGCTTCGCGCGCGTGAAGATCGACGAGCGCGTGCGCATGCTGGAGGAGTCGATCGTGCTCGACAAGCGCTACAAGCACGACATCTCCGCCGTGGTTGACCGGCTCGTGATGCGCCACGACGCGCGCAAGCGCCTGGCGGACTCGATCGAGACGGCGGTCTCGCTGGCGGACGGGCTGGTTGAGATAGAGATAATGGGCTCCGGCCGATCGGCCTCCGCCGGCGGGCCGGCCGTGGGAGACCCCGAGCCCCGGGCGGGCGCCAAGGGCGCCAAGGGCGCGCGCGCGGCGGCCACCCAGATCGCGCCCGGGATGGCGCCCGAGCCGGGCACCGTGTTCACCTTCTCGGAGCGCTTCGCATGCCCCGAGCACGGGCCCTCGCTGGTCGAGCTGGAGCCCAGGATCTTCTCCTTCAACTCCCCGCACGGTGCGTGCGAGCGCTGCACGGGCCTGGGCTCGATGATGGAGATCGACCCCGAGCTGGTGGTGCCGGACCCCACGCTTTCCATCGCCGAAGGTGCGCTGGCACCGTGGGCGGGCAGCAGCTCCAACTACTACGAGCAGGTCACCGAGGCGATCGCGGAGCGCTATGACGTGGATCTCGAGCTGCCGTGGGAGGAGCTCGGCGAGGAGCAACGCAGCCTGTTCCTCGAGGGCACCAACGGCGAGCCCATCCAGGTCACCTACCGCAACCGCTACGGGCGCAGGCGCTCCTACGCGACGCGCTTCGAGGGGATCATGAGGAACCTGCAACGCCGCTACCGCGAGACCGATTCCGAGTGGACGCGCGAGAAGATCGAGGAGTACATGTCGCTGCGCGCCTGCCCGGTGTGCGGCGGCGCGCGGCTGCGCGCGGAGTCGCGCGCGGTGCTCGTGGCGGGGACGCGGATCGAGGACTTCTGCGCGCTGTCGGCGCGGCGGGCGCTGGAGTGGCTGGCCGAGGTGGAGCTCTCGGAGACCGATCGCCACGTGGCCCGGCTGATCCTGCGCGAGATCTCCGAGCGCCTGCAGTTCCTGGAGAACGTCGGCATCGGCTACCTCTCGATGGACCGGGCCGCCGCCACCCTGTCCGGCGGGGAGGCCCAGCGCATCCGCCTGGCCACGCAGATCGGCTCCTCGCTGGTGGGCGTGCTGTACATCCTCGACGAGCCCTCGATCGGGCTGCACCAGCGCGACAACTCCAAGCTGATCGGCACGCTGGAGCGCCTGCGCGACCTGGGCAACACGGTGATCGTGGTCGAGCACGACGAGCAGACGATGCGCGCGGCCGACCATCTGGTGGACCTCGGGCCGGGAGCGGGCGAGCACGGCGGGCAGATCGTGGCGCAGGGCACCGCGGCGCAGGTGGAGCGCGTGCCGGAGTCGCTGACCGGCCAGTTCCTCTCGGGCGCGCGCACGATCGAGTTGCCCGAGCGCCGGCGCACGCCGAGCGGCTATATCGAGATCCTCGGCGCCAGCCAGCACAACCTGCGCGACATCGATGTGCACATACCGCTTGGCGTGCTGACGTGCGTGACCGGCGTATCGGGCTCGGGCAAGTCCACGCTCGTCAACGACGTGCTCTTCAAGGCGGTCGCCAACCGGCTGCACCGCGCGCGCAGGCGCGCGGGCGCGCACCGTGCCATCCACGGCCTCGAGCAGCTCGACAAGATCATCGCGGTGGACCAGTCGCCGATCGGGCGCACCCCGCGCTCCAACCCGGCCACCTACACGGGGCTCTTCGACGTGATCCGCGACCTGTTTGCCAAGACCCAGGAGGCGCGCGCGCGCGGCTACAAACCCGGGCGCTTCAGCTTCAACGTCAAGGGCGGGCGCTGCGAGGTCTGCCGCGGCGACGGACAGATCAAGATCGAGATGCACTTTCTGCCCGACGTGTACGTGCCCTGCGAGCAGTGCCACGGCAAGCGCTACAACCGCGAGACGCTCGAGGTGAAGTTCAAGGGCCGCAGCATCGCGGACGTGCTCGACATGTCCGTGGAGGAGGCGCTGGGCTTCTTCGAGCACATCCCCAAGATCCGCCGCCGCCTGGAGACGCTGAACGCGGTCGGCCTCGGCTACGTCAGGCTGGGCCAGCCCGCCACGACGCTCTCGGGCGGGGAGGCCCAGCGCGTGAAGCTCGCCACGGAGCTCTCCAAGATCGCGACCGGCAGCACGCTCTACATCCTCGACGAGCCCACCACCGGATTGCACTTTGCCGACGTCCAGCGCCTGCTGGATGTCCTGCAGCGCCTCGTGGACGCGGGCAACAGTGTGGTGGTGATCGAGCACAACCTCGACATCATCAAGAGCGCCGACCGGCTGATCGACATGGGACCCGAGGGCGGCGAGGAGGGCGGCCTGGCGATCGCGGTGGGGACCCCCGAGGAGGTCGCGGCGGAGCCCGCATCTCACACCGGGCGCTTTCTCGCGCAGATCCTCACCCCGGCGCGCAAGCCCGCCGCGGGCAAGGGCTCGCGCCCGGGAGCGCGCCGGCGGGCGGCCAGGGTCGCCGCCTGAGCGCATGGGCGAGCAGCTCGCGCGCAGCGCCCGCCTGTGGGCCCAGAAGTGGCGCTGGTATGAGCGCAGCTCGCTGCCCCACAACCGCGCGCGCATCCACTGGGAGTTCATGCGCCGCGAGGCGTTCGTGCGCTGGCCGGTGCACGGCAACGTGCTGGAGGCGCTGCGCGAGGGACGCCTGGAGATCGGGCCGGGAACGCTGCTGGAGCCGCACGTGTGGATCACCGCTCCGGGCTCCGCGCGCGTGCGCATCGGCGCGGGCACCTTCCTGAACCTCGGCGTGATGGTGGCGGCACACGAGCTGGTCGAGATCGGCGATCACTGCATGCTCGCCAACGGCTGCTTCGTCTCCGATGCGTCGCACCGCGTCGATGACCCCACCAGGCCGATCACCTGGCAGGGCTTCGAGAGCAAGGGCCCCACGCGGATCGGCGAGAACTGCTGGCTGGGGGCCAACGTGGTGGTCGCCAGCGGCGTCAGTATCGGCGAGCGCTGCGTGATCGGCGCCAACAGCGTTGTCACGAGCGACATCGAGCCGTTCTCGCTGGCCGCCGGCGCGCCCGCTCGCGTGCGCAGGCGGCTCGGCGAGGGAAACCGCTAGCGTCCCCGACGTGGACCTGCTCGAGGCCATGCGCTGCGCGCCGACGAGCCGGCGCTTCACGACCGAGCCGGTCGCGCCGGAGGCGCTCGCGCGGGCGCTCGAGGCAGCCCGCTTCGCACCGAGCGGCGGCAACCGCCAGGGCTGGCGCGTGATCGTCGTCCGCGACGCCGAGCGTCGCCGCGCGCTGCGCGATCTGTACCTCCCCGGCTGGCGCGCATACATGCAGACGACCGGCGGCGCGCAGCTGCTCGCGGACCCGCAGGCCTTCGACGCACGAGCTGTGCGGGGCGTGCAGCGCGCGAACGAGTACGCGGAGCGGCTCGACGAGATCCCCGTGCACCTGGTCGTGTGCGTGCGCCTGGAGGACCTCGCGGTCACCGACGCGGGGCTGCCGCGGCAGAGCATCGTGGGGGGCGCGTCGATCTACCCGTTCGTGCAGAACCTGCTGCTGGCGCTGCGCGCAGAGGGCCTCGGCGCGGCGATGACCACGCTGCTGGTGCCGGCCGAGGCGGAGGTCAGGGCGCTGCTCGGGATCCCGGACGGCATCGCGCTGGCCGCCCACATCGGCGTGGGCCACCGGGCCGATCCATGGCCGTCGCGCCTGGCCCGCAAACCGGTCGAGGAGTTCGCGTTCGCCGAGCGCTGGGGCGTCTCGCTTTCCTGATCGTCGCGAGCCGGTGTCCTGAGTCGTAGATCCGCTCACACCGTGCCGGGAAGCCGTCGCCGCGGGGGCTTCGCAGAGCCCCGCGGCGACGGCCTGGCCCACCGCAGTCCGACGCGGCGGCCGCGCGGACCGGCAGGCGCGCGTCAGGATGCGGGCACCCAGACGGTCGAGAGGTGGCAGACGTGCGTGCCCTCGGAGACGTGGGCGAACACTTCGAGCTCGCCGTGCACGGGCCAGGTCACCGTCATGTGACCCAGGCCGTAGCTTTCCTCGGTCCCGGTTGCGTCGCTGGCCAGCCCGAAGAGCGTGGTCGGTGTGCTCGTGGCGGGCTGCGTGAAGCTGTCGAGCGAGGTCTCGGTGGGGCTGCCGTCATCGGCTTCGGTGCGCACGTTGTCGATGCCCACGTCGAGCGCGTTGCTCGCGCCGAGGTCGACCACGAGCAGCGTCGGGCCGAGCTGCACGCAGCTGGCGGTCAGCTTGAACGGGCCGGCGGGACCGAGCGGCGTGTTCTGTTCGCTGGCCGCCGGCGCGCTCGAGTTGTAGGTGTACTCGACTGCGCCCGGGCCCTGCGCGCCGGTCGCGCCGGTGGCACCCGTCGCGCCCGCGGGGCCGGCAGGGCCGATGGCGCCCATGGGGCCCCGCGGGCCGGTCGCGCCGCGGGGCCCCACGAGCGACGGTTTGCGGTGGCTGTGGTGCCCGCCGGCGTGGTGGCTGCTCGCGCCGAGCGCGCCCGTGGCGGCCGGGCCGAGGGCCACGGCGATGATCGAGAGGGCGGCGGGGACTGTGGGGTGGAGCTGTGACATGGGATGCCTCCTGTGGTGTTGAGGGCGCTTGCCCGGTTTGTGCGCTTCGTTCCCTCAACGGGCCGGCGCCCGCTTCCTTACGCCCGCCGGAAAGAAAATTCGCGTGCCACGCCGCGTAAGGATCGGGCGCCCCGCGGGTTGGAGGTCCGTGAGCACTGAACACCCGTCCCGCGCGGCGGGGGAAAGGACCAGCGGATGTCCAGCAGACGGCCGGCAGCTTGCCCGCGCGGGCGTGTCGTGGGAGAATCGCCGTGAGCAGGTGGCCATGGCGAGCACAACCGCAAGCGCCCGCGCCGCACCCGACGATCGCGAGCTCGCGAGGCTGGCGCTCGCGGGCGACGGGGACGCGTTCGCGCGGCTCTACGACCGCCACGAGCGCCGCGTGTTCGGCTTCTGCCTGCGGATGCTTGGCAGCGAGGACGCGGCGGCGGAAGCGACCCAGGAGACCTTCATGCGCCTGCTGCGGCGTCTGCCGGCCCTGCAGGGCCGCGACTTGAACTTCATCGCATATGCGCTCACTACAGCGCGCAACGCGTGCTATGACGCGATCGAGGCCAGGAGGCGGGTCGAGCCGGTGGGTGAGCAGCTCGAGCGTCTCGAGCCGGGCGGCCCGGAGCCGGGCGAGCTGGCGCTCGACCCCGAGCGGGCCGCGCTGCTGGACGCCACGCGCGCGCAGGTGCGGGCGGCCAACGCGCAGCTGTCCGCGCGCCAGCGCGAGGTGCTCGCGCTGCGGGAGCTCGAGCAGCTCTCCTACGAGGAGATCGGGCAGATCATCGGCCTCAACAGCAACGCGGTCGCCCAGCTGATCTCGCGCGCCCGCCTGCGCCTGCGCGAGCTCGTGAGGGGCGGGGCGCTGGCGTCGATCGCGCCCGCCTCGCCGGATTGCGAGCGCGCCCTGCCGCTGCTCGCGCGCGTGCAGGACGCCCAGGGCGCGGGCGGCGACGAGCTCGACTGGCTGAGCGCACACGTCACCCTCTGCGAGACCTGCAGGCTGAGCGCCGAGGCGATGGAGGAGGCCGGCGTTTCCTACCGCGCGCTCGGGCCGATCGTGGCGCTGGCCTGGCTGCGCCACGCCACGATCGCTCGCGCCGCCCAGCTTGTGGGTGCCGACTGGAGTCACGTCGGCGATCCGCCGCGTCCGCCGGGCCCTGCGGCAATGGCGCGGGGCGTCCCATGGATCACGCGCAGCGGTGCGGGCGCGCCGCGGTTCAGGGGCCGCCGGCGCTGGCTGACCGCAGCCGCCGCGCTGGGCGTGCTCGTGCTGCTGCTCGCGCTCACGCAGGCCGGCAGCATCGCCCCCGAGCGCCACCTCACGCTGCAGACGCTCGCCCCGTCGCCGGCCGGTGCGCTGCCGGCGACGCGCCACGGCGCCGGGCGCTCGCTCGCCGCGCACCGCACCCATGCCCGGGCGACGGCCGGGCATGGCTCCACCCAGCCGACCTCCACTGGACCGGATGCCCCGCCGGCCGCGCACGGCACCCTCGCCCTCGCGGGCGTGCCGCGCACCCCGCCACCGCGCCGGTCGCACCATCACGGCCCCCAGCGGGCGCGGCGCCGCATCAGCAGTCCGCCTGCGCCCGTCCCGGCGACCCCGCCGCCGCCTCCGGCGAGCACCACGCCTAGCACGCCTGCGCAGGCCCCGCCTCCGCCGCCCCCGACCACGACCACCACGGCCCCCAGCCAGCCCGCGGGCAGCCCGCCGGGCGGACCGAGCGAAACCGGCGGCGGCTGCGCGCTCGCCGTCGCGTGTCCGTGAGCGCCGGGCGCCGGGCGGGGATGTGCCTCGCGTAGAATCGCGCCGTGTCAGCGCCGGGCGGGTCGCCGATGCGGCTCCCGGGCGTGTGAGGTGCTGATGGAGGAGTCCAAGCTCAAGACCGTGGGACTGTTCGCGGAGCTCTCGCCGCAGGAGCTCCGGCGGCTGGCGAGCGTGACGGACGAGATCGCGGTCCCGGCAGGCACCAGGCTGATACACGAGGGGGCCTTCGCCCACGAGTTCCTGCTGATCCGCACGGGCAGCGCGGAGGTCAGCCGCGGGGGCGAGCTGCTGGCGACGCTTGGCCCGGGCGACTTCGCGGGCGAGATCGGGGCGGTACGCGACGTGCGCCGCAACGCCACGGTGACGGCGGCCAGCGAGCTGAGCGTGATCGTGATGACGGCGCGCGACCTGCGCAGGGTGGTCGCGGAGATGCCGAGCGTGGGGGCGCAGATCGATGCGGCGATCGCGGCCCGCTCTGCGGGCGCCTCGATCGAGGCGCCCGACTAGCGCCGCGCGGGCCCCTCAGCCCAGCTGCGCCTGCAGCTCGGCGAGCTCCGCGGGGTCGATCGAGTAGGTGTGCTCGGGGCCGGGATAGCGGCGCGCGCGCACGTCCTCGGCGTAGGCGCGCACGCCCTCGTTCATGTCCTGCTGGATGTTCGCGTAGCGCTTGACGAAGCGCGCGCCGAGCCCGTCGCGGATGCCGAGCAGATCGTGGAAGACGAGCACCTGCCCGTCGGTCGCGGGCCCGGCGCCGATGCCGATCACGGGAACCTCCAGCAGCGCCATGAGCTCCTCGGTGACCGCGCTGGGGATCGCCTCGAAGACGATCGCAAAGCAGCCGGCGGCCTGCAGCGCGAGCGCCTCGGCGGCGATGCGCGCGGCGGCGGCGGCGGTGCGGCCCTGCGCCTTCCAGCCACCGAGCGCGGTCGCGGTCTGGGGCGTGAGCCCCACGTGCCCCATCACGGGGATGCCCGCGCCGACGATCGCGCGGGCGCGGCTGGCCGATGCCTCGCCGCCGCCCTCGAGCTTGACCGCGTCACAGCCGGCCTCCTTGACCATCCGCATGGCGGTCGTGATGGCCTGCTCGTCGGAGACCTCGTAGGAGCCGAAGGGCAGGTCGCCGATCAGCAGCGGCGTGGCGAGGCCGCGTCGCGCGGCGCGCGTGAGGACGAGCATGTCCTCGAGAGCGACGGGCGTGGTGGCGCTGTAGCCGAGCACGGTCGTGGCGGCCGAGTCGCCGACCAGCACGAGGTCCACGCCGGCGGCCTCGGCGGCGCGGGCGCTGGGGTAGTCATAGGCGGTGACCATCACGATCGGTTCGCCGAGGCGCTTCTTCTCGCTCAGCAGCGGCAGCGTCATGGGCAGGCGGCCGGGATCGGCCGGCGTCTGCAGCGTGGGGTGGCTGGACATTGCGGTTCCTCTCTGACGCTCGGTTGACGCCCGCTCCCTAGGAGAGCAGGGTCGCCACCTCGTCGTCGACGGTGATGATGCGGTTGGTCTGCGCCTGCACGTGCACGACGCGCGGCGTATAGCGCTCCAGCTCGGCCTCGTCGTACTGGCCGTAGGAGATGACGATGATCGTGTCGCCGCGGTGCACCAGGCGGGCGGCGGCGCCGTTGACGCGCATGTCGCCCGAGCCCGGCTCGCCGGCGATCGTGTAGGTCTCAAAGCGCGCGCCGTTGTCGATGTCCACGACGTGCACCTGCTCGTGCTCGAGGATGTCGGCCGCACCCAGCAGCTCTGGGTCGATCGTTATCGAGCCCACGTAGTGCAGGTCGCAGTCGGTGACCGTGGCCCGGTGGATCTTGGACTTCATCATCACGCGCTGCATGTGGCGATCGCCTCTCCCTGGGGTGGTTGGCCGGGGCTGGCCGCGAGGGCCGGCTCGATGGTGGCGTTGTCGATCAGGCGGACAGCGCCGATGCGCGCTGCGAGCGCCAGCAGGGCCGGCGCGCGCAGCTCGTCGATCGGCTCGAGCGTGTCGGGGTCGACGAGCGCCACGTACTCCGCGCTCACGCCGCGGGAGCGCAGCGTCTCGTGGGCCTCGTGGAGCAGCACCGCGGGCGCGCTCTCACCCGCGTCGGCGAGCCGGCGGACGCGCTCGAGCGCGGCGTGCAGCGCGGGCGCGCGCAGGCGCTCGGCGGGCGAGAGCAGCGCGTTGCGGCTGGACATGGCGAGCCCGTCGGCCTCGCGCACCGTGGGGCAGGCATCGATCGCGACCGGGAGATCGAGGTCGGCGACCAGACGGCGGATCACGACGACCTGCTGGGCGTCCTTCTGGCCGAAGTAGGCGATGTCCGGCAGCGCCATGCAGAGCAGCTTGGTGACCACCGTTGCGACGCCGCGGAAGTGCTCGGCACCGCGCGTCTCGCCCTCGAGGCGCTCGCTCACGCCGTGCACCTCGACGGCGGTGGCGAACCCGTGCGGGTACACCTCCTCGACCGCGGGCGCGAACAGCAGATCGGCTCCCGCCTGCTGCGCCAGCTCCGCGTCGCGCTGCTCGTCGCGCGGGTAGCGCTCGAGATCGGAGCGCTCGTTGAACTGCGAGGGATTCACGAACAGCGACACCACGACCACGTCGCATCGCTCGCGTGCGCGGCGCACGAGCGAGAGGTGCCCCTCGTGCAGCGCGCCCATCGTGGGCACGAGGCCGATCGTCAGCCCCTCGCGGCGGGCCGGCGCGAGCTCGGCGCGCAGCCCTGCGACAGCGCGCACCGTTCTCATGCGCTCAGCGAGGTCAGGGTGATGGTGATCATTGGTTTCGGTCCAGTTCCAGATGGATACCGGCGCGACTTCAGGTCCCGTTGCACTGCCCATCAGGGTCCACCTCGGCACTTCCCGATGACGGCCCTGCAACGGATGATACAGCGGTGGCGGACCGTGTGGAACGAGCGCAGCCGCTGTGTGCGCAATGGCACAGTTATCTGATCAAGGTATGCAGTTTTCCTTGCCCCGCGTGGTGAAGGGTCCGTCGCGAAGCAATCGCTTATCGTCTGCCGCCATGGTGGTGCTCGCGATCGTCGTTGTGGCCTGCTTCAGTGCGGGCGTGTGGGCAGCCACGACATGGCTGCCGCCGCTTGGTGAGGGGGCGGTGGGGACGCTGGTGTACTTCGTGGTCTGTGGCCTGGCAGGGGCTGTCGTTGCCCTTGCCGGTCTTCATGTTTGGGAGATCGTCCGCCAGCTCGAAGAAACCTCGGGGATTCGGGGACTCGGGGACGCCGATATCGTGGCCGCAGGCTTGGATGGCCTCTTGTGGGAGTCCGGCAGCCTCGCGGCCTTGGCGTTGGTGGCCTACCTGCTGGGGCCCAAAGCGCGCGAGACGAGCGCGGCAGCCCCATAGGCAGGCTGCGGCGCGCGGGACCCTGGTGATCGTGGCGTGATTCCGGGCGGCCTGGAAGCTGCTCACCACGCGTCGATGTGCGGCCGGCGCTTGCCGGGCCGCTCCGCGCTGTCGCCGTCGAACAGCGTGGCGATCCAGCGACGCGAGTCGGCGGGATCGATCACGTCGTCGATCTCGCCGTAGGCGGCCATATTGAGGCCGCGCCCGCGCTCGTAGGCGGCGGCGACGTAGGCCTCGAAGGCCCGCTCGCGCTCGGCCGGGTCATCGATCGCGTCGAGCTCGCGGCGCATGCCCAGGCGCACGGCGCCCTCGAGGCCCATCGCGCCGAACTCCGCGGTGGGCCACGCGACGGTGAACAGCGGCGCCTTGAAACCGCCTCCGGCCATGGCCTGCGCGCCGAGCCCGTAGCCCTTGCGCAGGACGATGGTCCCCGTGGGGACGCTCAGGTTGGCGCCCCCCAGGAACATGCGCGCGAAGTGGCGCACGGTGGCCGTGCGCTCGGCCGCGGGGCCGACCATGAAGCCGGGTGTGTCGCACAGGAACAGCACCGGCAGCGCGAACGCGTCGCACAGCTGCACGAAGCGGGCGGCCTTGTCGGCGCCGTCGGCGTCGATTGCCCCGCCGAGATGGGTGGGATCGTTGGCCACCACCCCGAGCGGGCGTCCCTCCACGCGCGCCAGGGCGGTTAGCATGCCCGGCCCGAAGCCGTCGCGCAGCTCGAGCACGGAGCCCTCGTCGAACATGGTCTGGACCACTGCGCGCACCTGATAGACGCGCTTGCGCTGCTCAGGGATCAGCGAGCGCAGCAGCTCCTGGTCGGGCACCGCGCCGGGTGAGCCCGCACCGCGGAAATAGGAGAGGTAGCGCTTGGCCAGAGCGACCGCCTCCGCGTCGTCGGCGGCGCGCAGGTCGACGACCCCGTTGGCGTGCTGCACGTCGATCGGACCCACGTCCCCGGGCGCGTGGGCGCCCAGCCCGCCGCCCTCGATCATGGCCGGCCCACCCATGCCGATGCTCGCGTCCTCTGTCGCGATGACCACGTCGCAGCAGCCGAGCAGGGCGGCGTTGCCGGCGAAGCAGTAGCCCGAGGCGATGCCGACGAGCGGCACGAGCGCGCTCAGCCGGGCGAACAGCTCGAAGGCCCGGCAGTCGAGGCCCGCCACGATCGGCATGTCCACGTCCCCGGGGCGCCCGCCGCCGCCCTCGGCGAACAGCACCACCGGCAGCCTGCTGCGCTCCGCGATCTCGAACAGCCGGTCCTTCTTCTGGTGGTTGCGCATGCCCTGCGTGCCCGCCAGCACGGTGTAGTCGTAGGACATCGCCACGCAGCGGCGGCCGTCGATCTCGCCGATGCCGCCCACCAGCCCGTCGGCGGGCGTGCGAGCGATCAGCTCCTCGCGCGAGCGCCGCCGCTCCTGAGCGGCGAACAGCAGCGGCCCGTACTCCACGAAGGTCCCCTCGTCGACGAGCTCGGCGAGGTTCTCGCGCGTGGTGCGACGGCCGCGCTCGTGCCGGCGCGCGACCGCATCGGGCCGCCCGGCATCCAGGCCCAGCTCGTGGCGCTCGCGGACCGCGCGCAGATCGGCGCGCTCCCCGCCGTGCGCGCTCTCCTCTGCGCGCGCCACCACGGTGCCAGCCCGCTCCCCGGGGGCGAGCGTGAGCAGCAGCTGGCCCTCCTCGACCGCGTCGCCGACCGCCACGGCGAGCTCGCCGATCACGCCGTCGGTTTCGGCGAGGATCTCGTGCTCCATCTTCATCGCCTCGAGCACAACCACGGGGTTGCCCGCGCCGACGGGCTCGTCGCTTGAATGCGGGATCGCGACGACGACCCCGGCGAACGGGGCCAGCACAGCGAGCTGGGATGCGGAGGCCACCGCTGGATCATGCCTCACGGACGGCGCATGAAGGAATTACGATGCGTGGCGGTGTCCGCACAGGCAAGCCACCGACCCGCCTCAGAGCGGCGCGAGGCGCTCAAGCAGCTGCTGGCGCAGACGCGGGCGTGCGTGCGCTGTCCGGAGCTGGCGGCGACCCGCAAGACGGTCGTCTTCGGTGCCGGGAACGCGGACGCCGAGCTGATGTTCATCGGGGAGGCGCCCGGCGCCAGCGAGGACGAGCAGGGGCTCCCGTTCGTGGGTCGTGCGGGCAAGCTCCTGAACACGCTGCTGGGGGAGATCGGACTGGAGCGTACGGATGTGTTCGTGGGGAACACGCTGAAGTGCAGACCCCCCGGCAACCGCGATCCGCTGCCCGTCGAGATCGACAACTGCCAGGAGTACCTGCTGCGCCAGGTGGAGCTGATCGAGCCGACGGTGATCTGCACGCTCGGTAACTTCTCCACCAAGCTGCTGCGCGGCGAGCCGACCGGGATCACCCGTCTGCACGGCCAGCCGGAGGTGCGTGTGCTGGGTGCGCGCGCGATCCGCCTCTACCCGATCTACCACCCGGCCGCCGCGCTCTACACGCCGCGCATGCTCGAGACGCTGCGCGAGGATTTCGCACGCCTGCCCGAGCTGCTGGCGCTGGGCCCGCCCGAGCAGCCCGAGCCCCTTCCCGAGGCGCCCGAGCAGGCGCCCCCGAGTGCCGCGGCGCCGCAGCCGCCCGCCCCGGAGAGTGCCGAGGCCGACCAGCTGGGCTTGTTCTAGACGCCGTCCGAATTGGGTTTCCCTGCAAAAGAGGGGTTTTTGCGGAGGTGTGGAAACTTAATGGACAAGTTCTAAAGTGAGCCAGGAGGGCTGCCGATACAGAGCTTGTCTCCATCCCTCCAGGAGTAGCGACCGGCCCGCGTTCCATTCTCCCGCGGGCCGGTCCATTTAACGCCTCCGCGCCCGCTGCGGGTGGATCGCGCGGGAGGCTTTAGAGTCTCGGGGTGGCCCTGCACAGTGTCGAGACGAACTCCGCGGCGGAGACAGAATCGCTGGGCGCCGAGCTGGCCGGTCTCCTGCGCGACGGCGATGTGGTGCTCGTGCGGGGCGAGCTCGGCTCGGGCAAGACCACGCTCGTGCGCGGCGCGGCCCGTGCGCTCGGCGTGAGCGATCCCGTGACCAGCCCCACGTTCAGCATCGGGCACCGCTACCGCGCGGGCGACGTGACCGTCTCGCACCTGGACCTCTACCGGCTCGGCGGGCTGGAGCAGGAGGATCCGGGGCTGCTCTCCGACTACCTCGGCGCCGGGCGCATCGCGTTCGTGGAGTGGCCCGCCGAAGAGGAGAGCGAGCTCGCCGGTGCGCGCCTGCGCGTGACGCTCAGCCACCGGGGCGGCGAGCGCCGCCACATCGAGATCGGCGAGCTGCAGCCGGCCGGCGGGGGCGAGCGGCGGTGATCGTGCTGGGCTTCGACACCGCGACCCCGGCGACCAGCGTGGCGCTGAGCCTCGCAGGGGACGCTCCGATCGCCGCAGCGCGCGACGATCCCGCGCCGGGCGGGCATCCCGGCCACGCCACGCGGCTGCTGGCGATGGCGCACGAGCTGCTGGGCGCCGCGGGCATCGGCTGGAGCGCGCTGCAGCGCATCGCGGTGGGCGTGGGCCCGGGCACCTTCACGGGCCTGCGCGTGGGGGTCGCCACCGCGCGCGGCCTCGCGCAGTCGCTCTCGTGCGAGCTCGTGGGCGTCTCCAGCCTGCACGCGCTCGCCCGGCCCGCGCTCGCCTGCGACAGCACGCCCGACATGGTGCTGGCCGTGATTGATGCCCGCCGCGGCGAGGTGTTCGCGGCGGCCTACGAGCGCGGCGAGCACGGGCTGGAGATCGAGCTCGCTCCCGCCGGCGCATATGCGCCGCAGGAGCTCGCGGAGCTGCTGGCGAGCTGCGGCGCCGCGCCGGATGGCGGCGAGCGCCGCTGGCTGGCGGTGGGCGACGGGGCGCTGCGCTACCGCGAGCACCTGCAAGCGCCCGCGCTGAGCGTCCCGGGGGAGGGCTCGCCGCTGCACCTCGTGAGCGCCGCCGCGATCTGCGAGCTGGCCGTGTCGATGCCGCCGGCGCCGCCGGTGCGCGTGGTGCCCGACTACTGCCGCCGGCCCGACGCGGAGATCGCGCTCGAGGCCGCCGCGGCGGGGGCCGCACGCTCATGAGCGCGCGGTCGGTCGCCCCGCAGGCCCCCGGCCATGCATCCTCGATGGAGATCCGGCGCCTCGTCTATCCCGACCTGCCCGAGGTGATCGCGATCGAGCGGCGCGTGTTCCCGACGCCGTGGTCGCTGGCGATGTTCGTGCTGGAGCTCTCCAAGCCATCGGGCATCTGCCTGGCGGCCACGGGCCAGGAGCCGGGCGGCGAGCAGCGCCTGCTCGCCTACCTGATCTGCTCGCGCTACGACACCGTGTGGCACGTGATGAACGTGGCGGTCGACATCGACCAGCAGCGCAAGGGCATCGCCTCGGCGATGCTCGCCGAGCTGTACGCCCAGGTGGACGATCCACGGGCGCGCTACACGCTGGAGGTGCGCCGCTCCAACGCGGTCGCCATCCACCTGTACGAGCGCGAGGGCTTCCGCGCGGCGGGCATGCGCCGGCGCTACTACCAGGACAACGGCGAGGACGCGCTCGTCATGTGGCGCACGCCGGACACGCTCGCGGGGCGCCTCGGCGATGTGCCGAATCCCGGCCCGGTATGAGCATCCTGGCGCTGGAGACGAGCTGCGACGACACCTGCGCGGCGCTGATCGACGCTGACGGGGAGATGCTCGCCAACGTGATTTCCTCCCAGGAGGTTCACGAGCGCTTCGGCGGAGTGGTGCCCGAGATCGCCTCGCGCCACCATCTCGAGCTGATCGACCTGGTCGTCGAGCGCAGCCTCGAGCAGGCGGGTGCGGAGCTCGACGACGTGGAGCTCGTGGCCGCCACCCAGGGCCCCGGGCTGATCGGCGCGCTGCTCGTGGGCCTCTCCGCGGGCAAGGCGCTGGCGGCCGCGCGCGAGCTGCCCTTTGCGCCGGTCGACCACCTGCAGGGGCACGTGGCGGCCAACTTCCTCCAGGACCCCGCGCCATTCGAGCCGCCGTTCGTGTGCCTGATCGCCAGCGGCGGGCACACCCTGCTGGCCCAGGTGAGCGGGCACGATGGCTTCGAGGTGCTCGGGCGCACGCTCGACGACGCGGCAGGTGAGGCGTTCGACAAGGGCGCCAGGATGCTCGGCCTGGGCTACCCCGGAGGGGCGGCGCTGGAGCGCCTGGCGGAGGGCGGCGATCCCGAGGCGTTCAGCTTCCCGGGCTCGCGGCGCGAGCGCGGCGGGCGCGGGGTGGGCAGGCGCGCGTTCGCCCAGGGCCTGGACTTCTCCTTCGCGGGCGTCAAGACGGCGCTGCTGTACACGCTGCGAGAGCTCTCCGAGACGCAGGCCCGCGAGCGCGCGGCCGACCTCGCGGCCTCCTACCAGGCCGCGATCGTGGACAGCCTGATCGAGCGCGTCGAGCGGGCGCTCGAGCGCAGCGCAGGTGCGCGCCTGGCGGTGGGCGGCGGCGTGGCGGCCAACGGGCTGCTGCGCCGGCGCCTGGGCGAGCTGGGCGCGACGCTGCACGTTCCCGCGCGGCTGCTGTGCACCGACAACGCCGCGATGATCGCCAGCGCGGCGCGCTACGCCGAGCAGCTGCCCTACCCGCGCTACCTGGAGCTCGATGCCTACGCCACCGGGGAACGGGCGCGCTGATGGAGCTGACGGTCTACTCCAGGCCGGGCTGTCATCTCTGCGAGGAGGCGATGGAGCTGCTCCGCGCCCTGCAGGCGGAGCTCGGCTTCGTCCTGTGTGAGCGCGACATCAGCAGCGACGAGGAGCTGCACCGGGCGTATTTCGAGCGCATTCCGGTGGTCGCCGTGGACGGCGAGGAGCTGTGGGAATACTTCGTCGAGGAGACACTCGTGCGCGAGCGTCTAGAGTCACGGCGGTGAGCTTAGGAGAACCGAGCACGAGCGCGCTGGAGCGCGGACCGGCGGCCTCGGCGAGCGAGCGCCTGTCGCTCGGCGTGGCGGCGCGCCTGTCGCGCTACCTGCAGGTGCTCACCCAGGCCAAGAAGATGGGCAAGGAGACGATCTCCTCGCAGGAGCTCTCCGACTACACCCACGTCAACTCCACGCAGATCCGCCGGGACCTGTCGGGCTTCGGCAAGTTCGGCAAGCGCGGCGTCGGCTACAACGTCGAGGCGCTCGTCTCGCAGATCCGCAAGATCCTGCGCACGGCCGGCCAGCACAACATCGCGCTGATCGGCGCCGGTCACCTGGGCAAGGCGATCGCCTCCTCGGAAATCTTCGCCGACCACGGCTTCCGCGTCGTCGCGATCTTCGACGTGGACGAGAGCAAGATCGGCAGCGCGGTGGGCAACCAGTCCGTGCGCCACATCAGGGAGCTGCGCCAGGTGGTCGAGGACGAGGACATCGTGGTGGGGGTGCTGGCGGTGCCCACCGACGCCGCCCAGGGGCTCGCCGACGAGCTCGTGGAGGCCGGCGTGAAGATCATTTTCAACTATTCGGAGTCGCTCCTGGACGTCCCACCCGAGGTGACCGTCCACACCTCCAGCCCGGCGGTCGATCTGCTCTACGCGCTGTACTTCTATCTGACCTGAGGCCGCGCGGCTGCGGGCGCAGGCTGCGCGCGCAAGTGCCCCGGGCAGCAACCGCACCAGAAGCTAAGCGATGAACAGCCTGGATCTAGAACGAGCGGCCGAGACGTTCGCCGCGGCCACCGACTTCACCGTCGGCGTCGAGGAGGAGTTCTCGATCCTCGACCCGCGTACGCTCGATCTCGTCCCGCGCTTCGAGGAGCTGCGCACGGCCGCCGCGACCGACCCGGTGCTGCGCGAGGCGGTGGCCGGCGAGCTGATCTCATCGGAGATCGAGATCATCTCGGGCGCCGGTGCCGACCTGCACGACGCGCTCGCGCACCAGCGTGAGCGCCGCCGGCGCCTGTTCGCGCTGGCCGCCGGCAGAGGTGCCGCGCTCGGCGCCACTGGCACCCATCCGTGGGCCGACTATCGCGAGCAGCCGATCATCGACACCGAGCACTACCGCCGGGTCGAGGAGGGCCTGCAGTACGTCGCCTGGCGCAACAACACCTTCAGCCTGCACGTGCACGTGGGCGTGCGCGACATCGACCGTGCTGTGCGCGTATGCGACCGACTGCGCGATGTGCTGCCCCTGCTGCTCGCGATCTCCGCCAACTCCCCCTACCTCGACGGGCGCGACAGCGGTCTGCACTCGGCCCGCACGCAGAGCTTCACGAAGAGCTTCCCGCGCTGCGGTGTGCCCGACCCGTTCGGGGGCTGGCCCGCCTACCGCGACTACATCGAATTCCTCACGCGGACCAACTCGATCGTGGAGTTCACCCAGGTGTGGTGGTCGGTGCGCCCGCACTTCGCCTTCGGCACCGTCGAGCTGCGCATCTGCGACGCCCAGGCAACCGCGCAGGAGTCCGAGGCGCTCGCCTCGCTGATGGTCGCCTGCATCGCGCAGGCCGCCCGCGACGTCGACGACGGCGTGCCCCACAGCGAGCAGCCGCAACGGCTGATCGAGGAGAACATGTGGCGCGCGACGCGCTTCGGGCTCGACGGGCGCCTGATCGACCTCGACCGCGCCGAGGAGTACCCGGGACGCGCGGCGATCGAGCGGCTGGCCGCATGGACCGAGCCGATGCGCGGCGAGCTCGGCATCGAGCTCGCCTTCCCCGAGCGCAACGGCGCCCAGCGCCAGCGCCGCATGATCGACGCCGGAGCCGCCCGCGAGGAGGTCTTCGCGGCTTCGGTACAGGAGACCCTCGAGTCATATCCACAGGAGGTGCCGGTGTGAGCACAGATCCAACAGCCCAGGGCGCGGGTGCGCCCGGGCAGCCGAGCGAGGAGGAGCTCCGCGCGGCCTACGAGGCCGAACTGAGCAGGATCACGAGCACGGACATGATCGCCCAGGCGACCGTGTCGCTGTTGAACATCGCGGCGCGGCGGCTGGGGCCCCCGGCCGAGCGCGCCCAGCCCGCCGCGGGCGGGGCCCCAGAGGGGCACCCGGGTCCCTCCGCGAGCGACCTCGAGCAGGTCCGCGACGCGATCGACGCGGCCCGCGCGCTGCTCGAGATCCTCGAGCGGCGGATCCCGCAGGAGGTGCGCTCGCTGCGCGACGCGCTCTCGCAGCTGCAGATGGCCTACGCGGCCGAGATGCAGGCGCGCGGCGGGGCGAGCGCGGCGGCGCCGGGCGGCGAGCCGGGAGGCGGCGAGCCTCCCGCGGCCCCGGGCGCGGAGAAGCAGCCCCAGGGCGAGGGGCCCGACGCGCCCGGGCCGGCGCAGGCGAGCGGCCGGCTGTGGGTTCCCGGCAGCTGAGCGTCGTGCCGGCGAGCCTTCCGCGCGCCGGCACGATAGACTCCGCCCGCGTTTGCACCGGACAGGCGCTCCGTTGAGCAGTCCGGTCGGCAAATGTGCGCGCGAAATCCTCGCGCGGCACGCAAATCAGACCGCGGAGGATTTCTGTTGAGCAGCTTTCTGACGAACCATGGGGTCGTCGTCGCCCTCGTATGCGCCGCCTGCGCTGTGGCGTACGGCCTCGTGACCACACGAGCCCTGCTGGCGCTCTCGCCGGGCAACGAGCGCATGCAGTCGATCTCGCTCGCCGTCCAGCAGGGCGCGCGCGCCTACCTGAATCGGCAATACACGACGATCGCCGTCGTGGGGGTGGTCGTGTTCGTGGCGCTCATCTTCATCCAGAACATCGCGGTCGCTGCCGGCTTCGTCATCGGCGCGGTGCTGTCGGGCTCCGCGGGCTACATCGGCATGAACGTCTCGGTGCGCGCTAACGCGCGCGTGGCCGAGGCCGCGCGCGGCGGCGTCGCGCCGGCGCTGCAGGTGGCCTTCCGCGGGGGCGCGATCACGGGGCTGCTGGTCGTCGGCCTTGCCCTGCTCGGCGTAGCCGGCTACTACGGCCTGCTGACCGCCGTATTCGGCGAAACGCAGAAAAGTGCGGTCAACGCGCTCATCGGCCTCGGCTTCGGAGGCTCGCTGATCTCGGTCTTCGCGAGGCTCGGCGGCGGCATCTTCACGAAGGCCGCCGACGTGGGTGCGGACCTCGTAGGAAAGGTCGAGGCGGGCATCCCCGAGGACGATCCGCGCAACCCGGCGACGATCGCCGACAACGTCGGCGACAACGTCGGCGACTGCGCGGGCATGGCGGCCGACCTGTTCGAGACCTACGCGGTGACGGCCGTGGCCGTGATGCTGCTCGGGGTGCTGACCTTCCACGAGTCCACGCGCGTGGTGCTCTACCCGCTCGTGCTGGGCGGCGCCGCGATCATCGCCTCGATCATCGGGACCTTCGCGGTGCGCTCGCGGGCGGGCAACGTCGAGCGGGCCCTCTACCAGGGCCTGATCGTCTCCGGCGTGATCGCCGCCGCGGCGTTCGCGCCGATCACCTACTGGATGATGCGCGGCCTCAGCTTCAGCCAGGTGGGCAACGCGGTGAACCCGCCCTCGTGGGGCAAGTTCTACCTCTGCTCGCTGATCGGGATCGCGGTTACCGCGTGCCTGTTCGTGATCACCGACTACTACACCTCGACGCGCTTCTCGCCGGTGAAGAAGACCGCCAAAGCGTCGATCACGGGGCACGCCACCAACATCATCCAGGGCTTCGGCTCGGGCCTGCAGGCCACGGCGCTGCCCGCGCTGGTGCTCTGCCTCGGCATCCTCGGCGCGTGGAAGCTGGCCGGCGGCGGCACGACCGGCATCTACGGCGTGGGCGTGGCCGTGATGGGCCAGCTCTCCCTTACCGGGCTGATCGTGGCGCTCGACGCGTTCGGACCGATCACCGACAACGCCGGCGGGATCGCCGAGATGGCCGACCTGCCCGAAGAGGTCCGCAACGTGACCGACCCGCTGGACGCGGTCGGCAACACGACCAAGGCGGTCACCAAGGGGTACGCGATCGGCTCGGCGGTGATGGCCGCGGTGGTGCTGTTCGCGGGCTTCCGCCAGGAGCTCGCCGAAAAGAGCGGACACGAAACGCTGTTCGGGATCAACGAACCGCCCGTGCTGATCGGGCTGCTGCTCGGCGGGCTGATGGTGTGCCTGTTCGCCTCGCTGTCGATGGAGGCGGTGGGCCGCGCGGGCGGCGCCGTGGTCGAGGAGGTGCGCCGCCAGTTCCGCGAGCACCCGGGGATCATGGAGGGCACCGAAGACCCCGACTACGCGACCTGCGTGGACATCGTCACCAAGACCGCGCAGCGCGAGATGATCCTGCCGTCGCTGCTGCCGATCGGGTTGACCGTGATCGTCGGGCTGATCGACACGCAGGCGCTCGGCGGCCTGCTGATCGGCGTGATCGTGGTGGGCTTCTTCTTCGCGGTGCTGATGACCGCGGGCGGTGGCGCGTGGGACAACGCGAAGAAGCTGATCGAGGACGGCGCATACGGCGGCAAGGGCTCCGACGCCCATGCCGCGGCGGTCACCGGCGACACCGTGGGAGACCCCTTCAAGGACACCTCCGGGCCGGCGATCAACCCGATGATCAAGGTCGCCAACATCGTCGCCATCCTGATCATCCCGCTGATCACCTGAGACTCCCGCCGGTGGGGGACGTTCGGCAATGCGCCCGTGGCCCGCGCCGCCTCGCCCGCGCGCCGCGGCCCGCCCCGCGAGGACCTAAGCTCAGCATGAGATGACCCCTCGACAGGTGCATCGCACCGCCACGTTCGTGCTGTCGCTGCTGATGGCGGCAATCGGAGTGGCGCTGATTGCGGAGGCGCTCGGCGGCGACGGTGGCGTGATCTCGCCGCGCCTGCTGCTGGGCGTGCTGTTCATTGCAGCGGGCGGCGCGCGGCTGTATCTCGAGCGCAGGCGCAGCGGCGGGAGCGCATGAGCGCGTTCGGCGGACCGGGCGAGAGCCCACCGGAGCAGGACGGTGCGGGGGCGCCCGGCTCGCAGCGCAGCGGGGAGGCCGAGCGCCCCGCCCACGAGCTCGCGGCCCGCTCGCGCATGATCGCGCGGCGCAGCATCGGCTCGCCGATCATCTTCTCGGTCGTCTACATCTCGCTGGCCAGCGCGGTCTACTTCTCCCTGGGGGTGATCTCGGGGCACGCGCTCGGGCTGACGCCGCTGGTGTTCGTGATTGCGGCGCTGCTCTTCGCGGTGACCGCCATGACATACGCGGAGGGCGCCTCGATGCACCCCGAGCGCAGCGGCTCCACGGTGTTCGGCCGCTACGCCTTCAACGAGCTCGTGAGCTTCATCGCGGGCTGGGCGATCCTGCTCGACTACATCGTTCTGATCGCGGTGACCTCATACACCGCGACGCAGTACCTGCGCGTCTTCTGGAGCCCGCTGGGCGACAGCGGCGAGGCCCTGGGGCTCTCGCTGGCGATCATCGCGCTGGTCGTGCTCGGCAACATCCGCGGCCTGGGCGGCCGCCGCGCGCGGCGGATCGGGCTGCTCGTGATCGCCGACCTGGCGCTGCAGGGCTTCATCGTGGTGCTCGGCCTCGTGCTGTTCTTCGACCCGCACACGCTGCTCGGCCCGATCCACCTGGGCAGCGCGCCGAAATGGTCGGACCTGATCTTCGCGCTGACGATCGCCGCGGTGTCCTTCACCGGCCTGGAGTCGGCGGCGGGCCTGGCGGGCGAGGTGCGGATCTCCAGGCGTGCGCTCAAGCGCGTGGTGGGCAGCGGCATCGCCACCGTCGTCTTCCTGTACGCGGGCATCGCCCTGGTCGCAGTGACGGCCTTTCCGGTGCACGGCGACCACACCGAACTCGCAACGCGCTACCTCAACGCGCCGATGGTCGGGATCGTCACCCGCGTGCACCCGCACTGGCTCGAGCAGGGCCTCAGATATCTCGTGGGGGCGCTCGGCGCGCTGACCCTGGTGGCGGCCGCCAACGCGGCCATGCTCGGGCTCTCGCGCCTGGCCTACTCGCTGTCGACAAACCGCCAGATCCCCACCGGGCTGGGCCGCCTGCACCCGGTGCGCTCGACGCCCTATGTGCTGATCATCCTCGCCGGGGTGATCGCGGCGGGGCTGGTGGTGCCCGAGGACATCGACTTCCTGATCGGCATCTACGCGTTCGGGGCGATGCTCGCGTTCACGATCGCCCACCTCTCGATCCTGCGCCTGCGCTTCACCGAGCCAGATCGCGACCGCCCCTACAGGGTCCCGCTGGCGGTGCGCGTGCGCGGCGCCGAGCTGCCGCTGCCCGCGCTCTTCGGCGCGCTGGCCTCCGCCGCGGGCTGGCTGGCGGTGGTCGTCGTGCACGAGCCCGCCCGCTACGTGGGCCTGGCCTGGATGGTGGCCGGAATCACGCTGTATGTGGTCTACCGGCGCACCGATGAAGCGCCGCTGCTGCGCCGCGTGACCGTGCCCGCGCAGAGCCTGCGCGCCGAACCGCCGCCCGAGCGCGACTACGGCTCGATCCTGGTGCCGCTGTTCGGCACCGAGCTCGACGACGACATCGTGCAGACCGCGGCCCGCCTGGTGGCGGGCGAGCAGACCGACGAGGCGGCGATCGACGCCGCCACGATCGAGGCGATCTGGGTGTTCGTGATCCCGATGTCGCTGCCGCTGGACGCGAGCCTGCCCGACGCGCAGGTCAAACACGCCCGCGAGGTGCTCGCGCGCGCCAAGGCGGTGGGGGAGGAGTACACGGGCGTGCAGGTGGCCACCGCGATCGTGCGCACGCGCCGCGCGGGCTTTGCGATCGTCGACGAGGCGAGGCGTCGAGGCGTCGAGGCGATCGTGCTCGGGGCGGAGGAGCCCTCGCTGATCCGCGGCGGCGCGCGCCTGGGCGGCCGCGGCGGCCCGCGCGAGAGTGTCGCCGGGGACATCTGCACGTACGTGATCGCCAAGGCGCCCTGCCGCGTGATCGTGACGGCGCCCGCGGCGCGGGACGCGCGGCCCGTCGACGTGGGTGAGCGGCCAGGGGCCAGCGCCTCCATCGTCTAATCTGCGGGTCTAATGCGTCTGCATCCTGAGCAATGTACGTATTGATCGTCGGCGCGGGCCGGGTGGGCTCCGCCGTCGCCAAGTCGGCGCTCGCGGCCGGCCACGAGGTTTCGGTGCTGGACGAGGATCCGCTCTCGCATGAGCGCCTCGACGCGGGCCAGGACAAGAGCTGGGAGGACGCCAGCGGGCGCTTCACTGTGGGCACGGCGCTCGAGGTGGAGGCCCTGATCCAGGCCGGAATCGAGCGCGCCGACGTGTTCATCGCCTCCACGGCGGGCGACAACACAAACCTGGTGATCGCCCAGATCGCCCAGAAGCGCTTCGGCGTGGAGAAGGTGATCGTGCGCGTGATGGACCCCGCACGCGCCCTCTGGTACGGCGAACAGGGCCTGCACACGATCTCCCCGACCAGGCACGCGATCGAGATGTTCGAAGGCGCGCTCGAGCCCGAGGCGGTGTAGGCGCGTGTACGCGATCATCGTCGGCGCGGGCAAGGTGGGGCGCAACCTCGCGCGCGAGCTGATCAGCAAGGGCCACGAAGTGACCGTGATCGAGTCATCGCGCTCGCGCTACCTGGTCGTCGAGGAGGAGCTCGAGCATGCTGTGCACTACGGCGATGCGACCGAGCTGTGGGTGCTGGAGCGCGCGGGCATCCAGCGCGCGGACCTGGTCATCGCGGTCACCGGCGACGACGAGGACAACATCCTCGTCTGCCAGGTCGCCAAGGAGAAGTACCTCTGCGACCGCATCATCGCGCGCGTCAACAACCCCCGCAACCACGACCACTTCCGCCTGCTGGGGATCCAGCCGGCGGTCTCGGCCACCGATCTGATCCTGCGCCTGATCGAGCACGAGGTCCCCCGCTACGGCCTCGTGCACCTGCTCGCACTCGAAGAGGAGCGCCTGGAGATCATCGAGCTGGAGGTCAGCGAGGACGCGCCCACGGTCGGCGAAAAGGTCTCTGACATCGTCCTGCCCGAGGGCAGCCTGATCATCTCGGTGCTGCGCGCGGGCTCGGGCTTCGTGCCCAAGCCCGACACCGTGATCCAGGCCGGCGATGAGGTGCTGCTCGTGCTCGATGTGGGCCTCGAGGACGCGATCACCGCCTACTTCGCGCCCAACGGGCAGGCCGCCAAGCTGTGAGCGGCGCTCCCGGCGCCGGCCCCCGGGCCGATGGCCGGGTGCAGCCCCGCGGTTGACTATCCTTGGGCTTCGATCCGGGATGGTGTAATTGGCAACACGCGTGCCTCTGGAGCACGAGTTTGGGGTTCGAGTCCCTGTCCCGGAGTTCGCTTGCGCCCCGTGTTTACGGGGCGTTTTGCGTTTCAAGGGGTTGCTCGGGCCAGGATTTGGGCCAGTCCTGTTGACCAAGAGTGCTCGGTCCGAGGCGCTGCATAAGCTCGTTCGATGGCTCCAGCGAAGCGATCCAGGGAGAAGACCGACTCTGCTGCCGGTGGGCCGCCTCCGATTCGGCGGCGCTGGCGCGACTACAAGACCCCATCGGGTCGTAGTCCGGTCGAAGGGTTCATCGACAAGCTCTCCGATTCCGATGCGGCGGCCGTGCTTGCGGGCATGGAGGAGGTTCGCGATCGGGGCCTGCGAGCCGCCCGTCATCTTGACGGCGACATCTGGGAGGTCAGAGTGGACGGCGATCGGGTCATCTACCGCATCCTGCTTGCGGAGGAAGGCAGCCGCGGACAGATCCTGCTGGCGCTTGGACGGGTTCAACAAGAAGACGCAGAAGACGCCCCCGGCCACTATCGAGCTGGCGAAGAGACGTCTTGCGGATTGGCGGCGGCGTGGGGATCAGAAGCGCGTTGCGCGCGGCAGGCGTCCGCTGCATCAGTGAGAGGTGCTACTCTTATCTCTCAAAAGAGATACCGCTGTAGGTATCGATGCCCATTCAGAGAGTAGGCAAGGCCCATGCCCGAGCGCGACTTCCTAGACAAGATGATCGACAAGCGCGCCGCGCGAAACCCCGAGTTTCCGCGGCTGCTGGATGCCGCTCGCCGGCGGCGTGAGTTGCTGCGTGCTCTGGCCGGGCAGCGTGAGGAGCAGAAGCGCTCGCAGACCGTGATCGCCGCGGCGATGGAGACCTCGCAGTCCTTCGTCGCGCGCCTGGAGAGCACAGCGGCCGATGCGAAGATCTCGACCGTCGATCGCTACGCGGAGAGCCTTGGCTTCGTCGTGCAGTACCACCTGATCCCGGCGGCCGAGGCGAACGGCGCTCCGCCGGTCGTGGTTCACGCGGCATAGCCCGGGTGCCCGTCCACCCGGCTCGATTTCCCTCTGATGGGGCGAAGGCACGGCAATGGTTGGACTCGGCGTGAGTGATCTGAGCGAGTTCGATGGCGGCGAGGGCGCCTACGACGTCTTTCGCTCGCCTGAAACGACGAAGGCGAGGGCGCTCAGGATTTCTCCAAGATTTCCCTAATCGTCGGAGTTAACCTGCGAGTAGTCCATATTCCTCAGATCGCCCTTCACAACCAGCCGGTGGCGAGGACAGCAGCCGTCCTGCTGCGTCAGCTCGGAGGTTACGCCGGGGGTCTGATCGAAGCGATCGCACTCGATCAGAACATCACGGCAAAGGAGATCGACGCCGCGCGCGAGGCCGCTCGACCTCCAGTGGGCTTTCGTTAGGCCGAGGCACCCCCGACCTAATTCTGGTCCAAGTCCCGCCTACGGTGCGAAGCCTGTAGATCCCACACCGGTCTGCTGGCAGACGCGACCGAGGCGAGCCGGCGTGTGATCGTCAGCGAGAAAGGCGCTGCTCGACTCGATCAAGGATACGCATGAGCAGGCTTGCAGTTGCGACTGCCTCTGATGTCTCGGTGACATCGTCGTAGTCAACCTCGCGGTGCCCGGCCGGAGTGCGCAACACGGCGTAGGCACCCTGAAAGAGATTCATGACCTTGCGCTGTGTCTCGTCGGGCGTCGCCATGCCGGCGGCAAGGCTCGCGTCTCGCGGACCTCATGGCCAAAGGCGATGAGTGAAGGATAAGATCGAGACTGGCCTGGAGGGCGACCTCCACCGTCCGGCAACCAGTACGGGAGGGAATGACGCCAATGACACCGAACCGCGTCCGACGCGAGCGCCGTCGATGGATCCCGAACAAGTTGGTCATGGCGGCCATCGCGGCTCTTGCCGCGCTCGCAGCCCTGCCTGCGGGAGCAGCCTCAGACCAGACGGCGTGTCGAGGAGCGGTTGAAGCGTCCGAGAAGGCGTCGTTCCCGTCCGAATGGGGAAAGTCTTGCGCAGGACTCACCTGCCGAGAATGGATCGAAGTCGCAGACGAGACCAAAACCTCCTTCGAATCCGAAGGACTGGACGAGAGTCTCTGCGGTCCGCCGCCTGCTGTCGAAACAGCCCGGAAAGAAATCGGCGCTGCGGATGAAGCCCGTCTCCGGGCAGAAGAAGGCGAAGCCAGGACAAAGGCCCTCAGCGAACCGATAAGAAATCTGTCCGTGACGGCTGTTCCGCACGCGGCAACGTGCAGACAAGCGTGCGATGGGGCCTTCCGCCGTCCGGGCTACACGACGCTCCGCATTACGGCTGTGTCATTCGCCTACCTCACGATCCAGCTTGTGCGATACGGACATCGTACGGAACACCTTGAGCTACAGCGAGAAGAACCGGCATGGACGTTGCGGATCCCGTGGACCTGCAGCCGCCCCGGCAGCACCTATCACTTCACCGTATCGGCTCGTAGCAACGTCGGCAAGACGCTCATCAGGCGGGGCACATTCCGGCCGGTTACAACAGTTCGCTGCCGCTTCCTGCGGCACGCGGTTCAGGTAGAGCGCGAAGACAACGAACGCCAGTTCCGAGAAGGGCAACGCCAGCTGGAACGCGAAGAACGCGAACGTCTCAAACAGTGGGAAGGCAACTGTCGAGCGCTTGGCGACACGCCTGCTGTGCTGCACATTGAAGGCGGCATAGTCCATGTGTGTCGGACACCCGGGGGCTACACGATTGAAGTGCCAGAATGATCAAAGCCCGACCAGCCGGTGCCCGGCTCTACCGCACGGCGGTCGCGCTGGTGGGTTGCTCGGTCCTCGCGATCCGTCACCTTCCAGCTTGCCGATCTTCTTCTGAGAGCTCGCGGCGAGCGTGAAAATACGGCAAGATGAGCTGCGAGCGGACGCGATCCCAGTCCCCGACTAGCGTTTGGCACGGGACGGCTGGCCAGGAGGGCGCATCGACCTTCACGTCAGTGACCTCACGGAGGCGCTGCAGGAGTCCATCGGCGACCTCGTTCGCCCCAAGTTCCCTGAAGACCGAGAGGTTGAACTCCGCGCCACGCCCGCTGGCGTAGACCCCGATACCACTTGTGTATTTGACGCCCGACTCCAATATTTGCGGCTGGTAGTTGCGTCCCGTGCGTGCAGATCTGACCGTGAGGCCGAGTTCGCCGGCTAGACGGTCCATCTTTTCGATCAGCTCGCGGACATCGGCCGGCGCGGTCGCCAGGTCGAACGCGGGACCGCCGGCCCGTGAGCGCGTGCCCTTTGCCGCGCGCGCTGCCTCGGTTTGGCCCACCACACGGGGCACGATCGTCTGGCGCTCTCCCTCGGTGTCTACGTACTGCTTGACCTCGATCGCAAGGACCTCGGTCTCGCTCATCTGCCGGTTGAGGAACTCCACGATGCTGCGAAGCTCGGGGGCGATCTCGTCGGCGACGAACACGAGCCGTATCCGATCCGCAGCGAGATTTGTTTGCACCCTCTCCCAATAGCCGCTCGGGTCGATCGTGCCAAAAGCCGTCTCGAGCGCGACGGCGCTGTCGGTCCCATGACGTTCGCACTCAGCCTCAAACCAGGCCTGCAGCGAATCGACCCTCCAGAAAGCGGTCGCGTTCGCCGCGTAGTCGAGCATCTGCGCGACCACCTCACGCCTGGCACGAGTGTCGGAGCTGCGCTTGACCTCCACCAGCGTTGGCACGCCCGCTGCATCCAAGAACAGATGATCCAGCGCCCACCGGTCGGCTGCACCCTCAGCGTCCGGCACCCCCGGCTCACGCCTGACCAGCACCCAGCCGTGGCCCTCGTCTCCCGGTTCGCCGCCGGCAAGAATCTCCGGGTGATCAGCCAACAGCACCTGTAGCACGGCCTCAGCCTCATATGGCCGCTCGTGCATCGCAACGAACTCGTTGCCGTGCCGGAGATAGATTGCGTCCACCACCAAACCTTACGGGAAGGCCAAACCGTCACGTAGGTGGCAACTCGAAGGTCAGTCCGATGCAGGTCTGCTCTCTCACGCCGCGGCGCGCGCGCTAGCCTCGGGACATGGACGAGAACGAGCAGTCCGTCAGGCTCACGAACGAGTTCATTGACGAGCTCAACAACATCGCCGGCATCCACGCGATGGCGCTCACCGGCATTATCAAGATGGCGGAGTTCGCTAGGACGCTCAAGGCGCCAAGCGCCGACTCAACGCTGTTCGTCGGGCACGGGAACCCCAATAGCCAAGAGGGTCTCGCATATCAGCGCTGGCCGATCAGGACACTCGCCGAGCGGCTCGCTCCCGAGGGGCCGGTCGTCCGAGCGCTCGGGCAGCAGTGGATCGTCATGGTTGCCTCCAAGTGGAATGACCATTACCGCGCACTGATCGCAAAGGCGCTCGGAATCGAGAAGAACGAGCTGAAGGACGCGGCAATGGCTGACATCAACCGCATGCGTAACGACATCGTCCATCACCGCGGCATCGCGAGCACGGGCAACACAGGGCGCTGCGAAGCGCTTCGCTGGTTCGAGGTCGGCGAGCCGCTCCACATCCTGCCGGTGCACGTCTCCGAGCTCATGTCCTACATGGGGGCGATCCATTCCACGGCGGATATCGAGCCCGGGGCGCTGTGGAACGAACGCTACGAGCCCGGCGAGTCCCAGCAGGACGACGGAGCCGAGCAGCTCGCTCCTGGCATGCTCGACATGCTCGCTGATGTGTGCGCCTTCCTCACGAAGTTCATTGATGACGGCACGTGGGAGCCTTCGACGCCCCTCGAACTGCTCGTCGTCGCCACGCTCATCCGCGCCCGCGCCACCTACGAGACGATCATTCCCCTGGCACAGATGGGGCGCACCGCGCAGGCCGCGTCACTCACCGAATCCCTGTTCGAGGATATGCTGGTCGCCCACTGGCTCGTGCTGTACAAGGACAACCCCGAGTGGCTGATTGAGCAGCACAAGGCGCATGGAAACGCGTTGCGCCTTCACTTCGCAAATGCCCCTGGCGCGAGCGCATCGGCCTACGACATCTCAGACCTCGCCGGCCGCGAGCAGGAGTTGCGCGAGCAATTTGGCCCATATGCCGAACAGCTCTGGTGGAGCATTGACCGTAACGGCGATCCGCTCACCGTCGAAGTACTCGTCAAGCGTCTCGCCGGCGCCGAGGAGTTCCACCCGCGGCTGCGCGGCGAGCAGCCCATCCTCGAGCAGCAATACGCAGCGCTCAGACGCATGACCGCGGGTCCGCTTGCCATGGCGGAAGAGCCGATGGGTCCAAGCTCATTCCACGTGCTTCATACCGCCTACTGGACCTTCGCCCAGCTCGTCTTCGCCGCCCTGGAACTGGGCGCGCGCGACGCGCTTGAGCACTTCGAAAGGCTGTTCCTTGGTGGGCTGGCGGTTTTCAGCGAGGCCGTCGGCGTTCCGGTGCCATGGGCTGATCAGCTCAGAGAGTGGGCCGAGGCTGCGCAGGGGACTGAGGATGCAGCGCGAGCTCGCCAAAGACCTTGTGAGGCATCTCCGCTCAGCGAACTAGACGTTCCGGTGTTCGACCGGGTTGGGCGATGCGGTTGATGGCGCGGGCGATCCCCGGTATCCGGCTGCGGCGGCTGGGCGCGATCGGGCGCGTGTAGCCGCGGCCGTATTCCGGGTCGGGTAGCTCGGGGTGCGCGAGTGATGGGGTTTGCGCGCGACTTCGTCCCATGCTGGCTGCGAGGCGTTGGATGCGCTCGGAGTCCTGTCCTTCCTCGCCGAGGTCCTCGCGGGCGATGTACCAGTCGGTGCCGTGTCGGGCGCGGGTTGCCTCGACGTAGGCGGTCTCCTTGCTGGTCTGCCAGCCGCCGGTCAGGACAACGGAGCGCTCGACGGTCGCGCCCTGTTGGCGGTAGACATGCTGCGCGTACGCGAGCCTCAGCGACTCCACGTCCTCGCCGGCGAGCTGGACTCTGCGCTGCGATCCGTCGAGGGTGACGGTCACGCCTCGCTCGTGGATGGCGCTGACCTGTCCACGGGTGCCGTTCTCGACCCGCGGCTGCCCCCGCGGGCGATGCTGCGCGGTGAAGGCGATGAGGTCGCCTTCGCGTAGGCCGTAGTGGACGCCGGGTAGCGGGGTCTCGTGGTGTCCGAGTTCGCCGCGCTGTGCGCGTAGGTGTTGGGCGCGGGCGTTGAGCCGGTCGATCTCCTGGTTGGAGGCGTCGGCGATCAACGCGACCTCGCGGATATCGCGCCCCTCCGTGAGGGTGGCCCATGTTTGTACGGCTTGCTCTGCCGCCTGGTCGCGGGTATCGGAGAGGTGAAGCTCGCCGCGTGAGACGTAATGCGCCATCGCGCGCTCGGGTTCTCCTGCGCGTAGTGCTTGCCATGTGCGCTGGTCGGCGGGGTCCTTGGTCCGGTGGATGTCTGCGAGCTCGGCGCTGGGTGCGTGGCCGGTGAGCCGGTCGAACATGCCGCCGGGGCCGATCGAGGGGAGCTGCTTGCCGTCGCCGACAGCGATCAGCTTCACCCCGGAGCGCTCCACCAGCCCGGTCAGCGCGTCGAGGCGCTTGTGGTCGACCATCCCCGCCTCGTCCAGGATTACTGTTGTGTCCCTGCCGACGTGGATGGCCCCCGTGTTCGCGCGGGCTACCAGCGAGTCCAGAGTGAGTGTCTGCCCGGCGAGCGCAGGGCTGTCCGCGCCGAGCCGCTCTGCGGTGGACCCGGACACCGCGACCCCGATCGTCTCCCGCCCGGCGTACTGCTCCGCACGGGCGGCGGCGTCGATCACCACACCCTTGCCGGTCCCCGCCGGCCCGACGAGGACCGCGGCGCGCTCAGGACCAGTGAGGACTGCGAGCGCGTGGTGTTGCTCGGGGCTGAGTGGTCCGCCGATGCGCTCGGCTGCCTCACGCGCAGCGTTATCGCGTGCGACGTGGCCGACGTCTCGGCCTGCGGGTTGGGCGAGCTGTGCGGCGCGGCGCTCGATCGCCTGCTCCTGCGCGCGAACCGCGAGGGTGGTCATGCGTCCGCCCTCCAGCGTGAGCACGCGCCGGTCGCGGACCATCTCCCGGGCGACGGCAAGCGCCTGATCCGGCGCCATCTCCCCGGCGGCCTGCTCCAGCACGATCGCGCGCAGGTCGCGCTCCTGGAAGACGGCGTGCTGCTCGGTCAGCTTCGCCTCGACCCGATCCTCGATCGCGCGCTCGGCCATTGGCCGCTCGGATGCACCGATCAGTCGCACCGCCTCATCCGGGCCGAATCCGTGATCGCGAGCGGTCTGTGTCCACACTCGTTGTAGGTCAGAGCGTGTGGTCAGCTCCTTGGACCGGCGGTTCTCGAGCGCGAGGTTACGAAGCTCGCCGCGTTCGGGTGCCCGGCCGTAGCGGGCACGGAAGCGCTCCGCGGCGCGTGCGACCTCACGGGAGCGACCGGAGAACGCCTGGCAAAGCTCGTGGGGGACACCGGCGATCTCGAAGTACCGGCCATCCTTGCCGGTGCCCTGCTCGATCGTGTATCCCTCCCGCACGAGCTCGTCGGCGAGCGCGGTGCGGTAAAACGCGCCCATCTCCCGTGCTGAGCGGAAGATCGGCCGCGACGCGACCGCCACAATCCGGTCGTCCTCGCGGACAGCGCCGGTGATCACGACATGACTGTGCAGCTGCGGGTCTGGGGCCTGGGCGCCCTGGACTCCGCGGGCGGTGGTGTGTCGGTACTCGGTGGCGATCACGTCCTTGGCGTGCTCTTCCACGACCTGGCCGCTGTAGCGACGCCGCACGACGGGCACCTGCTCTCGCAGATGGTGGATGGTCTGCTCGACCGCCCTGGCATGGGCCTGCTCGATCTGCTCGCGCTGCCACGGGTCGCCGAGCGCCCATACGGTCGAGACGGACTTCGGTGCGCTGAACGTCACGTCGATCCCGCCGCCCCGGCCGCCGCCGGCGCCCTCCGGACGAAGCCACCGGCCGGTGCCTGGGTGATGGCCCTCCATCAGCGCGATGAAGTCCGCGCCATCCACCGGCCCGCCGGCCTGAACCCCGAGCCTCTCCAGGGTCTCGGCATCGGCCAGCCAGCGGCCGGGGGCCTGCGCCATCTCCCCATCGGGTGTCAGGTAGTAGTCCCCGCGCTCGGGCTCCACCGTCTTGCTCTCCAGGTAGCGCGCGTACCCACCGCCCCGAGACGCACCTATGCTCGCCGCAGTCATCACATGGGTGATGACCCTCAACGCGCCGAACCGGCCAAGCAATTCGCACAGCGCTCGCTGTGCCACGGCACAGCCGTGCATGTTGTCTGTACGGGCTTTTTGTCGTGCCGAGGCGCGCGTGGTGGCGCAGCCAGACGCGTCGACCGTCGGGGTCGCGTCGAGCGCTTCGTGGTGGGATGACTCGTTGGTGGCGCGGGCGACTGACCGAGCGAAGCGCAGGTGTCAGGGGCTTGTGGCCTGCCGCGCGGCTTTGCCCTTCGAGGGCGTTTGAGATGTGCGCGCCAATTCGCGCCCGCCCGGTTCTTCACGCAATCTCTTGGCCGGTCCGTGCAGGTTGGGGTCTGTAACCGCGATGGCCCCAATATCCCCACGTACGGCAGTCACCCTTGCGGACCGGAAGCAGAGCGCGGCCGCCCTCGCCCTCAGCGTCGAGCAGGCATGCGAAGCGCTGGGCGTGTCGTGGGACACTTGGCGCGCGCATATCGAGCCCGACGTGCGCCTCGTGCGTGTTGGGCGCCGCAAGCTGATCCCGGTCAGCGAGCTGCAGGCTTGGCTTGACCGGCACGCCGAAAGCGTCGGTGTGGGGGAGTAGCGTGTCGAGCTATCTGCAAAGCGCCCCCGCACCGTGGTCGCGGCCGGGGGCATGACACAGGAGGTTCAGCTCCCATGCAATCGGCACCGTACACCGCGGCATCGTCTGGAGGTGATTGCTGATGGCCACCGGAGTGCGTCAACGTCACGGCAACGGATGCAACGGCAAGGGTCGCTGCGACTGTCCGTGGCGTGCCGAGGTCTACTCGAAGCGCGACGACTGCAAGCTGCGCAAGACGTTCCCGACGCAGGCGGCGGCGAAGGTCTGGCGGGCGGATAAGCTCGCCGCGGCGAACAAGGGCAAGCTCCGTGCGCCCACGTCCATGACCGTCCGGCAGGCCGCCGAGGCGTTCATGGCCGGCGCCCGCGACGGCTCTATCCCGACGGCATCGGGCACCCGCTACAAGCCCGCGACGCTCCGGGGCTACAGCGTCGGGCTCAACAAACGTCTACTGCCGACGCTGGGCGGCATGCGCCTGTCGGATGTCGAGCGCCGCGACGTGCAGAAGCTCGCCAACCGGCTGACGAGCGAAGGGCTGAGCGCGAGCACCGTGCAGAACACGCTTGACCCGCTGCGCGTCATCTACCGGCGTGCGATCCGCGACGAAGAGGTCACGGCCGACCCGACCGAGCGGCTTGAGCTACGCCGGCCCGACGGTCGGCGGGAGCGGATCGCCGACCCTACCGAGGCGGCGGCGCTCATCGCTGCTATCGCCGAGGGCGAGCGGGCGCTGTGGGCGTGCGCGTTCTACGCCGGCTTGCGGCGCGGGGAGCTGCGTGCGCTGCGCTGGGGCGACGTCGACCTGGCGGCCCGCGTGATCCACGTCTCGCGGGGCTGGGATGCGATCGAGCGCGAGCAGCCGGTGAAGAGTGCTGCGGGCAACCGGCGGGTGCCGATCCTCGAGCCGCTCGCGGGGGAGCTGGCCGCGCACAAGCTCCGCACCGAAGGCTCTAGCGACGCGCTGGTGTTCGGCAGGACCGCCGCCGAGCCCTTCAACCCGGAAACCATCCGGCGGAACGCGCTCGTGGCGTGGGGCTGGCAGGAAGTCCCGAACGAGGAAGCGGATGGTCCAAGGACGATCCTCGCCAAGGTGCGAGACGACGCACAGCAGCCGATCACGCTGCATGAGGCGCGGCACACCTGCGCGTCGCTGTTGATCGCCGCGGGCGTGAACGCGAAGGCGCTGAGCGTCATCATGGGCCACGCGACGATTGCCATGACGTTCGACACCTACGGCCACCTGATGCCCGGCGGCCTGGACGAGGCGGCGGCTGCCGCGAACGCCTATCTGGCAGGCGACGGGAAGCGTCCGGCGCTCAGGCTCGTGGGGTGAAAGCTCGGGCCAATCTTGGGCCAGTCGTGTACTGATTCGGGCGGATTCAGCCGGACTCGGCCGGATGAGCGATCGGGCGTTTCGCCTGCACTGGAGCCATATTTGGCTCTGACACAGGGATTGCGCGATCCGCTGCCCACAGTTCGAGTCCCTGTCCCGGAGTGAGCCTGCGCTCGGCTGCGCGTGGGGAGCTGACGCGGGACGGCGATGTGGAATGCTTGGTGATCGAGCCGGAGGTCGAGAATCCGGCTTTGGAGTCGGTGCAGCTGCGGAGAGTACTGGCGGACGTGCTGGTCCCGATGGACATCATCGTTGCGAGCGAGCACAGGGTGCAAGAGTGGCGCGACGTGCGCGGCAGCCTCATTCACGGGCACTGACGGGCGGCCGGGAGCTAGTCGCCTGATGGCGAGCGAGCAGGATCTCGCAGAGCAACTTCTACGCCGCGCCGACCAGGACGCGGCCGGGGCCAACGGGATGCTGCCGATAGGCGAAGTAACCTCAACAAGTCATTCGAGACGATCGCGGTTGCCGCCGAGGCTCAGGTCGGCGAGGATCGGTTCATAGCTGAAGCGATCTCCGGGGACCACGGCGGTCGTGCCCAGGGGAGTCACCACGGTCACGTCCACGGTGCCCGAGCCCGGAGGGCTGACCGCGATGATCGTGGTCTTGGACTTGACCACGAAGCTTGCCGCGCCGATCACCCCGAAATCGACAGCTGTGGCTCCCACGATGGACTTGCCCTTGATGGTCACGGTCGTCCCGCCGGTGGCGGGCCCCTGCGACGGGAACAGCCGCTTGAGTATGGGCAGCGGCTTGTAGCGGAAGGCGTCGCCCGGGCCCGCCGCGCTGGTGCCCGTCGGCGTGGTCACGGTGACGAACACCACACCTGTTCCAGGAGGGGCGATGGCGTCGATCTCCGAGCCGCCCACCGTGAAACTCGTGGCCTCGGCAGGGCCGAAGTGCACGGCGGTGGCCCCGGTGAAGTTCTTCCCGTGGATGAGGACGCTAGTTCCGCCGGCGGTGTCGCCTCCCCTGCGCGGAAACAGCCTCTTCACTATCGGCGGTGGCTGGTAGATGAACACGGCGCGCCCGTTCGGCGGACTGCTGCCGGCCGGAGTAGCCACCGTCACGCGCACCTTACCTGTGCCTGGAGGGGCGATCGCGGCGATCGAGGTCGGCGATTCGAGCGTGAAGCTGGCACTGGCGAAGCCGAAGCTGACGGCAGTGGCTTCAGCGAAGTTCACCCCGCTGATGCTCACCGTGGCGCCGGGGAGGCCGTAGCGGGGCGATACCCGCCTGACTATGGGCAGCGGCGAGCGAGTGGCGCTGCCCATAGTCAGACGGCTCGCGCCGGCCGAGCCCGGGAGGAGCACCGCCGCGAGGGCCGGGGCGAGCAGGGCGGCTCCCCTCAGCGCACGAGTGGCGTCTGCGGCGGCGGCCAGCGGTGAGGCGGCCCGCGACGTCTTCGCCTCCTTCTCGACGGGAACGTGACGACCATACGGTCTTCGGCGCGCTCCGCCAACCGCAGAAGGCCGCACGCGCGCGTGGGGGGACTACGCACGCCTCGGCGTGCGGTCCGCAGCGGCCGAACTCCGATGAGCCCCGACCGAGTCGAAGGCCTAGATGAAGCCGTTGCCGGTGATGCCCAAACGGAGTGACAGCGGTGGCAACTCGACCACCCCCGCGAAGTCGTCGACCTCCGTGAGCTTCTCGGCAAGCTGCCATCGCCATCGACCACGCCCAAGTCGCCGGCAACAAGGCAGAGGGCAACGTCTCGATGCCTAGGCCGTCCACATCTCAGGAGCCCCGCAGCGAGCTAGCCAACGAGACGCGGACTAAGCTCGAAGCGACGATGCCGCCGCTCGCAGCCGTGAACTCGCGGCTGAGGGTGCGCCTCGGCCCTCGCCCCGATCAAGCCCCCGGTGGGATCTGTGCGAGATACTGCGTGTCATGTCTGAGGAGCCCACGACGCCCGACCCGGCCGAGCTCACACGGCGTGCCGTTGACGCGGTGGTGCGCCGCGACTTCGATGGCGTGCTCTCGCTGTTCGCCGCCGACGCGGTGTGGATCTCGGAGGTGCTGGAGACGAACTTCGAGGGGGCTGCGGAGATCAGGGTGTTCCTCGAACGATGGGCCTCCGCCTACGAGGGGTTCGATGTGCAGGCGGAGAGCATCACCGACGTCGGCAACGGCGTTGTCCTGTGCGTGCTCGCGAACACGAGACCTCCGGTTGACGGCGTCAGCGAACCAGGCCTGCGCTTTGGGCTGGTGCTCGTATGGGCTGGAGGGCTGATTAGAAACGCCACGGGCGATGAAGATCTCGACAAGGCCCGTGCTACCGCCGAGCGCCTCGCCGCGGGGCTTGCGTAGACGTGATCGGCCCGCCCCGACGCCTGGCCGAGTAGACAATGTCGCGGGAGAACCTCGAGCTGGTGCGCCGCAGCATCGAGGAGTGGAATCGGGCGTGGAGTGGCGACGCGCCGGCGGCGAATCTCGCTCTGTACTGCCATCCCGACGTGGAACATGTGCCTCGCCGATCGGCCACCGAGGGGGCCTATCGAGGGCTCGCCGGGATGGAGCAGTTCATCGCGGACACCCGCGAGATCTTCGAGAAGTTCGAGCTGCGCTACCAGCTGCTCGATCTCGGCGAGCGGGTCCTCGCCTGGGGCGAGGTTCACGTTCGGGCGAAAGGCAGCGGCATCGAGACGGACATCGCCTCGGCCGGCATCTATGAGTTCCGCGATGGGAAGATCGCTCGCTGGGAGGACTTCGGCTCCAAGGAGCTGGCCCTCGACGCCGTGGGGCTGGCGGAGTAGGCGAGGCTCGACATTCGGCCAGGTTCCTCCAGCCGCCGGGGGTGGATGCCGACACCGGGGGTATGGTGCGGTCGATGCGGGCTCGCAATCGTGCAGGTGGCGGATGACTGAGCCGCCCGCGGACCTCCAGCGTCCAGGCGAGGTTCGGGGCGCGCGCCCGGACGCCCGTGCGCGGCGGCCGGTCGTGATCGGGGCGCTGCTCGCGATGCTCGCCGCGGCGGGCATCGTGGTTGTCGCACTGGGCTCCGGCGGTGGGTCAAAGCCGGTCTCGGACACCCCGCTGTTGCAGGCGGCCTACGTGGCCACGCGCGGCCCGGGGTATCGCTTCGCGATGACCGAGACGGTGACCCACGGCGAAGAAAGCACGCATCTGGAAGCCGATGGCGCGATCGATGAAAGAACCAAGCAGGGCACGATCACCGAGCGGGTGGCCGGGCAGACGGTCACGGAGATCCTGAGCAGCCCGTTCGTCTACGTGAACGTCGTTGGCCTGCCCGGTGCGAGGTTTGCCGGCAGGCCGTGGCTCGAGTTCAACCTCGATCGCTATGCGGAAGAGTTCGGCGGCAGCCAGGACGAGGGCATCAGCGCCGGCGGCCCCAGTCCGCTGATCGCCTTGATGAAAGCGGGCGGGCAGGTGACGGTGCTCGGGCACGAGAGCATCGCCGGCGAAACCACCACGCACTATCACGCGCTGGTCGATCTCGATCGCTACGCCGCCACGGTTGCCGCCAGCCAGCGTGCGGGCGCCGCAAAGACGGCCACGCTGCTCGAGAAGGTCACGGGCAGTGCTTCGTTGCCGATCGACGTGTGGATCGGCTCGGGGGATCGGCTGAGGCGCTACCAGACCGACATGCAGCTGTGCTCGCCCGGGGGGCGCATGAACGTGGCCGTGGCCTTTGAAATCCTCAGCTACGGGCCGCAGTCTGCCGTCCAGGTTCCGCCGCCGGGCGAGACGCGTAACCTCACCAGCCAGCTCACGGCCGAGGCCGCGAAGGGCTTGCAGCAGCTCGCCTGTCCCGGCTGATCGGGCGCAGGCCGGCGGCCTCTGCCCCGCCGGGCGCGCCGCCTGCGGGATACTTGTGCGGGCGATGACGGAGGAACAACAGACCACGGATCTGGTCGAGCTCGTACGCGCAACGTACGCGGCGCTGAACGCCCGCGACTTCGAGGCGGTGCTGGAGCGCTTCGGCCCGGACTCGGTCTGGGATGTGTCCTGCTGGGGACTGGGCTCCCACGAAGGACTGGGGCCGATCGGCCACTTCCTGGAGGACTGGTTCGGCAGTCTGGAGGGATACGAGGTGCGCATCGAGGAGCTGCACGAGCTCGGCAAGGGCGTGATCTGGCTCGTCGTCCTGCAGATCGCGCGCCCGGTCGGCAGCCGCAGCCTGCTGCGGGTGCAGTCGGCGCCCGTGTTCATCTGGGAGGCGGGCCGGATCGAGCGGCTCACCCTCTACCGCGACAGCCAGGAGGCGCGGGCCGCCGCCGAGCGCCTGGCCGAGGAGCGGGGAGCTCGAGCTCGGCGCTAGAGGAAGTCGTTGCCCGTGAGCACGTAGACGAACGGGATCAACGGCACGATGGCGACGACCGCCCAGGTGAGCTTGGCGATGAAGCCGATGTCGTGGCGGAACAGCAGGCTGATCCAGATCAGCACCACCGCGACCGGGTGCAGGATGCAGATGAGCAGCTCGAGCAGTTTCTTCATATGGCTCCCGCTTTCGATCGAGGTGGGCCGGGCGAGCCTACACCCAGCGCTCCGTTACGCAACGGCCTGGGTGGCCCAGTCGCGATAGAGCTCGAAATAGCGACCCTCGGCGGCGATCAGCTCATCGTGGGTGCCCTGCTCGGCGATGCGGCCGTGTTCGAGCACGACGATGCGCCCGGCCTGGCGGATCGTGGAGAGGCGGTGGGCGATCACGATCGACGTGCGCCCGCTGAGCAGCCGGCGCAGGCCCTCCTCGATGCGCCCCTCGGTGTGCAGGTCGACGTTCGATGTGGCCTCGTCGAGCACGAGGATGCGGGGGTCGGCGATGAGCGCGCGGGCGAAGGCGATCAGCTGGCGCTGGCCGGCGGAGAGCTGGGCACCGCGCTCGCCCACCTCGGTGTCGTAGCCGTGGGGCAGCTCGCGGATGAAGTCGTCGACCCCCACCGCGGCGGCCGCTTCGCGGACCTGCTCGTCGCTCGCGCCGGGGCGCCCGAAGGCGATGTTGTCGCGGATCGTGCCGGAGAACAGGAACGCCTCCTGGGGCACGATTCCCATCTGCGAGCGCAGCGAGGAGCTGGCGATCTCGCGCAGGTCGTGCCCGTCCACGAGCACGCGTCCGGAGGTCGGGTCATAGAAGCGCGCGACGAGCTTGGCCATCGTCGACTTGCCCGCGCCGGTTGCGCCGACGAGCGCAACGGTCTGCCCGGCCGGCACGTGCAGGTTGACGTGCTCCAGCGCGAGCGAGCCGGGCGGCGCGGAGGCACCCGGATCGTCCGCACCCTCGGCGTGGCGCCCGCGCGCGCCGTAGGCGAAGGAGATGTCCTCGAAGTTGATGTCGCCCTCGATACGCGGGATGTCGAGCGCGCCGGAGCGGTCCTCGAGCTCGGGCTGGACGTCGAGCAGCTGGAAGATCTTCTCGAGCGCGGCCATCCCGGACTGGTAGGTGGTGTAGAGCTGCGAGAGCTGCTGGATCGGTTCGAAGAGGTAGGACAGCGTGGCCACGAACGCGACGACCGTCCCGGTCGTGACGTGTCCTTCGATCGCCTGCAGGCCGCCGTAGAGGATGATCAGCGCGAGCGCCACGCCGGAGAGCATTTCCACGGCGGGGAAGTAGGCGGCGTTGAGGCGCACGGTGACCATGTTGGCCTCGCGGTTGTCCTCGTTGAGCTCGGCGAAGCGGGCTTCATGGATCGGCTCGGCGCCGAAGCTGCGCACCACGCGGATGCCCGACAGCGTCTCCTGCAGGTAGCCGGTGATCGCGCCGATCGTCTCGCGCGTGCGCCTGAAGGCGGTGGCGGAGGTCAGGCGGAACCAGATGCTCCCGGCGGCCACGAACGGGACGATGCAGAACGTGAGCAGCGCGAGCTTGGTGTCCAGGTAGAGCAGCACGGCGATCGCCCCGATCAGCGTGAGCCCCGACTGGAAGAGCGTTACGACGGAGTCCGTGACGAGGCTTTCGAGTGCCTCCACGTCGTTGGTCATGCGCGATATGAGCACCCCTGCGGGGCGGCTCTCGTAGAAGCCGATGGGCTGGCGCTGCAGGTGGGTGAAGATGCGCAGACGCAGGTCGGCGAGTGCGCGCTGGCCCACCCAGCCGACGAGGTAGGTCTGCGCAGAGGTCATCAGCCACACCAGCAGCGCGGCCGCCAGGAAGGCGCCCACGACGAGCACGAGCGCGTGCGTGTCGTGCTTTTCGATGCCCTGATCGATCGCCACTTTGGCCAGCAGCGGCGGCGCGAGCGAGGCGGCGGTGCCGAGCACGAGCGCGCTCAGCATGCCCGCCACGCGCAGGCGGTAGGGGCGCAGCAGCTCCAGCAGACCGCGCAGGTTGCGCCCGCGGCTGCCCCTGCTGGCGCGCTCGCCGGTCCATTGCGCGCCGGCGCGCCCGCCCGCTCCGAGGCCCACACCGGCGCCGCGCCCGGCGCTGCGTCCCGCGCCGCCGCCGCCGCCGAATCCGCCGGGGGGGCTCACAGGCCGCTCACCTCGCGCTCGGCGGGGACACGCGTAAGGAAGACGTGCTCGGGCAGGCCCTTGTCCACGATTTCGCGGTACAGCTCAGAGACCTCGAGCAGTTCGTGGTGCTCGCCGTGGGCGATGACGCGGCCGTGCTCGAGCACGACGATCTCATCGGCGAGCGCGATCGTGGAGAGGCGGTGGGCGATGATCAGCGTGGTGCGACCCGCCATCGCCTCGTCGAGCGCTCGCTTGATCAGACGCTCGGTGGAGGAGTCGACCGAGGATGTCGCGTCGTCGAGGATCAGCACGCGGGGATCGGCGAGCAACGCGCGGGCGATCGCCAGGCGCTGGCGCTGGCCGCCCGAGAGCGTCAGGCCGCGCTCGCCCACGCGCGTGTCATACCCCTCGGGCAGGCGCGAGACGAACTCGTGCGCCTGTGCGCGGCGGGCCGCTGCTTCGATCTCCTCCGTGCTCGCCTCGGGCCGGGCGTAGGCGATGTTTTCCGCGACCGTGGCGGAGAACAGGAATGGATCGTCGCTGACGACGGCCACCGAGCGGCGCAGGGACCGCAGCTCCACGTCCCTGACGTCGGCGCCGTCGATCAGGACCTCGCCGGCGCTGACGTCATACAGGCGCGAGATCAGCGAGACCAGGCTCGTCTTGCCCGAGCCGGTGGCGCCGACCAGTGCGACCGTCCGCCCAGCGGGCACGTCGAGGTCGACCGCCTCGAGCACGGTGCGCGGCTCGTGGCGCGGTGGTCGCGCACCGTTTTCGGGCCCGTGCCCGTTGCTGCTCGCGGCCGCTGCATGCGGTGCCTCGGAGCCCTCGCGTGCGTGCGAGTAGGCGGCACCCCAGTCATCGACGTCCTCGTAGCGCAGCGAGACGTCGCGCAGCTGCACGTGGCCGTTGCCGGGCGGCAGCGGAGCTGCGCCCGGGGGCGAGCTGAGGCGCGGGGCCCGGTCGAGCAGCTGAAAGATGCGCGCGCCCGAGGCGGTCGCGCGCTGCGCGAGGTTGAGCGTCACGCCCAGCGAGCGCATGGGCGCGATCAGCATGTTGAGGTAGAGGAAGAAGGCCGTGAACTGCCCGAGCGAGAGTTCGGCGTGGATCACGCGCTCGCCGCCCAGCAGGAGCACCGCGGCGAGTCCGAGCTGGGGCAGGAAGCCGATGACCGGGTTGTAGATCGCTTCCAGGCGGGTGGCCACCATCGCCTGGCTGAAGACGCGCCCGACGCTCGTGCGAAAGCGCGTCAGCTGACGCGGCTCGCGGGCGAAGGCCTTGACCACGCGCACGCCGGAGATGTTCTCCTCGGCATCCGCGGTGAGCTCGGCGATGCGCTGCTGGACTTCCTGGATGGCGGGCCGGGCGCGACGCCCGTAGCGGTAGGAGATGACGATCACGAAGGGCACGGGGGCCAGCGAGATGAGTCCCAGCGTGGGGTTGATCGCGATCATCACCGCGCCCGCCAGCACGATCGTGAGGATGGACTGCAGGATGAACACCAGGCCGTAGCCGAGGAAGAAGCGCACAGCCTGCAGGTCGACGGTGGCGCGCGACATCAGCTGGCCGGTCTGCTGGTGGTCGAAGAAGCCGAGCTCGAGGCGCTGCAGCTGGCCGTAGAGCAGCTCGCGCAGGTCGTATTCGATGCCGAGCGAGACGCGGCCCGCGATCATGCGCCGCCAGTAGGTCAGGACCCAGCGCACGAGCACCGCGGCGAGGATGGCGAGCGCGAGCACCACCAGCTGATGGCGCTCGTGGGCGCGCAGGTCGGCCTCGTGGTGGGAGGCGTAGAGCGCGCCCTTGCGCAGTGCTTCAACCGCGCGGCCGGTGAGCAGCGGCAGCGCAACGCTCATGATCATGGCCGCGCCGGCGAGCGCCCACGAGGCGCCCAGGCCCCGCTTGTAGGGCCGTAGGAACCCGAGAAGTCGGTAGAAGGTACTCATAGTTGTATGGACAACGAGTATCGCAGGCGCCCATGGCGGGGCGGCGGGTGCAGGGGGCGCATGGCTCCTAAGCTCCCCTCATGAGCAGCGAGCCGCAGCCCGGCCAGCAGCGCGCGCGCCCGCCGGTGGGCCTGTGCGAGAGCTGCGCCTACCAGCGCCGCGTGCGTAACACGCGCGGCTCGACCTTCTCGCTGTGCGAGCGCTCGCGCGCGGATCCCGCCTACCCGCGCTATCCGCGCCTGCCCGTGCTCGACTGCGCCGGCTATCAGCCCCGCGAGCGCTGAGCGCACGGTGCGCGTTCAAGCCGCCACCGCCTCCGCCTCGGCACCCTCGTGCGGCTCAGCGGGATCGGCCGAGCTGACGAAGTCGCGGCCGCGCACGAGCACGAAGGCGCACACGGCGCCGACCAGGGCGATGACCGCCGCGATCACGAGGATGCTGCTCAGCGCGGAGGTGAAGCCGATGCGGTAGGAGTGCTCGAGCGCCAGGCGCGCGGAGAGCGAGAGCTGCGCGGCGAGGCCCCGCACTTCGCCGGAGACCAGTGCGCCGGGGAGCGCGCCGTGTACGGAGGCGATCACCTCGCGTCCCGGTCCGCTCGCGGCCAGCGCAGCCGTGGTTTCGCGCGTGACGTCGTGCTGGAAGATGGCACCGAGGCCGGCGATGCCGGTCGCGATACCGACCTGGCGGAAGGTGTTGTTGATGCCCGAGGCCATGCCGCTGCGCGAGTAGTGCACAACGCCGATCGCGGTCGAGGCCAGCGGCGGGTTGATCATGCCGATGCCCGCGCCGGCGAGCAGGAACCCGGGGATCAGCACCGTCCACTGCGAGGACGCGTCGAGCGCGCTCATCGACAGCAGCCCGGCGCTGACGAGCAGCAGGCCCGTGCCGAGCAGCAGGCGCACGGGCATACGCACGCTCAGGCGCCCGGCGAAGGGTGCCACCGCGAAGGACAGCAGCGTGATCGGCAGGAAGCGCAGGCCCGCCTGGAGCGCGTCGTAGCCGAGCACGTCCTGGATGTAGAGCGTGAGGTAGAGGAACATCGCGAACATCGATGCCGAGATCGTGAACGCCACGATGCTCGCGCCGGCGAAGGCGGGGCGCCTGAACAGGCTCAGGTCGAGCATCGGGCGCGCCTGGCGCAGCTCCACCACGACGAACAGCACGATCAGCACCGCCGCGCCGGCCAGGAAACTGACGATGCGCGTCGAGCCCCAGCCGTATTCGTTGCCCTGGATCAGCGCGAAGACGAACAGGAACAGCGACCCGGAGAACGTGAACAGGCCCGCCCAGTCCACACGCGTGGCCTGCGGGTCGCGCGACTCGCCGACCTGGGTGAGCGTGAGTGCCACCGCGACGATGCCGATGGGCACGTTGACGAAGAAGATCCACTCCCAGCCGATCCCCGAGGTGATGACCCCGCCGACCACCGGCCCGACGGCCACCGCGGCGCCCACCACGCCGCCGAAGACGCCGAAGGCCACGCCGCGCTCCTTGCCGTGGAAGGCCTGTGCGATCAGCGCCAGCGAGGTTGCGAACATCATCGCGCCGCCCGTCCCCTGCACGGCACGGGCGAGGTTGAGCATCAACGGGCTGGAGGACAGCCCGCACACAGCGGATGAGAGCGTGAAGACGATCAGCCCGATGACGAACACGCGCCGGCGCCCGATCAGATCGGACAGCGAGCCGGCCGTCAGCAGGAAGGCGGCGAGCGTCAGCGAGTAGGCGTTGACGACCCACTGCAGGTCCTGGAAGCTCGAGTGCAGGGAGCGCTGGATGGCCGGCAGCGCGACGTTCACGACGGTGATGTCGAGCAGCAGCATGAAGATCGCGACCGACACCGCGATCAGCGTCCACCATTTGCGCTCCACGATCCTCCTCGCTCTCGTCCGCCTGTTCCCCCGCACTATATGAACGGGTCTGCGACCAGCCGGCGGGCTGGTCGGTCTGCCTCAGCCGATCTGCAGCTGGCGCCTGCAGAAGGGCACGATCTCCTGCCACAGCCGCGCGGCCGCCGGCGGGCGGTAGGTCGGGCGGTAGTCGGCGAAGAAGGCGTGCCCGGCGTCCTCGTAGACGTCCACCTGGACCTCCTGCCCGCTCGCGGCCGCCCGCTCACGCAGCTGCTCTGCGATCGCGGGAGAGGGGTTCTGGTCCTCGGCGCCGACCGCGGCCAGCAGCGGGCAGTGCAGCCTGTCGGCGTGCTCGAGCGGCGGCGTGGGGCGCTCCGGCGTGGAGCGCTCCGCGGGCGTGGCCCTGTCGATGAAGCCGCCCCAGCAGTCGATCGCGGCGTCCAGGCGGTCGCTGGCGACGGCGAACAACAGCGTGTAGCGCCCGCCCATGCAGAAGCCCACGCAGCCGAGCTTGCCGGATACATCCTCGCGCGCGCGCAGGAAATCGGCAGCCCCCTCGAGGTCGCCGAGCACGGTCGCGTCGGACATCGCGAACAGCCGCGCCATGAGCGCCTGCATGTCCCCGGCCGGCGGCGGGCCGCCTTCACGGGTGTAGAGGTCCACCGCGAGCGCGACACACCCGAGCGCGGCGAAGCGGTCGGTCACGTCGCGGATGTGCTCGTTGAGGCCGCCAGCCTCGTGGATCACGATCATCGCGGGCAGGCTGGCGGGGTTGGCCGGCCGGCAGAGATAGGCGTTCACCGGCGTGCCTCGCGCACCCGGGAACGTGAGCTCCTCGGCGCTCAGCGCGGAGGGCTCGACGACCGCGCCGGGCACCCCGTCGGGGCTGGGCTTGACCTGCGTGGAAGTCATCTCCGGCTGTCTCCTTCGGCTCGGTGGTGGTTGGGGGCGATGACTGCTGCGGACCTCCGCCGCGCCGCGCTCAGGGCCCGGGCTCGACGGCCGCGCGGCGCTCGGCGCCCACGGCTGGCTCCTCGCCGGCGACGGGTGCGAAGGCGCCGACGGCCTGCGCGTCGAGCTCGCGGATCTTGCGCCGGGCGCGCTTGCGGGTCTCGCACAGCTCGTGCTCGAGCTTGGCGAGCTCGCCGGCGCGATGGCGGACCAGCTCGAGCTGGCGGTCGATGTGGCCGAGTGCCTCGCCGAGCAGCTGGCGGCGGCGCTCGGGATGGACATCCTCGCGGCGCAGCTGCGCGCGCACCTCGGCGCGCGCCTCCTCGGCCGTGAGCAGCGTCTTGAGCTCCTCCAGCGAGACGCCGAGGAGATCCTTCAGGCGCATCACCTCACGCAGCCGCTCGACCTCGGCGATCGTGTACAGGCGGTGCTGGCCGGCGGGCCGTGCGGGCGCCTCCGCGAGCAGGCCTATCTCCTCGTAGTAGCGGATCGTGCGCGGCGTGGTGCCCACGAGGCGCGCGACGTCGCCGATGCGCAGGCTGACGGGTGCGTTCGCGGTGCTCGGCTGCTCGGATGGTTGCTTGGCCATGGCGATCGTCCTCGGCGCTCAGGGCGTAGCGGCGGGGGAGGGGGAGGGCGTGACCTCGCGCTCGCTCACGCGAGCGGCGCGCAGCTGCGCCTCGCCGCGGGCCTCGAGATCATCCTCGAGCACAACCGGGACGTGGGCCGGGCGCAGCAGGCAGACGACGGTTCCCAGCAGCGAGACGGCCGCCAGCGCCCACAGCGCGGCGTGCATGTTGGCGATGAACGGCGCGAGCTTCTGATCGGAGAGGCCTTTGGCGAGGCCGGAGAAGACGGCGAACAGCGTGGGCTTGGGCACGGCCGCGGTGATGATCGCGAGCACGAAGGCGATCGAGAGCACCGCCCCGGTGTTCTGCAGCAGCGTGCGCGCACCTGCGGCGATGCCGCGGCGATAGGCCGGTACGGCGCCCATCATGGCGGCCGTGTTGGGGCTGTTGAACATGCCCGAGCCGACGCCCACCATCAGCAGCCACAGGGCAGACTGCCAGTAGGGGGAGTGCACCTCGAGCGTCGTCATCGCGGCCAGGCCGGCCGCGCTCACGAACATGCCGATCGCGGCCAGCGCGCGCGAGCCGTGGCGGTCGGCGTAGATGCCGGCGATCGGCGAGGCGACGAGCATGCCGAGCGCCAGGGGGATCAGCATGATGCCGGCGGTGATCGGCGAGTGGCTCTGGGCGCCCTGGAAGTAGAAGACGAACAGGAACATCAGCGCGAAGCGCGCGAGCCCGTTGATGAACGCGGCCGCGCTGGCGGCCGCAAACAGGCGGCTGCGAAAGATGTCCAGGTCGAGCATCGGCGCCTTGGAGCGGCTCTCGATGACCACCCACAGCGGCAGCAGCAGTACGGCAGCTGCCAGGCCGGCGATCACCACCGGGTCCTCCCAGCCGCTCAGCCCGCCCTTGGAGACGCCCAGCACGAGGCCCGTGAGGCCGACAACGAACGTGCTGGTGCCGAGCACGTCGTAGCCGCGCACGGAGTCCGGTTTGGCGAGCTCGCGCAGGACCAGCGCGCCCCACGCGGCGCCGGCGAGTGCGAGCGGCACGTTGAACCAGAAGACCCAGTGCCACGAGATCGCCACGAGCGCGCCGCCCAGCACTGGGCCGAGCACGAGGCCGATCGCCGCGACCATCGTGTTGGCGCCCATCGCCAGGCCGAGCTGCTCCTTGGGGAAGGCGTCGGTGACCAGCGCGGCGGCGTTGGCGAACAGGAATGCCGAGCCGATCCCCTGCAGCACGCGCCAGGCGATCAGCACGTTGGCGTCGGAGGAGAAGCCGGCCCCCAGCGAGGCGAAGGCGAACACCAGGAAGCCGCCCACGTAGGCACGCTTGCGCCCGAACAGGTCGCTCAGGCGCCCGGCGCTCAGCACGAGCACCGTGGCGGCGATCAGGTAGGCCAGGATCACCCACACGAGCGCCAGCAGGCTGGTGTGCAGCGAGCGCTCGAGGTCGGGCAGGGCGATGATCAGCGTGCCCGAGTTGGTCGCCGCGAGCAGCATGCCGAGGCTCGTGCACGAGAGGGCCCACCAGCGGTACTGCTCGTGCCCGGCGGCCACGCCGAAGCGTCTGGCACGGGGGTCCTGCTCGGCGGTGGCGGTGCTCAACTCGATTCGCTCCTCGGGGTCGAACGAAAAGCTGACGTGAACGTAAAGATCATGATAGCACCGGCGGCGGCGCGGTGTGCTGGACGGAGCGCGATCTGGGTGCTAGAACATCACGTGTGAGCGGCGAGCAGGCAAAGGTCGTGAAGTCCGAGGAGCAGTGGCGCGCGGAGCTGACGCCCGAGCAGTATGAGGTGCTGCGCAGGGCCGGCACCGAGCCGCCCTTCACCGGCGAGTACGTCTACAACAAGGACTCCGGGGACTACCGCTGCGCGGCCTGCGGCGCGATGCTGTTCAGCGCGGACACCAAGTTCGAGTCCGGCACGGGCTGGCCGAGCTTCACCGAGCCCGCGGTCGCCGAGGCCGTCGATCTGCGCCCCGACAATAGCCTCTTCATGCGCCGCACCGAGGTCCTCTGCCGCACCTGTGGCGGGCACCTGGGCCATGTCTTCGACGACGGGCCCGGCCCCGACGGCCAGCGCTATTGCATCAACTCGGCCGCGCTGGCCTTCCAGCCCGCGGCAGCGGGCAGCGAGGACGCCCAGTCCGAGGCCGAGCCGGCCGCCGGCTCCCAGTAGCCTGCTCGCGTCATGATCATGCAGGATCAGTCGCGGCGGCTGTCGCAGCCGCTGCAGTGGGGGCGGCGTGAGCGCACGGTCGTCGCTGTGCTGCTCAGCTGCGTGGCGCTGGCGGCCGTGGCGCTCGGGGCCTACGCGCTGACGAGCGGCGCGCCCGCGCGTGCGGACTGCATCAGCGTCACGTTTGCGAGCACGCTGGGCGGTGCCTACGTGCACCGGTGCGGGGCTCAGGCCAGGAGCATGTGCGCCTCGCCCGGTGCGTTGAAGGGCGTCGAAGAAGAACTGCGCGAGGCCTGCAGGCGCGCCGGTTTCGCCTACGGCGTCGCCGCACCCGCCACGCCTTAGGGGCCCACGCGTCGCGGCCCGCCGGCTTCTGCGGGGGCGCCTAGACAAATGTCGAAAGGCACCGGCGAAGTGTTGGCCACGATGTCCCTACCGGCGGATCGACGGTGCGGATTTCATAGCGGGAGCGCAACAGCTGCGTCCCCGACCGCGCGTGTGGTTCGGGGTCGTCTCATCCACAAACGGTAGGGAACGGAGGCACATGACCTGGCTGTCATACCCAAGTTGGCTGAACGCAGGGGATAACGCGTGGCAGATGACCGCGGCGACGTTCGTGGGACTTATGAGCCTGCCCGGCCTGGCGGTCCTGTACGGCGGCGTGATGCAGAAGCGCTGGTCGGTCAACGCCATGATGCTCACGTTCGTGGCGTTCTGCGTGACGCTGATCGTGTGGTGCCTGTGGGCGTTCAAGATGGGCTTCGGCCATCCGATCGCACACAGCGGGTCGGGCATCTTTGGGACCAAAGGATTCCTGGGGACGTTCCTCGGTGAACCGGGCAGCGTGCTCAGCCACACCGGCGAGGAGGCCCAGGCGGAAATCCAGTCGATCACGACGGGGCCGCCGTTCCACTTCCCGGAGGCCTCGCTGGTGTACTTCCAGTTCGTGTTCGCCGCGATCACGCCGATCCTGGCGCTGGGATCGGTGCTGGGGCGCGTCAACTTCAAGGCGTGGATTCCCTACGTGGCGCTGTGGATCACGTTCGTCTACGCGGTCAACGCGTTCCTGCTGTGGGGCGGCGGCTACTTCGCGGCCCACGGCGCCCTGGACTACTCCGGTGGATATGTGATCCACCTGTCTGCGGGGGTCTCAGGGTTCGTGTTCGCGGCGGTGATCGGTCCACGTCTGCAACGAGATCGAGAGGTCGATGCGCCGAACAACCTGCTGATGCTGGCGGTCGGCGCCGGTCTGCTGTGGCTCGGCTGGAACGGCTTCAACGGTGGGGACTCCTACTACGCCGGTGCTGACGCCTCGGCGGCCGTGATCAACACCAACCTGTGCACCGCGGTGGCGATGATGGTGTGGATCATGTGGGACTACATCTACCGCGACAAGCCGTCCATGATCGGAGCGGTCAACGGCATGATCACGGGCCTCGTGGGGATCACGCCAGCGGCCGGGTTCGTCAACGGCTGGGGCGCGATCATCATCGGGATCGTCGACGCGACGATCGTGTGGATGGCAATCCGCTACCTCAGCCGCGTACGACCGTTCAGGAACGTGGATGACACGCTGGGCGTGGTCTTCACGCACGGCATAGCGGGGCTGGCGGGCGGTCTGCTGGTCGGGCTGCTGGCCGATCCAGCGGTGGTCGAGTACATCGGCGTCAGAGGGGCGCCCAACCTGCCAGGTGCGGAGGGCCTGCTGCTCGGCGGCGGCTGGACGCTGTTGCGCTGGCAGGCCGAGGCCGCTGCGTGGGTGATCGCCTACACGGCGGTGGCGACATTCATCATCCTGAAGGTGATCGGCATCTTCCTGCCGCTGAGACTGAGCGATGAAGAGCTCGAGATCGGCGATCACGCGATCCACGGCAACGAGGTGTACCCATCGGATGTGCCGACGCTCGGATCTCACGCACCGTCGTGGCAGCCCGGTGGCGCGGCACCAGCAGGCGCAGGGGCGGGGGCCTAGGGAAAGGACGCCCGACACCCCCTAAGCGGGCCCGCCGCCCCTCACGGCGCGCCCGGGCTTCGGTAGCGAAGCACGCACAGCGGCCCCGCCTCGGCGGGGCCGCTGGCGTGTTGGGAGGGATGCGGGCGCAGAGGACCGCAGCGCGGCCGCGAACCTCGCGCTTCGCGCTGCGCCGGCAACGGGCGCGCCGCGGGCGGTGAGCGTATGCTCGGCGCGGTGAGAGTGGCGCGCTGGGCGGTGTACTCGTTCCTCGCGCTCGCGGGCGCCGGTGCCGCGGCAGCGGCCGCTGGGACGGCGCCGAGTGGGCTCGTCTACAGCACCGCGAGCGCTGAGGTCGTGCAGCGCCAGCCGGCCCCCGGCTCCTGCCGTGCGATCGGCTCTGGGCTCTACTCGCGGCCGGACCCGCGCTGCACGCCCGGCGCGGTGAACCCCGCGGTCACGCAGGCCACGATCGGCTCGACGATCTGCCGCAGCGGCTGGTCCTCGAGCGTGCGCCCGCCGGAGTGGGTCACCGAGCCCGAGAAGTACGCGAGCCTGGAGGCCTACAGCGCGCCGGGGCGGGCGTTGGGCTACGAGTACGACCACGACGTGCCGCTGGAGCTCGGGGGCGCCGTGAACGACCCCCGCAACCTGTGGCCCGAGCCCGACTATGCGCACCCCTCGGCCTACTACCTCAACCCGAAGGACCATCTCGAGGACGCACTGCATCGGCTCGTGTGCGACGGGGCGATGTCACTGGCGCAGGCGCAGCGGGTGATCGCCGCCGACTGGGTAGCTGCCTACGGGCGCTACGGCTGAGGCTGCGGCGCGGCGGGGAGCTCGCCCCCGCGGCTCCCGGTGGCCTACTGGCCGGCGCCTGTGCCGTGCTGCTCCGCGGCCGACAGCGGCACGCTCAGGCCGATCGGGCACGCCACGCCGGTGCCGCCCAGGCCGCAGTAGCCGCCGGGGTTCTTGGCGAGATACTGCTGGTGGTAGTCCTCGGCGTAGTAGAAGGGGTGGGCAGCATCGAGCTCGGCGAGTTCGGTGGTGATGGTGCCGTGCCCGGCTGCGGCGAGCACTTGCTGGTATGCGTGGAGCGAGGCCTCGGCGGTCACGCGCTGATCCTCTCCCTGCCACAGGATCAGAGAGCGGTACTGCGTTCCCATGTCGTTGCCCTGGCGCATGCCCTGCGTGGGGTCGTGCCCCTCCCAGAAGACCTTCAGCATCTCCGGGTAGCCGGTGAGGGCGGTGTCGAAGGCGACGAGCACGACCTCGGCGTGACCGGTGCGCCCGCTGCAGACCTCCTCGTAGGTCGGGTTCGGCGTGGAGCCGCCGGCGTAGCCGACCGCGGTGCTGTAGACGCCCCCGGTCTGCCAGAACAGCCGCTCGGCCCCCCAGAAGCAGCCCATGCCGAAGATCGCGGTCTCCACGCCGTCGGGGAAGGGTCCCTTCAGCGGCGTGTCGAGCACGGCATGGCGGGCGGGCACGCTGAGCTCCTGCGCGCGTCCCGGCAGCGCGGCGGCGGGATCCACCATGGCTGACTTTTCGCGACCGAACAGGCGCATGCCCTCAGGCTAGCCGATGCGCGCCCGCGCGTCACGCGTGGGCGCGCGGCGCGCCGCTAGAGTGCCGGGCATGTGCGCAAGAGGCGCCCGCAGGCCATCGAGCGCCGTTTCCCCGCGCGCATGAGCGCCGCGCGCGCGGTTCGCTACGAGCTCACGGGGCGGGTGGCGCGGATCACGCTGGACCGCCCCGAGCGCGGCAACGGCATCACTCGAGCGATGGTCGACGAGCTGGCCGCATGCGTCGAGCAGGCCGACCTGGACCCGGCGGTGCACGTGCTGGCGCTGTCGGGCGCCGGGCCGGGGTTCTGCGGCGGCTATGACCTGGTGGAGAGCGCGGAGGGAATGGGCGTAAGCGGGCCCGATGGCGACGGCCCGCCCGCCGGCTCGCCGCTTGACCCGAGCGTGATGGCGGCTAACCATGACCCACACGGAACGTGGGATCCGATGGTGGACTACGCGATGATGAGCCGCAACGTCCGCGGCTTCATGAGCCTGTTTCACTGTGGCAAGCCCGTCGTGTGCAAGGTGCATGGCTTCTGCGTGGCGGGCGGAACCGATATGGCGCTCTGCTCGGATCTGCTCGTGATCGCGCAGGACGCCAAGATCGGCTATCCGCCGGCACGCGTGTGGGGCTCCCCGACGACTGCACTGTGGGCCCAGCGCGTGGGTGCCCAGCGCGCCAAGCGGCTGCTGTTCACGGGCGACTCGCTGTCGGGCAGCGAGGCGCTCGAATGGGGGCTTGCGGTCGAGGCTCCGCCTGCCGCGCTGCTCGACGAGCGCACCGAGATCCTGCTGGAGCGAATCGCACGGGTGCCGGTGAACCAGCTGATGATGATGAAGCTGCTGGTCAACCAGACGCTGTACGCGGAGGGCCTGCACACGACCCAGGTGCTGGGCACCCTGCTGGATGGCATCACCCGCCACACCGCCGAGGGCTACGCCTTCCAGCGGCGCGCCGCCGAGGCCGGCTTTCGAGAGGCGGTGCGCGAGCGCGACGAGCCCTTCGGCGACGTGGGCCGCTCCACGTTCAAGGGCTGAGCACGGCGCGCGAGACCGCAACTGCGACCGCCCCGCGCGAGGCTTCACGGCTTGGCGTGCATGTGTAATCGTACGGGCCGATGGCGCTGATCCGTGCGAGCAGGCCCCTGAGCCACGAGCTGGAGCGAGTGCTGCCGTCGCGGCCCTTTCACGTGCGCTTCTGGGACGGCGGGGCGGTGCAGGCGACCGTCGAGGAGGCACCCACGTTCTTCGTGCGCCGGCCCTCCGCGCTTGCGCATTTCATCTCATCGCCCGGAACCCTGGGGCTGGGCCGAGCCTACGTTGAGGGCTCGCTCGCGGTGGACGACCTCGATGGCGCGTTCGCTGTGGTGGACGAGTTCGAGCCACCCGAGCTGGGCGGCTTTGACCGTGTCCGCCTGGGCCTGGCGATCGCCGCCGCGGCGGCGCCCGCGGGGATTCCGCGCAGGCCCGAACTGGAGCTGATCCTGGGCGGGGAGCGCCACAGCGTGGAGCGCGACGCGGCGGCCGTGCGCTACCACTACGACGTCGGCAACGACTTCTTCGCGCTGTTCCTCGACGAGTCGATGACCTACAGCTGCGCGATCTTCTCGCGGGGCGCGCAGACTCTCGAGGAGGCCCAGCGCGCCAAACTCGAGCTGGTGGCGGGCAAGCTCGCGCTGGAGCCCGGCATGCGCGTGCTCGACGTGGGCTGCGGCTGGGGCAGCTTCGCGATCCACGCCGCGCGCGAGTACGGCGTGGAGGTGACGGGGATCACCCTGTCCCCGCCGCAGGCCGAGCTTGCCCGCGAGCGCGTGCGCGCGGCGGGGCTGGAGGAGCGGGTGGACATCCGCGTGGCCGACTACCGCCAGCTGCCGCAGGCATCCTTCGACGCGATCGCGAGCATCGGCATGTCCGAGCACGTGGGCGAGAGCCAGATCGATCACTACGCCGCGTCGCTGTACACGCTGCTGCGCCCGGGCGGGCGGTTGCTCAACCACGCGATCGCTGCCCTCGACCCAGACGACGACCCGCTTGCGGATCTCTTCTCAACGCGCTACGTGTTCCCCGACGGCGAGCCGCTTTCGCTCTCCCGCGTGCAGCTCGCGGTCGAGCGCGCGGGCTTGCACACCGACCATGTGGAGGGGTTCAGGGAGGACTATGCGATCACGCTGCGCCACTGGGCCCAGCGCCTGGACGACCACATCGAGGCGGCCGAGGCGCTCGCCGGCAAGGAGCGCACGCGGATCTGGCGCCTCTACCTGCGCGCCGCCGGGCGCGGCTTCGAACAGGCGCTCACCGCCGTCTATCAGGTGCGCGCGCACCGGCCCGCCTGAGCGGCCCGTGCCGAGCGCCTGGACGCGGTGCGGCTGCGAGGGCTAGAATCCACCAGCGCGCGGATGTAGCTCAGCTGGCTAGAGCGTCGCCTTGCCATGGCGAAGGTCGAGGGTTCGAATCCCTTCATCCGCTTTGTGTGATGTGTCGGGACATCGGAGACTGATGTCGCGGGACATGGTAGACAGGTCAGTGCCGTCCGAGCGGCTGGTAGTCGCGGCTTGGATCGAGCGTGAGCTCGCGGATCAGTTCGCCGTCGAGGGTGATCACGCGGATGCTCTGATCGGCGATCAGGAGCTTGACCTGTCGCCCCTTGTGGGCTCGTCCCAGTCCGATGTGGTGCAGGCGGCTCATGTGGCGCAGGGTGACCTTGCCGTGGGCGTCGACCGTGTCGTTGCGGACCCTGAAGTGCGTGTCTGGTTTCACGGCCGCGGGCCTTGCCTTCAGGCGGGCGCTGTAGGCCTGGAGAGGCGTCCGTCGGTCAAGAGCCCGGTGCGGCCTCACGTTGTTGTAGTAGTGCACGAAGCGATCGAGCTGGCCTTGGAGCTCTGTGAGCGTCGTGGCGGGCTTCTGGGCATCCAGGTAGCGCTTCAGTGTCTGGTGCAGGCGCTCGACCTTCCCGCAGGTCTGCGGGTGGTAGGGCCGTGAGTTCTTCGAGGCGATCCCGAGGCGCTCGAGCTCTGCCTGCAGGAGCACTTTGCCCTTGCGCGGTGTGGCGCTGAACACGGCGCCGTTGTCGGAGAGCAAGCAGGCGGGCAGCCCGTGGAGCTCGGCTGCGCCGTGGAAGACATCCACCACATCCCTGGCTTTGATCGTCTGGAACGCTCGGGAGGCCAGGAACAGGCGCGAGTGGTCATCGATCATGTTGAGGATCTCTGCGTGCTCGCCGCCGGAAAGCTCCCAGTGGGTGATGTCGGCCTGCCACATCTCATTCGGCAGCTCCGCTTGGAAGCGGATCAGGCTGCAGCGGGGCCGCTTCTGCGGTTGTGCAACGACGAGGCCCTCGCGTCTGAGGATGCGCCAGATCGTCGAGAGGGAGGGAACGTCTTTGCTTTGCTGGGCGAGGTGGTAGGCGATCGTCTCAGCGCCGGCGTCATGGCCCTGCTCCCGTAGCTCGCTGCGCAACCCAACGATCGCCTCAACGACCTCTGGCGGTGTCTCGTGCCTGCACGATCGCGGCCGTCTGGAGCGCGCCTCTAACGCCTCATAGCCCCCAGCGCGGTAGCGGGCCAGCAGCTTGTAGATCCAGCTGCGATGAACCCCGTGAGCTGCTGCCAGCTCGCCAACCGGACGGCCCTCCAACACATGCGCCTCGACCAGATACCTCGCGATCGCCACAGGAAGACTCCCTCACGTTGGTGTCTCCCATGTCCTGACACATATGTCGCCTATGTGGTGGCACCACACACCTTCATCCGCTTTGATCCGAAGCATGGATGCTGTTGAGCGCCTACGCCGTGCGCGTCTGGGCGCGCAGCGACTGACGCCGGCGAGCGCGTGCACCAGTGCGGAGGAAGCTGCGCTGGCCGTCATCGGAGTCCAGGCGCAGGATCTGCGCGCGGCGGCGCTCGCGCTGCGCTCGCGCGTACCCGGCCTGACACGCGAGGACGTTCGGGCCGCGCCGCTGCTGCGCACCTGGACCGTGCGCGGCACGGTGCACCTGATCGCCGCCTCCGACCGCCCGTGGCTACACGCGTTGCTCGCCGCGCGCAACGCGCGGAGCTTCGGCGCGCGCTTCGAGCGCTTCGGCGTGACGGAGGAGGTGAGGGCGATGTGCGGCGATGTCCTCGAGCTCTGTGCCGAGCGACCCCGCGATCGCGCGTCGCTGCTGCGTGCGCTGCGCGAGCGCGGCCACCCATCACTCGAGCAGGGGCCGATCAACACTTTCGTCCCCTGGCTATCGACGCAGGGCCTGATCGTCACCGACGTCGACGGCCTGCTGCACGCGGCCGACCCGCCGCCCGCCGTTGACCGAGACGAGGCGCTCGCCCTGCTCGGCATCCGTTACCTCGCGGGCTATGGGCCCAGCGAGGCGATCGATCTCGCAAAGTGGTCCTCGCTGCCGATCAGCGAGGCGCGACGCGCGCTGGAAGCCGCCGGAACCCAGCCCGACCTCGACGCGTGGCCCGCCGTGCAGCCGCCGTCCTGCCTGCTGCTCGCGGCCTTCGACACGCTGATGCTCGGGCACCGCACGCGCGAGCCGTTCGTGGCCGCAGAGCACGACCGGCACGTGCTCAAGGGGGGCGGCATCCTCAAAGGGGTCGTGCTCCGAGGCGGGGTGGCGACAGGCACCTGGTCGATCGCGCGAGGCCGCCCCGAGCCTGCGTGGTTCGCCCGACCCGCGCCTGCGTCGGCGCTCGCCGCCGAGGCTCGAGACGTGACGCGCTTCCTCGCCTCCTGAGTGCTCAGGGCGAGCGGTCGCTGGGCTTGCGGGGTTGTGGAGCCCTGCTGCCTGCGCGAGGCGTGCCGGCTGCGGGGGGCTCGCTCGCTTCAGCCTTCAGCTGTTCGCCTTCCTGCTGTGCGCGGCATTCGCGGGCGAACGTCGTATCGGTGGGTTCCACTTCGGCCGCTTCGCACGGCCGGCCCCGCTGCGCGGCCGTCTGAGCGACGCCGTGAATTGTCTCGCCACTGCCGCACGCGGCGAGCAGGAGGGCCGCGGCCGACAGCAGTGCCACGGTGCGCGTGCGCGCCCCGCGCGCGGGTGTACCATCGGCAGGCAGGCCGTACGGACCGAACAGGGAGGGCCAGGCATGCGACGCGCTCAGATCACAGGTGCCGTCCTGATCGCCGTGATGGCGCTCGGCGGAACCGCGGCGGGGACGGCGTCGGCTTCGCCCAAAACGCTCGAACTGACCGAAGGAGCGACGGGCAAAGCGCTGCCGCCGGGCGAATTTGTCGAACTTCATTCCAGTGACGATTCTCTCAAATACACGGGCCCCGAAATTGGGACCTACGGCTGCTTCGGGGGCTTTGAGGACATCAATGGCGAACTGCGCACCAACAGCGCCAAGACAGATGAGCTCGTGCTCTACGACGCGTTCGGCAATCTCAACGAAGAAGACGTCGCCGCGTGCAACTACCCGCAGAAGGTCACCGGGTTCCCGTGGACGCTGCGGTTGGCCGCGAAGGGTACGGCCAAGGTCAGCGGCGTGCTGGATGCCTATGAGGTCGTCGGCGGGTCGCCCTACTGCCCGCAGGAGGCCAAGAAGATACTTGCGACGCCAACATTCGGCGCGGTAACACTCGAAATCTCGGCCACGTTCACCAAGAACATCGGCACCGAGCGATGCACGCTTGGCGACACCGTAGACCTGGGGGTTATGGAAGCGCGGGTGGAAACGCCCAGCGGCTACAAGCCTCTCTACGCCTACGTTCGCTGAGACCCGTGGCGGGCGCGGACGGACGGCTCACGCCTGCGGCAGATAGCGCCCGCCCGCGCCCCGCACGAGCACCCCCAGCAGCTCGAGTTCGCCGAGGCCGAGCAGCACCTCGCCCGGGTCGATGCCCTCGCCGGTGAGCCTGTCCGGCGTGTCGCTGCCCGCGCCAACACGGTCGAGCAGATGCTGTAGGCGTGGCTCGAGTGGCGGCGTGGCTCGCGCGTGGCGCACGATCAGCTCCTGCGCCACGCCCATGCCGCTCAGCAGCTCGAGCACATCCTCCGATTGACGCACCAGAGCTGCGCCCTCGAGCAGCAGCGCGTGGGGGCCGCGCGCCAGCGGCGAGGTGACGCGCCCCGGCACCGCCGCCACCACCCGCTCCAGCGTGCCCGCCAGCCGTGCTGCCGCCAGCTCGCGCGGGCGGTCCTCGGCCTCCACGAGCACCGTCACCGCGGCCAGGCCCACCGCCACGCGCTCCGCCGCGAGCCCGCCCCATATACGCCCGCTACAGCCACACGGCAGCTCCGCGACCACACAGCCGTTGGCGCCAGCCTGCTCGCCCGGCGGACCGCCGCGCGCCGGGGCGTCCGCCGGCAGGCCGCCCGCGCGTATCGCCACGGTGCCTCCGCCCGCCGCGAGCGCCCCGGTGCGCGCCGCCGCCGCGATCCCATCGCCTGCACCGGCGATCAAAGTGACGCCGCTCGCCGACAGCCCCCGGGCGAGGCCCCGTGCGATCTGCACGCCGTACTCGCTCGCGCGCCTGCTGCCGATCAGCGCCACGGCGGGCGCCGCGGTGAGCCGGGCGAGCCGGGCTGCACCGCCCGCGGCGTGCAGCATGTGCGGCCCCGCCGGGGTGCGAAGCGCTCGCGGGAATCGCTCGTCGTGGCGGCACACGCTCTCGACGCGCGCCAGGGGGCTCGGGTCGTGCTGCTCAAAGCTCTCGTAGGCGCGGGTGAGCTCCGCGCGGCGCCGGCCCGCGAGCGCCCGGAGCAGGTCCTCGTCGGAGAGCGCCAGCAGGGCCAGCAGGCGCTCGGTGTCACGTGCGCAGAAGTCGAGCGGGCCGCCTAGCTCGGCGAGCAACCAGCTGCGTCGCCGGCAGCGCCAGCATGCGCCGTGGCTCGCCGTGCGCGCGGGCATCAGCCACCGCGCCCGGCCAGGGCTTCCTGCCGGCGCAGCGCGAGCGCTGCGCCGACGTCGCGCGCCCGCACCCGCTCGCTCCCGTCGAGGTCCGCGATCGTGCGCGCCACACGCAACAGCCGGTGGCGCCCGCGTGTGCTGAGCAGCCCCGTCTCGCAGGCCCGCGCGAGCATCGCATCGCCCTTCGCGTCCAGGCGGGCGTGTGCACGCAGCAGACGCGCGTCCATCTGTGCGTTCGCCGCCGCAGAGTGTCCCTGCAGGCGGGCGGACTGGCGCGCGCGGGCGAGCAGGACGCGCTCTCGCGCCTGCGCCGAGCTCGTGAGCGGGCGCCCCGAGGACTCGCGGTGGAGGTTGACATGCACGTCGATGCGGTCGAGCAGAGGACCGCTCAGGCGGCGGCGGTGGCGCGCCACCTCGCCCTCGCTGCAGTTGCAGCGCTCGCCGTCACCCGCGTAGCCGCACGGGCAGGGGTTGGTGGCCGCGATCAGCATGAAGCGGGCGGGATAGACCTCTGATCGGTGGGCCCGCGCGATCGCCACGCGCCCCTCCTCGAGCGGCTGGCGCAGCGCCTCCAGCGCCGTGCGCCCGAACTCCGAGAGCTCGTCGAGGAAGAGCACGCCGTTGTGGGCGCGCACCACCTCGCCGGCACGTCCGCGCGAGGCGCCGCCGATCAACCCGGCGGCCGTGATCGTGTGGTGAGGTGCGCGAAACGGGCGCGCAGCCGCGAGGCCGTAGCGCGGCGTGCCCTCCAGGCTCTCGATCCGCGTCACCTCGATCGCCTCCTCGCGCGACAGCGGCGGCAGCACCGATCCGAGCCGCCGTGCGAGCATCGTCTTGCCCGTGCCCGGCGGGCCGCGGAGCAGCATGTTGTGGGCGCCCGCCGCGGCGATCACGAGCGCCTCGACTGCGTGGTGCTGTCCGAGCACCTCGCTCAGGTCCGGCCCGGGGGCCGGCCCGCCGCGCTCGGGCCTGCTGTGCGCGGGCAGCGCGTCGGGCGGCCCTCCACAGAGCACGCGCACCGCGCTGCTCAGGCACTCCACGCCCGCGACCTGAATACCTTCCACGAGCTGCGCCTCGCGTGCTGAGCCGCAGGCGAGGATCAGCCCGGACAGCCGGGCGCGGTGCGTGGCCTGGGCAGCCGCGAGTGCGCCCAGCGAGGGTCGAAGCGCCCCGTCCAGCGACAGCTCGCCGTACAGCGCGTGACGCGCGAGGCGCTCGGAGGAGAGCTGGCCGCTCGCCGCGAGCAGGGCGCACGCGATCGCCAGATCAAGGCCGGGGCCTGCCTTTGGCACGTCGCCCGGCGCGAGGTTCGCCGTGATCCGCCGAGCAGGGAACTCGTAGCCGGAGTTGCGGATCGCGGCCTGCACGCGCTCGCGCGCCTCGCGTACCGCAGCATCGGCGAGGCCGATGATCGTGAATGCGGGCAGTCCCGCACGGATATCGACCTCGACGGTGACCGCGCGCGTATGCAACCCCTCGATCGTGAAGGTGTGCGCACGAGCGAGCACGCTCGCGCCTCCTCTCGCCGCTCTGTGGAAACGATGAGCGGCAAGCTAGGGGGCGTTTGGGACGGGACGCGCGCTCGGGCCCTCGCCGGGGCTGCCGGCCGCCGCGGCGCGAGCCGGCAGCTCGCGCGGCGGCAGGATGCCCGCGGCGGCTACAGCCCGGCGGGGTGGCGCTCGACGAAGCCGCCGCCGTCATCCCCGGACCCGCCCCAGCGCGAGCCGTCTTCGGCCAGGGCGACCGTGTCGAAGCGCCGGCCGTCGATGGTCATCCATGCGTGTTCGGCGTTGGCGTAGATCGTGATGTACTTGCCCGGCCCGGGTTCGCCGTATGACTCGAGCCCCGTGGAGTCCTCCGGGGAGCTCAGCAGGCCGCCGCCGTGCAGCGCGTAGGAGACCGAGCCCGAGCAGTCATAGCCCTCCGACTGGAAGGAGCCGTGCCCGCCGCCCCACACGTAGGGGCGGGTCGCGATTTCGTTCGCCGCGGCGATCACGCGGGCGACAACGCCTTCGCCTTCGCCGCCCGCGCTGCTCGTCGAGCCGCCTTCGCGTGAGCCCGCGCTGCTCGAGCCCTGGCCCACCAGTGCGGAGGCGGGAGGGGTGAGCGTGGCCTCATCGCTGATGCCGATCAGGCTCCACGTGGCGGGTCCCACGACGCCGTCCACGCCGAGGCCATGGCGAGCCTGCAGCCGCCGCACCGCCGCCTCCGTTTCGGGTCCGAATTCTCCGTCAACGGGCAGGTGCAGAGCTGCCTGCAGGCGCGCGACGGGGTTGCCTTTCGCTGCGGCGGGCGCCGCCGCAGCAGGGGTGCCACCGGGTTCGGCGGCGGTCGCGGCCGGGGCTGCGCCATGGCCGGGCGCGGGTTGGGGTGCGGGCACCGCGGAGGGGGGAGGCGTGAGCGTTTCCGCGCCGTGCACGCCGATCAGGCTCCATGTGGCGGGTCCCACCACGCCGTCCACGGTGAGGCCGTGGCGCGCCTGCAGCCGGCGTACCGCGGCCTCCGTTTCGGGGCCGAATTCGCCGTCGGTGCTGAGGTGAAGCGCGGCCTGCAGGCGCGCAACGGTGTCTGCTGCGCTCGGTTCCGGAGCGGTCTTGGCCTCGGTGGCGCTCGCACTCGTTGCGGCGGCGGTCGTGGAGGAGGCGCCGGCAGCGGTCGCGGTCGCAGCTTCGGAGGCGCCGGGGGACGTGCCGCCGGTGCTGCCCGTGGCCGTTTCGGGTGCGCTGCCGAGGCCCTGCGGGGCCGTTGAGCCGGTTTCGGGTGCGCCGCCGATGCTCGCCTGCGAGCTCGCGGTGCTGGCGTCGGTGGTGGCCTGCGGTTCGCCTCCGCCGATTGCGGCGATCTGGTGGCCTTCGCCGCTCGCTGTCGCGCTTTCTTCGCCGGGGATCGGCGCCTTGAAGCTGCTCAGCGCCCGCGCTGTGCTCGCGCTGCGCAGCGCTGCGCCGGTGAGCGGTCCGACGATGCCGTCGGCGCTCAGGCCGTGGCTCGTCTGGAAACTCTCGACGGCCGCTTCGGTTTCGGGGCCGAAGATGCCGTCGACTTTGATCCCGCCGAGTGCCTGCTGAAGCAGGCGCACCTGGCGGCCTTCGCTGCCCGAGCTCAGCACGATGCTGTGTTCGGTGGTGGTGGCGGGCCCGGGGCTGGGCACGTCGCCGCTCGGCGTGGACTGCCCGCTTGCGAGCGTGGCGGCGGGACCGACGGTGAACGCTGCGAGCGCGCCCAGGGAGAGGCGCTTGGCGCGCGCGCTGCTCGGCACGAAGCGCAGCTCGGCGGCGCGCCTGCGCGCCCGCGAGCGCCCGAGCGAGAGCTCCCACGGAACCTCATCGGCGAGGTCGCGCACGCCCTTGTGGGCGAGCAGCGACACGGGGTCGAAGCCGGTGCGGCTGCGTCCGCGGCGGCTGCGCTCCCGACGGGCACGCGAGCGGCGCAGCGATTCATTCCAGGGGTCCAGAGCAGCAAGATCACGCGGGGATCCCGACATGCGAGGCGTCCTTTCTTACTTCTGTTGCTTGGCGCCTACGGGGTTAGCTGTCGGGCTCGCGTAAACGTCTACGCTACGCCACACCTTGTGGCGATTCGCCCCCGCAGCCTCTCGGCTGCAATGGGTCCCCCGATCCTCCACCCCTTGGGGTCGAGGATTCGGCACGAACGGGCGGCAACCTAACAGATCCCGCTGCAAGATGCATTCCAGTGGCAGGACTGCACGGGTTCTTGCCGACGCAAGCGCCCCCGGACAGCTCGCCGCGCTGATAACTTCGGTGCGTGGAGCGAAGACAGAAGATCGACCTTCGGCTCGTGCTCTCGCTGCTCGCGCTGGTTGTGATCGCGGGCGGCGTCGCGCTGGTCGCGATCGGCGGCTCGCCCAGCTCTACGACCGCGCAGGCGCGTGCTGCGGACTTCGAGGCCGCCGGATTGCTCTCGCCGCCGACGCAGGCGCCGCCGCTGGCGCTGCGCAACTACCTGGGTCAGCCGGTCAACATCAGCTCCTACCGGGGCAAGGCGGTGCTGGTGACCTTCCTCTACACCAACTGCCCCGACATCTGCCCGCTGATCACCTCCAGCCTACGTGTCGCCCAGAACCTGATGGGGCCAAAGACAGCGTCCAAAGCGCAGATCATCGCCGTCTCGGTGGACCCGCGCGGCGACACCCCCAAGGCCGTCGCCGCGTTCCTCGCACGGCACGGCATGACGGGGCGGATGCAGTACCTGATCGGCTCAGCGGCCGAACTGTCGCATGTGTGGGAAGCGTGGGGCGTGGGCTCAAGCCGCGACGCGCAGCAGCCGCAGTTCATCAACCACACCGGCATCGTGTACGGGATCACCGGCTCGGGTCAGCGCCTGACGGTCTACACCCCCGAATTCCAGCCCTCGGCGATCGCCCACGACGTGCCCCTCCTGGCCGCGCGCTAGCTACGGCGATGACGCGGCGGATGCGAGTCCTGGCTCTGGCGCTGGCGGCCGGCGCGCTGGTGGCCGCCTTCGTGATCGTGGGCCTCGCGCCCTCTGCGCCGGCGGGCCGCGCCGCGCCGGCGTTCCCGCGCGAAGCGCTGATCGGCCCGCCGGTCACACTGCACAGCGTGTTCGCGGGCACGGGCGGGCGTCCCGCGCTCGTGGTCTTCTGGGCCAGCTGGTGCGGTCCGTGCGCGGCCGAGGCGCCTGCGCTGGAGCGCTTCGCGCGCAGCCCGGCCGGCCGGGCGCGGCTGGTGGGCGTGGACTGGTCGGATCCGATCTCCGGCGCACGCGCGTTCATCCGCAAGTACGGCTGGACGTTCCCCAACGTGCGCGACGGCGAAGGCACAGTCGGCTACGCCTATCACCTGACCGACCTGCCGACCACCTTCGTGCTCGACGACGGCGGGCGCATCCGCGCGGTGCTGCGCGGGCCGCAGAGCGAACGCTCGCTGCAGCGCGCGCTGGCCGGCGCCGAACGCAGCTGATCGCCGCGCGCCGCCGTGCGCTCAGGCGGCGCGGGCGGCGAGGCCCCGCACCAGCGCGAGGCCCTGGGCGTGGCCGGCCTCGATGACCGCGGGGCGGCGCGAGTGATCCATGAGATTCAGGCCCATCGCGGCGGCGCTCGCCGCGTCGGGATTCACGGTCCTCACCACGGCGCCGCGGTGGCGCAGTGCGAGCGCCTCGCCCGCGCACCTGGATCGCGACAGTGGGCCGAACACGCCGCCGAGGCGGCCGGGCGTCGGGCGCAGCGAGCTGGTCGGGTTCAGGCACAGCACGCGTGCGCCGCGGGCGGGCGCCAGCGCATCCATGTTGGTCGGGCTCCACACGCCGCCGTCGACATAGCTGCGGGCGCCGATCGCCACGGGCGCGAACACGCCGGGGATCGCACAGGAGGCGGTGACCGCCTCGGCGACCCTGCACGGCGGCGCGCCGGGCGCGCCGAAGATCACGCGCCGCCCGCTCGCGAGCTCGACCGCGCTGATCAGCAGCCGGCCGTCGAAGCGCACGTCCTCGCTCTCCACCAGGCGTCGCAGCGCCTCGTGCGAGCGCTCGCCCGCGGGCACCCTGGCGAGCAGCGCGCGGCGCAACAGCGCCCCGCCGCGGGCCCCGGAGCTCAGCGCCAGCGAGGCCAGCGGCGCGGCCGCAGCGCCGCCGTGGGCCAGCGCGGAGGTCACCGCTCGGGGCAGCGCGCCGCGGGCCGCGCCGTCGTCGGGCTCGACCGCCGCGTGCGCGGCGTGCAGGTCCAGGCGCTCAGCCGGATCGATGTCGGCAGCCAGCGATGCGGCCACGATCGAGCCCGCGGAGGTGCCGAGCCACTGGCCGCAGCGGCGCGCGTCGAAGCCCCCCGCCTGCGCAACGCCGGCCAGGACCGCGCTCATCCAGGCCTCCCCGAGCGTGCCGCCCCCTCCCAGCACGAGATGCTCGGGCGGCGCTGAGTCCATTTCGATCACCGCTGCCAGCCTAGCCCTCGGCGCTGTGCAACCGAGAACTAGCTGCGCAGGTGGAAGGGGACGCTGGTGACGACGATGTTGGGCAGTGGCCGCAGCGCGCGGCGCAGTCGCGGCGCGGTGCGGTTGTGCAGGATCGCGCTGCCACCAGTGGCGCACCACGATCTCGGGCAGGATCACGGTCAGCGTGAGATCGGGGCGCAGGCGATGCAGTGACTCGATGTAGTTGACCATCGGCGCGACGAGCGCGCGGTAGGGGGAGACGACGACCTCGAGCGGCAGGTGATCGCCCCACGCGTGCCAGTACTCGCGGAAGCGCTCGGCCTCCTCGCTCGGTGGGGCTGACGTGCAGCGCGAGAACCGGCTGCTGCAGCGAGGCCGCGTAGGCGAGCGCGCGCATGCTCGAGAGGTCGAGCGAGGCGACCGCGCACGACGATCAGGTTGTGGATCTGCTCCGGGGTCTCCTGATCCTCGCTCGTCACCGGCGGGCTCCTCGCGCCTCGACGCCGCTGCGAGCGCCCGTGTGCAGCTCGCGGCACGATCGCGCGGTCCGGCTGGCCCTCGCATCGCCTCCGGACGCAGCGCGGTCTCCATGGCCACCGCCGCGTAATGGCGGCGGATGCCGCTCGCGAGCACGATCACGGCGCCCACCGCGACGCAGCGAGACCCAGGCGCCGGCTGTGAACTTGGTCACGCCAGCCATGATGAAGACGATCGCCGAGAGCAGGGCGCCGGTGGCGCTGAAGAACAGGCTGCGCCGCCAGTGGGGCTCGCGCCGGCGCCACCAGTGCACGACCATCCCACTCTGGGAGAGCGTGAACGCGAGAAACACGCCGACCGCGTAGAGCGGGATCAGCGGACCGGTCGCGCCACCGAACGCGACGAAGATGATCGCGGCCGCCAGCGAGAGCACAATGATGCCGTTGCTGAAGGCTAGGCGGTCGCCCATCCGCAGGAAGAGCCGGGGTGCCTGGAAGTCGCGCGCCAGCAGGAACAGCACGCGCGGGAAGTCGTTGAAGGCGGTGTTGGCGGCGAGCAGCAGGATCGCCGCGGTGGCGGCCTGCGTGACGGGGTACATCACGCCCGAGCCGAAGCTGCGGTGGGCGAGCTGGGAGAGCACTGTTTCATGGGCGCTCGGCACGATGCCCTCGAGCTGGACCATCGCGATCGTGCCCGCGAACAACGCGATCAGCAGCCCGATCATCCACGTCAGCGTGGTGCGTGCGTTGCGCCACTCGACGGGCTTGAAGACGGGCACCGCGTTGGAGATCGCCTCGATGCCCGTCATCGCGGTCGAGCCCGACGCGAACGCGCGCAGGATCAGCAGCGCGCCGACCGCCTCGGTCGCGCTGACCGGCGGGCGCGGCGTAGCGTGAAAGCCGCGTCCGCTCGGCGTCGATCAGGCCCACACCGACGAGCACGAAGATCGCGAAGATGAACGCGTAGGTCGGCGCGGCGAACAGCAGCGCCCGCCTGGCGCACGCCGCGTAGGTTGCCGGCCAGCAGCACCGCGATCACGCCCACCCCGATCGGCACCGTGTCGCCGGACAGCGACGGGATCGCGGAGGTGATCGCTTCCAGGCCCGAGGCGACCGACACGGCGACCGTGAGGATGTAGTCGGTCATCAGGCCAGCCGCCGCGATCAGCCCCGGGACGCGGCCGAGGTTGTCGCTGGCGACGATGTAGGAGCCGCCGCCGTGGGGGTAGGCGCGGATCGTCTGGCGGTAGGAGATGCCCACCGCGAGCATCAGGAACGCGATCGTGGCCGCGATCGGCAGCGAGTAGCTCAGCCCCGCGCTGCCGCCCAGCACGAGGATCGCGAGCATCGCTTCGGGGCCGTAGGCCACGGAGGACAGTGCGTCGGCGGAGAGCACGGGCAGCGCGACCAACTTGCGCATCCGCTCGCTGACGATGGCGGAGCTGCGCAGGGCGGGTCCGATCAGGACGCGACGTACCTCGTAGCCGAGTTGCCCGGTCGGCGTGGCTGGCTGCTTGCCCGCCTCCACGGGAGGTGGCTGGCGGCTCTGCACGCGCACCAGGCGCCCCATGCGCGTCGGTCGGATGTCCTCCGCGGCGGGAAAGTCACCGAGGCTCGGATCCAGCGGCAGCGCCCTGCGCCACACCTCCGGCCTGCCGCACACGAGGTTCCATGCATCGCCGACCTCGCGCAGCACGTCGATCTGGCCCGCGTCGAGCTTCGGCAGCAGCGCGTCCGGGCTCGGTGCTGCGGGGCCATCCTGGCCCGGGTCCGCTCTTCGCGCGGCCTCCTTCGCATCGCCGCCGGCGCCGGGCCGAACGTCCTCGGACTGGCCCTCGGGAGGGTCCATCAACGGGTACCGCGCCGCATCATGGCAGGGAAGCTACCGAGCGCAGCCGCGTCTTCACGAAATCGTTGTACCGACGGCCCCGATCTTCACGCGATCGTCATAGGGCGCGCCGCACAATTGACTTGCGCCGGTGGCGCCAAATACGGAGGACCGTTCGATGACGCCAGAGCAGCAGCAGCGCGCGCCGAGTGAGCCGGCGACGGGCGCCTCGTGTGCGCCTGCGCTGAGCGTCTCGCCGACGCGCCCGGCCACGGGGCGAGCTCGTGCCACGGCGAGCTGGACGTGCGCGCGCTGCGGCACGGTCGTGGACGGCAGCGCGGCCGCTGCACGCCACATCGAACGGCAGCGCGCAGCGCGCAGCGCCGGAGCGTCCAGGCGATGAGCGAGCAGGGCACGATGACGAACGACTGGCGCATCACGAGACTCGAGCACCGCGTGCATGAACTGCAGACCGCGGTGCTCGTGCTGGTGCGCCATCTCGGCCTCGAGGAGCAGCTGGCAGCCGCGGAGCGGGCGAGGCTGGATGAGATCAGGGTCAAGGGCGAGGTTCCCCGTGATCGCCTGCTCGAGCTCCACAGCGCCCAGCCGCATCTGTAGGAACCGGGCCCCGTGAGCTACGGCGGGTGATCGACCGGGAGAACCTGATCCTCGCGATCGCCGCGATCGATGCCTGGAACCGCATCGCGGTGAGCAGCGCCCAGGTGTTCGCCGAGCAGGCCTAGCGCTCGAACATGCGCAGAGGCGAGCAGTCGCCAACGGACCAGCTGTGGCCGAAGGGGTCGTGGAAGCCGCCCTGGCGGTGTTTGCCCCAGGGCATCTCGTGCTCCTCGATTGCAGAACCCGCGGTGGCGCCGGCCGCGGTGGCACGCGCAATGAAGCCGTCCGGGTCATCCACGAAGACCTCGATGCGCGTGCTCGTCACGCCGCGGCGGGCGGGGCTATCCTCCGCGGGGTTGCGCGGATTTGCCTCGTGCACGAAGAACGGAGCGCCGTCGACCTCCAGCCCGGCGACGCCACCGAGGTTCCAGAGCTCGCTCGCGCCGAGAGCTTCCTTGTACCAAGCGACGGCCGCCTCGGCATCGGCCACGATCAGCATCACGGAGATGCGCACGCCGTGAGCGGGCGTGTCCGAGCGTGAACTCATGACCTCGCTTCCGGGGCGAGCCGACGGTGCGCCGCATTACTCATGGGCGCGGGCGAGCCGTGGATTCCAGAGCACCTCCCAGAGGTGCCCGTCGGGATCGCGAAAGTAGCCGGAGTAGATCCCCCATGGGCGGTCGTGCGGTCGGTCGGTGAGCGTGGCCCCGGCGGCCTCGGCCTGGGCAAGGACCGCATCGACCTCGGCCCTGCTCGACACCGCGTGCCCGATGCTGAACTCGCCGGGCTTCGGCGGAGACAGCGAGACCCTGGCGTCCTTTGCCAACTCGCTGCGCGGGTAGATGCACAAGATCAGCCCGCCCTGCAGCTCGAACATGGCGATGGCCCCATGGGGTTCGACGTCGTCGCCGATGAACTCGGTGCCGATCACGCCGGAGGATTGGAGGCCAAGGCCGTCTCTGTAGAAGGCGAGCCCGCGCTCCAGATCCGCGACAGCGAGCGTGATGACGTCGATCCTGGGTTCCATCCTGTGCCCCGAAGTCTAGGTGGACCGCGCAAGATCGCGCATGCTCTGCCGCGTAAGGCGACGACCGGAATCGAACCGGTGTAGACGGCTTTGCAGTGCGCCCGAAACACTGCGTTTTGGCTTATCTAAGCGGTTGTCACGGCCCTCAAGTGCTCTCAGGTGCCGTCGTAAATCACTCCGTCTGGGAGAGTCTTGGGAGAGTCCCGGCCATGCCGCCGCCGCGAAGTGGGGACCAGCATGCCGAACGAGCCCCGCCGTTGTACGGTCTGTTCGTGGCACGTGAGACTCCTGTCGTGTGGATGCCGGGCGGCGTTCGCACGGAGATCCACCTGGGCGCAGAGGGCACCGGCGGCGCGTTCTGTCTGCTCGTCGATGAGCCGCCGGCAGGCTGGTCCTTGCCCGCTCACCTTCACCGCGATGAGGCCGAGACCATCCACATCCTTGAGGGTGAGTTCGTGATCGAGCTAGATGGCGAGAGTTTGCGCCTGTCTGCCGGACAGACGGTCCATGTTCCGCGGGGGGTCGTCCATTCGAGCGCGAACGTCGGTGAGCGAGCGGGCCGGCGCGTTGTGCTCTTTAGCCCCGCGGGCATGGAGCGCTTCTTTGAAGAGGCTGGTGTCGCGACCGCTGACAGCGAGATCGACCTCAGTGCTGCGCTTGTGTCCGCGGTCAAGCATGGCTGGGAGTTCATCGCCCGGGACTAGGTGTGCGGCCCAGTTGCGCTGGGCTCATCGCTCGGTTCCCGCGACCGCCCATTGCTCTCCGCGGTAGCGCAGTCCGGTGGTGAGTAGCCGGGCGAGCAGGAATGCGAGGATCGCGCTCCAGACTCCGATGATGCCCCATCCGAGGAGCAGGGACGCGACTGCGATGGGGGCGAAGATGAGTGCGCTTGAGGCGAGCATCGCCCACATCAGGTAGCGGGTGTCGCCGGCGCCGATGAGGATGCCGTCGAGTGCGAACACGGCTGCGTTGGCGGGCTGCATGAGGGCGAAGATCGGCCAGATTGCGTGCGCGCGATCGAGGACGGCGGTGTTGTCGGTGAAGATGTGCGGTAATGGCCCGGCGAGCGCCATCATGATCGCGGCGAACAGCAGGCCGATGATGATCGACCAGACGATGGTGCGCGTCGCCAGCTGGCGTGCCCGCTCGGCTTGGGCGACTCCGAGGTGTTGGCTGACGAGGACCTGTGCTGCGATGGCGAACGCGTCGAGGGCGAGTGCGAGGAACATCCAGAGCTGGAATGCGATCTGGTGTGCGGCGAGTGAGCTGGTGCTGGTGCGGGCGAGGATCGCGCCGGCGAGCAGGAACGCCGCGAACAGGGAGCCGGTGCGCACGAAGATCTCGCCGCCGGTGCTCATCAGCTCGCGCAGCGTGGTGGTGTCGATCCGCCAGCTGGCGATCGTGGTGGCGGCGACCATCGTGGACAGGAAGCCTGCTGCCATGACTGCCTGGGCGATGACGGTGGCCCAGGCCGAGCCCGCGATGCCCAGACGCAGGCCGTAGACGAACAGGAGCTCCAGCGCGACGTTCAGAAGGTTGCCGGCGAGCAGCAGCACGAGTGGCAGCCGCAGGCGTGAGACGCCGCGCAGATAGCCCTGTCCGGCGATGGCGATGAGCGCGAACGGCAGGCCGATCGCCGCGATGCGCATGTAGAGGGTTGCCAGGTGGCTGATCTGTCCGCGTGCGCCGAGGACGGCGAGGACCGTGCCGGCGGCCAGTGCGGTGAGCGTGGCGAGTGCGAGGCCGAGGGCTGCCGCGAGGATCACCGCCTGGCATCCGACGTGTGCGGCCTCCTCGGCCAGGCCGGCGGCATATAGACGCCCCACCTTCGGTGTGCTGCCGTAGGCGAGGAAGTTGCAGAGGCTGACCGCGCCCGTCAGCGCTGCGCCCGCGAGCGCCAGGGCCGCGAGCGGGTCGACCCCGAGGTGCCCGACGATCGCGGTGTCGACGAGGACGTACAGCGGCTCGGCCGCCAGGGCCCCGAGCGCCGGCACCGCCAGACGCACGATCTGTCTGTCATCGCCCCCCAGCCGCAGGCGCAGCAGCGCGCGGCGTGCCCGCGGCTGGCTGTTTGCTCGCGTGGGGGTGCTCAAGCGGGGTGGGCGCGGCGGTAGTGGGCGCGCGCCTTGGCGCGGTTCCCGCAGGCTTCCATGCTGCACCAACGGCGGTTCCCGGCGCGACTCGTGTCCAGGAATAGCCACGCACAACCGTGGTCGGCGCCCGAGCAGCGCCGCAGCCGCGCCGCTTGCGTGTCGGTCAGCAGATCGGCCGCCGCCGCTGCGATCCGCGCAAGCGGCAGCCCAGGATTATCGGGCGGCCACTGCCATCGCGTCGAGCGGCCCTCGTTGACGAGTCTCCACGCTCGCGCAGCCGTCGCGATCTCCCGGTTCAGTACCCCCAGGCTGGCGGTCGCGAGCGGCTCGCCCTGCGCGCGGGCGGTGAAGATCTCGTACAGCGCCTCGCGCAACGCCAGCGCGCGGCGCCGCACCGCATTCGCCGACCGTTCGTCGCCGGCAGCGACGATGAGTGCGTTCCGCTCGGGCTGGTCGATGACGCCGGCGTGCATGCTCCACGACATGAGCGCGTCGAAGTCGGAGAGGAAGTCGATCGGCTCGGTTGTCAGGCGTCCGGTGACGGTGTTGACGAAGTCAAGCGACGGGTCGCCGCCCACCAGCCTGAGCGTTTCGATGTTCTCGCGAGCGTCGAAGGGAGTCCTCTCCTTCATCACAGTTGTCATCGTAGACTAACCGGCGCTCCGGTGGAAGACGGTTAGGTCGCCTCAAGCTCTGTTCTCCTGGTTTCACTGCTTGGTGGCGTCCATGTGTCTTGCCCCATTTTCGTCGCCGCCGGTCTTGCGCTTCAACCCCCGCGAGGGGGATTCCCCTGCGCCCCTTCGGGGCTTCGGTTCCGCTCGCCGGTCGGCGGCGTTCTTGGGCTGCGTCACAAACGCCAACCAAACGAAGGAGAACACCATGAGCATCAACAAGATCATCTGCAGCGGCCGCTTCACGAAGGCCCCCGAGATGAGGGCTCTGCCCTCCGGCACAAGCGTCTGCGCACTGCGCTTGGCGGTCGACGGGATGGGCCGTGGTCGCGAGGTCGGCTACATCTACGTGAGCGTGTTCGGGAAGGCCGGAGAGGCAGCCGCCGAGTACCTCAAGAAGGGCTGGCTCGTGGCTGTGGACGGTCGCCTGGAGTACGGCGAGTGGGACAACGATGGAGCCAAACGCCATGACTACAACGTCGTGGGCAACGTCGAGTTCCTGACCGCCCCCCGTCCAGTCGAGGAGCCGGCCGCGGGCGCCTCGGAGACGGAGGCGAAGCCGGCGCGTAGGAAGAAGGAGCTCGTGGCGGCATAAGCCGCCGGACGGGCCCGCACCCGGAGCCGGGGTGCGGGCCACCCTCAGCGCAGTGTGTGCTGCATCGACCGAACTATTAGTCGCATTAGAGGTCGAATCATCGGTTACATCCTGTCGCGATCCGCAGTCGCAGGACGCTGCGCGGAGCTGGACTGTTCGCTGACGCGCTGGTCGTCAGTGAGCGCGAAGCAGAAGAGTGGCGTGAGGTGCCCGGGAGCTTGATCCGTTCGGCGTTGACCGACGGCCGCCTGGTGAGGAGTTGATGTCCGGCGTGGCGGACCCTCGTGGAGCACGCTATCCTGTCTGTGTGACCACGGTGGTGCCCACATGAAGGTCGTGACGGTCCGTGACTTCCGTGACCATGCGACGGAGATGTTCCGCTCCGAGGACGTGATCCTCGTGACGCGAGACGGCGCCCCGGCCGGGTTCTATCTGCCGTGGGATACGCCCGAGCTTCCGGTCGAGGTTCGCCGTGAGGTGTTCCTGCGTCTGTCAGAGCAGATCGGCGCCCAGCTGCAGAGCAAGGGCGGCAGCGAGCAAGAGGTGCTCGACGATTTCGCTGCCTCCCGCAGTCGTCGCTGACGCGAACGTCATCCTCTCGTCGCTGATCGGCGGGCGTGCCCGCCTCGTGATCACCTCGACGCACGGACCGCGCTGCGTGGCCGCGGATGCCGTAGCGGGAGAGATCGCCGAGCACCTCCCGCGCCTGGCCGCCAAGCGCGGCCTGGACCCCTCGCTGCTGTTCGCGGCGCTCGCCGTGATGCCCGTCGACTGGAGACCAGCGACCGACTATGCGGATCGCCGGGAGGAGGCCGAGGCGCGCATCGGCGCTCGTGACCCTGACGACTGGCCGACCGTCGCGCTCGCGCTGAAGCTGAATCTGCCGGTGTGGTCACAGGACAAGGATCTCGGCGTAGCAGGCGTCGAGGTGGTCACGACGGGTGTATTGCTCGACGCGCTACGCGAGACTACGCACGAGGATTAGCCGCCTCGGAGCCGTTTGGTTCTCGGTGGCTGTCTAGGTCCGGGCGTCGTGGTCGCTGTGTCTCAGCGAGTTCGACCGGCGGTACGAGCGCCCGACAGTCGGCGGGCATCGAGGCCAAATCCCGGGCGCCGGAACCCGCGGCGCTCCTCTCAGGGGCACGCGAGACTTCGCGTGACTCGCCCGGTGTCGTTTATCGCTCGACGTGCGGTCTGCAGACCTTCTGGGCTCGCGAGGCCAGACGTCCATTGCGACGCTTGGAATCCGAGCGATCGTCGCCGCGGCCGGCTCGCCGGTGCGAAACGATGCGCCAACGTTTATTTACGCTCTGATCTGGTAGCTTGGCCGTCGTATGGCTGGGGTGCTTGGGCTGCGCACGGCGCGATTCGATGCCGGATATTCATCCGGCCGCATCCGCTTGGCTGCGGTGCAGGCTTCTAAGGGGCGTAATGCGTGCGGTGCGCACCCTCCCGCCCGTGAGAGCTCGGAATGTCGGTGTCCATTCTGCCTCAGCGCTTGGGGCTCGTTCGGGGAGGTCTAGTGGTGTCGAGTAGAGTCGCCGTCTCACGTCGTATCGGCGCCATGGTTGCGGTTTTGCTCGGAGTGGCGGCGCTGGCTTTCCCCGGCATCGCGGCTGCCTACGAATCGTGGAAAGAACAGATCGACCCGGGGAACAGCCTGAACGCCGTGTCGTGTGTGCCGGCGAGCACCGACTGCGTCGTGACCGACAGCAAAGGCAACGCTCTGTATTCGACGAACGTGAGCGCAAAAGGCCTCTTTTCGTGGAAATCCTGGAGCGGGCCGGCCGGTGCCAGTCCCGGCTATGCCGTAGCCTGCCCCACAACCTCGGTGTGCGTACTCGCCGACGGCGAAGCCGAAGAAGGCGCCGGCAAGATGTACTACGCGAGCTCGCTCGACGGCGCGTGGAACAAAGCGTTCAGCCCGGCCTACGGCGTCGAGTCGGTTTCCTGTGTCTCCACGTCTCTTTGTGTCACCGGAGATGAGGATGGCTTCATCCGCTACTCGACTAAACCGGCCTCGGAAGAATGGTTCGCGATTGGGGGCGCGTCGGGAGGGCTTGGCGGGGTCGGCGGTGCGATCAACGCCGTGGACTGCCTCTCCTCCTCGTTCTGCGCGGCGGTGGATGGCTCAGGCAACGTCTTCGTCGCCAACACGGCGGCGAAGATCACAGAAGAATTGGGCTGGACGCCGACGGATGTCGATGGCTCGACGCCACTTGACGGAGTCGCCTGCATCTCTGCGACATCCTGCATCGCCGTCAACGACATTGGTGATGTCCTGCACCTGGCGATCGACAGCAGCGGCGAAGCGACAACCTCCATACAAGACTTCGACGCGCCCAACAAGTTGACAGCGATCACCTGTACCGGCCCCAGCTGCGTGACCGTGGATAGCCGGGGCAACATCTTCGAGTCGGCCAACGCCGGGGCCACGTGGACCAAAGAGCAGGAAACGAGCATCGAAATGACGAGCGTCTCGTGTGCGAGCATCACACTTTGTGTCGCTGCCGACACGATGGGCGATGTCACCGCGTTCACGGCTCTGGCGGCTGACCGCTACACGCTGAGCGTGCGCTTGGCGGGCGAGGGCAAGGTCGAATCCAACCCGGCCGGAATGCTCTGCGGAAGCGAAGAATGCGAAGGCCAGTTCGCAGGCCCGGTCACCCTGACCGCCAACGCGAACAGCGGCTACGTGTTTGCGGGCTGGCTCGGCTGCGAACACATGATCGCCGAAAAGTGCGAAGTCGACGTGACGGCGCAGAGCGAAGTGACGGCCGTGTTCGTCAAGCAGGGCACCGAAGGTAAAGAAGGAATGGCCGGCAAGGAAGGCAAAGCGGGCGCCACAGGCGCCGCCGGGGAAAAGGGCGCGAATGGCGCGGCTGGCGCTGCCGGTCCGCAGGGTCCTGCCGGTACTCCCGGCGCCCAGGGTCCCGCGGGACCAGCGGGGCCCGCCGGCAAGGTCGAGCTCGTCACGTGCACGAAGGTCAAGGGCAAGCAGCACTGCACCGCCAAGCTCGTGTCGGGCACCGTGAAATTCACGACGGCCGGCGTGGCCGCCCAGGCGACGCTGTCCCGTCGCGGCGTCGTCTACGCGGCGGGGACGGCCCGCAGCGCCCGCGGGCGGATGAGCCTTCGGCTGCTGCCTGTTCGCCGGTTGCGGTCGGGCAAGTACACGCTCACGCTGATCACCGGTTCCGGACGGCACGAGAAGATCAGCACCGAGTCGTTCATGCTCGGCTAGCTATTCAAGTGATTTGTGGACGGGTCCTCAGGCCGCCGAAGAGCGTTGTCTCTAGCCGGCCTCTGCAGCCTTGGGAGACCTCTCCTGTCTCAGCGCTTGCTGAGTAGCGCTCTCTTGCCAGCGTCCATTCCCGAAGGCGGACGGACGCTGCGTTCGGCTCAGTCGTGCTCGGTGGGGTGAGCCGATCGATTAGCGAGATCTCCCGAGTGGGTGATCCGCGCGGACGTTTTCAGCGCGCTTGCCACGGCTGGCGGTGGGTCGAGCCTACCGCTGGTGATCGGTTCCGATCCGCAGCCGGCCGACCTCCTCACGCACGAGCATCGGGAGCGAGAGCTGGCGGAGATCCTGTCCGGCCAGCCACTCCGAGCATTGCTCCCGCGAGAGCTCGTCATCGACGATGTAGTCGGCCAGCGCAATCGCGCTCGTTCGCGACAGTCCGAGCGCCATCAGGGACACATGCGTCTCCCGCGAGACGCCCAGCTCGAGCATCATGCTGACATCCGGCAGCAGATCAGCCTCGCTCTCACGCCCGGCACGTCGCAGGTGAAACGAGAGGATGTCCCGGTAGCACGCAAGGTACTTCGGTGCGCGAAACCGTGCCTCCTGCTCGACGTCCTGCATGGTCTCCCGGATTACTTTCGGCAGGTTGAAGCCGTCGCCGAGCTTCAGGTAGGCGATGCGCTCATCGATCAGCCTCGGCAACGGGTAGCCGCGCATCCAGCTGGTAATCAGCACGGCCAGCATCCACTGGCGCTTCGGCGGTCCGAAGTTCGCGGCGAGCTGTGAGGTGCATCGCCCGAATGCTTTCACGTAGGACGCGGCGGCTTCGCTGTCCTCCGGTGCTGCAAGCAGTAGCCGGTCCTGACGGTCCGGCTCGGCGAGATGTTCCAACAGACGCTGCATCGCCGCTGGGCTGATCCCCGGGTGACGCGTGTAGATCACCGCGGGCACGGTCACTCGCTCGAGCGCCTCCGCGATCTCTGCTTGCAGAGCGTCCAGCTGACCACGATCGGCGATGGCCATGCCCGGCAGCAGGCGGAGCTGCTGTCCGGCGACGACCTGCGCCGCGAGGAAGCTGTACAGAGCCTCTAGCAGCGGCTCGGAACGTGCACGCTCGACCGGTGCGGCCCCGGAGACATAGGAGCGCACCGCGGGGATGTCCGCCAGTGCGGAGTCGGTGGCGCGCGTCAGCCGCTGGCGGGCGCGGCGCAGCGGCGGCTCGGGCCACAGCCTCGTGTCGCTCGCATCAACGCACACGATGTTGCCCTCGAACTCCTTGCCCCATCGTCCGGCACGTCCGGCCAGATTCCAGAAGTCCTCGGGACTCATGACCCGGTTATTGCCCTTCTTCGGCCCGCGCGCGAACAGGTTGCGACACGGCAAGTTCACGCCCTCGAGCAGCGTCGAGGTGCAAACTAGGTAACGGAGCTTCTCCGCCCGGAACAGCCGCTCGATCTCGCTTCGGACGATCAACGGCATATTCCCGTAGTGGAACGCGACCCCGCGCGCAAGGACCCGCTCGAGGGAATAGCCCGGGTGCACCGTCTTCTGCACCAGCTCTCGCAGTGCCGCCACCGCCGAGTCGCCGGACACGTCGGCGCTAGCGCCAAGCGCCTCATGGATCTGTAGCGCGGCCTTCTCCGCATCGGCGGCGCCGTTGACGTACACCACGTTGCCTCCCTGTCCGCCGAGCGCGACGGCAACGAGCGGCAGACGCTGACTCGTCGGGTTCGGGCTCGCCTGCAGCTCGAAGCTCCCTGCATCAACTGGCTCGGAGCCGAAGACGAGCTGTGCCCGCCAGCGCCGAGGCTTCCCGCGAACCTGCACAGCCCACACCAGGTTCTGGTTCACAGTGATCGCCGCGCTCAGAAGTGACATGCCCTCCGCCCCGTCCGGTGCGGCCTCTAGCAGCAGCGCCGGGTTCTCAGACTGCGGGCTCGCGAAGATCACCTGCATCGCCGGATTGCGGCGCAATGCGTCGTCGAGCACCCGCTGCAGCAGGATGCCCCGCTCGCCGTCGGCGAGCTTCTGCGCCTCGTCCACAAACAGCACGTCCGCGGCGAAGTCCGCTAGGCGCTGGTGCAGCAGATGCAGCCGCTCCTGGGTCAGGACATGGATCTCCTTCGCCACGGTGCCGATCGCTTGGTCCCATGGGATCGTGAAGACTTCGACCTCCGCGCCGAAATGCTCGCGCAGCTCGAGGCTGACCTCCTCGATCAGCGCCCGGGTTGGTACCACATACACGCCGCGGAAGCGTTCGCATGAGGCGGCGCGCTCCTCAAACCAGCGCTTGACGAGGTAGGACTTCCCTGCCGAGGTGGGTGCCGACACGCTCACCCATCCGGCGTGCGAGAGCGCACCCCAGAACTCGCGTTGGAAGCCGTTCGCCTCGAGCCGCTCGCCGCTTGCGACCGGGATGGAGAGTTCGAGCCGGCGCCTGACGACATCGAGGCGCAGTGGCGCAGGCGCATGCCGCCATGCCTCATCCTCGAGCAGACCGCGCTGGCCGGCGAGAGCGAGCGCAGGGCGGTTGCCCATCCTCTCGAGCAGCACCGCCGCCGCCTCACGCTGGTTGGAGAGCGTCTCCGGCGAGCACACGCATGCCTGTGCGACGCGCAGCGCCGCCTCTTGCGCCGGCTCGCTCTCAGCCGCTGCGAGCACACTCGCGCAGCCGAGTAGATAGTTCCAGTCCACCGGCAGCTGCGGCTCCTCGGTGCTCAACGCTGGCAGGTCCCGAAGCAGCGATCGGACCGTTAGCTCCCGTCGCATCTCGGTGAATCGCGGGGAGGCGAGGATCGCCTCCGTGATCGCCACGACGCTCATCCGACTCTCCCCAGTGCGGCACCGAGCGCGTCGCGGAACGCCTGCACGTCAGGGAACGGCACGAAGAACAGCTCGAGCTGGAAGCCCGCAAGCTTCTGGGCGAGCACGTGGCCTCTGGTGCTCTCCTGCCAGCGCCCAATCATCTCCGTGACCTCCACGGCGACCGCCGCTCCCGTCGCAGCGACTGGGTAGTCCTCCAGCGAGAACCCGATCAGCCCGGCGCCGCAGATCCGCACCCGCCGCGCCTCGGGGGTGTCCGCTGTGAAGTACACGCGCAGGGCCTCCGTCAGTGCTGGGTCGCCGAGGTCTAGGTTGTCGCGGATCAGCGCTAGGTCCCTGCTCGCCTCACCACCGCCCTCATCCGTGAGCAGCGGCGCGAGGCTCTCGAGGCACGCCTTCGCCGCCGCGGGAGCGTCGGCGTAGAGCTTGGACTCCCCCCAGTAGAGCTTAAGCGTGCCGTCGTCGAGCACCTTCCCGTGGATGCCGTCGGCGCCGTGGTAGTGCATCTGGCTGCTCGTCTTCAGCGGCATCTTGCACAGCAGCTGCGGCAGGCCGAGCACGCTCTCCAGAAGCAGGTAGAGCAGCATCTCGCCGCCCTCCCTGACTTCTCGAGTGACGTGAACAACTCGCGCGCCTCGGTGCTGAGCCTGACCAGCTTGTCCGTTTTGTGGGTGCTCTCGAAGTACGCCATGGCCTCATCCACGCGTGAACGGGGGATGCAGTAATCGACGCAGGCTGCCGCGAGGCGCTCCGCGAGCGCGGGCGCGCACGGACGGTCGTTGCCGTCCCGGGTCAGGATGTGGCAGTGACAGGACGCTAGCGTGTCCTGGAGCACCAGCTGGGCGCCCACGGCCACGAGATAGGAGTCAAGCTCCTCGGGCGTGCCTCGCGCCAGCTCGTCGACCCGCTCCGCGAGCCATCGACTTATGCCTGCGGCACGCAGCTCGGTGCCGGTGGTGCTCATGCGCTCGAAACGCTTGGCAGGGTCCACCGCGACCCGTTGCGGGCTGAGAGCGGTCTCCACGCACGCGGCGGATCGCACAGCCAAGGCCTGCGGCCGAGCACCGTCGAGCGGGTCGGCGGGGGAGCCAAGACTGGACGCCACGCGCCCCTTAATGACGCATTGGGCTGGCCCCCACCGAACATGGATAAACGATGATAGTGCTCTTACAGATACTCCCAATGGCCACGCGTGACCGTCCGCTTAGTCGTCTTCCTAGGAGGCTCGTCCGAATCATCGGAGCATGCAGGGGGAGCCGCGTATGCAGTTTCGTATGGGCGGATCCCTTCGGTTCCCGGCGCCCACGTGTCTTGCCCCAGTTTCGCCGCCACCGGTCTGGCGCTGCAACCCCCGCAAGGGGGGGTTGCCCTCGATCGCTTCGCTCTCTCGGTTCCGCTCGCCGGTCGGATGCTTCTATGAAGTCAAGGGCTGGTGGGCGAGCTGTTTGTAGAGGCGACGGGAGAGGTGTCGCTTGAGTGAGCGCATGGCCTCTCGTTTGGTCTTGCCCTCGCTCATCTGGCGTTGGAGGTATGCACGTGTCTCGGCGTGATGCTGGGAGCGGGAGAGCGCGATCACGTAGATCGCATTGTTGACTTGGCGGTCGCCGCCGCGGTTCAGGCGGTGGCGGACGGTCTTGCCTGAGGAGGCCGGGATCGGGGCGGTGCCGTTGCAGCGCGCGAACGCTGCCTCGCTCTTGAAGCGTCTCGGGTTGCATGCCAGCAGCTTGCCGGCGGAGATGGGGCCCACGCCTGGCTCATCCAGCAGCGTGGGCTCGAGTGAGCGGACGACGCTTCTGATCTCGCGCTCGTAGTGGGCTGTCTGTTCGGTCAGGGTGAGAGCTCGACGAACGAGGTCGCGCATCACATGAAGCGTGGTGGTTTCTTGCAGGCTCGCGCCGGTGCTGGTCCGCATCCGTGCCACGCGACGTGTCAGCGTCGTGCCGTTGCCGGCCCCGATGCGTTCGCGCAGCGCCGAGGGCGCGGTGACGTGGAGCGCTTGTAGCTGGTTCAACGCTCGGGTGCGCTCGCTAACGCATGAGCGGTAGGCGGCCAGCAACGTTTGCAGCGCCGCCCTGGTGCCCGATCCCCTGAGCGTGGAGAGGCCCTCGCCGCTGAGCACTCTCTTGGCTGCCAACACGGCGTCGATCCGGTCAGACTTGCCGCGAGCGCGAGAACGTCGCCGAGGACGCTCGACCTCGAATACTTGGATGTCTGCTTTCTGCAGGTGCTCGCTGAGTCCCGCGCCGTAGCTGCCCGCGCCCTCGATCCCGACCAGCACGTCCTCGCCGAGCCCAGTCAGCCATATGATCAGCTGGCGGTAGCCGGCTTGGTTGGCCCCCACCACGATCTCGCCGATCGGCTGCCCGAGCCCGTCTAGCGCTGCGGCGACGTGCTCGTCCTTGTGCGTGTCCACGCCCACTGCGATCATCGACTTTCTCCTCATCTCTCGTTGACCTGGGTGATGTGGAGGCCGCTGGACAGAGCCATGTCGAGTGATGTCCAGGCTTCTATGAAGTCACCGCGGCATCCGTGGCAGGCGGCGGGAGACAGATCCAACGCAAGGCACTCAAGGGCCAGTCGTTCTCGGAGTCATCCCGCCGCCGGCCACACCCTGGTTGGGGGCTCGGACGCCCACCAGCAGGTAGCCGCCACGCTGGGCCCTACGGGCCCCGCTGCGCGGCTACCTAACCCGCAAAGCCCAAGAGCTCTACAGGCAACTCCGACGCTACATGGCCACGCTGGGCCCTACGGGCCCCGCTGCGCGGCTACCTAACCCGCAAAGCCCAAGAGCTCTACAGGCAACTCCGACGCTACATGGCGTCGTTCTCGGGCTGCGTCACTAAGCACCAACAACCGAAGGAGACGACGCGATGAACACCAATAAGCTCATCTGCACTGGCCGCCTGACCAAGGACCCTGAGCTGAAGGCTCTGCCCTCTGGAACGAGCGTCTGCGAACTGCGTTTGGCGGTCGACGGCATGGGCCGTGGCCGTGAGGTCGGCTACATCAACGTCAGCGTGTTCGGAAGCGGCGGCGAGGCCGCCGCGGAGTACCTCGAGAAGGGCTGGCTCGTGGCGGTCGACGGCCGCCTCGAGTACGGCGAGTGGGACAGCGAGGGAACCAAACGCCACGACTACAACGTCGTGGGCAACGTGGAGTTCCTGTCCGCCCCCCGTCCCGTCGAGGAGGCAGAGCCCGAGCCGGCGAAGGCTGCCCGCCGGAAGCGGGAGACGGTTGCGGCGTAGAGAGGCGAGGAGCCCGCGCCTTTCGGGTGCGGGCTCCCTCAGCCCCGCCGATATGCCCGTGAGCCACGAGTGATCCCCTATCCTGTGAGCATGGATCAGCCACGCGAGATCGAGCTCGTGTTTGCCCCCCAGGAGGAGGGCGGATACCACGTCTACGCCCCAGACCTCCCGGGCCTGCACACGCAGGGCGACACTCTCGACGAGGCCAGCGCGAACGCCGAAGAGGCGCTCGCGCTCTACGTCGAAGGGCTGCGCGAAGATGGCCGTTCGCTCGACACCGGCGTGATCCGTCGCAGGTTCCCGGTCCCCGCGTGAGCGAGCGGCTACCGGTCCTCTCCGGCCAGCGGCTCGTGAAGGCCCTTGAACGCGCGGGCTGGACGGCTGTCCGTCAGCGTGGCAGTCACGTGCGGATGAAGCACCCGGACCGGAGGGTCTCGCTCACCGTCCCGCTTCACCGAGAGCTCAAGCGAGGCACGCTCGCGGGCATCCTGAACGATGCCGGGCTGGACGGCGATCAGCTCCGTCGTCTGCTCTGAGCTGCCTCTGGCGCGCTTCGCGTGGTGTGACCGTACGCGCGGGATGAACCTCAGCTTCCCTCTGCGATGCTTGCTTGGTGCCGACGATCGCGTTCCTTCACACGGCCGAGAGTCACGTAGCGACGTTCTCCGCGCTTCTGGAAGATATCGACGCGACCTGTGCTGACGTCCATCTCGTGCGTCCCGATCTGCTTCAGAGGGCGAGGGAGCGCGGCACAGTTGATCGACACGTGGAGGCGGAGCTTCGCGACGCGACTCGACAGCTCGCTGCGCGTGGGGCGGACATCGTCGTCTGTACCTGCTCGACGTTGGGCGAGTCCGCAGAGCGGTCTTCGCCTGACGCGGACCTGATGGTCCTGCGCGTCGACCGCCCGATGGCTGAGCTGGCCGTCCGGGACGGCACCCGGATCGCGGTCGTCTTTGCGCTGGAGAGCACGCTCGCGCCGACGAGCGCACTCCTGAATGAGGTCGCCCGGCTCACAGGGAAGGAGGTCGAGATCATCGACGCGCCCTGTCTTGATGCGTGGAGCCGCTTCGAGCAGGGAGACACCGCCGGCTATCACCGCGCCGTCGCATCGACCGTCGACGGGCTGGACCCTTCAATCGACGTGGCCGTTCTCGCGCAGGCATCTATGGCTGGGGCCGCGTCGCTTGTTCAGAGCGACCGGACGGTCCTGAGCAGTCCACGCAGCGCGGTCGAAGCCGCCATCAATCTCACGGCACCTCGCGCGAGCTAGGACTGAACCGTAGCGACGGCTATCGCCGCAGCTACGGAACGCGGACACCGCTCGCTGGCCTCACGCTAGCTGCCCTGACCCGTCGAGCGCGCGGTGACGGCCGCAGCGGACGCTCGTCTAGTCCGAGGTTCTGCGCGCTTCGCCGATCATCTCGGCGAGCGGTCGCAGCTGGCGGCCCTCCCGGTCCATGTTCTCGGGCGCGAGCCACGTCTCGAATCCGTGCCGGATGGCCGGCCACTCATCGTCGGTGATCGCGTACCAGGCGGTGTCACGGTTGCGACCCTTCACGATCTGGTGCTTGCGGAACACGCCCTCGAAGGAGAACCCGAAGCGCTCGGCGGCGCGGCGTGAGGCGGCGTTCAGAGCGTTGCACTTCCACTCCAGGCGGCGATACCCCAAGTCGTCGAAGACGTGGCGCGCAAGGAGATAGATCGCCTCGGTCGCGGCCGTCGTGCGCTGCAGCGGGACGCCGAACCAGATGTGGCCGATCTCGATGACGCCGAACTCCGGCGTGATCCGCAGGTAGGAAGCGAGGCCGAGGGGCTGCTCGTCGGGGAGACGGGCCACCGCGAAGTAGAGCGCGTCCTCCGCGCTCTCCGCCCATGCCAGTGTTTTGCGCAGGTGATCCGGGCTCTCGTAGGGACCATCCGGTAGATAGGTCCAGATAGTCGGGTCGCCGTCGGGAGCGTGCGAGACCGAGAACAGCGGTGCGGCATCGCTCTCAGCGTTGACGGGGCGAAGCAGAACATGGGAGCCGCGCAGCGGTAGCCGGTCCGGTGCTTGGACGGGCTTCCAGGACACCTTCTCGCCAAGAGGGAGGTCGTGTGGCGGGCTCATGGGCGACGAGTGCTTGCTATCGCGAGCAGGATGTAGGCCCAGCCGGCTGCGAGTAGCGAGAACTTCGCCGTCGCGCAGGCGCGGGCGAGCGCGGGCGCTCGGCCCACGCGTCCCGCGAGGATCGCAAGCAGAGCCGCGTTCTCGATCGCATCGAAGGCCCCGGCGGCGAGCTGGCCCCATGCGAGCGGTAGTCCAGCGGCCACCAGGAGTCTCCGGCGGCGGTGGCGCATAGCGTCGCTGGCCGTGTTGCATGCGACGGCTTGCATCGTTGCGTAGGTGACCAGGAACGGGTAGTCGAGGATCAGCGAGCGTCGCGCGGCGGCTGCTCCGGCGTCGCCCCAGCGTTGCATGATTCGCTCGGCGCGCTCTGCGGTGCCCGCGAGCTCAAACGGGATGATCCCGGGACCGCCGGTCCGCATCATCTCGCGCTCGAGCGCGAGGAGTGGGGTGAGGATCCCGATGCCGGCCGACCCCAGCACCCACAGCGCGCGGTGGCGCGCGATCGGCGAGAGCCCGTCGAATGGCCGGCGCGGACCGGTCTCTCGGGTCATCGAGGACTCTCGCTGACCGCTGGGTCGGGCTCGGGCTGCGTCTTGCCCATTAGCTGGAAGAACGTCTCGATGAAGTCGCCGAAGAGTCGGTCGGGGATCGCGTCGGGGTCGGCGAGCTTCGCGAGTCCGAGCCCGACCCCAAGCTCGCGCAGGACCGTCGCAAGATCCTGCGCCGGCATCGGTAGCTGATAACCCGTTCTCTGCGTCTCCTCCTCCAGAAGGCGGGCCGCCGCCAGTCGTCCCCAGGCAACCCGGTGAGAAAAGGCCTCTCGCAACGGCGGGTTGCGCCAGGCGTGGATGAGGAACTCAAGCGTTAGGACCATGAACTCCGGGTCATCGTTGAGTCTGGCCATGAACTGGTCGCCGTAGGCGCGCGCTCGCCGCGGGAGGTCCCCTTTGGCACGCTCGTGGAAGTCCTCGACATCGCGCACGCGCGCTGCCGCCTGCGCCTCATAGACGGCGAGGAACAGGTCGTCCTTGCCCTTGAAGTGCCAGTAGACAGCGCCCGTCGAGTAGCCCGCCTCATCGGCAATCTGCTCGACCGAGGCGCCGTGAAAACCGCGGCGCGCAAAGACCTTCCCGGCCGACGCGATCAGCTCGTCGCGGGTCTCCTGCTTTCGCTCCTCGCGCCGCGATCGCCGCGCGGCCGGCCTGCTGTCACCATCTGGCATAGACTTCGCAATGTAACATAGGTTCCGTTCGGTTATAGTCCTCGCCGTGACCAACGTCCCTGCTTCGGCCACTGAGGCCATCCACCAGGCGATCCCGTTTGCCAAGACCCTGGGGATACAGCTCATGGCCAACCAGCCCGAGGAGGTCCGCTGCCGGCTGGAGTGGTCAGAGGGCCTCTCCGGCGCGGGCGTCGGGCTGCACGGCGGCGCAATCATGGCCCTCGCCGACGCCACCGGCGGCATCTGCGCGTTCTTGAACCTCCCGGAAGGCGCGACGGGGACGACGACGATCGAGTCCAAGACCAACTTCCTGCGGTCCGTGCGCTCCGGCCACGTCGAGGCCGTCTCGCGACCGTTGCGCACAGGCCGCTCCGTGGTCGTCGTCGAGACCGACGTGATCGACGCCGAGGGCCGCCTCGCCGCTCGGGTAACGCAATCCCAAATCGTCCTGCGCTCGTGAACGTCAGTCCGAACGCCGCTCTGCAGTCGCGTGCTTTGGACGCGGTGAGCAATCCCGACACAATCCCGGAGTTCGCGTCGGCTGCCCTGGTCACGATCGACACTCAGCGCGACGTCCTCGACGACGGCGCGTTCCCGATCCCTGGCACCTCCGCGGTGCTGCCCGCGATGCGCCGGCTCGTTGAGGCTTTCCGCGACGCGCGACGCCCGATCGTGCACGTCGTTCGCATCTACGAGCACGACGGCAGCAACGCCGAGCCGTGTCGCCGTCAGCTGCTCGCCGACGGAGCGCAGCTCGTGATCCGCGGCACGCCGGGCTGCCAGCTCGCGAACGAACTACTCCCAGACTCCGCCTCCCAGCTCGACGAGGCGCTGCTACTCAACGGGGGCGTCCAGCGGCTCGGCGCGTCCGAGGTCGCGATCTTCAAGCCGCGCTGGGGAGCCTTCTACCGCACACCACTCGAAGACCATCTACGCGAGCAAGCAGTCTCGACGATCGTCTTCGCGGGCTGCAACTTCCCCAACTGTCCACGCACCTCCATGTACGAGGCGAGCGAGCGCGACTTCCGCGTGGTGGCCGTCCGCGACGCCATCTCCGGCCTCTACGAGCGTGGAGAGCAAGAGCTGGCCAACATCGGCGTCCATGTCATGGGCAGCGATGACGTAGCCGCTGCGCTCGCCGCAACACACGCAACACCCGTTCACGGCCGCCACGGGCCGACAGCTCAGGCTTTGCGAAGCCCCGCCAGCTCGGCGCGCACCCGCGGCGCATAGCGCGCAAGCACCGGATCATCGACCTCGTTGCGGTCGTGGTTGGCGAAGTAACCGCGCTGCAATCTCGACGTGCCATCCGCGGTCGAGTCGTCCGCGGCGTGGCGCGAGAGCTTCTCAGCGAACTCCTGCCGTGATCGGACCGCATAGTGGTTGATCCGCAGCCGGCTGACCGAGACACGTCCGACCGAGGACTCCCGTATCGCGTAGGGGTCGACGTTCATGCCCGGCACCAAGGCGAGCACGCGGTTCAGCCGTCGCCTGCCCTGACTGTTTCGCATTGCGGTGACCGGCTCTAGGTTCTCAGTAACCGCGAGCTGACCGGCGCAGTACTCGAAGAAGTGCGGCCCGATGCTTCGTACAGCTCGCGTGGGATCGACGATGCTCTTGACCCTCCGGTTGCGCACCCAGTCGGTCCGCGCCCGCTGGGTGAAGCTCTCGATGACGAGCCCGACGGGCGTGCTCTGCAGCCCCGATGACCCGTACACCTGCCAGTTGACGACGACGCCCGAGTACTGCTCGAACTCGCCGAGCACCTCCACGAGCGACTCATGTTCGGGCGAGAACAGGAACTCGTCGATGTCGATGAACGCCAGCCAGCGAACCCGTCCACGGGCTCGCCTGAGCGCAACGGCGTAGGCCCAGCCTTGTCCGCCTGACGCCAGCGGCATCGCGCATTTCGTGAGGGTCACGAGACCATCATTGACGTATGGCGCGAGCACTTCGCGCCCGGCGTCCCCGCTGCGATCGTCGTACAGGAAGAAGTGCTCGACGCCGACGAGGCGGTGAAACTCGACCCACTCCGCGAGGTACGGAGCCTCGTCTCGGAACACCGCACAAATCGCGGTGCCCGCGGGCTTGGTGGTCGACGGCTGCTGCATGCGCGAGTTATACGGGGAGATCAGCGCGACGACGAGCCCGGCCGCGCTTCTGCACTCCGCTCGACTCCGCCGAGCCACCTCGCCCAAGCCGCGCGCGTCCCCCGCCGTCGCGCCGGCCACGCCTATCGCCTCGCCTACGCCGACCGAGCGACCGCCACAGCGGTCGCTCTCCCGTCTCCGTACGGCTGTGCCTCGCTGTCGCTCCTGTGACTCTGCCACACCTGATGCACGCCTGTGCGGTGACACACCGCGTGCCTGGCCGTTCCAGGCCGCTCGCGGTCAGTAGGGAGCGTGATGAGTGCTTCGAGCATCGGTGCCGGGCGTGGTGGCGGCTACGCCCGTTATCTGGAGGGCAAGACGATCGCCCCGGAGCAGGGCGACTACTACCTGACGCCCGACGGCGAGCTGACCGAGGCGCCAGGCCGCTGGCTGTCCGATCCCGAGACCCTTGCGCGGCTCGGGGTCGACCCGGACGCGCCGGCTGTCGGCGAGGACTTCATCGCGTTGATGGAGGGCCGGCACCCCGGCACGAGGGAGTGGCTGCGCCCGGCGGGCGCGGACGGCTCGCGCGGCGGCGGGATCGACGTGACGTTCAGTGCCCCCAAGTCGGTGTCGGTTGTGTGGGCGCTCGGTGATCCGTGGCAGCGCGAGCAGATCGAGGAGGCGCACGCCAAGGCGGTCGAGCGGGCGATGAGCTACCTGAAGGAGCGGGTGCCCGTGGTGCGTCGCCGCTACGACGGACAGGTGGTGGAAGAGCAGGCAAAGGATGTGATCGCGACCGCCTACCGGCACACGACCGCCAGGGGAGTGTCGGGTGCTGAGGCGCCGGACCCGCAGCTGCACACGCATGTCGTGATCAGCGGCGCGGTGCGCGAGGACGATCGCATCGTCGCGGTCGCCTCCCGGCCGGTCTTCCGGGGCCTGAGGGAGGTTGGCGCGTTCTACCGCTCGGCGCTCGCGCAGGAGCTGGCCGCGGAGGGCTACGCGATCGATCAGGGGACGGGCAAGGACGGCAAGTACTTCGAGATCGCAGGGGTGCCTGCCGAACTGCGCAACGCGTTCTCAAAGCGCCACCGGGAGATCGCGCACGCCGCGGAGCGCTTCCGCGCCAAGCATGGCCGCGCACCGGAACGCGGGGAGATCCGCGATATCGCGCTCGAGAACCGCCGCGCCAAGGACCTGACGACGCGTGGTGATCTTCAGCGCGTGTGGCAGCGGACAGGACAGCGGCACGGCTTCGGGGCGGATGAGGCGGTGCATCTGGTCGGTGCCCCTCAGCCGGAGGTCCACGAGCTGGGAATCGAGGAGCGCATCGAAGCGACCCTGACCGAGCGCACGGCGATGTTCGACGCGGGGCTGCTGAGGGCGGTCGCGTTGGAGCAGTCAGCGGGGGAGCTTGATCCTGAGGAGGCGATCGGGTTGACCCGTGCGATGGTCGGCGAGCGTCGCATTCTCACCTTGGAGGGTGGGAGGATGACGACGCTCGCCGTGAGAGCCCAGGAGCAGGCGATCGAGCGACGCTCCGACGAGCTGGCCCAGCCGGCGAGCCGTGATGTCGGCGAGCAGGCCAGGGCGAACGCGAGCAGGGAGGTCGCGGAGTGCATAGGCGCACCCCTGTCTGTCGAGCAGGAGCAGGCGCTGCGAGCTGTGACCGGCCCCGAGCGCATCGCGGTGCTCGTCGGGCCGGCGGGGACCGGCAAGGGTGTCGTGATCGACGCGGCGGCACGCGCGGAGCAGCTCGCGGGCCGAGAGGTGTACGGCGTAGCCGTGTCCGGGTCCACCGCCGAGCGGCTCGGGATCGGCAGCCCGGCGCTTGAGGGGTCCACGCTGACGCTGGACGCGCTCGTCGTCCGAGCGAACGCCGGCAGGCTCCATGTCGGACCTGACACCACGGTGATGCTTGATGAGGCGGGGATGGTCGACCACAAGCGCATGGACGCCCTGACCGAGCTGATCGAGCGCTCAGGGGCGAAGCTGGTCGCCGTCGGTGACGGCAAGCAGCTCCCGTCCATCGGACCCGGCGGGATGCTCGACCGGATCGCACACCGCGTGCCCACCGCGGAGCTCGGGGAGGTTCGCCGCACCAGCGACCCTGAGGAGCGCAAAGCGTGGGCGGCACTGCGCAACGGGGAACCGGAGCGGGCGATGGCGCACTACATGTCCCGCAGCCAACTCTTCCTAACCGACACCCGCGAACAGGCAGGCGAGGCCGCCGTCAAACGCTGGGCGGAACTGACCGAGAACCGGCCGATCCGCGAGGTCGCGCTGATCACCGACGCCTCGAACGTCGAGGTGGACCGCCTCAACGCCCGCGCCCAACACCTCCGAGCAGACCGCGGCGAACTCGGACAGGCGGAGGTTCAGCTGCCGCACAAGCATTACGGTCTGCGCGAGGGCGACCGCGTCGTGTTCACCGCTCAGCATCGCGAGCCGGGGCAGCCGCGGGTCGAGAACGGCTCGCGCGGCCAGGTGACCAACATCGACCCTGATCGTGGCGTGACCGTCGCGCTCGACATCTCAGAGCGCCAGGTGAGCATCGCCGGCGAGGACCTTGAGTCCCTTCGTCTGGGGTACGCCCAGCACATCCACGGACAGCAGGGCGCAACCGTCGATCGCACCGTCGTCGTCACCGGCGGCTGGCAGACCAGCAGGGAAACCTCCTACGTCGAGGCCAGCCGCGCCCGCCACGGCACGGAGTGGTACGTCAACCGCGACGAGCTCGACCTGGCCGGACAGGATGAGCGGCTCGTCGACAGGCTCTCGGAGAAGATGCGAACCAGCCGCGCACAGCTACCGTCCATTCTCTACCGCGCGCGCACCCCAGACGTGCGCGACGACATCGGCGAGGAACTGGAGCGTTCCACCGCCCGTCAGCTCGCACCGGACCTTGCTCGGCCCCTTGATCGCAAACCCCAGCGCGACGAGTCACCGGGGCTCTCACGATGAGCCGGCGGCTGCAGATCGTGCTCCCCGACCCGGTCGCCGCGCAACTGGAAGAGCTTGCATCCGCCGCCGGCGAACCGCTCGCCACCATCGCCCGCCAGATCGTGCGAGACGGCGTCGCACTCGCGGCCAAGAGCGGCAAGGTCAAAGCGCGCAGGCCGGCGCCGACCGTGGTCGGCGGGGCGAGCGGTCGACCACGGTGGCTTGAGCCCTATGGCGGCGACCCGGCATGGCGCACCGACATGTGGGGAGCGGTCGTCGCGCTGCACGGCCGCTACCCCCGCCACCTCGGAGACCTCAAAGACGGCTGGTGGACAGATGAGGCGCAGATCGAGACGCTCTGCGCGCTGGCCGTCTGGCGAGCCGAAATCGACGACGCAGGTAAGGACCCCCGCGAAGAGCTCACGTTCCAACACCAGCTCGCCGACCTTGCCCAGAGGCTGCGCCAACAGGGCGGCGGGGTAAGCAAGACTTGGCGACCCGGCCCACCACCGGAAGAATGGTCGAAGCCCTGGGCCACTCTCGCCGGTGGCTGACCCACCGCTCGACGCGCCCATCCGCGTCGTGTCGTCTGCCGGCGGAGACTACGATTGCCGCCTATGGCGTTGGTGCGCATCGAGATTCTCGCGGGACGCTCGGCGCAGGAGAAGCAGGGGCTGCTCGCCGCCGTCCATGACGCGCTTGTCTCGGCGCTGCACGTGCCGCCGGGCGACCCGGCGCTGCGGGTCATCGAGCACGACCCGGCGAACTTCCGGCGACCGGGCGTGCCCCACCCCACCAGCGAGCGGTACACGATCATCGAGATCACCATGTTCTCCGGACGCTCCGAGAGCGCTAAGCGGGTGCTCTACCAAGAGATCGTGCGCCGGCTACAGGACCTCGGTACGGCGCCGGAGGATGTCACGATCGTCCTGCTTGAGTCGCCGCAGCACAACTGGGGAGTCCACGGCGGACAGCCGGCAAACGAGGTGAATCTCGGGTTTCAGGTCGAGATCTGACGCGCGAGCGACGGGCGACTATCCTGCGCTAATGGACGCGATCGCCGAGTTCCGGGCCGCCTCGGAAGCCAATGATCTCGACAGGTTCGTGGACACCCTGGCGCCCGACGCCGAGCTTGTCTCGCCGCTACTGGCACATGGCGTGATCCGCGGCAAGAAGGATCTGCGCCTGCTGTTCGCGGCGGTGTACGGCAGTCTGTCCGAGGTGCACTGGACGAAGGAGATCATGGACGGTGACCGGGGCTTCATGATCGCTAAGGCCCGCATCGGCCCATTCAGGATTGACGACGCAATGGCGTTCGAGCTCGGTCCTGACGGGCGGATTCTGCGGCTAAGGCCGCATCTACGCCCCTGGCTTGCCAGCACTTGGTTCGCCCTGGTGGTCGGCGTCAAGGTGGCGCGCCATCCAGGGGTCCTCTGGCGTGCCCTGCACCGGGCCTAAGAGCCCGCTTCGCAACCCCAGGGCCGTCGTTTATATTGGCAGCTGATGGCCTCCGAACCCAAGCAACGAGGTCGGCGCTCGGCCGGGAACCCGCTGATGGTCGCCGGTGGTCTGGTCCGCCTCAGCTATGGCCTGACGACCATGTTCGCGCCTCGCTTTGTCGCCGGCCGCTTGGCTGCGGAGGAGCCCGATTCCGTCATGAATCTCCGCGGGTTCGCTGGACAGCACATCGCTATTGCCGTCTTCACTCTGTGTTCCTCCCGCTCGCGACGCCTCGCGCGCCCCGCGCTACTCCTAAACGCAGGGGTTGAGATCTGCGACGCGGTCGCGGGCGGCTTCGAGGTACACGAACGCGGGACCCGTGATCCCATCGCACTCGGCGGTGTCATGCTCCCCTTCATCGGCCTCGCCACCTGGCTGTCGGCGCTGCGCAGGCTTCGCCGCTAGGAGGACGTATATGGCCGGTTCGGCGTGTTCGCGGTCAGTACACGTGTGAGCGCACAGCCATCGATCGTCTCGCCCCCTCTCGCGTCACGTCCAGGAGATGAGACGCGGCTACTGACGGCCGATGAGGTTGCCTCCCGGCTTGGCGTTCACCCGTCATGGGTCAGGAAAGCCGCCCGTGCGAACCGCATTCCTCACCTGTGCGTGGGTCGCTACAGACGCTTTCGCTGGCCGGATATCGAAGCGTGGCTTGAGGGTCAGCGACGCGGATCATGACCGCGCCGCTGGCTCGCGTAAAATGCCGCGTCTAGATAAGGGAGTGTCCCCGGGGCTGCAACCCCGGGGACGCTCCGTAACGACGGCCGAGCGGCGAGAACCCGCCCCCGACCCCGGCATCAGGAAAAGAGGTCCCGATGCAAGCCAAGAAGACGCACGCGCTGGTCAAGGTCGAACTCTTCGAGGACGTGCAAGGGCAAACCGCGCTCTAAGCCCGTGTGGGTCATGCGCTACGTCCTTCCGTCCGGAAAGGACTCCCGCAAGGTGCTTGGTCCCGCGTGGACGAGCAAGGGCCGCCCGCCGAGCGGTCACCTGACCGAAGGCGACGCGCTGTTGAAGGCGGAGGCGCTTTGCCGCGGAACACTCGACGGATTCCACGAGCACCCGCCGCACATTCCGGCTCGCCCTGGACGCGTTCGTGCGCAACTGCAAGATCGAGAAGGGGCTGCGTGGCTCCACGCTGCACGAGTACCGGAAGATCGGAGAGCGCCTCGCCGAGCGTCCGTGGCGGTCCGAGCTCGACATGGGCCGATCGCGTACTGGACACCTTCAGCGACGGATGACCTGCTGACCGTCCGGCGCGAGCTGACGGAGGCCGACCGCAGCGCCGACACCGTCAACCACTACCGCCGCGTCGTGCGTGGCATCTTCGGCACGCACCCGTCGAGCCCAGCCCTCGCCTGGGCGTGGAAGACCCAGAAGGTTGAGAGCGAGGGCAAGCTGCAGTTCTACACGCCCGAGCAGGTGCGCAAGCTCATCGCAGAGGCGTACTCGGACGATGGATGAGGCCATCTACACGCTCGCGACCGAGGCGGGTCCTCGCCTCAGCGAGATCCGCGGGCTGAAGGTCGGCAACGTTGACTTCAAGGCCGGCGTCCTGCGCTTCGAGGACGGCTTCACGACGAACGGCGGGCACGCCGGGAACAAGGGCCGCAGGGTGCGGTCGGTCCCGATGACCAAGAACGTCCGAAAGGCGCTCGCGCCGTTCTGTGACGGGAAGAGCGGTGAGATGCTGGTCTTCGAGCACGAAGCCAAGCCCGGCGAGCCGATCTGTGGCTCGGGGCTCTACCGCCGGTTCTTGAACGCGAGCAAACGGGCGGGCCTTCCCGTGCTGCGTTTGCACGACCTGCGCCACACGTTCGGCACGCAGGCGATCCGCGGCTTCAAGATCCATGAGGTCCAGCGGACTGATGGGCCACCGACACATCACGACGACAGAACGCTACCTGCACTACGCGCCCGACGCGGACGCGGCAGACAGGCTCTCGGCGCTGTGGGAGACCACGGCCGCGGACACCCACGGGCCAGGAGTCGCCGACCTGCCCAACGTGGTCCCGCTGCGCCGGGTCGCCTGAACCGTCGATAGAAGGCAGCAAAGAGGGTCGAGCCATACGGCTCGCCCCTCTTTCGTGGGCGCCTCCCCAATCAAGTTCTGGGAGAGTTCTGGGAGAGTCGGCGGTTTTCGGTGTCCACGGCATCTGGGCAGGCTGCCCGAAACACCGCTGTTTTGCAGGCACTTCGCATGAAGGCGACGACCGGAATCGAACCGGTGTAGACGGCTTTGCAGGCCGCTGCGTAGCCACTCCGCCACGTCGCCGTGAAGCACCCCAAGCGTATCGGGCCGGGCAGAGCGGGCCTGCACCGTGGCGGGGAACGTCTGCTTAGCGTTCTCTTCAGATGCGATTAGAAGGACTTTCGGCGTTCGTTAGCGGCGCTTTCATGCATTGTTAGCGCCCGCTCAGCAGGCCGGCGCACCATGGGAGCAATCCCTACTAGCCGGAGGTGCATCGTGAAGCGTCTACTCGTCCCAGTGCTGCTCGCCGCCGTCGCGGGCGCCGGGGTGGCCGTTGCGGCCGTTGTCCTCGCGGGCGGCGCGGGGCGAAGCACCTCGACGACCGCGAGCACGCCTGTGGCACGCGCGCAGAGCTCGTCATCGGCGACGCGCCGCGACATCTCCTCGACCGGTTTGACCGCCACCCAGATCTACCAGCGCGACTCCTCGGGCGTGGTGCTGATCAAGGCGGTCACCTCCGACGGCGAGGATCTCGGCACGGGCATCGTGCTCAACGAAGAAGGCCTGATCCTGACCAACGACCATGTGATCGAGGGCGCGGTGAGCCTCACGGTGAGCCCGGGGACGTCCCCCAGCACCGCACGTACAGCCAGCGTTGTGGGCGAAGAAGCCAACAGCGACCTCGCGCTGATCCGCGTGAGTCCGTCGGGCCTTGGGCTGAAGCCGCTCAAGCTGGTCAGCTCGAGCTCGGTCCAGGTGGGCGACCCGGTGTATGCGATCGGCAACCCCTACGGCCTCGACGAGACGCTCACGCGTGGCATCGTCTCGGCGCTGAACCGCGAAATCTCGGCCCCCGACGGGGCCAAGATCACGGGCGCCCTGCAGACCGACGCGGCGCTCAACCCGGGCAACTCGGGCGGGCCGCTGCTTGACGAAGAGGGCGAAGTGATCGGCGTCAACTCGCAGATTGCAAGCGACGCGGCCAGCTCGGCCGGCTCACAGCCGGGGAGCACGGGCGTTGGCTTCGCGATCGCCTCCAACACGGTCGCCGAAGCGATCAAGAAGATCGAGGCCGGCAACGGCGTGACCTACGCCTCCGCAACCCAGAGCCAAACCCAATCCGAAGGCGGATACGCGACACGCTCACCGTACGGCGCGCGCTCGCCCTACGAAGCACAGGGCAGCACCGGCGAAGGCGAAGCCACGATCGAACGCGGAGCCGGCGTCCAGCGCGAAGGCGAAACGGGCGGAGAACGTGAAACCGGCGGCGAAGGATCCGAAGTGATCGTTCGCTGATCGCACGGGAGCCCGGGCGCCGATGGGAGGCTTCGGCCAGGCGCCCGGGGGCCCGCGCATTGCCGCGGGCCCCCATGCAGCGGCGGGGCAGCTCGCGTTCCCGACCAGATGGTGCTCGCCCGCCACATGGGCTACGCTCGTCACCGACCCACGAGCTCTTCTCGGAAGGGACGTGCATGAGTAACCTCATCCGGCTCTCGCCTGCGCCGCTCGCTGCGCTGGCCGCCCTCGCGATGCTCCCCGGCTCTGCTTCGGCTGGCGTCAAACCGGCTGCGAAACACAAGAAGCCGTTCACGCTCAACCTCTGCAAAATTGCCGCTGGCGCGGTCAGCTCTGCGCAGGTCACGGCGCCCTGCCACCAATTTCCCACCGTCACCGAGGCCGGCAAACCGACGCCGATAGGTCGCGCCCCTACACTCGTCGTCTACATCGCCCGCTGGGGAGCCGCGGGGAGCACCGGCCATCCCGAACATTTCGCCGAAGTGGACGCGAGCCACCTGGTGGGCAGCGGCAGCACGCTGGAACTCGCCGAGAAGGAATACCGCTCGAAAGTGATCGCCAACGGGTTGCCGGTGTCCGTACCCGGTGGCAGGGGGTCGGTGTTCAGCGAGCCCTTCGCCTGCGTGGACCCGCCGACCGAAAAATGCTCCAGCGGAGAGTTCATGGCGATCAAGGGCACCTGGGCCATCCAGGCTCACCTCACTGACTTCCCGCCGATGATCCCCGGGGCTCCGGAACTTGAACTCGCCGCAGCCGAAACGCAGATCAGGGAACTCGAAGAAGAGATCGTGAGGCCGCGGCTGGCCGGGATCGGACAGGCCGCAACCGGCAGCGTCTGAGCGCTCGCCCCATGCGCGCGCGACGTCGCCGAGGCGAGGCTGGAGCCAGGCGCGCGCAGCGCTGCGCCGCGCAACGGCTCCCACGCCCCGGCGCCACGACGATCGCGGGCCAGCCGCGTTGATACGCTTGCTGGCCGTATCCCAGGGCGATTAGCTCAGCTGGGAGAGCGCCGCCTCGACAAGGCGGAGGTCGCAGGTTCGAGCCCCGCATCGCCCATCACCTAAAAGCCCTGCTAACGCGTGGCTTTTTGTTTGTCTGAGGGCTGTAGAGCGGGGCTCAAAATGGCTCTAGCCCTCGTATAAGCCCTCGTACCACGGTGCAGGCGCGTAGGCACCGCGAAACGGCAGGGGTGTGGGTAGCTGTGGGTTTGGCTGTCGCCGGGGCTAAGGCGTGGCCGCTGTGGCGCTACGGCGGCTCTGCAAGGTGGTGTCCGGAGCACCCTTCATGATCATGCTGGGCATAGTGCCCGCTTCAATCAATCATCTATCTGGGAAGTACAACACATGAGCAGCTCAACTCACATACAGGCGGAAAGTCTCCTCAAGGACCTCAAGGGCGCCAAGGGCAGCGTGTCTTGGCAGGTCGGCAAGATGGTCAATGCGCTGCGCGAGAAGGCCATCGAGGAGGAGCCCGAGAACGTCACGCTGGCCGTGCTCGATCCGCTCGCGCCGGGGCCGGACAACGCCTACGTCCGCCACATGCAGGCCGACGACGTCCGAGCGATAGTCGGGCAGATCGTTGCAGCCACCGATCACGGCCCATCTATCGGCTAACTACGATCTAGATATGCCCCAAGAGATCATCATTTCCGGAGCGGTCCTGCTTCTTGCAGGCCTGCTCTTTATGACGTTGCTGGCTCAGTGGCTGGGCGCGCAGACGATGGCCGTGGCGATACCCGCCAAAGGCCCCTGCGGGTTCATGCCGCCCGCCTAGCAACCCCGCACCACGCGCTGCTCATTCCGATCCTTGAATCGGGGCGGTGGACGCATGCGTTCGCCGGGCTAACCCGGTTCAAGCGTCGGCGTGCCTCCGGTGAAGAAGCTCTCGCTGTCGAACAGCAGCGTGTGTCCGCAGACCTCGCAGCCAACTCGGACCATGAAGAGGATGTTCGTGCTCGGTTCTTGTTCACGGGGTGTAGCGACTCCTGGGCTCATCCATGCCACGCCGCCAATCGAGAGGATCACGGGTCGGCGGTCGGCAGCCAGCGCCGTCGCCGAACCACACACGGAGCAGGCGCTGAGCCCGAGCTGGCTCAGCTTGTCCGCGATCTCATCGAGTGTCTCTTGTCTCCAGAGCATCGTTGAAAGCGCCTCCCAGTTTCCGCCGCGGCGTCTGCTGCAATGTGGGGGCTCACCATCATGAGCGGCCAGCTCCGATAGCTGGCCACACTCGCAAGGAGGCTAGACAGAAGGACGGACGGAATCATGAGGACCATACAAATCCACTACCTCCTCAAGAGCCCCGGCGGCGATTATGCGTCGTTGGAGGAGTACATAAAGAGCCTCGGCTCGTGGGCTCATGTCCGCGAGTCGGTGTGGTTCGTCCGTACAAGCAGGAGCGTGAGCGAAGTGCGCGACGCCCTCAAGGGACATCTGCGCACAAACGATCGGGTGTTGGTGCTCGACGTAACCAGCGATTCGTGGGCGTCGTCGAACATCCCCGATGACGTGACCGAATGGATGCACAAGCACATGGGTACGGTACGCACAGCCGCGTGAGAGGGTCCGCGATCCGCACTGGCTACCCCGGCCCTCCCACGGGGTAGCCGTCTGCGAGCCCCTTCGCCGGGGTCTGCCCTATCGTGTTGGCATGGCGATCATTGAAATTGACGACGGGCTCTATTTGGACGCGTTGCAGTACATCTGGGGTCTCGACAAACACGGCATAGGCGAGGCATTTGAGGGCTGGATCAGGGCGCATCAGCCGCCGTACGAGGCATGGGAGACGGAGAACATGTCCGACGTGTTCGCCGGATTGATCGGCCACCACAGCGCCGAGTACGACGTCGAGTCCGGACCCAGCAAGGAAAAGCGGATCGCCTGGAGCTTCTACCGCGCCTGGTTGGATCGAGACGGCATACCCCACTAAAACTGCGAAGACCGCGCGCAGGTTCGACCCCACGCGCAGCCGGTGTGTGTTCAGAGGTTCTCGATTTCAGCTTCAGCATCAAGCTTGTTTGCTAGCAACTGAAGGCGATCCGGGTATGTGCCACTGAGCAGCGCTGTGCTGAAATCGCGGACGTGCACTAGCTCCGCCTCGGTTAGCCCGAGCAGCATCCGCTCGACAACGTGCAGCGCGCCTTGCAAGTGATCTTCGAGCTGGTCTGTCGCTTGTGTCTCCATGCTGGTTCTTCCTTTCGTTCGTTGCGCCCGGTTGGGCAAGACCGCGCGCCGATCCGTGAGCGCACGCGCGGCTGAGTGCTAGTTCTGCGCGATGCTGCGCACGTTGCTCGGCCCGGCGGCTGCGTCGTGCGCGGCGTCGAGCCCGTCAAGCAACGCGGTGTCGTGGCCCTCGAACAGGTGGCCATAACGGTCCATCGTCGTGGTGATGCTGGCGTGGCCCAGGCGCTCCTGGACGATCTTCGGGTGCGCGCCCTGCGCAATCAACATGCTGGCCGCGGTGTGCCGCAGGTCGTGAAAGCGCAGACCGTGTAGCTCCGCCGGGAGCGCGGGCTGGCGGCGCTTCTTCGGGTCCTTGTTGTCGGGGTCGCCTTTGATGATCGGGTACCAGACGCGCCGCATGAACAGGCCGTGGCGATGCACGCCGCCTTCCGGAGACGTGAACACCAGTGCGTCTGCTGATTGGCCGCCGGAGGCGATGGTTGGGTTGGTCAGATGATCGTTGAGCATGTTCCGCAGGAAGCGCGGCAGCGTGACGGTGCGGGTCTTGCCGGTCTTGGTGCTGCCGAACACTGGGCCCGCGCCGTTGGGCGTGTCTAGCTGCTTGAGCGCCTGACGGACCTGCACAACGCCGCGCAGCAGGTCGACGTCCCTGCGCCGCAGACCAGCCAGCTCGCCGGCACGCAGACCCGTATACGCGGCCGTGTAGACCAGTAGCCGGTGTGTCGTGGTGGGCATGGCCTCCGCCAGCGTGCGGACCTGCTCGGCTCTGAGAAAGGTTGGCTCCTGATGACTGGTCGGCGGTAGCCCGCGCATCCGCGTACACGGGTTGGCGGCGATGATGTTGAGCTCGACCGCCTCGGTCATGATGGCCGAGAGCACCGTGTGCACCTTGCGCACCGTGCCGGGTGTCTTGCCCTCGCGTGTGAGCCGTGCGAAGTAGCGGCGCGTGGCCTCGCGGTCGATGTCTGCGATGGGCGTGTTGCCGAACTCAGGCAGCAGATAGGTCCGGCATATCTGCCCGTATCTGCTTGTCGTGCTCGGCGCGAGGCCTGTCCAGCACGTCTCTTCCCAGACGGTGATGATCTCCTTGAACGGCCGTGGTGCCCGCGCGTTGGTCGGCTGCGCGAACATCGCACCGTGCGCCTCGGCATCCATGCGCACCAGCCACCTGCGCGCGACGTCCTTGTCGCGGAATTGCTTTTCGGTCTGCTTGCCGCCGGGGTTGTTGGGGTGGCGCCAACGTGCGGCCCACTTCGTCGTGCCGTCTGCGCGCTTGCCACGCGATCTGATGTGTCCGGGCATCACAGCTCCTTGGTTGCTGCGTCGTCGTTGTCGCCGTCTAGATCGTCTGCCAGCCTGTTGAGGTGTGCCGCTAGGCCGCGCAGCCGTGTTGGCAGCTCGTCCGCTGGCACAACTTCGTCAAACAGATCGCGGCTGAGCTGCGCCAGTTTGCGTGCTGTGTCTGCGTGTGGGTTGATGGTCATCGCCACAACCTCCGCCACACGCCAGCGTTCGCCAGAGCGCGCCCAACCGTGATGTTCTTGGTGCGCCGTACGATGTGGCCTGTTGTGACTGCGCGCGCCGTTGCCGACAGGCGCGCTGCTTTGTACAGGTAGCTGGTGAGGCTGCGACTACGCGGCATCAACATCACCGCCTGTCGCGATGCCACGGTCGCGCTTGGCACCGGCTGCTGTGGCCTTGCGCGCCGGTTTGGCAGTGCGTGCTGACTGCTGCTCCTCGGTGCGAAGCTGCTCACCCAGCTTGTCCAGCGCGCCACCCGCTGCCTTGCGATAGTCGATGGCTGTGAATGGCTGGCCTGTTGCCGCTTCGTACGCGGCGCGGCAGGTGCCCTCTGTGACGCCGTACCGTGCTGCCAGCCAACCCCAACTGCGACCACTCCTTCTGTCTTTGACGATGGCGCGTGCCAGCTTGGCCGGGTCGTCAATGGTGATGCGCTCTGTGGTGCCGATCAACTCAGCCATCGCAGCCTTGCCGGCCGACAGCTTGAGCGCCTTCGCGATGACAGCGATGCTGTCGCCATCTGTTCGCTTGCGCATGACCTTCTCAACCAACTTGGCATCGAACTTGAGCGGTGTCACTTTGTACTGCTTGACGCTGGCCATCAGACACAAACCTCCTTGTACGAGCAGCCATCGCTCTCGCAGACGTACGTTGTGTCGTAGCCGCCGCCGTACTGGCGCGTGTAGAACGAGCGCACCTTGACTTTGCGCTCGCCACACTCAGGGCACACGGCATAGCCGGTGCGCTGTTCCTCCTCGTAGTCGGCTAGCGCTTCTTCGTCGTGCCGTTCCGACGCACACATACTCGCGTACGAGCCGAACTGCGCGTTGATCCTCATGCCCGCGAAGAGGTCTGTCTCTTCCTCGGCATACCGGGTGAACTCACTCAGCATGGTGTAGCTCCTATCTCGTAATGCAGACGGTTGTCTTCTACGCGAATCGTAGGTGAAATCGCGCTCTGCCGAGGGCACATACGAGGGCCAATTGTCGAAACTGGCACGCTGCACCGGCCGTGCATGGTGATTTGATGTGACGACCTCCGCCTTGACGTAGCGGCGTGCTGTGTGGCCGCCGGGAGCCGGGGCACAAGTCTGCGTGTGGCGTGACTGGATGGTGAGCCTTGGCTTCGGATTGAGTCTAGGCAACAAGGATTGCGTGTGAGCGCGCCCACATGACGCGGCGGGGTATTTGGCTCCTGCCCGCGTGTCCCTTTCGCCTCGTCCGCCAAGCTCAACCGCCACCCCGGGTACTACGTACCCCGGGGGAGAGGCGAGTTGAAACGCTTCACCTCGTTGGAGGCGAATTGAGGTAGGTGGAGGCGAATTGCTCACAGGGCTTCCCGCCCCTTCTGCGTGATCGTGTAGCGCCGCCCCCGCGTCTGTCCGCTGGACACCACAAAACCGCTCTCTATCAGGGGTTTTAGTGTGCGTCCGAGGTTCTTGCGCTCGACTCGGAACGCACGCGCCGCGATGGCCGCCGGGACGCCGCCTTTCGCCTCGTCATTCGCCTCCATCAGGGCGCGTAGCTGCTTGCGGTGTGGAGGCGAATTGGTCCGTTTCGCCTCCATAGCCTTAGGAGGCGAATTGCGCGACGAATCAGACCACCCCGCGACCAGGCTGCTAACGCCGTCGCCAAGCTCTGGCAGCGGGATCAGGCGCGGGTGCAGGATGGTCGCTTCGGGCTCTTCTGCATCCTTCATGCGGTCGCACTCGATCTTGACGGCACGTCCGCTGCCGCCAGGGTTGGTCAACTTGAACATGGCGAACGACGCGTTGCGCAGCGACTCGGTGCCGCGCTCTGTGACGCCATCCTTGGTGGTGTGGTGCAGCACGAGCACGGCCGTCTCAAGTTCGAGACGTATCCGCTCGCAACCCTCCACGAACAGACCCATATCCTGCGGGTCCTTCTCGTTGCCGCCGACGAAGTTCCGCGCGAGTGTGTCTACCACCACCAGATCGGGAGTGCTCTTACCGAGCTGCGCGACCATCGCCGCGATCCATGCTTCGACGTACTTCTGCCCGTGCAGCGCCACGTTGCTCGGCATCAGGAACAGATGCGGCAGCGCCTCGACCTTATTGGCCGTTTTCCAGGCGTGTATGCGGGCGCGCATACCGCTCGCGCCCTCCGCGACGATGTACACGACCGTGGCGCCTTCGTGTGCGAGCTGGCACGCCCAGTCCAGCGCGAGGAACGACTTGTACGTGCCGCCCTTGCCGAATAGCACGCTCAGCTCGCCCACGGCCAGGTGCTTATCGATCAGCCACGTGACCGGCGGGAACCGCCCTAGCTCGTCCACCGTGTACAGCCGGTAGGGCTCCTGCTCTGGTGGCAACGGCACGACCTTGCGCGCAAGCGGCTCTGTGGCCGGGCGCAGTCCCTCCAGATGCGGGTCGCGCATCGGGAACGGTTTGGTGGGCACACCCTTCACGTCAAATTTGACCTTGGTCATGCGACCTCAGCCAGCCCTCAGACGCTCATCGGTGATGTGGGCGACCAGAACGTCGCGCGTGCCACCCTGCGCTACGTAGTCGGTCAGGTCCTTGCCGCCATCTAGCAGCGGTGACAGGTCCACTGCCCAAGCGTCGGCTCCGGCGGCCGTTAGCTCTTCCACGCGGTGCCGCGTCACCTGCTCTGCACCGACGTCGTACATCACCGCGACCCTCCGACCCTTGACGAGCGGCAACCACTCTGGCAGGAAGGTGCTAACGCCATGCGTGCTCGTGACTGTGGGCAGGTCGCCTTGCCGACCCAACAGCGCGTCAAACAGACCCTCTACAAGCAGCCAGGTTGGCCGTTTTGGCACGTCGGGATAGAGCTGCACGCCGCCGTTGTCCTTGTTATGGCCGCGCAGCGCGATGTAGCGAGGACCCGACACGTGCGGCAGCGGACGCCGGACGAGGTTGACGAGCATTCCCTCGTTGTTGATGATCGGGAAGACGAACGCGCCGGGCTCCCACCCGATGCGGTAATCCTCAATCGTCTTGTCCGTGAGGCAGCGCTCGGTGCGTAGATACGCGAGTGCGGCTTGGTTAGCCCATAGCTGCCGCTCTTTGATTTCCAGCTCAGCGAGCGTCGGCAGCGGTGCTGGCGGTCCGTCTGACCGGCTCTCGGTGTCGAGCCACGCGCTCAGCCAGCGCAGCGGCTCGTCCTTCACTGCGCTGCCATCGGGAGCGCCGACTGCTTCTGCTACCTGACGCAGGTACGAGCCATCGGCATCGCAGTTCGTCGATTTGCAGTGCACCCTCCAGCGCACACGTCCGGCCCCGTCTGTGTAGCTGCCAACTTTGAGGTGGTCTGGGCGACCACAAACCGGGCAGGTGCCTACATATGTGCCTTTTGGCGGTACACTAGCTGTGACCTTGCCAGAGGTCGTGGTTGATGGTGTTGTGTGAGGGCGAGTGCGCGTGACAATGCGCCTCGCCCTCCGGCTATTTGCACCCATGACATCACGCTGCCGGCTCTTTGTTGAGCGACGTGATCCACTCGTCCAGCCTGTCAGGATCAAAGCGGATCGGACTGGTGCGGCTTTTGCCGAGCTTGGCTCGGGGGATTCTGTCTTCAGCGACAAGTCGCCGGATATAGCGCTCTGTCAACCCGGTGTACTCTGCCGCGCCCGCGAAGTCGAGCAATGGACGCCCGGATCGCGTGGGAGGGCATGCTGTCTGCTGAGCCATGATCTAGATTACCTCCGGTACTCGAAGTAGCCGCGACCCGGCTCACGGAGGGGAATCGTAGGTTCTAGATCGTAGGTGCTTCCACACGGTCGGCCGGTCTATGCCCGGAGCCCCGTCGCAGTCGCGGTGTGGGGAGAGGCAAGAGTCGGTCGTGCGGCGGCTTCTTGATATTCCGGGTTGTGCGCCGCTACCCGCTCAGCTATGTGCTCGGAACTATAGCCGCTTTTGGCCCGAGCTAGCTTCCAACTTGACGGGTTAGCGTTGCGTGGCCTGGACGAGCGACTTGGGCTTGGCCTCGATGGCTGCCAGCTCGTCGCGCAGTGCCGCGCCTATCTTGCGCTGCTGCGACTCGGTCATCCCCGCGGTGACGCATGCCCGCTTGAGCGCTTCACCGAGCATGAGCATCTGCGCCTCCATGACCTGGACGTTCTTTTCGTCCACGCCGCTCTCCACGACCAGGCGCGCGATGCGAGCCTTGCGGTCGCGCTCCTGGCCGTACATGCTCGTCAGTGCGACGCCGTAGGGAGTGCCCAGCTCGTCCTGCGTCATGGCGGCGATCTGTTGGCTCAACCAGCCCACGTGACCAACTGAGCGTCCAAGCTCCTGTAGCAAGGCTTCTATCCCGGTCACGTTCTCGACTGGCTCGCCCATCATCACCATGCGCTTGGTGATTTCACGCTTCACAGCCGCTTTCTCGTGCGACGGTGTCGAGCCGCCGTGGAACTTGCACGCGCCTATGCCGGGGTGGCTGGTGCCTTGCCCGGCGAACGCGCGGCACCTTTCGCCGTTCCTCTTCTTCGCTCCGCACATCGGTTTCGTGTCGCGCTGCTCGGGGGTGTGGGCCATGCTCCGAACGTTACTGCGCGCTGACAGTAGCTCGACCTTCCAACTTCACTTGTCACCGCAAGTTGGATGAATGCCACATCTGGCGTGGCGTACGGTTGTACTCAGACCGGGAGCAACCAACAACTGAAAGGCAGAGATGACGGACACGCTGACGTTTGCACGCATCGAGAGTGGGGGCGAGGCTCCGGCGGTGTGGGACCCCGGATGGCTCCCGGACGTAGATATGTTCCCTGATCTGGCCGAGCTTGTCGCAGAGCGCAAGCGGCTGGAAGCTCAACGCCACGCGGCCGGGAAGGTGCTGCGCGCCGCCACCGACGCTCTGGCCGCTCATGAAAAGCAGCGTGACCACGATCTACGCGCCGCATTCGCGGCGGAGGAACCTGACAAGGAGATTCCCGACGAACGGCAGCGGCTTGCGGGAGCGGTGGCCGAGGCACAGCTCCGCAGCAACGCGGCCGTTGGTGCGTTGATCGACCAGACCAACCGCTGTATTGCGACCGTCGTTGAGAAGCGGCACCACTGGGTCGGCGTTCTGGAAGAGCGCGAGCGCGCAGCGGATGAGGAGGACAGGGCGCTCGTGGCAAGGCTGAACGAGCTGCGTCGCAGCCGCGCCGACTTTGGCGCGTTGGAGTATTGGATCGAACGCACGGGCGGCGTTGTGCGGCCGATGTCTCCGGACAGGCCTCCGATCACGGCCAGCGGCGCGGAGATTCCGCAGGCGCACTACCCCTACTCGGCCATCGGACGTCCGCTCTCTAGCGACCTGGACGTAGCGGAGCGGGAACGCCGCGCCATCTTCATCAAGTCGTACCGGACTGACCGCGACATCATCGTTGATGAGGACGCCGAGCAGCACCTGGCAACTATGGAGACGCCCGTGGGCGAGCTCAGTGATGCTGAGATCCAGCGAGCCGAGCACCAGCTCCGTGAGGGGTTGGCAGGCACTCCAGGAGCGCTGGTCTGATGCCGCGGCGCATGCGCATAACCAACGCTGCAACCGGCCGGTTGATGTACGACCTTCCCGAGCCCCGCACGGCGAAGGCAGCCAGCCCCGCCCCTCCGGCGGCCACACCACCGCCAGCTACACAGGCCGCCGGACGCGAGGTCAGCGCTCAGACGGCTGCGCGCGTGAAGAACCGGCTAGAGGCAGAGGAGTTGATTGACCGTGCGGTGCATGGCGGTGTCATCAACGAGGGCTACCGCGCGCACTACGTGGCTGCCTACGCCGCAGACCCGGCTGCCACGCGAGCCTACCTGGCGGCGCTGGGTATGCGCGACGTGAGCGTGACACAGGCAGGGACAGCAGACGACTCGGACGCATACCCGGATTCATTCCTGACGGTGGGCGAGCGTAAGCAGGTCAGCGCGGCGCGCGAAGGACGCGTCCCGCGGATCATCCGCTAGCAGAAAGGCAACGAACATGGGTCTCAAGATCAACACCCCGAGCGGCACGTTCACCCCGAAGAACAGTCCGCCCTATCCGCCAGCCCCCAAGGCCACCGTGCCGGGTCTAGACAAAATCAAGACGCCGAGCAACAGCAAGTGATGGACGTCCGAGCGCTAGCGCATCGCTGGTGGAGTCTGGCCGGCAGACGCGGGTCGCAGGACGCGAGCCGCGGTCTGTTGGGGCGGCTGGTAGAGCACCACGCCCCAGAGGACGCTCCCAGCGATGCGCTTACGCCGGACGAGCTGGCGCTGCTGCGCAGCCTCGATCAAGTCGAGATCGACCAGGACATCTGGTTCGCCATGTGCGAAGAGGCGATGCAACAGGGAGTGACGGCGTTGGAGCTACTGCACGTGCTCGCCGACGCGCTGGAGAATCCAGACGGGCCGCATTGGGTCGGCTTCTGCGGCCAACCCGACGCTCTCCTACGACACAGGCCAGCGGCATGATCTCCGAGCAGGTAGAGCTGCGGGCCGAGCGACTGCGCGTCGCGTTGGTAGTGCTGGACGCGGTCGACGACTACGACGCAGGCCTGTACCCGGAGGCTGCTCCGCTGCTACCGGCCGACGACATTGCGCTGGCCCGGACTGTCTCAGGATCGGACCGTGCGCTGGCGCAAGCGTGTCTCGATGCTTCCCGAGACGCGCGCCGTCGGGAGTGGGTGGCGCTGGAAGACCTCCTGGGCGCCATCCCTCCCGGCGGAGACTTGGACAGCATCTTTGACCTGCCGGTCGAGGACGTGTTCGCGGCACTGCTCGCGGCGAAAGGGTGTGGCTGGTTCGCAGAGCCCGCGGAGGAATCTTGGTGAGGTGGGTTCGCTCACCGGGCGCTCCGAAAGGAGCGAGCATCGCGGGGGTGGGGAGAGGTTGCGCTCCTTTCGACTCCCCACACCCGCGCGGCAGGAGCGCAACGTGAGCGGGCGGGGTTCTTTGGCACCTTCCTCCCTCGCCCGCTCACCGCGTCGCGACCCGCTTGAGATATTCCATCGCGGCTTGGCGCTGTTCCGGCGCGCAGGGCTGCGCTGGTTCGACGCCTACCCGGTCGCCCGCGAGGCGGCGCTGTCCGTGCTGCCCAACCCAGAGGAGCTAGACGAGCGCCTGTCGCCCGGTCGCATCGTCAGATGCAGCCCGGCTGAGCGCGAACGCCGCGAACAAGAACGCGCCCGCATCGAGGCGGCGCGTGAGGAGTGGGCAGCCATCCTGGCCTACCACTACAAGCTGGAGCGTGCCGACGAGGAGCGCGCGCTCAGATGAGCGTCGGACCGACAACCATCTACCGGGAACGCGCGATGGTCTTTGAGCAGATAGGCGACCGGCTGAAGGAGATTGCCGAAGAGCTAAGGGAGGAAGGCAAGGAGATCGTCAGCGTGTCGCACGCTATGGGCCGAGCCCATCCACGCGGCAGCTACGAGTTCATCGTCATAGGACGTCCTGCGGTCGCCACGGTTGAGCTAGAGCCCGCAGACGCAGAGCAGCCCGCGCAACAGTAGGGCCGCCTCGCCTGAGAGATAGGCGAGACGGCCCCGGTACTGCCTGCCCTGGCCCGAGGGGGATACGGGCCAAGCTCTTGCGCGCTACGGCCGTCCGAGCAGCGGGTGCCACATGGCCACGACCGGCCGAGCGCTCTCGTCTCGCAGCTCTGCATGAAGGGCCGCCGGGACGAGAGCGCTGTCGCCGTACAGCTGGCGGGTGAGGTAGATCACGCGCGCTTCTAGGTTGTCTGCGTGCTCATGCAGAGCGACCACCTGCCCGGCGGCCCGCGCACTCAAGATCACGCGCCCCGTGTAGCCTCGCTCGCGGCTGTGCTCGGCGTCAGCACCCCGCCAGCCGAACACTAGGTTGAGCACGTCACAGATAGCCTGCGTCTCGTTCTTCATCACCGCTCCTAGCTCGTAATCGTATACGAACATGTGTTCGTATGAACGAAAGTTAGCTCGCGGTGTGTCCCTCACGACGCGCGGTTGAGGCTGCGTTGCGGCGCGCGCATAGAAGCTAGCGACGGCGGTGCCGCCGTTCTTCGCGGAAGTCTTCTAGCTCGCGCAGGAAGCTGATAACCCGCTTACCAAAGGACGGCAGGCGGAGGACAGCGAAGTACGCTACGGCGAGGACGCCCAGTACACCCGGGTGTTGGGAGAATATCGGCATGTCTTGTTCAGCTTCATGATCACTCCCTTCTCGAGTGTTGTTGTGGGCGGGACCAATGATGCATCACGGTCCGGACGGCCCTCGTAGGAGCCCTCGTGAAGCGGGTCGGAGGCGGTCTAACGCGGTCGGAGCCGGGGCAAGGCGGAGCAAGCGAAAGCCCTGCTACCGCCACAAAAAGTGCTGATTAGCAGGGCTTTTGATGTAGCCTCGACAAGGCGGAGGTCACTGGTTCGAGCCCAGTATCGCCCATCGCCCTGCGCCCCGTTTCGCGGGGTTTTCCGGTTCTCAGCTGGCCCCGTCCCGCCTTCGTCCCGAAACAGTCCTCGAAACGACTCTTGACCAGTTCCGCTGCTGTCCTCGAGCCCGGGAACACGGGCCCGAACGGGTCACGCGGCGCCCGTGGTCCCCGCCGTGGAGGTCCTCCTCAGGAGCGGGAGTCTTGGCGGAGGTGCTGCTAGGCGGCGGTAGGAGCACTCTCCGGCTGCCGCTGTACACTCGGTTTCGTCGATGGCTATGTATTGCTCTCGGGTCAGGCAATCGCTGTCCAGGCGAGCGAGTCGTGTGCTGGTCGTCGGTGTGCTGGTGAGTGCCTTCGCGCTGGTGAGTGCGCCATCGAGTGGCGCCTATCTGTACTGGACCATCGCGGCCGTGCCAAACGCTGACAGCTGCGCGTCGAACATCGGTGGGGCGATCGCTCGCGCCAAAATCAACGGATCGGGGATCGACGACCGCTTTATCGATTTCGGAGGCTTCGGCTGCCACAGCGCGAACGCGCCCGGCCCCGATGATGTCTCAAAGCTTGCGGTCGACCGCAACCACATCTACTGGATCGATCTGGAACGTGACACGATCGCGCGCGCCAACCTCAACGGCACCGGCGTCGATGACGACTTCATTCACTTCAGCGTGGCCGAACCGGGAGGCCCTGAACCAATCGGGGGGATTGCTGTTGACAGCGGACACATCTATTGGGTCAACGGAACCTCGGGTGAGATCGGTCGCGCGAACCTCAATGGCACCGACGTCGAAGAACAGTTCATCACGGGCGCGGCCGCCGCAGGAGGGATAGCATCCGCCGGTGGCTACCTGTATTGGAGCGCGCTGACCGCAGAAGAAGCTCCGCCGACGATTGCTCGCGCAAGCGTCGATGGATCCGGTGTCGACCTTGGATTCATCCAGGTCGTCCGGGAACCCGGGGCCGCCCCCGTTGCAGCCTTCGCGGTGACAGCGGGGGGCGGACGCATCTACTGGTCCAGCTACGACAACACCAAGATCGCATCTGCGAGCCTTGATGGGTCTCATCTGCATCAACAGCTCGCGTACATCCACAACACCGAGATCACGGGCTTGGCTGTGGACCGCAGCCACATCTACTGGGTCGACAACGCAGAAGATGCCATCGGGCGCGCCGACCTTAACGGCGCGCACGTGGAGCGCCACTTCATCCGTAAGGCCCTCAATCCCGTAGGCATCGCGGTGGACGGGCGCGGCTGAGCTGGCCGGATCGGCGCTCGCTCGAGGAGCTGCACGCTCGGCTAATTCGCATCGGACCTCTGCTTTCCAGAGACACGAGCCTGGACCGGCGAAACCCTGGCTGCTGGTTTGGTCGAGCAGCAGCAGTCTTGTCCCGGGGTCGCTCACGCGGCTGTGCCTATGAGATCTGCCGTTCCTACGGCTTCGTGGTTTCGGGTTTGCTCGAGGGGGAGCAGATGGCTCGCCCGCTGCGTCTGATCGACGGGCGCGCTCAGCCGCCCTCGATGTGCCGCTTGAGCTCGCCGGCGCGTCCGTCGATGAAGATCGCGCGCATGGCCGCCTCCGCAGGCCCGCGGATTACGAGCCCCAGCACACGGCCGAGATCCGCATCGAGCCTGTAGGTCGCGCGCGTGCGACCACTGCCGAGATCCTCAAGCTCCCAGACGCCATCGACCGACTTCATGTCGCCCTTTTCCTGGGTCCAGGAGAGACGGGTGGGTCCCTCATAGTGGAAGCGGACATACGCCTTGATCCGCCTGACCTTGAGGTCGTTCTCCGTCTCGACGAGCGTGGGGCGGCCATCGGCGTCGTGCTCGAGCGCGGTCATCCGGTCGAGTCCGCCCTGCCACTCCGGTGCCGTCATCACGTCCTCGACGAGCGCCCAGACGTCCTCGAGCGGGCTGTTGATCTCGGCGCTGGCGCTGCCGACCAGGTGTGCCACCACAATCCTCTAGGTTGCGTTGAAAGAAGCCGCCGCGTAGACCCTAACTCGGCCGTCGTTCATACACCATTCGAAAACAAGGACGAAGAAGTGAAAACTACTACGCAGGACCCTCCAGCGCAGGGTGCGGTCAGCGAGGAGGATGCCGCTCTCGCACCCCCCGGGTAAGCAGGCGCCGCGGAGCCTCGGAAGCCCGTGGTCCTCTTCCCGTGGTCCTTCCCGTGGTCCCTGAGCGGGCACATCGCAGGTGATCTCACAGCACCTCAGGGCCCGTCACAGGCCTGAGGTCACCTCGAAACACCCGCGAGTCGTAGTTCGAGCCCAGTATCGCCCATCGACGGAAGGCGTGCAAAGCTCGCGAACCCTCAGAACTTCGACGTCTTCGGGCGGGCTCTCTGCGTTGGACCCTTGGCAGGCCTTCGCGCCGTCCGACGCCCAGCGGGCGTGAGCGAGTGTCCGGGTCGCTCGGACGTCCATGGAGGTATCCGTGGCGGCTCGCTGCGGTCGCCCGGCCGCTCCGCGAACGGTTCGGGGCGGGCCAGGTGGTAGCCCTGCGCGAAGTCGACGCCGAGCTGGCGCAGCAATTCGAGGGTCTCGGCGTCCTCGACTCCCTCTGCGACCGTCTGCAGCCCGAAGTCCCGTGCGAGCGCGAGGACCGCTTCGATGACGTGACGGCTGGCCCTGTTGCTGACGAGATCGCGAACGAACTCGATGTCTAGCTTCAGGAAGTCGAGTGGGATCTGCTTAAGGTAGGTGAGCGTGCCGTAGCCGGTGCCGAAGTCGTCGAGCGCGAGCTTGCAGCCCAGCGTGTGCAGCCGCTCGGCGAAGAAGCGTGCGGCGTCCTCCTCCTCGACGATCGCCGTCTCGGTGATCTCGAACACGAGCATGCCCGGAGCCACGGTGCATTCCTCGATGCAACGCTCGATGTGTTCGAGCACGTCGAGGTCGCCGACGGAACGAGCTGAGAGGTTAAGCTCGACCGGGCACCCGGTTCCCGCCAGCATCGTCGCCCGCTTGATCACCCACCAGTCGATCTCGCCGATCAACGCGTACTGCTCGGCGATCGGCAGGAACTCGATCGGAGAGGCGATCCGCCCGTCGGGTTCGCGCATTCGGAGCAGCAGCTCGTGCTGGATCGTGTCGCCGCTGCGAAGGTCGACGATCGGTTGGGCGTGGAGCACGAAGCGGTCCTCCATGATCGCCGCCTCGACCCTGTCCAAGACGGCGAGCGTCTCTGCGTGCCGGCGGTGTTCGTCTTCGTGCTGCTTGCGCTCGGAGATGTCCTGGAAGATGACCACGCAGCCCTCGAGCCTGCCCTCGGTATGGAACGGCGCTGCCGTGTAGGCAACGGGGAGTTCGCACCCATCGCGTGCGCGGAAGATGTCGTCGTCCACCCTCAGCGTTCGCTGGTCAGCGAGGACCGGCGCGATCGGTGTCTCCTCGAACGGACGCGAACGCCCGTCGAGCCCGGCAGGGTGGATCGTGTCGCCGACCTGGCGTCCGAGGAGCTCGCCGGCGGGCCATCCCAGCATTCTCTCGGCGATCGGGTTGATATACGTCAGCGCGCCCCCGAGATCCACCGTAAACAGGCCCTCGCCGATGCATTCGGTGACCGCCTGGGCATAGTTGCGCGACTGCAGAAGCTCCGTCTCGGCAGCGACGCGCGCGGAGATGTCGACGGCCACGCCCACGATGGCCCACGGCTTGCCGTCCTCGTCGGGGATCAGGCGGTTACGCACGTATGCGGTGAACAGTGATCCGTCCTTGCGGCGCACGAGCAGCTCGCCGTCCCAGCGGCCGCAGGCGCTCACCTGCTCGACCAGCTCTTTCGCCGGCTCCGTCTCTGCGGGCACGATCAGGTCGCGCGCGTTCCTGCCGACCGCCTCCTGGGCGCGCCAGCCATAGAGGGCCTCCGCGCCGCTGTTCCAGCTTATGACATTGCCCGATATGTCCGTGACGATGACGGACGCGTCGATCTGGTCCAGCAGCACTGCCTGCAGGTTCTTGTCTCTGCGACTCACAGGTAGGTATCGGACCTTGAGGCCCGCAATTTGAGCGGGGGTGCTCGGCGCTAGACCGCGGGCAATGCCGAGGGCTGCTCCCGGAGTGATGCTTCGCGTGTCCTTGAGTCAGCAGATCTCAGAGCACCTCCGGACCGAGCTGCTCGCCTCGCCGGCCCGGCACGGGGTCAGCCGGGAGGTCTCCTGACGGCTCCGCCACGGGCTCCGGTAGCCCAGCTGCGACGGTGGTCGCGAGCGGCTCTGGGCGTCGCTGGATCCCTCGCCAGCAGAGCGTCGAGTGGTGCTGGAGGGTTGGAGTGGTGTCCGCTGAGGCGCGACCCGAGTCCGACGCGGAGAGCGGCAGAGACGCCACGTCCCGCGGTAGGGCTGACACGGCCGAGGGGTCATCGCGCATGGCGACCTGCCGAGCGTGTGAAATACCGGTGTGAGCGCCCAGAAGCCCGCCCGCGCGAGCCTCGGTGTCGGTCCGCTCGTGGCGATCGGCATCGGCGGGATGGTCGGTGGCGGCATCTTCTCAGTGCTCGGGCTGACAGTGCGGGTGGCCGGCGCGGGCGCCTACCTCTCATTCCTCGTGGGAGCGGTGGTGGCCGCGCTCACCGGCTTCTCCTACGCACGTCTGTCGGTGGCGGTGCGCAGTCGTGGCGGTACCGCGACGTTCTTGGACCGCGCGTTCGGCATCGGCGTCGCGGGGCCGCTCAACCTGCTGTTGTGGCTGAGCTACTTCGTGATGCTCGGGCTGTATGCGGTGGCCTTTGGCGCCTACCTCGCCGCTTTGCTCGGCCTGGATCCCAACGGCGGCTGGCGGCGCGTGTTCGCGAGCGCTGTGGTGGTCGGGTTTGCCTTGCTCAATCTCGCGGGTGCGCGGCTCGTCGGTCGTGCCGAGTCCGTTCTCGTGTACTTCAAGCTCACGGTGCTCGTCGTCTTCTGCGTCGGCGGTCTGGCATTCGTGAGCTCCGCGCGGATCTCACCGGCGACATACCCGTCGGTGGCGTCGATCGTGTACGCCGGGACGCTGATCTTCCTGGCGTACGAGGGGTTCGAGCTGATCGCCAACGCCTCCGAGGATGCGCGCGACCCCGAGCGCTCGCTGCCACGCGCGTACCTGATCGCGATCGGCAGCGTGATCTGCCTCTACGTGCTAGTCGCGTTCGTCGCCGTGGGAAACCTCGCCCCGGCGAAGATCGCCGCGGACCAGGATTACGCGCTGGCGGCCGCCGCGCAGCCGTTCCTTGGCTCCGCGGGTTTCAAGCTGATCGCCATCGCGGCCGTCGTCTCGACCGCGAGCGCGATCAACGCGACGCTCTACGGCGCAGCGAAGTTCACGTACCTGATGGCCCGCGACGGCGAGCTGCCTGAGCGGCTCGCCGAGCCGATCTGGGATCGGCCGATCGGCGGGCTGCTCGCCACCACGCTCGGGACGCTCGTGATCGTCAACACCGCGAACATCGAAGGGATCAGCCTGATGGGCTCGGCGGGCTTCCTGATCATTTTCGCGGCGGTGAACGTCGCCGCTTGGCGCCTGCTCGCCAACACGAGGCTTGGCGCGACCGCCGAGATCACCGGCGCGCTCACGTGCATCGGCTGCCTCGGCGCCCTGATCACCTACGCCGCCACCCACATCCCCGGCCAGCTGGGTGTACTCGGGGGCCTGCTGGGCACCGCCATCCTGGGCGAGGCGCTCCTGCGCAGCCGCCGAGCGGCCCGAAAGGCGACGGGTCGACCCCCAGTCGCCGGCTCAACGTCAGGCAAGGCGCCCAGGCGTTGAAAGCGCAGCCACGCTGACGAATTGCCCGCGCTGGCAGCCAAACCGCCCGAGCCGGTCGACCGTCACGCTCAGATGCCCAGCAGGGCCCTCCACGTTGGCCGAATCCTGGGCGCTGGTCTGTCGCTGGCCGGGCTGCCTCGTTCAGCTGACGTCCCGGCGCGCGACCAGCGGTAGGCCTATCAGCGCAAGCAGGAGCACCCACGCAACCAGCACAAGCCCGCCCGCGACAGGTGAAAGCAGGTGTTCGGTCTTCAGCCCGATCAGCGCGTCCTGTGCGCGCGTCGGCATGAAGCGGCCGACCGAGGGGACAAGGCCGAACAGCAGGTTGTCAACGATGAAGCCCCAAGCGAGCAGGCCGATGACCGCGCCGACCTGGTTGCGCACGATCGCGCCGAAGCCCACGCCAAGTGCTGCCCACAGGGCGCTGGCAGCGAGCGTCCCCAGCAGCAGCAGCGCCACTTCGCCGCCGCTCAACACAAATGTGACGCCACGCGCGTGGATGATCAGATAGCCGATGGCAAAGCCCATGCCCTCGCCGACGACGCCGAACACGAGGCCCGCGAGCAGGCCCGCGATCAGCTTCGCGCCGAGCACACGCGAGCGCACAGGCGTGAACAGGAATGTCGGGCGGATCGTGCCAAAGCGAAACTCGCTGGTCACCAGCAGCACGCCCGCAAGCGCCGAGAAGACCCCTGCAAGGCTGCCCAAGCTGAGCGTCGTGCGCTGGTCTTCGGTCGTGGACAGGCCGCCGATTTTGCTCAGCAGCCCCGTCAGCAGCGCAAACAGCAGGATCAGCGCGATCATTCCCAGCACCAAGCCAAGCGTGGTGCGCGTGGAGCGCACCTTCAAGAGCTCTGCTCTGACCTGTGCGATCACGGCTTCGCCTCGGGGGGGACAGCGGCGCTAGGGGCCGCGCCGCTGACAGCGCTGCCGTCTCCACCGGTCAGCTCGAGGAAGATCTGCTCCAGCGATGAGCCTTCGGTGGCGAGCTCATGCACCGGCACGCCTGCAGCGAGGGCGACGTCGCCGACGTGCTCGCTGGTGGTGCCGTGCACGAGCAGCACATGCTCGTTGCCTGCCGTCGTGTGCAGCTGCTCGCGCTCGAGCGCCCGGCGCAGCTGCGCGACGCCCGGCGTTCGCACGCGCACCGCGCCGCCCACCCGCGCTGTCAGCTGCGCCAGCGAGGACTCCACAACGAGGCGCCCGCGGTTGATGATCAGCACCTGGTCGACCGTCTGTGCGACCTCCGCCAGCACATGGCTCGAGATCAGCACCGTACGCCCCCCCGAGGCGAACGCGCGCAGGAAGTCACGCAGCCAGCGCACGCCCTCGGGGTCAAGGCCGTTGGCAGGCTCGTCCAGCACCAGCAGCTCGGGATCGCCAAGCAGCGCCGCTGCAAGCCCCAGTCGCTGGCGCATGCCCAGCGAGTAGCCCTTTACGCGGCGTTTGGCAGCGTCCTGCAGTTCCACCAGCGCCAGCACGTCGTCGGTGCGCGAGTCGGGCAGGCCCGCAGCAAGGCCGAGTGTGCGCAGATGGTCGCGGCCCGAGCGGCCAGGGTGGAAGTCAGTGGCCTCGAGCACCGCGCCGATCCGCAGCGCCGGCTGTTGTAACTGCGCATAGAGCTGGTCGAACACGAGCGCGCGGCCACTCGTCGGCATCGCCAAGCCGAGCAGCATCCGCAGCGTCGTTGTCTTGCCTGCGCCGTTGGGGCCCAGAAAGCCCGTGATCGTGCCCGCGGAGAGCTCGAACGACAGATCTTCGACTGCTGTCAGGCTGCCAAAGCGCTTCGACAGCGACTCTGCGCGAACGATAGCCATCACGCGCTCATCGCTTCGTCGAGCGCCAGCTCACGCGCGGATCGCCCTGCCCCACGCCGGCCACGCGCACACCGCTGCGCCCGCGGCCAGCGATCGTTTGCGCTGGGAGAGTGGTTCACGCCTGGCCATCTTCAGCGCGATCGCGATCCGCCAGGCGCGCTCTGGCGGCGCCACGCTCGACGCCCAGCGCGGCCAGCAGTTCGACCGCGGGGTCCGGCGCCGGCAGCTCGAGGATCCCCGCGAGCACATGTTGCGGGCCTCGATGCGAGTGCCCGCGGCGCATCGGCCTGGAGGACTCGCTGAGCACTTGCTTCGCGCAAGGCGTGAGCCGCAGGTGTTTGCGCAGCACCATCCTGATCGTCGGCCGCGCAGGCACAGCGCTTGGATCGAGTGCCGGCAGCTGCGGCACGGCGGGCGGCGGGTCCATGCCGATCGCTACCAGCGCTTCGTTGTCCATCGCCTCGAGCGCCGCGCGCGCATGCTCTGCATCTGTGCCCAGCGCCTCTGCCACCAACGGCTCCTTCAGCAGCGCCACCAATAGGAGCTCTGTGCCGATCCTGCGATCGCCCCGGCGTCGAGCTTCTTCACGCGCGACGACGTAGGTCGACCACGGGTGGTACTCGCCGCCGGCTCGGCCCGAGCCCTTGCCGGCCGCGCCCGGCCCTGCGGCCGCGCGCCGTTTCGATGCCCCGCTCACGTGCGTCTCAGAGCTCCTTTCCGTACTTGGTGTGCACCGACTGGCGCGTCACGCCGAGCGCGTCGCCGATCTGCTGCCACGACCAGCCCTGGCGCCGCGCCACAGCAACCTGGTTGGCCTCGACGCGCTCTGCCAAGCGGCGCAGCGCGAGGGCGGCGCGCAAGCCCACTGCTGGGTTCTGGGAGGTGGCCGCTGCGGCCAGGTCGTTCACGTTCATGGCGTCAGTCTAGACTGACGTGGGCGCATTTGTCAATATAGACTGACGGCGGCTCCACTTTTGCTCCCCCTTGCCACGAAGGTAGGCGCCCTATGGTCTCGCCGCGGGCTGCACGGCCTGTACGAAGCAGGTCAGCCGAGTTCGTACTTGATGTGTGTGACGCCTGGCGCGTCGACTGCCCGGATCTGCTTGAGCTCGAGCGTCCCGCGGTCGAGTCCCGCGAACAGGCGCTCACCGCTACTGAGGAGCAGTGGCACGATTGAGATGTCGATCTCGTCAACCAGTCCCGCGGCGAGATATTGGTTGACCGCCGACGCGCCGCCCGGCAGCGAGATGTCGCCTCCCTGCGCGGCGTCCTTTGCCTGCCTCAGCGCTGACTCGATCCCGTCGCTGACGAAGTGGAAGGTGGTGCCGCCCTGCATCTGGATTGGCTCGCGCGGGTGGTGGGTGAGCACGAACACGGGATGGTGGAACGGGGGATTCTCGCCCCACCAGCCCCGCCATGACTCATCCATCCACGGGCCCCGGGCCGGCCCGAACATGTTGCGGCCCATGATCGTGGCACCAATGTCCGCCAGGCGCTGCTCGACCACCGCAGAACTGGCGTTCACATCCCCGCCCTCCTCGCCGTGCATCTCCCGAAACGCCTTGAGCGGGAAGAACCACTCGTGCAGAGCCAACCCGCCCGAGCCGAGCGGGTTTGCCTCGTTCTGGTCTGGGCCGGCGACGTAGCCGTCCAGCGACATCGTGATGCTGAGTCTCAGCTTGCTCATCTTGTCCCCGTCTCGTGTCCGACCTGCTCTCAGATGCTGCCGGACGGCATCATCCCCCACGCGGTCCCTTGTCGTCCCGGACCGAGAACGTCTCAGGTCACCTCAAACAACGTCAGGGCCCGTCGCACGACCGACCGATCGCCTCTCGAGCCTCCCGGCGGCCTAGAGCTTTGCGGCGACCTTGCGGGCGATCGCGGTGATCAGTGGCCGGTCGGCTTCCTCTTGCGCGATGTCTTCGGGTTCATCGCCGGTCCCGTTGCTCGGTTCCGGCTGGCCACCCGTCGGAGCGTCGGAGAGATAGACGTCGAGGACGTAGTTCTTGACGATCGCTGAGAGGGCCGAGACGGTGCAGTCATCTGTCGGGGGGTTGACGCAGGAGCTGGTTTTCGCTTCGATCGATGCAACGCTTCCCACGCCCACCGGTGCGCCCCGGCCGAGGATTTCGAGCCGGAGCTTGTTGCGCCCGTACGCCAGGGCTGCGGGGTTTCCGCTCACGCGTGCCACGCTGACGGACACTTCGTGACTCGGCTCGACCTGGCCCTTGCCCCAGCTGGCGGTGAAGGTTTCCATCTTCACAGTGCCCAGCGGCGTGCTCGTCGTCCGAGTGACGCGTTTGTCGCCGTTGCACCGCGCAGTGACGTGTGCTGCGGTTAGCTCTTCCGCGGTGACGATACTGCAGAGATGACCTTTGAAAGCCGCTGCGCGGGCGGTGCTCGCGGCAGGTCCCGCCACCGCGGTCGCTGTGATGGCGAGGCCCACCGCGACGAGCGCCATCGCGGCAGCAGAAGTCAGGCGAAAATGCCGGGATCTGTGGCTGTGGAGCGGATGCACCAGCGGTCTACCAAGCACGATTGCGCTGCTGGCAGCTTAGTGGATCTCGCCCGAGCGGTGTTGCGCGCGACAGTTGCGCAAACAGGGCCGGCTGACGTGGACGCGGGCGTCCCTCTGGGACGCGCGGCGCCGCGTTTCGATCAAGGGCGGTTCGGGGGAGGGGGCGCCGTAGCGTCCTCGAACGACACGGTCCCGATCGAAGGGCGACGGGGTGGCAGCTGCCGCTGCAGAGCTGCGCAGCGGCCCGCTCGCCTTGGCGCTCGCGCGGTGGGACACTTCGCGCATGACCCCGGAGGAGTCCGACCCGACGGCTGAGGAGATCGATCCCACGCCCGAGGCGATCGTGGAGGCGATCGGCGCGGGCCACCTCGTGGAGGCAACCCGCGCGAACTGGAGGGCTTTCAACGCGCGCTCGATTTCGGGTGAGGTCTTTGATCCCGAAGAGCTGGTTGCCTTTCATCCCGAAGTCGAGTGGACTACGCGCACCGACCTGCCGGACTCGCGCACCTATCGGGGACGAGAGGGGCTCGCGAGTCTCATAGCCGAGTGGAGCGGCGTGTTCGACGGTTTCCTCTTTGAGCCGGTCGAGATCTTCGAGACGGGCGGGAAGGTCGTGGTGGTATTGCAGGTCAGCGGGCGCATCAGGGGCAGCGAGCAGCAGGTGGCGATGGAAGAGGTCCACGTCATGAGCCTGCGCGACGGGATGTTCAGCGAGGTGCGCGAGTACCCCACAAGGAGTGAGGCGCTCACAGCGTTGGGACTTTCCGAGTCGATGACGTTCGCCGACCGTTTCGTCAAACCCGCCTAGCGCCGACCACGACGGTTACCAGCGCGAGCACCTCACCGCTGAGGCGCGGGCGCACTGCGTCGCGCGGTGAGTAGTGCGGCGAGCGTGCTCGCCCGTATCGGCCGCCCCAAGCGCTCCTGGAGTGCGCAGGTCTCGTGCACGAGCGCGTCACAGCTGGTCGCCGGGCTCGACTGCGGTCACGCGCAGTCCTCGCGCGAGCAGGCTGCGCGTCAGCTGACCGGTCCCGCACCCGATCTCGAGGACCCGGTCGCCATTCCCGATACCTGCGACCGCGCATGCTTCATCGACGAGCGCATCGGGGTAGGTCGGGCGATGGCGGTCGTACTCGCCCGCGACCCCGTTGAAGACCTTGCCGTAGCTCCGCGCGAGCGTTCTGGCGCTCATGCTCGAAACCTACACATCCGCCTGGACAGCGACGGATTCGCGCGTCGCGGCTAGCTTTCGCGGTGTTCTGGCTCCGTCAGCGCAGCGATGTCTTCCAGATCGATTGGCCGGCCTGCTGCTCGCTTCATCCTGATTAGGTCATCACGTCCGGCCACCGGAATCTCGTTCGCTCCGAGCGCCACAAGCAGGGATCGGGATCGCAGCTCGTCGAATGAAGCTGCCCCGGGGGCGTCGTGCAGGAGGTCGATGTCCCCGAGCTTGGTCGAGAGCTGCCATAACGTCGCGCGGGGCAGCATCGAGGCGTTGATGTCGAGGTTCTCGCTTCCAGGGTTGAGCACGCGGGCTTTGAGCTCGCGCAGGGCCCCGGCGAGACGGTTGAGGTTCGCGCGGTTTGGTGCGGGAATCAGATCGAGGTCGTTCGTCATGCGGACGTGGCCGTGCACCTGGACGGCGACGCCACCGACCACCACGTAGTCGACGCGGTGCTCCGCGAGGACCTCGAAGATCCGCTCGGCGTCGAAACTCGGCTCAATCATCGCTGCGGGCCGCGCGCCCGGCCGCTGCGAGACGCGCGGCCATGCGGTTCCAGGAGAGCGCCAGAGCAAGACGCTCGTCGGGTCCTCTAGCCAGGGTGCTCCTCATGTGCGCCTCGTCCCAGTGCCCTGTCAGCCTCTGGCCATGAAGCACCGGCTCTTCACCCATCGCGAGCATGAGCTCTCGGAGCGTCGTGAACGTGGGGGAGACGATGCCGCGCTCGATGCGGCTGACGGCGGCCTGCGTGGTGCCGGCCCGGAGCGCGAGCTGGCGCTGACTGAGGCCGAGACGACTACGCGTCGTGTTGACGAGTTCTCCGGGCTCCATGGACACAGATGATATCACAAAAGATATGAGCCGGGTTGGCATCATGCGGGCCGCCGGCCCGTGCGCTACGCCACCGCAGGCGCGCCGAACCAGGTGCTCAGCGCTTCAGGGAGTTCGAGCCTGGTTTGCTCTGCGACCCAGGCGACGTATCCGTCGGGCCGGATCACCACGGCTGTGGGCGCGGTGACCGCGCCGAGCACGGGAAGCTCCCACGGACCGGCATGTTCGGCCTCGATCAGCTTCACGCGGTCGGCCCATGCGGTGATGTCGAAGCGCCCGGGCTCACCGAGGTTGAGCAGCAGCGGCCTGGCGTCGTGCAGCAGCTCGAAGACGTGGAGGGAGCCCTCGGCGCTCACGAGGTCCAGGTCGGGCATGCGGCGTCCGAGCAGCGGATGTCCCTCGCCGAGGTCGTAGTGAATGTCCAGCCCGGAGATGATCCCGGCGAGCCGTTTGCGGGGCTCCTCCAAGATCGCCAGCTCCGAGACCACGTCGACCAGCGCCTTCGTGCGCTCGTCCTGGCGCTGGAGCGCGGTCTGCGCCATCGTGTGCCTGAGCGCGCGGGCGGCGACCGGGTGGCGCTCGGCATGGTAGCTGTCCAGAAGGCTCTCGGGAGATGTCCCGTTCACCACCTTGGCCAGCTTCCAACCCAGATTCACCGCATCCTGCACGCCGAGGCTGAGGCCCTGTCCGCCGGCCGGGTAGTGCACGTGCGCCGAGTCGCCGGCCAGCAGAACTCGTCCCGCGCGGTAGGTCGCCGCCTGGCGTGTCATATCGGTGAACCTGGATAGCGACGTGGGATTTTGGGCCCCGAAGTCGGTACCGTAGACCGCGATCATCGCCTCGCTCAGATCACTCAGGGTGGGTTCACTGCCGATCCCGATCTGCTGCTCGGTCACCATCACCCGCACCGGCCCCTGATCCTTGTAGACCACCTCGCCGTCACGGATCTCGTACTCCAACCTGCCGATGGCGTGCACGCCGAGGGCATCGCGCCGCGTGCCCAGCTCCGGCTCCTCGGTCACCTCGATCTCGGCGATCAGGTTGCTCTTGGTCGGATCCCACCCGGGGAACTCGATCCCTGCTGCTCTGCGGATGAGGCTGCGTCCTCCGTCGCAGCCGGCGAGATACTGCGCACGCAGCGACCGGCCGTCGGCCAGTTCGACGTCGACGCCGGTGTCGTCCTGTGCGAAGCCCGTCACTTCGCTTGCGTAGTAGACCCGCACAGGCAGCTCGGCGATCCAGGCGGCCATGATCCGCTCGATCTGGCTCTGCCAGATACCCAGCGAATAGGGATGGCGTGTCGGGAAGTCGCTCATGTCCAGCACGGCCGTCCCAAACGTCGCGACCTGCACCGTCTGCCCCTCCGCGAGAAACCGATCAGCGACCCCACGCTGATCGAGCACCTCGATCGTGCGCGAGTGAAAGCCGCCGGCCCGTGAGCCGGCGAGCACGTGATCGGGACGCCGCTCGACGAGCGCGACGTCGACCTTTGCCAGCGCCAGCTCAGCCGCCAGCATCATCCCGGCCGGGCCGCCTCCGGCGATCACCACCTCATGCCCGGTCATGGCCGCACCCCGGTCGTATACATCGATGACAACACACACATCTCGCCACTCCCATCTCCGCGGGTCTTGATCTGGACGGGCGGTTATACAGCACGCTCGGAGGCCTCATGAGGGCTTCCCAGGCGGTATAAATTGGAGGTGGAGGCGGTGGGGCAGAGGTTCGCCGGCCGTTGGGAAGCCGGCTTCGGCGGGGGCCCGCCTACGGGGGGGCAAGCTCAGAGTTTCACCACGAGCTTGCCCGTGTTCTCCCCGTCGAACAGCATGTTGATCGCCACCGGCAGCTGCTCGAAGCCGTCCACGACGGTCTCCTGCGCCTTGAGCTTCCCTTCGGCCATCCAGCCGGCGAGCTGTGGGACGATCTCGCCCGCCCGCCCGAAGTGATCCAGCACGATGAACCCCTCCAGGTGGACGCGCCGGACCAGCAGGTTCCCGAAGTTGCGCGGGCCGGCCGCAACGGCCGCCGCGTCGTCGTTGTAGCCGGAGATCAGCCCGCACAGGGCGACGCGCGCGCCGATGTTCAGGCGCCCGAACACCGCCTCCATGATCTCGCCGCCCACGTTCTCGAAGTCGATGTCGATCCCGTCGGGTGTCGCAGCCTGCAGCTGCTCGCGCCAGTCCGCTGCCTTGTAGTCGACCGCTGCGTCGAAACCGAGCTCGTCCGTCAGGAGCGCGCACTTCTTCGCGCCGCCGGCGATGCCGACCACGCGCGCGCCCTGGATCTTCGCGAGCTGGCCGGCCACCGAGCCCACGGCGCCCGCAGCCGCCGAGACAACGACGGTCTCGCCCGGCTTCGGCCTGCCGATGTCGAAGATGCCGACGTAGGCGGTCAGCCCGGTCATCCCCAACGCGCCGAGGAAGAGGCTTGGCGAGACGCCCGGGATCTCTGTCACGGCGATCATCGGGGCGGACGCGGAGGCGACCACGTAGTCCTGCCAGCCCGTGAGGCCCTGGACGAGCTGGCCGACCGGGTAGTCCGGCGAGTTGGACGCGACGACCTCGCCCAGGCCGCCTGCGCGCATGACCTCGCCGATCGCGACCGGCGGCAGGTATGTTGGGGTCTCACCGATCCATGCGCGGTTCGTGGGATCCAGCGAGATCCAGCGGGTGCGCACGAGCGCCTCGCCGTCACCGATCTCGGGGATCGCCTCTTCGGCGAGCTCGAACGTGCGGTCGTCGATGCGCCCCGTGGGGCGTTCTCGGAGCAGGAAACGGCGGTTCACGTCGGACATGGCGGCAGCCTCGAATCGTCGGGAAGGACTGCCGCGAACCCTATACCTCCCTCGAGCGGGCCCGAGACAAGACGATTGGAGAGAGACGACATGAAGATCACCCCCAGCTCACTGGAGACCCAGCGCGGTCCGTCGGAGTGGTTCACGGGCGCCGTGTACATCGACGCGGTGGCCGAGCCCGACGGGCCGTTCCGGCTCGCCGCTGCGAGCGTCCACTTCACACCGGGTGCGCGCACCGCGTGGCATACACACCCGGCCGGGCAGACGGTCTACGTCACCGAGGGCGAGGGTCGCTGCCAGCGGCGAGGCGGGCCGATCGAGACGATCCGCGCGGGGGACCGCGTGTTCTTCGAGCCCGGCGAGGATCACTGGCACGGCGCTGCGCCCGACAGGTTCATGACCCACACCGCCATTCAGCAGCAGGACGAGAGCGGCAACGTGGTCACCTGGGGCGCGCACGTCGGCGAGGATGAATACGGGGCGCAGCCTGCTTCCTAGTCGAACAGCGCCCTCCATGGATCAAGCGCGCCGCGCCGCGTTCCGATGCAGCTCAGAAGACGCCCGCCCGGGCCAACGTTCCCAGTCCCATAGGCGAGGCCGATGAGCTCGAAGCCGATCCCAGATCCAGTGTCGTTGAGAGATGCGCTCGCACCCGCGCGCGGGCGGCTCGCGCCGACGCCGCGGGGCATGGCGCTGCGCGCGAAAACCTCCACGCGCGTTCGCCGCCTCGTCCCCACGCGACTTGCGGTGCTGAGGGCCGAACGCCGCGGCAGAGACCTGTGGGACAGCTGTGCCGAGGAACGCAGCAGGGCGCTCGCCGCCATGCAGGCAGTGCTGGGAGCGACGGCTCTCGAGGCCCGCGTCGAGGAGTTCGCTCGCGCGCAGCTGGTCGAGAACCACGTGCAGTCCGCCCTCTTCTGGCAGCCCTGGCGGGCGCCCCTGCTCGAGGATGAGTCGCGTCTGCAGCTCGCGCAGGCGCGCGAGAGCGGGCGCGGGATCATCCTCAGCAGCTGTCACCTGCACAACAGCTTTCTCATGGGCTGGGCGGTGCGCAACATGGGGATCGAGCTCTACGCGGCATTTGGGGACTGGTTCTTCCAGGCACCCGGCCCGGACCTCGCCGGCCGGCGCTTGGAGCGCTGGCGCAGGGGCACCGCGAGCCTCCCTATACGGGGACGCGGGTCGTTCGAGACCCTGAGCGGGCTGCTCGACAGCGGAGCAGCGGTGCTCCTCATGTACGACATGCCCGGCTCGCGACCGACGCGGTATCTGGGCAAACCGGCAGAGCTCGCCGACGGCACCGCCCGCCTCGGCGTGCTGACACAGGCAACAGTGCTGCCCATGCACGTCCGCCGCGTCGGCCACCGGGTCGTGGCCGACGTCGGCGCCCCGGTCGGGCAGCGCCACATGGACGAGCCCGCCGCCCTGCACGAGCAGCTCGCACGCATCCACGAGCGCTGGATCCTCCAGAACGCCGCCGCCATGCAGGGGCCTCGCGACTTCGGCTGGGAGGACGGCGCGACGGCCGGCGCCTGGCGGCGCCCGGACGTCACCCGTTCAGCAGCCGGGCCCGATCCCGTCTCCGAGCCGAGGATCGGATACGCAATGAGCGGAGCTGCCGGGCGGCGCGGCGGGCGCTACTTCGGCAGCTCGCGGCCCAGCCAGCCGCGGTAGAAGCCCTCGACGTCGGGGAGGAACTCGTGGACGACCGGGTAGCCGGGCTGTAGCGCCTCGACCTCCAGCTGGCGCGCGCACGAGGGGCAGTAGTACTCGCGGATCTGCTGCAGCGCGGGGTCCGGCCCGGCCATCTTCGGGTAGACCTCCAGCAGCGCCTGCTCGCTGTCGCGTACATGGATGACAGCGTCCATCTTCCAGTTGCGGTTGTGTGCACAGAAGTCGTGCCCGCAGTCGCAGCGGTAGACCAGCTCCCCGTCCGCGCGACGGCGCACGATGTTCAGCCCCTCGCCCGCGGGCAGCACGATCGGATCCTCATAGGGGACGCGCGCCTGGAGCACCGCGATCCACTTCTCGAAGCGGTCGGAGTCCTTGTAGCCTGACTGGATCTCCTTGACCTCACGCCGCGAGAGCGTCTCCTCGAGCAGCGCGGCAAGCGTCTCGGCGTCGAGCCGGCCCCCGCTGGTGCTCGCGAGCGCCTCCCCGCCGGAGCGCGGGTCGGATGCGGCCAGGAAGGCGTCGGCCGCCTGGTCGGGGTGCAGCTTGCCGGGCTGCGAGCGCTCCACCGCGACGGTGGGCGTGGCGACCTCATACTCGAAGTCGCTCGGCAGGTCCCAGAAGCCGCGGTACTCTGCCGCCCAGCGAGGCGAGAGGCGCATCGACTCCGCGTACATCGCCTTGACGGGCTCCACGAAGTCCTGGGTCAGGATCCGCTCGCGCTCGCCGGCCACCCAGTCGCGTACCGGGACCGCGCGCTGCAGGCGACGCGCGCGGAACTCCTCGCGACCGGAGACGCCGTAGATCGACTCGGCGAAGCGCGGCAGCAGGTGTCCCTCCTCGACATCGCGCCCCACCGCCTCGAGCGGTCGCAGCAGCGGGTCGCCGAGCCCGGCGCCCCCCTTCATCACGCTCAGATACAGATCGCCGTTGGCGTAGGGCTCGAGCAGCGTGAGCCCGTCGTTCTTGTAGTCACGGGAGCTGCCCTGGATCTCCATCAGCGCGGGGCTCTCGAAATCGCCGTCCGCGACCGGGTAGGCCTCGCCGCGGCGGGCGCGCTCGATCAGGTCGGCGCCGTGGATGTTGTGAATGTAGGCGGTCGCTCCGGGGTAGCCGCCGAACAGTCCCGCGGAGGACAGCACACGTCCGGTGCCGATGTTCTGCAGCTCCCAGAACGGCGTCTTGTTGACCATGAACAGTGATTCAAAGCTCGACCCGCCGCGGTGGCGGCCGGCTCCGCCCGAGGATGCCTTCACGCGCCGGGAGAGATACAGAAAGGGGGAGATCAGCTCCCACATCTCGACATCGCCCATGTCGCCCTCGGGATTGAACATCGCGGCGCAGTAGTCGGTGCCGTCGAGCACATACTTCGCACCCATGCCCTGCGCGGAGACCTCGAAGTTCATGATCGCCGAAGAGCTGCCGTACTGGTCGATGCCGCCACCCTGCTGCACGTTGCCCGACACCGAGTAGGCCGCCAGCACCTCCTCGATGAATCCGCGGGCCTGCAGCGCCCGCGAGATCGTGCGCGGGAAACCGGTGAACGAGGGCTGCAGGAACGCCCACGCGATCGCCGTCGAGCCCTCCGCGTCGCCGAGGTTGGCGATCGTGCCCTCCGGGAAGTTCGTCTCGATCGCGAAGTACGCGCCGTCGTTGACCTTGTCGTTGCAGATCAGCGTCTGCGTGAACATCACCCAGATCGCCCCCTGCATCCCCGACGGCGTGCAGTTCATCGAGTGCCAGCCCCACGCAGAGCAGCCGTCGTAGTCGAGCTCGTAGGTTCCGTCGCCGCCGATCCGCACTTCGAACGGGGAGTGCATGATGATGTCTCGCCGCGCTCGCGCCGGCAGCTGTGGCTTGTCGGCGAACTCGGCGTCGAAGCCCGCCGGTGAGCGATAGCGCCCCGGCACGGTCATCTCGCGGATGCGCGACTTGAAGGAACGCCTGCCCTCCTCGATCACCTCGCGGCTGAATCGCTTGAAGCGATCAACGCCCTCTTCCTCGAGGACGCGCTCGATCGACTGGCGCACCATGTGGCAGCCGGCGAGCCGCGTGCGCTCATCGAGCAGGTAGTAGACCGAGGCGCGCGTGCGCTTCTTGCAGCGCTCGAGGTGCCATCTGGCGAGCTCGTCGTGCTCGCCGATCTTCATGCACGGCAGGTCGATGCCGTCCTCGTAGCGCATCGTCGGACCGACGGGGACGCCGCCGGGCGTGCTCGCGCCGATGTCGAGCACGTGCGTGACGCCGCCCGCCCACGCGATCAGCTCGCCCTCCCAGAAGATCGGCACGAAGGTCTGCACGTCAGCGTTGTGGACGTCGCCGATGGTGGGGTCGTTGTTGGCGAATATGTCGCCCGGAGCGATCCCGGGGTTGTCCTCGTAGCCGTTGCGGACCATCCACTTGATCGCGTCGGACATCGTGTGGACGTGGACGATGATCCCCGTTGAGAGCGCGATCGAGTCGCCCTCCGGCGTGTACAGCGCGAAGCACAGCTCGCCCAGCTCGCGCACGATCGGCGATGCCGAGATGTTCAGCGCCGTCTCGCGCGCCGACACCAGCCCGCCGCGGATCCTGGAGAAGAGCTTCTCGTAGCCGATCGGATCGCCCGACATCAGCTCGAGCTGGGTAAGCCCGCCGTAGTGCCCGGTGTCCGCGAACAGGCGCTCGGACTCGGCGAGCATCTCATCCAGGCGCCTGCCCTCCCAGCCGATCGCCGGGGAGCGCGGCTCAAGCTCGGGGTTGACTTCGACGGTGGCCATTGCTCGAGCCCTCCATGTCGGTGAGGTGGAATATGTGATGCCCGTCGAGCTGCGCTCGGCGCCCCGGCGGTATCGCGAACGTGGTCGCCGAGTGCTCGACGATCGCCGGTCCGTGGATCGAGTTGCCGGCCTTCACCGACTCGAGCTGGAAGATCTCGGTCTCGACGAACTGCCCGCGACTGGCACGACCCCAATGGACCGCTCGCAGCGCCTTGACCGGCGGCTTGCCCGGCTCCTCGGGCAGCTCGGGCAGCGCGGGCTTCTCCACGCCGACCGTGCCATGGACGATCACGTGAGTGACCAGGTAGCCGAACTCGGGGGACCTGGCCGAGGAGGCGAACATCTTCGCGTAGGCCTCCTCGAACGTCGCGATCAGATCCTGCACCTGGGAGACGTCTGCCAGCTCGGCGTGCGGGGAGACGAACTCGATGTCGTTGAGCTGGCCGTAGTACTGCATGCGCACAGCGTGGGTGAAGCGGATGCTCTCGCGGGCGATCCCCGACTTCTCGAACTCCCGCGCCACACGATCCTGGAGGCCGAGCCAGGCAGCCGTGATCATCGCGCCGATGCCCGCCCGTTCGGCGTCGCCGAAGCTGGGCAGCAGCGGCATGTCAACCGTCTGGTCGTAGCGGTAGTCGAAGTCCGCGCAGGCGCATCCGAACGCCGAGAACCCAGCTGCCCAGGCGGGCACGAGCACCTCGCGGTACATCACACCGTCGGTGTAGCCCGCGACGTGCAGCGGTCCGCCGCCGCCGTAGCACAGCAGCGTGTAGTCGGCGGGGGAATAGCCCTTGCCGAGGATGCGCCCGACGGCCTCGTTCTTGAGCGTCTGCTCGAACAGCTCGATCACGCCCGCGGCCGCGGCGTCCACGGACAGCCCGAGTGGCCGCGCGATCTGGCGCTCGATCGCCGCCCGCGCGCGCTCGACGTCCAGCTCGACTTCGCCACCGAGGAAGTAGTCGGCGTTCAGACGGCCGAGCACGAGGTTCAGGTCGGTCACCGACACCGTTTCCAGGCCACCCCGCGCCCAGCACACCCCGATGCGCGAGCCCGCCGAGTCAGGTCCCAGCTCGGGCCTGTTGGAGTTGGGATTCACGCGCACGAAGGACCCCGTGCCCGCGCCGATCGAGTCGATCCGCACGAGCGGGATGTTGAGCACGAATTTCGCGATGTCGGGTGTCTGGGTGATCTCAAAGCGCCCGTCGGTGATCAGCGCGATGTCGAAGGAGGTGCCGCCGATGTCCGTGCAGAGCACGTTGCGCAGCGCCATCCTCTGCGCAAGCGCCTGTCCGCCGACCACGCCGCCGACCGGGCCGGAGACGAGCGTGCGACCCAGCTCCCTGGCCTCGATCGAGATCGTGCCGCCGTGCGCGGCCATCACCCGCAGCTCGAACGGCGCGCCGTGCGCCTTGGTCACATCTCGCACGGCCTTCAGCGTGCTGCGTGAGGGCTCCGCAGCATATGCCTCGATCACCGTCGAGTTCAGGCGTGGCAGGTCGCGGCGCATCGGGTAGAGCTCCGAGGAGAGGAACACGGGCACCGTGCCGTTGGCCCCGCGGCCCGACTTCTCCTCCTCGAGGATCTCCGCGACGCGCTGCTCGTGCGCGGGGTTGCGGTAGGAGAAGAGCAGCGAGACGACGATCCCTTCCACGCCCGCCTCGAGCAGCTCGATCGCAGCGTCGCGCACGTCCTGCTCGCGCAGCGGCAGGACCTCGTCCCCGAAGACGTCGACGCGACCGCGAACGCCCTTCATCTGTGCGCGCGCGACCAGCGGCTCGTTGTGGAAGTGGGTCGCCAGATGCAGGCGATCGGAGTAGGAGTAGCCGAGGTGCGTCTGGATTCCGCGCTCCAGGCGCAGGTAGTCCTCGTGGCCGGCGTTGACGATGCAGCCGATCTTCAGGCCCTGGCGCTGTAGCAGCCGGTTGAGCATCGCCGTTCCGGAGTAGATGCCCGAGACGATCTGCGGAAATCCCTGCTCGGGCGTCGAGTCCCACTGCCCCAGCGCGTCGCGTGCGGAGGCCATGAAGCCGATCGACTCGTCCGCGGGCGTCGTCTGCGCCTTGCCGACGACGAAGGCCCCGTGCTCATCGACGATGAACGTGTCGGTCATCGTGCCGCCGGCATCGATCGCCAGAACACGCGGGATTCGTGCACCGTCATCGGACATCCCGGCTCCTCCCTCGCGCAGTGCCGGCGGCTGGTGCTGCCGGCGCAACCATGGTGGCGCGCGCGCGCCGCGGTTCAATCCGCGCTTGCTACGCGTGCAGGTCCGCTGAAAGCCGCAGCCGCAGCCGCCGCCGCGGCCTGCCGGCGGGGCCGGCTCATGGCGCCTCCTCGAGCAGGACGCCGGCTGTGCTCTGGGCGGCCGCCGACGTGGCCGGGTGCGCCCGCATCGCGGTCAGAAAGGCCTCGCGGCCGATGCTCAGGAGGGTCGTCTCGCTCGTCGCGGTGACCGTCGCGGTGCGCCGGACGGGGTGCAGCAGGGCGATCTCCCCGAACCCACTCCCGCTGCTCAGCCGCCTGATCTCGCGCTCCGCTTTGGTGACGCGGACCGATCCGTGCGTGATCGCGTAGTAGCAGTCGCCCTCCTCGCCCTCCCGGATGATCGGCGTGCCCGGCGGGACGCTGAGGTAATGAGATTCGCGGGCCAGCGTCTCCAATGGCGTGGCCGGGAGGGCCGAGAAGATCCCCGTGTTGCGCAGCATCCCCATCTCCACGACCGGGATCGAGGCCTCCGAGTCGATGCGGCGGATCCGCCGCGCAGTTGCGAGCAGCGCGAGCAGGGCCAGGCCGGCCATCCCCGCGAACGCAGCCCTCGCGCCACCGAGGCCGATCAGCAGTGGCACGATCAGCGCACTGAAGGCCATCCCGAGGTCGCGCATGGACTCGATCAGTGCGAACGCGCAGACGATCACATCCAGCGGCGTGGAGCGCTGCAGCAGCGTCTGCGCGGCGACACTCTGCACGGTGCGCGCGGCGCCCACGAGGGCCAGCAGCGCGACCGCGACGAGCACGGTCGAGACGAGCCCGAGCGCCCCGAGTGCCAGACCGCCGATCAGGGTGGCGCCCGCCAGCGGCAGGGCCAGCCGGCGGCCCGCGAACAGCACCGCCACGGTGGCGCCGAGCAGGCCGCCCGCGCCGAAGGCGGCACTCAGGTAGCCCGCGCCGCCCGGCCCGATCGCGAGAACCTGGACCGCGAGCACGACCACGAGCAGGTCGATCGCTCCCTCGATCGCGGCGGCAGCGGCGGGGAAGGCGATCAGCGCACGGGTGTTCGGGCGCGACAGGATTACCCGGGCGGCGGCGAGCAGATCCGCGAGGCCGCCCTCCTGCTCCTCGGGCTCCCGGGCGGCGGCGCGCAGCGGACGCACGCGGGCCAGCAGCGGGGTGCACAGGCACAGCCCGGCGAGCGCCGTGCAGGCGAGGCCGGGTCCGTCGACGCTGATCAGCAGGCCCGCGAGCGCAGGGCCGGCCAGCGCTCCCACGCCCTCGCTCCAGCTCGTGGCGATGTTGGCCGAGGCCAGCTCATCCGGGTGGCGCACCACGAGCGGCATCAGGACGTGGTGAAGCGGCCTGCTCACCCCGAGCGAGAGCGAGAAGGCCATCGCGGCGATGTACACCACGGCCACGGGCGCACCGGCGAGGATCGCCGCGCCGCAGCAGCCGAGGCTCACCGCTGCGGCGCCGTAGGCGCCGGCGAGCAGTCTGGCGACGCCGATGCGCGCGAGCCGGGCGCTGATCAGCGGGGCCAGGAGCATCGAGGGGATCAGCTGCAGGATCGCCACCAGCCCCGCCGCGGAGGCGCCGCCGCGTATGTACGCATAGACGATCACGGCGAGCCACTCGCCGAACTCGGCGACGATCATCACCAGGTAGGCGAGCAGCAGCCTGCTCAGCGCGTGGTTGCGTGCAACCGCTCTGATCACCCGGGCGAATCTGCTCTCCGCGGCCGATGCGGTCTCGGTGTCCCTGCCGGGCATGCGCGCATCATCCGTGCTTCGCCGGGCTCGCGTAGTCATGTGCGTGCCCGGCGTCTCCACGCCTCGGCGCCCCGGGCGCGCGTCCCGCCGGCACAGGCCGCCGCGAGCCGCGGCGCTTCCTCGCCACCGGCGCGAGGGTCTCGCCTAGCGCTGCGCTCGGGCCGGCGGCGCCGGCGCGGCGCGCCCCCTGCGCAGCCACGCGACCGCTGCGATCAGCGCGCACGCCATTGTCAGATAGACCGGGTAGAGCATCGTGGCCGCGGTCACATCGGAGACGCTGATACAGGCCAGCAGGAACGCGAGCGCATCCATGGCCCACAGGAGTGGTGGCTCGGAGTGTGGTTCGATCCAGGTCTTGCGCAACGTCGGCCAGCCGCCCGAGCTGTCGGCGATGACCACCCCGATCGCCGCTGCCAGCGGATCCTGCGAGGCTACCCACACGATCGCGCCGATGAGCGCGGGGATCGCCGGCCACAGCTCCGAGCGAGCGATCCCCGCGTCGCGCTGGCGCCACGCGACCACGAAGACGAGGGCCGTCAGCGCGTCGGCGACGTACAGCGGAATGACCGCCACACCGCCGCCTGCAACCGTCGTGGAGATCGCGCCCAGAGTCCCGAGCACCGTCCACACTCCCCAGCTCAGGGGATGCGGCCGCGTGGCGCCGCTCAGGCTGTGCCGGAGATACGCCGGGGTCGTGGCGATCAGAAGGAGCGCCGCTGCGATGCCGAGCCACGCCACCTCTAACGCTCGCTCCTCAAGGGCCGCTCATCCCCTCGCGCCGTCGAACACGGCCGCCGCCCGCCTGGCCTCGCTGCGCGATGCTCGAGTGGCGCGGTCTCAGAGGACCGACCCTCGCCGGTTCTGCGCGATGAGATCAAGCGCGTAGCGGCCCGCAGGGTGCTCACGCGCCCGCTCGACCAGCGCTGAGGTACGCGGCGCCAGAACACCCGGTTGGGGAAGTGGCACGCCATAGGTGGGTGGCACGAGGACCGCGGCGGACAGCGACGCGAAGGTCAGATCGGCTGCACCAAAGTGCTCACCGCAGAGGTGCGGGCGGCCGTCCGCGAGCAGCCCGGCCACGTGGTCGAACTCGCGCCACACTGCGGTCTCATCCTCGCTCTCGCTCCCCGGCCCGATGTCGAGCGCATGGCTGATGAAGCGTACGAGCAGCGGCCATCCGTGGCGGAGGGCGCGGTCCTCCCACGCCGGCACCCCCGTGTTGTTGAACTGCAGGACAAGCTCGCGCTGGGCGAGCATGTGGACGTACATCAACCGCCGCCCGCTCGGCCCGAGCTCCTCGTCGAAGCGGCGGCACAGGAGCACGACGTCTTGGCGAGCCTCGGCCCCGCGGGGGAACAGCCTGTGCTCCGGCGGCGTGCATCCGTCGACCCATTCGAGAATCGCCCGCGACTCCCCGATCGCGCCGGCGGGCGTGACCAGTACGGGAACCGTGGAGCCGCCGCCCGCGCGTCTGGCGGCGAGCCGATGGATGCCCTGGACGTGGCGCTCCTCGCGGTAGGGAAGCGCGACGCGCTCGAGCGCCCATCGCGCCTTCTCGCAGTAGTGGCTTATCGGGATCGTGATGAGCCGCAGCACCGCAGGCAGTATGGCCTCGCTGCTCCGGGGGCCAACGGCCGGGGTCAGCCTGACGCCGGCGGCTCCTGGCGCTCCGCGCGGTAGATCTCAATCAGCGACTGCAGCAGCTTCCAGCCGATCACCCCGTTCGCCTCGACGAGCGGGCGGAAGTCCCAGAACGTGACGCCGGAGCAGACGAGGTCGCTGGCCGCCGTCACCGTGGCCGTGCGCGTGCCCGCGTCGATCAGCGCCATCTCGCCGAAGTGCTCGCCCGGCTGCAGGACCCTCCGTTTGATGCCATCGACCGCCACGCTCGCCTCGCCCGAGTCGATCACGAAGAACGCCGCCGCCCCGGAGCCCTGCTGGATGATCGTCTCGCCCTCGGAGAAGTGCTTCTCCTTGAACACGCTCGCCACCCGCTCGAGCTCGCTGTGATCGAGATCGGCGAACAGCGGTATGCGCTGAAGCGCGGCGACGGTTCGGGCGCTCATCTCGGCCGCGTCCTGGCGCGAGCCGTGCCGGGGCGGCTTCCCGCGCTCACGCGCCCGCCCTCGTCACCGCTCTGCACTGCAGCAGGTACAGCGTTCCTGCGGCGATCGCCCACTCGATGTCGCGGGCCGGTCCATAGACCTGCTCGCAGCGGTCCGCCAGGCGGCGCAGTTCGTCCAGCTGCTCATCCTCGAGGCACAGCCGTTCGACGAGCTCGGCCGGGACCTCCTCCTCGAACGTGCCGCCGTCGGGAAGCGAGCGGAACGCGACGTCCTTGCGCCCGGCGGTGCGCTCCATGATCTCCCCGTCGCGGCTGAGGCGGTAGTGGTCGGGGATCACCCGCCCGGCCACGACCGCCTCGCCGAGGCCGAGGCTTGCCTCGATGACGAGCTCGTCGGTCCCGGTGACCGGGTTGCGGGTGAACATCACGCCCGCGGTTTCGGGATCGAGGAGAAGCTGGACCACGACGCCCACGCTCGGCCGCGTGAACAGCCCCACGCGCTGGCGGTAGGTGATCGCGGAGTCCGAGTTGGCCGACCACCACACCTCGCTCACCGCCGCGGTCAGCTCGTCCGCGCCACGGACGTTGAGCATCGTGAGGTGCTGGCCGGCGAAGCTCGCCGCGGCCCCGTCCTCGTCCACGGCCGAGGAGCGCACTGCGAGCGGGCCGTCCAGCGAGCGCACGGACTCGGCGACCAGCTCGATGACGCTCTCCTCGCGGCTGGCGACGGCATCCACCACCGCACCCGCGAGCGCCACCCCGGGCGGGACCGGCAGCCCGTCCCTCAGCGCCTGGCCGAGATCGACGGCCTTGGAGCCGAACAGCGAGGTGTCCCTCGCGTCGGCCAGCGGGACGACTTCGCTCACCCGAACACCGTCACCTCTCCGGAGTCGCCGTCGACGCGCACGTGCGTCCCGTCGGCGATGCGCTCGGTCGCCTCGCGGGTTCCCACGACTCCCGGGATGCCATACTCGCGCGCCACGATCGCAGAGTGCGACAGCAGGCCGCCGCTGTCGGTGACCAGCGCACCGAGCAGGGGCAGCAGGATGTTGAAGGCCTCGCTGGTGGACTCCGTCACCAGCACATCGCCCTTCATGATCCGGTCGAATTCGGCCGGGCCCGCCACGCGCCGGGCGGGGCCGTCATAGACGCCGCGGCTCGCCGCCAGCCCTCGCAGCACGTGCTCCTCGTGCTCCTCCTCGGAGGAGCCGAGCATTTCGGCCATCGTGATGCCCATCGCCTGCATCACGCGCGCCGCCCCCGGCGGCAGCCCCGAGGGGTCCGGCGGCGGCAGCGACGGCGGCTCGCCCAGGACCTCCGGTGCCTCCTTGGCGCTGTGGCTCGCGCGGTACTGCGCGCGAGCTGCGAGCTCCTCCGCCGCCGGCACATCGGCGCCTGACAGCAGCCCGCACATCTCCTCGACGGTCGCGTCGACGAGATGCTCGGGCTCGCCGATCCGGCCCTCCGCGGCGAGCCGCCGTCCGGCCGCGAGCACCGCGCGGCGCATCAGGCCCGAGGCCCAGATGTCGCTGAAGACGCCGCGCTCGTCGCGGAGCCGGTACATCAGCCTGGCCTCCGCGAGCAGTTCGTCGAACTCGCCCCGGTGCTCGTTGGGTACCTTCGCGCGCACGCCCGCCGTCAGCTCCTGCACGCCCGCGGCCTCATCCTCGCGCCCCTCGGCCGCGACGCGGATCGCGCGCAGCAGCACATCCGGCAGCTCGAGCGCGCATGGGCCGGAGATATCGAAGCCGTCCAGCAACCGCCAGCCGACCAGGTCGAGGTATGCGCTCACGGCGGCGCCGCTCGCGCCGTCCAGCCCGCGCAGCTCCTCGAGCACGACCGCGGCGTCACCGTCGGATGCGAGCAGCTCCGAGGCGCGCGGATCGGAGGCGATCGCCTCAACGAGCTGCTCGAGCTCGCGCGAGGCGCCGGCCGAGACCGGTGCCGCACCGCGCAGCAGGCCGAGCAGGTCAGAGGGGGGAAGCCCGGTCCATGCGCCGGCGTGGGCGAGGAAATCCCCGGTGGGGAGCATCGCCGCGGCGGTGAAGCGCATGTGCTGCGTGATCATCGCTTCGTGGTGCTCGTGGCAGCGCTCCAGGTAGGCGGCGAGCGCCTCATTCTCGAGCGCATCCGGGTCGACTGACTGGATGTCGCGATGTGCCGCGATCGAGGCGGGCTTGACGACCTCGTCCCATTCGCGCAGCTGCTCGCGCCACAGCTTGCCCGGGAAGACCTCTTCGGCGCGCTGGATGCGCGCCGGCACGTCCTCGGGCGCCGCAGGGCGCATCATCGTGTAGGAGAAGCCGTTCAGGTAGGCGGTGTCGAGCGTGTCGAGCAGCATCCCGTAGAAGCGCGTGAACTCGCCGAAGCCGCGCCTGAAGGGCGCTGGGTGCGTACCGGCCCAGTAGCGCGTCACGGGCCGTGGAAAGTGCACCGCATCGAGTTTCCAGGACCCGGGGCCCGGGGGCTCGTAGCGAACATCGCCGGCCGTCTCTGTCTGGTTCATGGAGCGCCTTTCGTTGTTGAAGTCCCTGCCGCGGCGGGGTCCCTTTCCGCACGTTCATTCGTACAGCATCGCGGCACCGCCTGTCCAGGACACCGCTGGCGGCGCCGGGTGCCCCCGGCGGCGTATGGTGCTGGCATGAGACAAGTGCGCACGCTCCTCAGGCAGGCCACCGTCCCCGGCGTCCTCGCGAGCACCCTCGCGGCGGCAGCATGGCTGCCGGCGGTGGCCTCGGCGACGAGCCTCCCCACCCTCTTGAGCGGCGAGCGCTGCGTGGGGCATCCGTGCTCGACCGCGGTCGCCGTCTACAAGGTGCGTCCGCACACGGTCGAAATCGCGGAGGCCTACGGCGGGACGCTGACCCTGCACTGGTCCTCGTGGACGCGATCCGGGGCAAGCGGCTCCGGGACGAGCATCGTGTCGGGGATGGGGGTCACCACGACCCTGCCGATCGGGGTGCACGCATGGCGCGCGAGGAGCGGCAGGTTCACGCGCCTGACGATCACCGACCGCGCGGCCAGCGGGCCATCGAGCGTCGAGACGCTGCACCTGACCTCCGGCCCCGATGCCTCCTGGATCAGCTGAGGGCCGGCGGCAGGACATCCGATGAGCCGCTGCTGAGCGCGCGGTAGCGCATGCTATGGTCGGCTCCCAGACCGCGACGCTAGGGGGCTGCAGTATGCGCAACAGGTGCTCGGTGGCAGTGGCTATGCTCGCGGCGCTCGCAGGCCTGGCAGCGTTCGCGCCACCTGCGGGAGCGAGCTCCAAACACTTCCGCATGCTCGCGTTCAAGCCCTGCGACGCGGTGCTCGTAGCGCCGGACTTCCTCGACGATCTGCAGGAAGTCGCGCCCACGTCGGTGAACTCCGCCGGCGGTACGACCGCGGATGTGAGCGTGTGCAAATACGCCGCCACAGAGGAGTCGGGCGGCGGCCTCGCATCGAGCTTCACCAACGGCGGCCTCGGCGTGGAATGCCTTGCCAACCTCTTCAAGCTCCTGGAAACCGGCAACACGACACCCCCACCGGGCGGCTGCTGGCGGATCGACAACGCCAGCGTCCTGTTTGCCTACGGGCGCCCGGTGGAACGACTCGCGGCCAAGCTGCAGAAAGGGACGAAGGCGACACACTGGCCCTCTCAGTTCGGCCGGCACGTGCTGCCGGGGGTGGGTGACAGGGCCGAATTCGGCTACGACACCGGCACGGGTGACGGCTACGGCTACGTGCAGCTCGACAACGCGACGCTGTTCGTCGAAACGACCGAAGGCGCGAACCCATCGCTGATCACGCTGCTGCGCGACGGGGCATCGGTGCTCTGAGCCGAGGAGTTCGCTGTGCTGATGCCCGAGGTCGATCTGGAGCACGCCATGATCGGCGCTGAGCGGATCAGGCTCGCGATCGGCCGGACGCCCTTTCCCGAGGTCGGCCCCGTGACGGTGTCGATCGGCGTGTGCGCGCTGACGGAGGCGCTCGATCCGGCCGGGCTGATGTCGTGCGCGGATGACGCGCTCTATGAAGCCAAGCGAGCGGGCCGCAACCGCTGCGTCGCCTATCCGAGCGCCGAAGCCGCTGCGGCCGAGGCCTCCGGCTGAGACGCTCGCCGCTCCGGTCCGCGCTTGCGCGGCTCAGCAGCCCGGGCAGAGCGTATGCGCGACACCTTTCAGCAGTGCCGCGATGCCCGCGCTGGTGTCCCTGGTGACGGTGAAGACGTCGTTGCGCACCTGCAGGGCGCCATACCCGCCACCGTTGGCGGCGGTGATGAAGTAGGCGCGGGTGCCGACCCCGTGCAGGTAGTAGGGCACGCCACTGCCCGCCGGCGGGGGCACGAGATTGAGCATGTATCCCTTGGTCCCGCGTTCGGTGTGCTGGTAGGCGAATTTGCTGAACACATGCAGCGTGTCACCGCCGCCCCCTTCGATGGGAGGCTCGCCTTCGGGCGGTTCGGGGGGAAGGTACAGGCAGGTGGAATAGTCGTCTTCCGCCGATTTGATGCCGCCCGGGCCCTGGAAGCTGACGGCGCCCGGGAAATCACCCGGACCGAGCAGGCCGGTGCATGAGCGGTCGGCAAGCAGGGTGATCGGTTTCGGTTTGGGTTTGGATTTCGTCCTCGCCTGCGCGGCCGGCGCGAGCAGCGATGAGGCTCCGAAGCTCACAGCCAAGATCAGCAATGCCCAATATCTGCTGCGCATCCCGCCGTCCCCCCTGTACCCATGGTGATTGCCCGAGCCGGGGACCCTACCATCGTGCGGGCGCGGCGATTGCCCGCCCCGCCGCCTCCCCGGGCGGCGTAGTGTGGAGTCATCGGCCCGCCACTCTCCCATCGCAGCAGCGACCCGGCCACGCCACGGGCCGCCGGCGCTCGCGTGCGAGGACCAGGCCCTGGAGGGCGCTCGGATGGCCGATGAACACGAGGACCCGGTGCTGCGGTTCCTGTCGCGGTTTGCCTCGATGTCAGAGCAGCAGCGCGACGAGGCGATCGATGCGCTCCGACCGGAGGACCGCGAGGCGCTGATCGCGCTCGCAGAGGCCAGGGAGGCGGCCGCGGCGTCGGATCTGATCGGCGTGCTCGACGCCGGCCAGGGGGGCCTGGACAGGCTCCGCCAGGCGGTGGACCCCACCGAACTCTACGCGGCGATCAACCTGGCCGCCAGGAAGTCCCCGCATCTCGTCATCGAGGCCCTGTTCGCGGCCGTGGTGCTGTATCGCGGCTGGGATGCGGAGGAGCGCAGCAGCTTTCGTGCACTGCGCGAACAGTGGCACTGGCACGTCCACGAGCAGATCGCCGGCGCCCGCGAGCACCACGACGCCCTCCCCGAGCAGGACGCATGACGCCGGCCAGGCCCGCGCGCGCCTGAGCGCGGCCCGCGCTCAGTTGACGACGAGGGTGGCTTTCATGCCTTTGGCCTCGTGGTCGGCGATCGAGCAGAACAGCGTGTAGCTGCCGGGGCGAAGCGTCAGTGTGAGGCTCGGGTGGGCGTTGGGCTGCGTGTTCGGGATCGAGCCGGCGAGCGTGCCTTCAGCCGCTTCGACCGCGTTGAGATTGTGTTCGTCCTGGCCGTGGTTGACGAATTCGATGATCACCCTGCCCGCGGGGACCGAGGGGCGCGAGAGCACGAAGCGAAACGCTCCGGTGTCTTCGGCCGTCACCTCCACGCGCGCGGGCCCCGCGGGGAGGGTGGGGGATTCGACCGGCGGCGTGCTTTCCGGCGCTCCTGCTGGAGCCGTGGCAGCGGACGGGCTCGGGCCCGCGGGCACGCCCCCGGTGGGGAACGTGGTCCACGGCGCGGGCTGGCTCGATGCTGCGGGGGACTTCGCCGGCGCGGCGTGCTTGGCGGTCTTGCACTGCGCCCGGCGGTGCGCGGCCTTCGCGCCCGCGTGCGGGCAGTGGCGGTGCTTGACGCAGCGGCAGCCCGGCACCGGATGGTGGCCGCGCGGGCGGGCCGCGGCGTGGAGCGCGGCCGCGCCGGGGGCCCAGCCCAGCAGGCAGAGCGTGACCGCGGCGAGCATCCACCGTGTTGCGCGTGGAGCGCTCACGCCACCAGGACGGGCCGTTCGAAGGAGGAGGCTTCGGGGATGACGAGGCCGGCTTCGGTCTGAAACCACTGTTCCAGCAGCGAGCAGTACATCGCGCGGAAGTCGGAGGTCTTCACCACGTTTTCGTTTCCGTCGAGTTTGGTGAGGCCGGGGAACTCACCGACCATCTTCCCCGCGGCCCGCGTGCCGATCAGCAACGCCACGCCGCCCGCGCCGTGGTCGGTGCCCGAGCCGTTTTCCCGCGGTCGGCGGCCGAACTCCGACCACAGCTGGATCAGCACCCGCTGGTCCAGTCCGCGCGCTTCGAGGTCGCGCTGGAAGGCCACCAGCGCGCTCACCGTGTCTTCGAGGTTCGTGCTCAGCGTGTCGGTCTCGTCGGAGTGCGTGTCGTAAGAGCCGACGGCGTTCAGCGAAGCGCATTTGATCGGCATCCCGGTGTGGAGCATCGCGGCCAGCACGGCGAGCCGTTCGGCGAATTCGCCCTGCGGGTAGGTGACGGGCGAGGTAGTCGCCCGACGCCTTCTCGGATTCGACGAAGGCGGCCATCTTGTCGAGCACGAGGCCGGTGTCGTAGGAGGCGTCGCGCGCCTGCGCGTAGGCGGGCGAGGGCGCCGGCGAGAGCTCCCAGCGCGCCGAAGGTCTCGAGCGCCGGTGCCATCGACCGGTTCGCCGAGGCCGTATGCCCACATCGTGTAGTCGGCCGGCGAGGAGACCGCGGCGACCGGCATCGTCGCGGTCGCCAGAGCCGGCGCCAGCGAGTAGTCGAGCGAGAGGCCCTGCAGCGGGTTGTCGGGTTCGCCGACGAGGTCCAGGTAGCGCCCCATCCAGCCCGAGCGCGTGTTGGCGTCGAGCTGGCCGACCTCCCAGTAGTGGCGGCTGGTGAAGTGGCTCTCGTCCTGCGGTTCATAGCCGATCGCCGGGAAGACCGTGACCTTGCCCTCTTCGTGCAGTTCGGCCAGGCCCGCCGGCCGAGGGATGCCACATCAGGCTTTCATCCTCGCTGAAGACCTTGCCCGCGCCTTCTGTCAGTCCCAGCGCGGGGCGCAGTTCCCTGTAGCGGGCTTCGCTTCACCGGCGCGAGCACCGACAGCGCGTCCCAGCCGCCTTCCATGAAGATCGACACGAGCACCGGCTGGCTTGGGCCCGGCGGCCGCAGCGGCCTGGGCGATGCCCTCTTCGAAGCTGGCGCGGGCTGAGCATCGAGGCGCCGTACACCGACAGCGCCGCTCCGGCCGAGCGCAGCAGGAACGTGCGCCGGTCTGAGGCCCGTGCCCGCCGGCAGCGGCATCCCCGGCTCGATGCTGGGCAGCCCCTTGCCGGCGACGGCGGCGCCGCGGCGCAGCAGCTGCGAGCGGGTGAAGTCGTTGCACGAGCAACTCCTGGCCATAGCGTGCTCCCCTTTCTAGTGTCTGCTCGCCCGCGACACGTCAGCTCACCTGCATGTCGGGGGAGGTCGCGATCAGCATCCGCAGCGCGTTCTGGCGCATCGCCCGGTAGGGGCTCTGCTCCCATTGCGCGAGCGGTTCCTGCAGGCAGGACTGCGCGAATGCGGCGATGCACTGCTGCCGATTCGCCGGACAGGGTCGGGTTGGCCCAGTAGGCGAGCGCGCTCGCCAGAGCGCTGGCAGGGTCCTCGGTCGTGCTGTATTCGGGCTGGCCTTTCGCCGGCCACGGGTTGGGGTAGGTCTTGGCGGTGACGTAGCTGGCCATTTCCCAGCGCGCCTTCGCCGTCGAGGTGTCCAGCCAGCGGGTGAAGTCCCAGCCGGAGACGTTGGGCGGGTAGAACAGTTGCTGGCCCGCGTTGGCCGAGAGCCACGCCCACGCGGTCGTGTCGATCGGGCGGGAGATCGAGCGCAGCAGGCCGGCGTTGTAGACGACCGGCGGCGTGAGCAGCTCCGGGCCTTCGTAGAAGTCGGGGTGCTGGAGGATCGCCTCGACCACCGCGCGGATGCTGTAGCCCGAGCTGATGTACAGGCCCTGCAGCGAGGCGAGCGTCGCTTCGTCGGGCTGGCTCGGGATGAAGTAGCCCCACAGCTTGGTGACGAAGAACGATGCGTGCAGCGGATGGCTGACGCACAGGCGCACCGCGTCTTCGTAGTTCCAGTTTCCCGTCTGCCCGAACACGGTCTTCAGACCCGTGTCGTGGTATTCGGGGTCGAAGCGGAAGTTGTAGTCGCCCAGTTCGGCCGACCAGTCGTTGCGCCAGCCCGTCAGCGTGCGCGCCATTTCGCGCACGTCGTCCTCGGTGTAGGCGCCGCGGTCGGCGCCCAGCGAGAACAGCTCCATCATCTCGCGCGCGTAGTTCTCGTTCGGGTCCCACTTGTTGTTGGAGGTCCCGTTGAGGAACATCAGCATCGCGGGATTGGCGGTGACGGCGAGGAACAGGTCGTGGAAGCTGCCCAGCGCCATCGCGCGGAACAGGTTGTTCTGGTCGAGCATCAGCTGCTGGCTGTTGACCTGCTCGTTGGAGTTGGCGAACCAGTCGTGGAAGATGAAGGTCATCCGCTCGACGAGCTGCTGGTCGGAGCGGACCATGCGGTCCAGCCACCAGCAGTGGTCCTCGCCCCAGGCGTTGGCGGGGTCGAGCGGGTTGCCTTCTTCATCGGCCGGTTCGGGGCCGCTCAGCACCGCAGGCCCGGACGGGCGCGTGAGGCCGAAGACGACCTGCTGCAGGGGCTGGCCGGCGAGCGCCTCGGCCTGCCCCGGGGTCGGCCCGAAGCCCGCGCGCCACAGCAGGCGGCGCGCCTGGGCGAGGGTGATCGGCGGGCCGAGCGCGGGGACCGGAGCGGGGGAGGGGGCGGGCGGCGAGACGGGCGGAAGCGGCAACGGCACGCCGAGCGTTCCATGGGGCAGCGTGGCGGGCCGCTTGGCGGGCTTGCACGGCTTCAGCGGGCGCTTCTTGGGGCGCTTGAGCGACTTGCCATGACCCTTCAGCTGCTTCGCGTGCGCCTGTGCGCGCTTGTGCTGCTCTGTGCGAGCCGCCCGCAGGCAGCTTTCCGCCTTGACCTTCTTGGTCGCCTTCTTCTTGTGCTTGCGCTGCGCCGGCTTCTTGCTGGCGATGCTGGTGGTCACGTCTCTGGGCCGCCTTCGCTGTGGGGGGACGAGCACCGCGCACCGGAGCGAGCACGACGTTAGCCGCGCCCTCGCGGGCGAGCCGTCGCGCTAGACGGATGTCCGACGTGCCGGCCCGGGCGAGCGGCTTGACCCCTGCGCGGCTCGGGCGCGCCCTCGCTGTGGACCAATCGCCTAGCGCGGAGCGCCGTCGCTCGGACCTTCGAACCCGGCGGCCGACTGTTCAACCGAGGAGATGCTCCAGCTCGACCCGTCCCCGTCGATGAGGCCTGCGCGTCTGGCGCGCGTGGGCGCGCTCGTGCTTGCGGGCTCGCTCGTGCTGGCGGGCAGCAGCACCGCGCGCCCCGTCCCGCCGGCGCGCGCCGGCGCCGCCGCCTCGCTGCGCGTCACCGAGGTCGAGTACCGCCTCGAGCTCTCCCGTGGCGTCATCAAGGCGGGGCCCGTCAGCCTGCAGGCGATCGACGCCGGCATGGACCCGCACGACCTGCGCCTGCGCCCCTCGAGCTCAGGAGCGCAGATCGCCTCGCCGCTGCTGACACCGGGTCACAGCTGGCAGGACGTCGTGGATCTCAAGCCGGGCGTCTATCGGCTGTGGTGCTCGCTGCCCGAACATGCACGGCTGGGTATGCGGGCCACGCTGCGTGTGGTGCCCTGACCGGGCGCGCCTACAGCAGGAACGGAATGATCGCGTGCACGCGCGACTTGTAGTCGGCGTAGTCGGCGGGAAAGTGCCTGCTCATGATCTGCTCCTCCTGGCGCGCCTTCCACCACAGCCCGCCGCACAGCGCCAGCAGCAGAACGAAGCCGAAGGCCCGCCCGTAGTTGATCGCGGTGCCGATCGCCATCACGATCAGGCCCGTGTAGATGGGATGCCGGGCCAGCGCGTAGGGGCCGGACTCGATCAGCTCGTGGTCCTGCTTGAAGGTCACCTCTCCGCTCCAGTTGCGCCCCAGCGTTATCCGCGCCCAGACGGTGAAGGCCGCGCCCGCGAGGACGATGCAGTCGGTCACCACGCCGAGCGCGAGCGGGGTGTGCCACAGCCGGGCCTGGGATGAGATGTCAACGAGCCGGCCCGCGGCGATCAGGCCGATCACGATCGCGATCGTCACCAGGCGATAGGCGATGAATCCGCTGCGCTCGATCGTGCGCTTGGTGGTGAAGGCCATGATCAGCCAATAGAGCAGCCAGGCGAGCCAGCAGTATTGGATGAACAGCCAAGTCGCGTCGGTCATCTCTCACCTCCCGGGCAGCCCGCGGGCGAGGATTATCGTCCGTGCGGCGGCGGTGGCGCGCCGCCTCGGCGAGCTCGCGTCTTTGCCCGCGCACGCCGGGCGCGAGCGCGTGTCCCGGCGCTGTAGCATCGAGGCGTGGCAGCTGGGCTGCGGGCACGCGTGATCGGTGCATCGGCGGGAGTCCTGCTTGGCCTGCTCACGCTCGCGTGGTGCGCGGGCGCGGCGCAGGCGGCGCCTCGCTGCGCGCCGCACGGCCACGGTGTTCGCGGCGTCCCGACCTCGAAGGTGCTCGAGCTCACTGCTTCGGCGATCGTGTACCGGACCGGCCCCATCTCAGGCGAACTGGCCCCCGAAACGACGGATGTGTGGGCCTGTGGCCGCAGGAGCGAGCGCTTCGTGCGCATCGGCAGCGAAGAAACCGACGACGAGTACGGCACTGAAGGCGCGCTCAGCGACTTCCAGCTCGCCGGCAGCTGGTTGCTCGTCAGGCAGGACACCGGGGTGACCGCAGCCGCGGAGTGCCAGAAGTACATGGTGGAGGACGCAGAGGGCTGTCCGCCCATCAGTGAATCGCTGCTGCTCGCCGATCTCGCCCGCGGACTCGTGGGCGGTGTGACCAATGTCAACCCCCTCCCAGGGGGCAAGGTCGCGCCCGTGACGGTCTCGCTGCTGTCGCCCGCGGGCGCACTCGCCTGGCTGCAGACACCTGAAACGGAAGCTGTCTCCTCGCTCTATGGCTGTGCGGTGACGCTGAGTCGACACGCGCTGCAATGCCGGCGGCGTCTGCTCGCCCAGGGCGCGATCACGAGCGCCTCCCTGCACCTGGCGGGCACGACGCTCAGCTGGAGCGCCGGCGGGCAGACGGCGTCGAGCGTCCTCTGAGCGCCGCGGAGCGCTGGCAGCGGCGTTGCGAGGCTTGACAGAAGGCGTGCGCGGGCAGACGATGGCGCGATGCGAGAGAAGGACTTGCGTCCTGGCCTCGATTCGGTCCAGCACCCGGCGCTGGTGGTGCATCGCAGCAGCAAGCAGGTCGGCCGCGCGACCGACGATCGTCGCGCGGCCGGGTCCTCGCCCGCAAGGCGGATCACGCGGGCTGAGCGCTACGGCCCGCCGGCGCGCTGCTCGGACCTACAGGGCGAGCTCTCACGCCTCGAGCAGGCGCTGGCCGGCCATCACCCGGTCCCGGCACGGATCGAACGGGTGCTCGCCACCGTCCTCTTCACAGACATCGTCGACTCGACCCCCCGCGCGGTGGCGGTGGGGGATACCGCCTGGAGGCAGTTGCTCGACAGCCACGATCTCATCTCCCGGAGCGCGGTCGCGGACTGCGGCGGGCGCCTCGTGAAGGGCACCGGCGACGGGCTGCTGGCCACGTTCGATGCGCCGGTGAGCGCGCTTCGTTGCGCCAAGGCGCTGCGCGCGATGCTCTCGCACGCGGGCATCGCGATCCGCGCGGGTGTGCACACCGGCGAAGTCGAGCTGCGTGGAGCGGACATCGCCGGCATCGGGGTCCACATCGCCGCGCGGGCGGCATCGGGCGAGCTGCTCGCCTCGCGCACCGTGAAGGATCTGGTGGCGGGATCGGAGTACAGGTTCACCAGCCGCGGCGTACACAGCCTGAAGGGCGTGCCCGAGGACTGGGAGCTGCTGGCCGTGAGCTGATCGCCGCGAACTCGCGCGGGGCCCGCCGCGAGAGTGACGCGGGCGGGCGCACTGGGTAAGATCGCGGCCGAGATCGCATGGGCTTTGATCAGTATCACGAGCCGCCAGACGAGCTGCCCGAGCGCACGCGCACGTTCGCGCGCATGTGTGCCTCGCTGACCGAGGAGGCGGAAGCGATCGGCTGGTATGAGCAGCGCCTGGCGGTGGAGCGCGACGCGGACGCGCTGGCGATCATGCGCGATGCCCAGGGCGAGGAGTTCAAGCACTTCAGCATGGACCTCGAGTTCCTGCTGCGCCGCACGCCGCTGTGGCGCGAGATCGCGCGCGGAATCCTGTTTCAGTCCGGAGACATCGTCGAGCACGGCGAGGACTCCGAGGCGCGGGCGACCGGAGGCGAGGACGGCGAGAGCGCTTCGGGTGATACGGGCGCGGGCTCGCTGGGCATCGGGGGCGAAGCGGGGAGCGTGCGCTGATGGACCATCTCCTGCGCGGGCTCGCACCCATCACCGACGCCGGGTGGGAGCTCCTCGACGGCGAGGGCAGGCAGCGCCTCACTCCGGCGCTCGCGGCGCGCCGGCTGGTCGACTTCTCCGGCCCGCACGGCTGGGCGCACTCAGCCGCCAACCTGGGGCGCACGGAGCCGCTCGCCGTCCCGCACCGCAAGGGCGTGAGCGCGTTGCAGCGCCGGGTGCTCGCGCTGGCGGAGCTGCGCGCTGACTTCGCAGTCTCCCTGCAGCAGCTGCGCGACCACGATCGCGGTGCTGTGGACGTGGACCTGGCCTCGCTCGATGAGGCGGCCCACCACATAGCGGTGGCCGAGAACGTGGCGGTCTTCCACGGCTGGGCGGAGGCCGGGATCCTCGGCATCGCGGGATCCTCGCCGCACGAGCAGCGGCCGCTGGGGGATGACGCCGAGAGCTACCTGCGCGCGGTGGCGGGTGCGGTGGAGCTGCTGCTGCGAAACGGCATTGGCGGCCCCTACGCGGTCGCGCTGGGCCGCGAGCAGTACAGGCGCGTGGTGGAGACCGCAGAGCACGGCGGGCATCTGCTGCTGGACCACTTGCGCAAGATCCTCGGCGGCCCGATCGTGTGGGCGCCCGGTGTGGAGGGTGCGGTCGTGCTCAGCCAGCGCGGCGGTGACTTCATCTTCGACTGCGGGCAGGATCTCTCGATCGGCTATGCGCAGCACGACGCCGACACGGTCCAGCTCTACCTGCAGGAGAGCTTCACCTTCGTGGTGGCCTCTCCCGACGCCGCTGTGGCGCTCACCGCATGAGCGGCGCGCTCCGGCGCCGGCTGCCCTCATGGCGCGCGCCGCGGCTCCCGGCGCGAGGCTGAAGGGCGCAGGTGGCGGGTCGCGAGACAAACGTGCTCGGCCTGCCCGCGCGAGTGACCGCGTGCCTGTTCGATCTCGACGGGGTGCTCACGCAGACGGCTAGGCTCCACGCCGCCGCATGGAAGGAGACCTTCGATGACTACCTGCGCCTGCGCGCCGCGCGGACGGGCGCGGCATTCGCGGCGTTCGACTCCGTCCGCGACTACGACGAATACGTGGACGGCAAGCCGCGCTACGACGGCGTGCGCTCGTTTCTGGCCTCGCGCGGGATCGAGCTGCCGGAGGGCGGGCCCGATGATCCGCCCGGCGCGGAGACCGTTCGCGGGCTAGGCGACCGCAAGAACGGCGTGGTGTTGCGGCTCGTGCACGAGCAGGGCGTGGAGGCCTATGAGGGCTCGGTCCGCTATGTCGAAGCGGTCCGCGACGCCGGCCTCGCGCGCGCGGTCGTCTCCTCGAGCACCAACTGCCGCGACATGCTGCGCGCGGCCGGCATCGAGGAGCTGTTCGAGCAGGTGATCGACGGCGTGGTCGCCGAGCGCGATCACCTCCGGGGCAAGCCCGCGCCGGACACCTATCTCGCGGGTGCACGCGCAGTGCACGTCGAGCCGGCCCACGCGGCGGTATTCGAGGATGCGCTCGCCGGTGTCGAGGCGGGCCGGGCCGGTCGATTCGGGCGCGTCGTCGGCGTCGACCGGGTCGGCCAGGCCGAGGAGCTCGCCGCCCACGGCGCCGACGTCGTTGTTGGCGATCTGGCCGAGCTGCTGCAGGCACCGTGATCAGGCACTCGGGCTTTGCCGTCGATCCGTGGGGCGTGCGCGAGCTCCAGCTGGACCTCGCGCGGCTCGCGCAGACCGAGTCCGTGTTCGCGCTCGCCAACGGCCACATCGGCATGCGCGGCAACCTCGACGAGGGCGAGCCGGCGGGACTGCCCGGCACCTATCTTGCGGGTTTCTTCGAGGCCCGGGAGCTGCCGTATGCCGAGCCCGGCTACGGCGATCCCGAGGCGGGCCAGACGGTTATCAACGTCACCAACGGCAAGCTCATCCGGCTGCTCGTGGAGGATGAGCCGCTGGACATCCGCTACGGCGAGTTGCGCAGCCATGAACGTGTGCTCGATTTCCGCGCCGGCGTCCTGCGGCGCACGCTGGAGTGGCAGTCGCCGACGGGGCGCGCGGTGCGGATCTCAAGCACGCGCCTGGTGTCGTTCACACAGCGGGCCGTCGCCGCGGTCCTCTACGAGGTCGATGCGCTCGACGGCACCACGCCGGTGGTGGTGCAGTCGGAGCTCGTCGCCAACGAGGAGCTGCCCTCCTCCGAGAGCGATCCGCGCGCATCGGCGACGCTGGCCTCGCCGCTGCGCTCGGAGTACTTCCGCGATCAGGACACGCGCGCGCTGCTGGCGCATTCGACACCTGCCAGCGGCCTGACGATGGCGGCGTCGATGGATCACGTGATCGACGGGCCGGCGCAGGTCACGGCGGCCTCGGAGAGCTTCGAGGACCTGGCCCGTCTGCACGTGACGGCCGACCTGGCTCCCGGGAAACCGCTTCGCATCGTCAAGTTCCTCGCATATGGATGGTCCCGGCAGCGCTCCACGCCGGCCATCATCGACCAGGTCGCCGCAGCCCTGGCGGAGGCGAGGAACCACGGCTGGGACGGTCTCATCGCCGAGCAGCGCGGATATCTGGATGACTTCTGGGATCGAGCGGACGTCGAGATCGACGGCGACGCCGAACTGCAGCAGGCCGTTCGCTTCGGCCTCTTCCACACGCTCCAGGCGGGCGCGAGGGCCGAGCGGCGCGCGATCGCCGCCAAGGGCCTGACCGGGCCGGGCTACGACGGACACGCGTTCTGGGACACCGAGACGTTCGTGCTGCCCGTGCTCACCTATGCCGCGCCGGCGGCGGCGCGCGATGCGCTGCTGTGGCGCCATCAGACGCTCGAGCTCGCCCGCCAGCGCGCCGCCTCGCTCGGCCTGCAGGGCGCGGCGTTCCCGTGGCGCACTATCCACGGTCAGGAGTGCTCGGGCTACTGGCCCGCGGGGACGGCGGCGTTTCACGTCAACGCCGACATCGCCGACGCCGTCATCCGCTATGAGGCGGCATGCGAGAAGGATGAGGGGTTTGCGAGCGGTGCCGGCCTCGAGCTGCTCCTTGAAACCGCGCGGATGTGGCGCTCGCTGGGGCATCACGACGGCGCCGGGCGCTTTCGCATCGATGGCGTGACCGGCCCCGACGAGTACAGCGCGATCGCCGACAACAACGTCTATACCAACCTGATGGCTGCGCGCAACCTGCGTGCTGCCTTCGACGCGGTCCAGCGCTACCCGCAGCGCGCGGCCGAGCTGCGATGTCGACGAGGAGGAGGCGGCCTCGTGGCGCGACGCTGCGGCGGCGGTGTTGATTCCACGCGACGAGGATCTCGGTGTTCACTGCCAGTCGGAGGGCTTCACCGACCACGATGTGTGGAACTTCGAGGGCACGGCGCCCGATCAGTATCCGCTGATGTTGCACTTTCCATACTTCGACCTCTATCGCAAGCAGGTCCTCAAGCAGGCCGACCTGGTTCTCGCCATGCACCTGTGCGGCGACTCGTTCAGCGCCGAGCAGAAGGCCGGCAACTTCGCCTACTACGAGCGCCTGACCGTGCGCGACTCCTCGCTCTCGGCGTCCACGCAGGCGGTGATGGCCGCCGAGGTGGGCCATCTGGAGCTCGCCTACGACTACCTCTGCGAGGCGGCTCTGATCGATCTCGACGATCTCCAGCACAACACCCGCGACGGGATGCACATCGCATCGCTGGCGGGGACTTGGCTGGGTGCGGTGGCGGGCTTCGGAGGAATGCGCGACCACGGCGGTGTCCTGCGGTTCACGCCCCGCCTGCCCGAGGCGCTCAGCCGGCTTGCGTTTCGGCTCGGCTTCCGGGGCCGACGCCTGCTCGTTGAGGTGGAGCACGACCGCGCGACCTACTCGCTGCTCGATGGAGAGGCGATCGAGATCGTCCACCACGGCCGCAAGGCGAGGCTCGAGCCACGCCGCGCGATCTCGCGCAAGATCCATCGCGCGCCCGTCCGCGAGGCCCCCAGTCAGCCTCACGGGCGAGCGCCGCAGCGGCGTGGAAGACCGTCCTGAGGCGAGATCGGCCGGGCCGGCCACAGTCGGCGACGATGCTGTGTGGCGGCCCGGGCCAGCGAGGAGGGGTAGCCTGCGGTGGGTGTCAAGCGATGAGGCATTCGACCTGCCGGCGGCCGCGCTGCGCGCCGAGCAGGCCGAGCTCTCGACATCGATCGAGGTGCTGGCCAGCACGCTCGAGCAGGCGCTGCCGCAGCTGGCCACTGTGGAGCGGCGCAAGGTCGGAGGCTTCCGATCCAAGCAGCGCGAGGTGCAGCGGATCGCGCTGGCGCTCGGCGAAGAGCAGTTCGAGCTGCGGCGTGGCGCCCAGGGTCCTCAGTGCACCCGCCAAAAGGTGGTTCGCGGGATCACGCTGAGCCGCCAGTCGCTGGCGCTGGCCGATTGGATCGCCGAGCTGATCGCCGCGGTCACGCGCTCTGCGGAGCTCGGCGAGCGCGATCGGATCGCCCTCGAAGGGCTCCTGCGATGAGCCCGCTCTTCCACCGCCGCAGCGAGGAGGAGAAGGCCGCGGCCAAGGCTGCGGAGCAGGCGCGCCGCGACGCCGCCGAGCGCGCCGCGGTGCGCGACGCCGAGTCGCGCACGCTGATCGAACAGGGGCATATTCCGCTCGTCGCGGCCGAGCGCCTCGAGCAGCTCAGCGCCGCCCGCGCGGACGGTGCCGCGGCCCTGTTCAGCAGCGATCTCGCGGTCAGCGAGTGGAGCGCGCTCGCGCGGCTCGGTATCGCACCGGTCACCCAGGTGATGGGCTCCTCGATCTACCACGTCGGCTGGCAGCCCACCTACTACAACGTCCCCACCGAGGTGAGCGTCCTCTCGGGCGCCTTCAACGAGTGCCGGCGCCTGGCTCTCGGGCGCCTGCTCGAGGAGGCGCGGGCCGCGCGCGCCGACGCCGTGGTCGGCCTGCGCATCGAGCAGGGCACGCACGACTGGATGGCCGGCGCGGTGGAGTTCATCGCTGTCGGAACCGCCGTGCGGCTGCCGCAGGCGATGCGCGAGCCGCAGGGGCGGACGGTTCTGAGTGACCTCTCCGGGCAGGAGTTCACACAGCTCTGCGAAGCGGGCACCCGGCCGGTCGGGATCGCCGCCCACACCAGCGTGCACTACGTGCCCGCCTCCGCACAGACCCAGCAGGCGCAGGGGGGCTTCGGGGCATCGTGGCTCAACCAGGAGCTCGGCGACTTCACCCAGGGCGTCTATGAAGCACGCGAGAAGGCGCTCGGCTTCGTCGCCGCCCAGGTGCGTGAGCTCGGTGGCGACGGCGTCATCGGCGTAGAGGTGAGCGAGCACGGGCGCACCCACGCGATCAGGCGGGGGATGTATGAGTCGCGCGACCTCGAAGTGACCTTTCACGTGATGGGCACCGTGATCCGCGAGGACCCGTCGCTGGCCGCCTCGCAGGACATGCCCGCGCCGCTGAAAGTGCTTGCGCTGCGATGAGCGCGCTCGCGCGCCTGCCGGCGCCTCCCCTTGCAGGGCCTCCTCCCACCCCCAGAGTGACAAAGGATCGACACCGTGGCCTATGACCCCACCAGCACCGAGGGCGTACCCGAGGCGGGCACCGCACGCCTGCAGCAGAACCGCTCGGGCCTGTTCACGAGCGACCTCACCGTCAACGAGTTCCTGCTCGTGCGCCAGGCCGGCTTCCAGCCGCTCGGGCTCGTGATCGGGAGCTCGATCTACCACATCGGCTACCAGCAAGCGCAGTGGAAACAGAGCCAGGAGATGAACGTGCTCTCCCAGGCCATGTACGAGGCGCGCGAGCTGGCGATGACACGCATGGAGGAGGAGGCCGACCAGCTGGGCGCGGACGGGATCGTGGGCGTGCGCCTGACGATCGGCCGCTATGACTGGGGCGAGAGCATGGCCGAGTTCATCGCTATGGGCACGGCAGTCAAGCATCGCGCGGGCGAGCTGCACCGCGCGCCGTCGGGGCGGCCGTTCACGAGCGATCTCTCCGGTCAGGAGTTCTGGACGCTGCTGCAGACCGGTCATCGCCCGGTGGGGATGGTGATGGGCTCCTGCGTCTACCACGTGGCCCATCAGAGCTGGCGCCAGTCGCTCGGCAACGCGGGGCGCAACGTCGAGCTGCCGAACTTCACCCAGGCCCTCTACGACGCGCGCGAGCTTGCCATGGAGCGCATGCAGGCGGAGGCGCTTGAGGCCAGGGCGGAGGGCATCGTCGGCGTGCACATCGAAGAGAAGTCGCACGGCTGGGGCAGTCACGTAATCGAGTTCTTCGCGATCGGCACCGCGATCATCCCCTCCGAGGGCATCGAAGATCATGTGATCCCCGCCCCGCAGACGGTGCTCGATCTGAGCTGAGTCGTGCGATGAGCGCTGAAGCTCGCGGACGGCACCGTCCTCACGCACTCGCGCGCCATCCTCACGTGGATCGCCGGGCAGCGCTGAGCGCCCCGAATCCCGCGCGGTGGGAGAATCACCGCGTGAGCGCTCCCCGCCCCATGCGCAGCGCCTGATGCGGGCCGTCGTGTGCACCGGCGCGCAGCTCGACGTGCGCGAGCGCCCGGAGCCCGTGCCGGGGCGCGGGCAGGTGCGCATCGAGGTGCTGCGCTGCGGGATCTGCGGGTCGGACCTGCACGCGCGCGAGGGCTGTGATGCGTGGGCGGACATGGCCGCCCGGGCGGGCTACCGGCGCTTCGCGCGCTCCGATCAGGAGATCGTCTTCGGCCACGAGTTCTGCGGTCAGGTCGCCGAGCACGGTCCCGGCTGCCGCAGGAGCTCGCCGCCGGGTACGCGCGTCGTCGCGCTGCCGCTGCTGCGCGGCGGCGGCGGCGTGGACGCGGTGGGCCTGTCGGTGCACGCCCCCGGCGCCTACGCCGAGCAGATGCTGGTCCAGGAGTCGCTGATGATGCCCGTGCCCAACGGGCTGTCCCCGGAGATCGCGGCGCTGACCGAGCCGATGGCGGTGGCCTGGCATGCGGTGCGCCGCGGCGAGGTGGGCAGGCGCACCGTGGCGATCGTCATCGGCTGCGGGCCGATCGGGCTCGCGGTGATCCTGCTGCTGAAGGCGAAGGGCGTGCGCACGGTCATCGCCAGCGACTACTCGCCCGCTCGCCGGGCGCTGGCCTCGGCCTGCGGCGCGGACATCGTGCTCGACCCCGCGGCCATGTCGCCCTTCGCCGCCGCCGACGGGCACGGGTACCTCGACGACGTTCCCGCGGGGCTCGAGCTGGCGGTGGGCACGCGCGAGAAACTCGAGCGCGTGCCGTTCGGCTGGTGGCGCGCGTGGCGGCTGGGCGAAGCGCTCGGGGCGAGGCCCAAGCACCCGGTCATCTTCGAGTGCGTGGGAGTGCCCGGCGTGATCGACGGCCTGATCGACGGCGCGCCCCTGTTCTCGCGCGTGGTCGTCGTCGGCGTATGCGTGGGGGTCGATCAGATCACCCCGGCGATGGCCATCAACAAGGAGATCGACCTGCGCTTCGTTCTCGGCTACACGCCGCTCGAGTTCCGCGACACGCTGCACATGCTCGCCGAGGGGGAGGTGGACCCGCGGGCGCTGATCACGGCCACCGTCGGGCTCGACGGCGTGGATGCGGCATTCGCGGCGCTCGGGCGCCCCGACCTCCACGCCAAGATCCTGATCGACCCGCGCAGCAGCACCGTAGCGCCGGCCGCCCCGCAGACCCCCGCCTAGCGCCGGATCGCAGGGCGCGCTCAGCGGCGCGCGAGGCGCTCGAGGTACTGCTCGGCCGCGCGGCGCGATTCCGGGTCCCCGAGCGCGCTGAGCAGCGCGTCGGCGTCGCTCCACGCGGTGGCGGTGGACACCAACTCGCTGCTGGCTGCGTTGGCGGCGCGCTTCGTTGCGCTCAGCGTCAACGATGACTTCTGCAGGAGCTGGGCGACGAGCTGCTCGACGGCGCCCTCGAGCTCGTGCTCGCCCACCACGCGGTTCAGGAAGCCGAGCGCGCGCGCCTCCTCGGCCACGAACGGCCGGCAGGTCAGCACGAGCTCCTTGGTCATCGCTGGACCGATCTCGCGCACCAGGCGCGGGATCCCGCCCCACGCGAGAGGGATGCCGAGGTCCACCTCGGGGATCGAGAAGCGCGTCGTCTCGGCCGCCACGCGCAGATCGCAGGCGCCGGCCAGCACCACGCCGCCGCCGACGCAGTGGCCGTGGATGCGGGCCACCGTGATGGCCCGCATCGACTCGATCGCGTCGGCCATCACGCGCCCCGCGTCGGCCGCCTCCCGCCGCGCGGCCACGCCGGGGTCCGCGCCGGCGAACACCGAGACGTCCGCCCCCGCGCAGAACGCCCGCCCCCTCCCGCTCAGCACGACCACCTTGACCTCGGGACGCTCGTCGAAGAAGCGTGCGGCCGCAGCCAGCTCGTGCAGGGTCTCGCTGCTCAGGGGGTTGAGCTTCTCCGGGCGGTTCAGGGCGATCGCGCCGCGCGCGCCGTCGGCGTCCACCTCGATCGTGGCGAAGGGCATGCGCGTAGTATGCGCGCGTGAGCAGCGGGCGGGATCTGGACGTGGTTCTCTTCGGCTCGACGAGCTTCGTCGGGCGCCTCACCGCCGAGTATCTCGCGCGCGCCGCCCCGCCGGAGGCGCGCGTCGCGCTGGCGGGTCGCTCGCGCGAACGCCTGCAGGCGCTGCAGGCCTCGCTCGGCGGGCGTGCGGCCGATTGGCCGCTGCTGCTGGCCGACAGCACCGACGCGGCCTCGATCGCCGCGCTCGCCGGCAGCACGCGCGTGGTGGCCACCACCGTGGGGCCCTACCGCCGCTACGGGCTGCCATTGCTCGAGGCCTGCGCCCGCGCGGGAACCCACTACGCGGACCTGACCGGCGAGGTGCTATTCATGCGCGAAACGGTGGAGCGCTTCGACGCGATCGCCGCGCAGAGCGGCGCGCGCGTGGTCCACGGCTGCGGCTTTGACTCCATACCCTCGGACCTTGGCGTGCTGCTGCTGCACGAGGCGGTGACGGCGGACGGCGCGGGCGAGCTCGAGGACACGACGCTGGTGGTGCGCGCCATGAAGGGCGGGGTCAGCGGCGGCACGGTCGCCTCGTTGCAGGGCACGATCGACGACGCGCGCCACGATCCCGCTCTGGCCGGCGTGCTCGGCGACCCCTACTCGCTCAGTCCGGATCGCCAGTGCGAGCCGCGGCTCGGGCCCGAGCCGGACCTGCGCGGCGTGCAGCACGACCGAGATCTGGGGATGTGGCTCGGCCCGTTCATCATGGGCTCGATCAACACGCGGGTCGTGCGCCGCAGCAACGCCCTGCAGAACTGGGCCTACGGCCCGCGCTTTCGCTATCGCGAGGTGATGGGCTTCGGCCCCGGCCCGCTGGCGCCGCTGCAGGCCGGCGCGATCGCGGGGGGTGTCGGCGCGCTGACCGCGGGGCTGTCGATCGGACCGGTGCGCGCGCTGCTCGACCGGGTGCTGCCCTCGCCCGGGGAGGGCCCTGGCGAGAAGCAGCGTGAGCGCGGCTTCTTCCGCATCGAGATCCACGCGCGGACCTCGATCGGCGCGCGCTACGTCTGCCGCATGGGCGCCCGGGGCGACCCCGGCTACAAGGCCACGGCGGTGATGCTCGGCGAGAGCGCCCTGTGCCTCGCGCTGGACGCAGAGCGCCTTCCCCAACGCGCAGGCGTGCTCACGCCGGCGACGGCGCTCGGCGACGCGCTCATCGAGCGGCTGCGGCGCGCAGGGCAGAGCTTCGAGCTCGAGCGGATCGGCTAGGGCACGCGCAGTGCGAGCGTGACGGCGGAGGTGTTGCGCCCTCTGCTCGGGCGGAAAGCGAGGCGCAGCTTGACCTTCCTCCCGCCCGGCGCCGGCGGCAGGCTCAGCGTCAAATCCCCGGCCTTCTCGACCCGCCTGACCTCGCTGCGCAGACCGCGGCCGCTGACGCTCAGGCGGCCTGCTTCGGGGACCCACACGGTGAGCAGCATCCGTCCACGGCGGAGGCGATGGGAGATCGTCTCGATCGGACAGCCCGTTACGCCGATCGGCGACCTCTGCACGATCTTCGCGCCGTCCTGGGCGATCAGGGTGGTGGGAGCGGTCAGCTTCGCGCCGCAGAGACGGCCATAGGGCGAGAGCGCTGAGTGCGGCCCCAGCGGCAGGCTGACGACGGCGCTGGAGACGGGCACGTCGCGCCGGCCCAGCGCGATGACCCCTTCGACCTGGCGCGCTTTGTGGACGCGCAGGATGCCGAGGACACCTACGGGCGCGCGCTCGGCGAGCTGCGCGAGGGCCGCAAGCGCACCCATTGGATGTGGTTCATCTTCCCCCAGCTGAAGGGGTTGGGCCACAGTGAGATGGCGCGCAGGTACGCGATCGCCTCGCTCCCCGAGGCAGCGGCCTATCTGCGCCACCCGCTGCTGGGCCCGCGCCTGATCAAATGCGCAGCGGTCGTCGCGGCGACTCGCGCGGGCGGCGCGCAGGAGCTCCTGGGCGCCGTCGATGCGCAGAAGCTGCGCTCCTCGATGACGCTTTTCCTGCGCGCCTCGCCCACGGAGGCGGTGTTCTCGAGCGTGCTCGAGCGCCACTTCGGCGGGGTCCCCGACCCGGCCACAGACGAGCGCCTGTGAGCGCGCGCCGGCCCGCCCCTGCGTCGGCGGCGGAGGCGCAGGCGGGTGCCTGCATGGCGCTGGTAGAGTCACGCGGGCGGTTCGCCGGGGATGTGCTTCGCCAGGGCGTCGCATCCTGGGTCTGAGCGGATGTGGAGGTGGGAGATGTCGATCGTGCGGATCTCGCCGACGGACGCGGCGTGGCTGCTGCTCGAGTCGCGCGACACGCCGATGCACGTCGGCGCGCTGATGGAATTCACCCGCCCGCGCGACGCCCCGGCCGACTATCTCAAGGTGCAGCTCGAGCGAATGCGCGCATCGCGCACGCTCCCCGCGCCATGGAACCTGAGGCCTGTGGGGGCCCCGCTGATCGGAGAGCGCCTGCCGCTGCTGCAGACCGTGGACGATGTGGACCTCGACCTGCATGTGCGTCACTCGGCGCTGCCGCACCCGGGCGGGCAGCGCGAGCTGGGGATCCTCGTCTCACGGCTGCACGGGCACCCGCTGGACCTGCACCGCCCGCTGTGGGAGGTGCATGTGATCGAAGGCCTGCAGGATGAGCGCTTCGCGATCTACCTGAAGATCCACCACATGCTCGTGGACGGCGTCAGCGGGATGCGCCTTGTGCTGCGTGCCCTCTCGCCGGGTCCCGGCGACCGCAACACGCCGGCCTTCTGGACGGTCGGTCCGGCAGAGCGCTCGCGAGAGCGGGCGGGGGAGGGCGCCAACCCGCTGGGCCGGGCGCTCGGTATGGCCCGCGAGGGCGCCACGGCGCTCGGCGGTCTCGGGCGCACGGTCGTCGATCTCACCGGCGCCGCTCTCGGCGACGGGCCCCTGCGGGCGCCCTTCACGGCGCCCTCCTCGGCGCTCGGCGGCAGCATCGAGGGCCAGCGGCGCTTCGCCACGCAGCAGTACGAGCTGAAGCGGATCAAGGCGCTCGCCAAGGAGGCCGACTGCACGCTCAACGACATCGTGCTGTACCTCTGCTCGACCGCGCTGCGCCGCTACCTCACCGAGCACGCGCGGCTGCCGGCGCGATCGCTCACCGCGGCGATCCCCGTGAGCTTGCGCGGAGCCGATGACAACCGCACCGGCACCGCGATCGGGATCATGATCGCCGACCTGGCGACCAACGTCGCCGACGTGCGCCCGCGGCTGGAGGCGATCAGGCGCTCGACGGCCGCCGCCAAGAGCCACATGGCGGCTCTGCCGCGGGAGGCCCTGGCCACGCAGGCGGTGGTGATCAACGGCCCCTACATCGCGGGCCTGCTCGCCGGTCTCGGCGGGCACGCCCCGATTCCCGCAAGTGTCGCGATCTCCAACGTGCCCGGCCCCAGCAAGCCGCTCTACTTCAACGGATCGCGGCTCGACGCGATCTACCCCGTCTCGCTGCTGCTGCATGGCAACGCGCTCAACATAACCTGCGTCAGCTACGCCGGGACGCTCAACTTCGGGCTGATCGGCGCCCGCGACACGCTGCCGCGCCTGCAGCGCCTCGCCCTCTATCTCGGCGATGCGCTCGACGAGCTCTCGCGAACGCTGCGCGTGAAGCGCCCGCGCGGCCGCGCCTAGGCGGCCGGCGCGGCGCCGATGCCTCAGCCGCGCCGCGTGCTGCGGCGCCCCGCGGGCGCGCCCTCGCGCCCGTGCGGGACCGTCCGCCGGGCCTTGCAATACTGCGCAGGCATGAGCCCCGAGCGCCCTCTGAGCGGCACCGTCGCGGTCGTCACCGGCGCCTCGAGCGGCATCGGCGAGGCGACGGCGCTCGCGCTTGGCGCGGAGGGTGCCACCGTGGCGATCGTGGCGCGGCGGCTGGAGCGCCTCGAGGAGCTCGCCCCGCGGATCGCTGCCGTGGGGCAGGAGCCGATCGTGATCCCGGCCGACCTCACCGACGCGACGCAGGCCCAGCGCGCGATCGCCGATGTCATCGCCCGGGCCGGCCGGCTCGACATTCTCATCAACAACGCGGGGGTGATGCTGCTCGGCCCGATCGTGGGCGCCCCCGCCGAGGAGTGGGAACAGATGCTCAACATCAACCTGCGCGGCCTGCTGCACTGCGCCCACGCTGCGCTGCCCCACCTGCTCGAAGCGGCCGAGGACTCCCCTCGCAGGGTGGCCGACATGGTCAACATCAGCTCCGTTGCCGGTAGGGTCGTCAACAGCGGCTCAGGCGTCTATAACCTGACCAAGCACGGCGTCGGAGCGTTCAGCGAGGCGCTGCGCCAGGAGGTCACCCGGCGCCACGTGCGCGTCGGCCTGATCGAGCCCGGGGCGGTCGCGACGGAGCTCGTGACGCACAACCGGCCCGAGATCCTCGAGGTGATCGCAAGGCGCTTCGGCGACACCGAGACGATGCAGGCCACGGACATCGCCGACGCGATCCTCTACATGGTCACGCGCCCCCGCCACATGGCGATCAACGAGATGCTCATCCGCCCCACCGAGCAGGAGCGCTAGGCCGGCGCGCCGCGCGCGGGCGCCTGATTGGGCGCTGCGCGCGCGGGGAACCCCCTCTCCATGATCGAGGAGATCCTGCCCGGCCTCGTGCAGTGGAGCGCCTATCACGAAGGCATCGGGCGCACCGTCTACAGCGCCCTGCTGCTCGCCTCGGGCACGGTCATCGACCCGACGGTGCCGGCCGACGGGGTGAGCGCGGTTGCGGCGCTCGCCATGCCCGAGCGGGTTGTTCTGACAAACCGCCATCACTACCGCCAGGCCGATCGCTACGTGCGCGGCTTCGGCTGCAGCGTGCTCTGCAACGAGGCGGGCCTGGGTCACTTCGAGGCCGGGCGCCCCGTTGAGGGCTTTCGCTTCGACGAGCAGCTCGCGCCGGATGCGCTGGCGCTGCAGCTGGCCTCGATCTGCCCGGAGGAGACGACGCTGCTGCTGGACGTGGGGCCGGGTGCGCTGTGCTTCGGCGACGGGCTCACCCGCGCGCAGGACGGCGCGCTCGCGTTCATGCCGGATGCGCTGCTGGGCGATGACCCGCCCGGGGTGCGCGCGGGGCTCAGCCGCAACCTGCGGCGCATGCTCGATGAGGACTTCGACGCGCTGCTGTTCGCGCACGCGCCGCCGATCCGTGCGCGCGGCCGGGACGCGCTGAGCGAGTTCGTCTCGAGGCAGCCGCACTCGACCCGGCGCGGCGACGATGCGCCGGACGCCGGCTCCCGCGCCTGAGGCCATCCGCGCCCGCAGCCGGACGCGACGTTTCGGCGGGGCGGGAAGCGGGTATCAGAGGATCCTGGCTTGCAGAGAGCCGTTGGTGGGAGGGGCCGGGCGCGAAGGGCACTCTGTGACGGCCCCTGAATTCGCGCGAAGATATCGCGCAGAACCGGGTAAACTACGCACCGTGGCCCGCTGTGCGGGCCCGCTGCGAACCGCGACAGGAAGGAGTCGGGGATGCCTTCGGTAGCGAGCAATCCGGTAGCACCCGCGCTGCGCTCTGCGCCCGCGGAGGCGGAGTCCGCAGCACTGTTTGCGCGCTGGCGGCGCGACGGCGATCGCGCGGCGCGCGAGGCCCTGATGGCGCGCCACATGCCGCTCGCTCGCAGCCTGGCGCGCCGTTACGGGCGCTCCTCGGAGCCCTTCGAGGATCTGCTCCAGGTCGCTTCGCTCGGGCTGCTGAAGGCCCTGGATCGCTACGACGCCGCTCGCGGCATCCCGTTCGTGTCCTTTGCGGTGCCCACGATCCTCGGCGAGATGCGCCGCTACTTCCGTGACTCGGGCTGGGCCGTGCACGTTCCGCGCGGAGCGCAGGAACGTTCGCTGAAGGTGCGCGACGCGCAGGAGCACCTCGCGAACGAGCACGGCCGTGCGCCGACCGTGAACGAGCTGGCCCAGTATCTCGAGCTCGATACCGAGGAGGTCATCGACGCGCTCCAGGCGATCCAGGCCTACGAGACGCTGTCCCTGGACGCGCCTCGGCCGGGCAGCGATGGTGAGCCACTGGCCTACGGGGACTCGGTCGGCTCGGAGGATGAGCGCTACGAGCTCGTCGAGCTCGACGCAACGATCTCCTCGGTGCTGGGGCAGATCGCCCCCCGCGAGCGGCTGATTCTGCGCATGCGCTTCCTCGAGGATCTCACGCAGACGGAGATCGCCGAGCGTGTGGGGATCTCCCAGATGCAGGTCTCCCGCCTGCTGCGTCGCTCGCTGGAGCAGCTGCGGGCCCTGACGCATGCCAGCTGAGACCCGCCCGCTCCTCGCCTGCGCGGCCCCATCGTGCGGCCACGTGAGGGCGGTCCGGCGGATCAGCTGTTCGATCCCCGTTGCGCGATGGCCGAGATCCCCGATCTCTGTCTGAGCCTTCCCAACAGGCCCGAGAACGTCCTGGTCGTCCGCCAGGCGCTGAGCGCGGTGGCCGGCAGCCTGGGTCTCGACGCCCTGGAGACGAACGATCTCAACACCGCCGTCACAGAGGCCTGCAACAACGTCGTGCTGCACGCCTACGCGGGCGGCGACGGTCCGCTCGAGGTGGAGCTCTACGCCCGCGAGGACGCGATTGCCGTCGTGGTGCGCGATCGCGGGCTGGGCGTGGCGAACGCGGCCAGCCTGCAGGAGACCGCCGGCGGGATCGGCGTCGCGGCGATCAGAGCGCTGTCGCGCACCGTCGAGTTCACCGCACCGCCGGGCGGCGGCACCGAGGTCCGCATGGAGTTCATGGCGCCGCGCGCCGTGATGCCGCGGGCGCCCGCGCAGGCGCAGCGCGAGGAGGGCCCGCCCCACAGGCGCGCCGATCCCGTGGACGTCGAGGTGAGCCTCGCGCCGAGCCCGCTCGCCGGCGCGGTGCTGCCGCGCGTGCTGAGCACGCTCGCCGGACGCGCCTACTTCTCGACCGATCGCATCTGCGACGTGCAGCTCGTCGCCGACGCGCTCGCCGCCAACGCGGGCAGCTCGATCAGCGGCCGCTATCTCAACGTCACCGTCGGGGTCGCTCCGCGCAGTCTCGAGCTGCGCATCGGCCCGCTGCTCGTTGGGCACGGCGAAAGCCTGCTCTCCGCGGCAGCCGACGGCCTCGCGCCGGTGGTCGCACGCCTGGCCGACGCCAAACGAGTGGCGCCCGGCGAGATCGGGGAGACGCTCGAGCTGCGGCTGGTCGATCAGCGCTAGCCGCCCGCCGGGCGGGCACGAGCGCCCGGGCGGGCGAGGGGGGCCCTGCTAGGGTCAACCCATGGGCGGCGACGTCGCCCGTGAGGTTCTTGTCTTTGTTGGCGCTCGAAACGCGCGGATGGGGCCAGTCGAATCTCCATTCGCATAGCGGCCACAGGGCCGCGAGAAGGAGCACCACCACATGAAGGACGCAACATTCGCCGACCTCGGCGTGTCCGAGGCCGTCTCCCGCGAGCTCACGCAGCGCGGGATCACACAGCCGTTCGCGATCCAGCGGATGGTCGTCCCCGACATCCTCGCCGGACACGACGTGCTCGCCAGGTCCCCCACGGGATCGGGCAAGACGCTTGCCTTCGGCGTGCCCATGATCGAGCGCCTGGGCGACTCCGACGCGCGGCCCTCCGCGCTCGTGCTCGCACCGACGCGCGAGCTCGCCGCCCAGATCGTCGAAGAGCTGCGCTCGCTGGCGCACGCGCGGGCGCTCTCGATCGCCGCGGTGTACGGCGGCGCGGGCATCGTCAAGCAGGCCGCGCGCGCCTCGCGCGCGCACATCCTGGTGGCCACCCCGGGGCGCCTGCTCGACCTGATCGAGCGCCGCGACGTCTCGCTCGCGCGGGTGCGCCTGCTCGTGCTCGACGAGGCCGACCGCATGCTCGACATGGGCTTCCGCCCGGTCGTCGAGCGGATCATCGGGATGACCGCCTCCAAGCGCCAGACGCTGCTGTTCTCGGCCACGCTCGATGGCGAGGTCGGGCGCCTCGCCAAGGCCTACACGCGCGATGCGCGGCGCCACGAGCACGAGGACACCGTGCAGGCTGCCGGACGCACCGAGCATCGCTTCGTGACCGTCGCCGGCGATGCGAAGGTGGCGCATCTTGTGAGCGAGCTGCGCAACCCGCAGCGCGGCCGCACGCTCGTCTTCGTGCGCACCAAGCGCGGCGCCGATCGCCTCGTCAAGAAGCTCGCCGCCAGCGACGTCGCCTCAGTGGCCATGCACGGCGACAAGTCCCAGGCACAGCGCGAGAAGGCGCTCGCGCGCTTTGACTCCGGCGTCGTTGACACGCTCGTGGCGACCGACGTCGCCGCCCGCGGCATCGACGTCGCCGGGATCACGCATGTGATCAACTTCGACATCCCCGCCACCGGCGAGGACTACGTCCATCGCGTCGGGCGCACCGCGCGCGCAGGTGCAAGCGGCGTCGGCGTGACGCTCGTGCACCACGAGCAGGCTGATGAGCTGCTTGCGATCGCGGGCAGGCTCGGCCTCGAGCGCGAGCTCAAGCTCGGCGGCGTCACCGCCACGGCGGGGCGATCCTCTCAGGGTTCCGGTCGCGGCCGCGCGCAGCAGCGCCGCGGACGGCCGGCGCGCAACGGCTCCTCGCGCTCGAGCGGCCGGGCCCGCGCCGGGTCGCGTTGAGCACACTTGTCCAAAGGCGCCGCGCAGATGCTGGCCAGCGGGCCCTTGTCGCCTGGTGCGTGCGGGTTCATCATGATCCAATGGCCAGCGAGCCCGAGATCATCGGTGGGCCGACGCCCATTCCCGTCCTGCGGGCCCCCGGGCACCTCTACCGCTGGAAGGTCCAGAACGGCAGCGCCGAACAACACGTGTACGTCCAGATCGTCGACTCCCTGAGGCCTGAGAGCGTCGAGGAGCCGCTGCGCTCGAGCATCGAATCGAAGGGCGAGTCGGTGCTGCGCAAGCTGCTCGCGCGGGGCAACGTCCCGGCACGCATCAAGATCACATCCGCAGGGATCACCGAGGTGGGCGTGGACCGGCGCTCGCGTCCCTGCTCGCTCTAGCGCCCGCGCCTTCAGTCGATCATCCGTCCGCCGGGGCCAACGGCGCGGTCGCCGCGGCGTTATCTTGACCGCACGGTGAAGGCGGCTTGACGACCCTGTCGGTTCCGCTCGCGCGCGCTCCGCGCCGGCGCGCGGCGATGCGATGGCGCGCCGCGGCTCTTGCGGCGGTTTCGGTGGCGCTCGGGGCGGCCATCGTGCAGGGCCCGGCCGCAGATGGCCCGGGCGCCCCCGCGCGCAGCTTCTCGCACAGCGGGCTGCTGAGCCTGCCGCTGAGCGCCCAGGGTCCCGTCTCGGCGGCGCTCGGCGGCGACTTCGCGATCTACCGCGTGGCGGTGCGCCCGGGCGGCCGTCTGCTCGCGGTCAACCCCGCCCAGCGCCTGCGGGCGAGCTTTGATGGCGACGGCGTGCGGCTGAGCTCCGGTGCGAGCCGGGTCGGCCTGAGCCTGCGGGCAGCCGGCTATGGCGGTTCGCTGAGGGTGCTCGCCCCGGCGACCCCGCACGCGAGCGCCAACCACGTCAGCTACGAGCTGGCGGGCCTGCAAGAGTGGTATGCCAACGGGCCGCTCGGCCTGGAGCAGGGCTTCACCGTCGCCCGCGCACCAGCGGGCGACGCGCGCGGGCCACTCACGCTCGCGCTCGCGCTGTCGGGCAACCTGCGCGCGACCCTGGGCGCGGGCGGGCAGAGCGTCACGCTGAGCCGCGGCGCCACGCCGGTGCTCGGCTACGGCGGGCTCAGCGCGAGCGACGCGCGCGGACGCCCACTGCACAGCTGGCTGACGCTGAGCGGCACGCGCCTGCTGGTGCACGTCGATGCGCGCGGCGCGCGCTACCCGCTGCGGATCGACCCCTTCATCCACCAGGGTGAAAAGCTCGACGGGAGCGGTCTCGCCGGCCCCTACGGCTATATCGGGCAGAGCGTCGCGCTGTCCGCGGACGGCAGCACGGCGCTCGTCGGCGCCTCCGCGGACGGGACCTACACCGAATACAGGGGCGCCGCGTTCGTATTCACCCGCTCCGGCTCGACCTGGACGCAGCAGGGCCCGAAGCTCACCGGCGGCGGCGAGAGCGGCGGCGGGTGGTTCGGCGAAAGCGTGGCGCTGTCCGCCGACGGCAACACCGCCCTGATCGGCGCGCCCTCGGACAACGGGGCGGTGGGCGCCGCGTGGGTGTTCACGCGCTCGGGCTCGACCTGGACCCAGCAGGGCGAAAAGCTGACCGGCGGCGGCGAGGTCGGCGCCGCGCAGTTCGGACGCAGCGTGGCGCTCTCCGCGGACGGCAACACAGCGCTGATCGGCGGCTATGACGACAACGAACATAAGGGCGCGGCGTGGGTGTTCACGCGCTCGGGCTCGACCTGGACCCAGCAGGGCGAAAAGCTCACCGGCAGCGGGAACCCCGGCTTCTTCGGCTGGAGCGTCGCGCTCTCGGGCGAAGGCGACACCGCGCTGATCGGTGAATGGGGCGTCGGCGGCGGCATCGGTGCGGCGTGGGTGTTCGCGCGCTCGGGCTCCATCTGGAGCAGGCAGGGCGAAGCGCTGACCGCGCCTGCGGGCAGCGGCTACAGCTGGTTCGGCTGGAGCGTCGCGCTCTCGGGCGAAGGCGACACCGCGCTGATCGGCGCGCCGCACGCGGACGCCTATGCGGGAACGGGCCTCGTGTTCACGCGCTCGGGCTCGATCTGGACCCAGCAGGGCGAAGGGCTGCAGGGCAGCGAAGAGGTCGGCGAAGGCGAACTGGGCTACAGCGCTGCGCTGTCGGGCAGCGGTGACACTGCGCTGCTCGGCGGCCGCGTCGATGAAGACTTCCACGGTGCGGCGTGGGCCTTCCAGCGCACCGGCTCCAGCTGGGCGCAGGAGGGGGGCAAGCTCACGGGTGGCAGCGAAGACGCCAACCGTGAAGAGTTCGGCTGGAGCGCCGCGCTGTCCTCCGGCGGCGACACCGCGCTCGTGGGCTCCCCCTGCGACAAAGCGTGCGTGGGCTCCGCGTCGGCGTTCGTCAACAGGAGCGCTCCCACGGCGCTCACCGAAGCCGCCTCATCGCTCGGCTACAGCGCCGCGACCCTGAATGCGACGGTCAACCCCAACGGTGAAACCGTGAGCGGCTGCCGCTTTGAATACGGCACCTCGCCGGCCTACGGATCGAGCGTGCCGTGCGCGGGCGCGCCCGGTTCGGGCGAAAGCCCCGTAGCTGTCTCGGCGCCGCTGAGCGGGCTGAGCGAAGCCACCACATACCACTTCAGGATCAGCGCCACGAACGCGATCGGCACCGCCTACGGCGCCGATCGGTCCTTCACCACCCCGCCCGACCCGCCCGAATTCGGCCGCTGCGAGAAGGTGGCCGCGGGCACCGGCGCCTACGGCAAGGCCGGCTGCACGAGCCCGGGGGGCAAGCGCGACTACGCCTGGCAGCCGGGGGTGGCGGCCGGGGGGATCGCAATCAGCTCGGGGCCCGCGACCCTGGAAGCTCTCGGCGGAGCGAAGATCACCTGCAGCGGCGCGACGGGCACGGGCAGTCACGTGGGCGAGCGCGCGGTGGGGGATGTGGTGCTCACGTTCGCTGGCTGTGAACTCGGCCACGCGGGCTGCGCCAGCGCCGGCGCGGCCGCGGGGGAGATCGTCTCGCGCACGCTCGAAGGGGTGCTCGGCGTGGAGGCGCTCGGCGGCGATGCAGCCAAGAACCGGATCGGGATCGACATCTCCGCGGCGCTGCGCGGCGGGCCGATCCTCGTGTTCAGCTGCGCAGCCACGACCGTGTCTGTGCGCGGCTCGGTGATCGCGCCCCTGAAGGCGAACAAGATGTCCTCCGCGCTGGCGCTGAAGTTCAAGGCCAAGAGGGGCCACCAGAGCCCGGAAGCGTTCGCGGGCGAAGCACGCGACGTGCTCGAAGCCTCCTTCGCCGGCGGCGCCTACGAACAGGCGGGCCTGACGCAGACCGCCACGCTGGCGGGCGAAGAAGCGAGCGAGGTCAACTCCGCGGTGTAGCTGCCCCGAGCGCTGCTCACGGAGCGGACAGCAACCGGCGCTTGGCGTCGTCGAACTCCGCATCGGAGAGCGCCCCGCGCTCGTGCAGGGCGCTCAGGCGTTCGAGGTCGGCGACACTGGACGCGCCGCCGTGGGCGCCCGCGGGTGCCGCGGCGGCGCGCGCGCGGCCGATCCGCTCTCCCATCGTGTGCGCGTATTCGCCGAGCGCCGTGCGCATCGAGACGGGCTCCGCGTCGGGGAACTCCTGCGCAACCTGGGCGCGCAGCAGGTGCGCTCCCACGAACGCCAGGACGGTGAACAGCAGCATCGTCCAGGGGTTGCGCGTGGCAGGGATCGGCGCCCAGATGAAGACCAGCAGCAGCAGCGCCGCGGTCATCCAGTAGGGCAGCGCGGGGCGCTCGCGGAAGCGTGGGGCCCAGAAGCGCCGAGCGCCGAGCGCCCAGCGCGAGGGGCCCGCGAGCCACGCCGCGATGATGACCGGAATGCCGATGATGATCGAGGAGCTCGCGACCTGCACCAGCAGCGAGGTGGCCACCGAGTAGGCATCGTTGGCGGCCGGTTCGATCGACGCGTCGCTCGTGATCGCGGAGACGATCTGCCCCTGCCCGATTGCGCGGCCGAGGATCACGAGCAGCCCCGCGATTACGAGGCTCATGCCCACGCGGGTGAGCGTGCGGCGGCGATAGGAGCGAGCGAGGTACAGCGCCAGCGCGTACAGCGCGATCGCGATGATCGTCAGCCACACCGCCAGCGCGTGCAGTGCTTTGGCCGCGTTGCGCACGAGGCCGAGCTGGCTGGAGGTGACGATCTTGAGGTTGGCCACCGATGCGGGCAGTTTTTCGGCCAGGTCGGCGGGCAGCCCCAGCCTGCCGCTGAGGTCCGCCACGATCTGGCGGAGGTTCAGCGAAACCGTCCCAGCCTGGATCTGTACGCGCCGGCCGCCTCCGTTGACGATCGCCACGAGCGCCTGGTCGGCCGCCCTGTTGGCGTTCGCCCACACGCTCTGCACCTGCGGCGTTTCGAGCGCACGTTCGGCGCCCTGTTCGGCGACGCTGTGCAGCGCCCCGGAAACGGGCCCGGCGAGCGGCTGCAGCTGCTTCGGCAGGCCCGACTTCAGTTCTGCCGGCACGTTGACGTTCGCGTACAGCTGGTCCACCAGGTAACCGGCCACGGCCGAGCGGATGGTGGGCTTCTGGAGCAGCCCCGTGCTCGTGCGCGCCCAGTTGTCGGGGTTCAGCAGCTGGCGGTTGGCCCAGATCGCGAAGATCGCGAGCACCGCCACGAGCGTTGCCAGCACGAGGATCGCCCGCACCCACATGCGGTGCGGGCGGCTCACCGCCGGCACGGACACGCCGGGCGCACCGGTTGGCACCCGGCCAGTCCCCGCTGCGGCAGAGCCCTGCTCGCCCCCGTCCCCGGCGCTCTGCTCGGAGTCCTCGGCCACCGCGGCGAGCCTATCAGGGGCCCGAGCGCCGGCGCCACGAATCCGTGCTGCGCCGCGGGAGCCGGCCGGAACACGGGCGTGCGCGGTGGTCAAGCCGGGCGCTAGGATCGGGAGCGCGATGGGCGAACTTCCCTCTGTGTGCGTGATCGGCGCCGGTGTCAGCGGCCTCACCGCGTGCAAGGCGCTCGCCGATTTCGGCGTGCCGCACACCTGCTTTGAGATCTCCGACGAGGTCGGCGGCAACTGGTACTTCGCCAACCCCAACGGGGTGTCCTCGGCCTACCGCTCGCTGCACATCGACATCTCCAAGCCGTCGATCTCCTTTCGCGACTTCCCGATGCCCGATCGCTACCCCGACTACCCGCACCACAGCCACATCTTCGAGTGGTTGCGCGACTACGCCGACGCGTTCGAGCTGCGCGAGGCGATCCGCTTCAACACCCGCGTCCAGCACGCCGAGCGCGGCGAGCGGGGGGGCTGGCGGATCAGCCTCGAGGATGGCGGCGAGGAGTGCTTCGACGCGCTGCTGGTCTGCAACGGCCACCACTGGGACCCGCGCCTTCCCGACTTCCCCGGCAGCTTCGACGGCCCCGAGATCCACTCCCACGACTACGTCGATCCGAGCACCCCGCTCGATCTGAAAGGCAAGCGCGTGCTGGTCGTGGGGATCGGCAACAGCGCCGTGGACATCGTCTCCGAGCTCGCCCGCAAGACGATGTGCGAGACGGTCTACCTGTCCACGCGCTCGGGCGCCTACGTGGTGCCCAAGTACATCTTCGGCAGGCCCGTCGACCAGGTCGTCAGGACGAACCCGCGCATACCCGTGGGCCTGCAGCGGCGGATGGCGCGCGTGCTGCCGCGCATCTTCTCCGGGCGCATGGAGGACTTCGGCCTGCCGACGCCCAACCACCGCTTCCTCGACGCCCACCCGACCGTCTCCAGCGAGCTGCTCGGTCGCCTGGGGGCCGGCGACGCGGTCGCCAAGGGCGACGTGGCGGAGCTGATGGGCGACCGCGTGCGCTTCGCCGACGGGAGCGTGGCGGAGGTGGACGCGATCATCTACGCGACGGGCTACAACGTGAGCTTCCCGTTCTTCGATCCCGAGTTCGTCTCAGCGCCCGAAAACGTCCTGCCGCTGTACAAGCGGATGCTCAAACCGGGCATCGACGACCTCGCCTTCATCGGCCTGGGCCAGCCGATACCGACGATCTTCCCGTTCTCCGAGCTGCAGTCCAAGCTGGCCGCGCGCTGGCTGAGCGGCGACTGGGCGCCGCCGCCGGAGGATGAGATGTGGCAGGAGATCCGCCGCGACGAGGCCTTTCACACCGCGCACTTCGTGGCCAAGCCGCGCCACACGATGCAGCTCGAGTGGTACGGCTACGAGCGCGAGCTGAAGACACGCTCGATCCCCGCCGGGCAGCGGCGCGCCCGCGCCGGCGCGCCGACGGGGCGCGAGACGGCAGGGCGCGGCGGCGCGCTGGAGGGCACGGTGCTCGCCACGTGAGAACGCTGTCCTTCGACAGCGGCGGGGTGCGCTGCGTGGCCACGCACCTGCCGGGCGAGGGCGACGCGTTCGCAGGTGCGGACGGAAAGCGGCCCTGCGTGGTGCTGGCCCATGGCTTCAGCGGGACCGTCGACTCCGGCCTGCTGCCCTTCGCCGAGCGCTTCGCGCGGGCCGGTCTCGGCGCGCTGGCCTTCGACTACCGCCACTTCGGTGCCAGCGGCGGCGAGCCGCGCCAGCTGATCTCGATCGGCCGCCAGCTCGAGGACTATGCGGCCGCGATAGCCGCCGCCAGGGGCCTCGAGGGCGTTGACCCCGCGCGCATCGTGCTGTGGGGCTCCTCCTTCTCCGGCGGCCATGTGGTCCCGGCGGCCGTCGCCGACGGGCAGATCGCCGCGGTGATCTCGCAGGTGCCCTCGATGGACGGCCTGGCGACCATGCGCCACGCCGTGCGCAACAGCGGCCCGGCGGCGCTCGCCAGGCTGAGCGCGCTGGCGCTGCGTGACATCGCGGGCTCGCTGCGCGGAGCGGCCCCCGTGACGGCGCCCGCGGCCGCCGTGCCGGGCACCGTCGGCTTCATGACGACGCCGGACGCTGAGCCCGGCATGCGGGCGATCGCCGGCCCGTCGTGGCGCAACGAGGTCGCCGCGCGGATCGGGCTGAGCCTCGGCGCCTACCGGCCCGGCCTGCAGGCCGATCGCCTGCCCTGCCCGATCCTCGTGCTGATCGCCGATCACGATTCGGTGGCGCCCCCGCAGGCCGCGCAGGATGCCGCGTGGCTCGCCACCGGCCGCGCGGAGGTGCGCACCTATCCGATCGGGCACTTCGACATCTACAGCGGCGCGCCCTTCGAGCGGGCGGTCGCGGACGAGCTTCACTTCCTGCGCCGGCACCTCGGCTCGGCGGCGGCCCCGGCCCTAGGCGCGAACCTCCTCGACGCCGCGGCCTAGGCGGGCCGGGTGTCCGATAGGCAGCCGTCAGCGGCGATGAGCGATCACAGCGCCGCGGAGGGCGGCGAGGGCGCCTCGAAGGCGTTCGTGACAGGGGCGCTCGGCTTCATCGGCGCCGCGATCTGCGAGCGCCTGCGGGCCGATGGCTGGGAGGTCGGCGGCGTGGACATGCGCGCGGAGCCGGGGCTCGGGGTGCTTGCCGGCGACGTGTGCGAGCCCGCGCGCTGGCAGCAGGCGGCCGCCGGCTGCGAGCTCTTCATCCACACCGCGGCGGTGGTCTCGAACGCCGTGCCCTTTGCGCGCCAATGGCAGGTCAACGTGCTCGGCACGCGCCGGGCGATCGACGCCGCGCTCGCCGCCGGCGCCGCGCGCTTCGTGCTGCTGTCCTCGGTGCGCGCGTTCGGCGACAGCGACTTCCCCGATGGCGTCGATGAGCGCTGGCCCGTGCGGCCCGATGGCGGGGCGTACGTCAACACCAAGGTCGCCGCCGAGCAGGTGGCACTGCAGGCCCACGCCGCCGGCGAGCTCGCCGTCACGGTGATCCGCCCGGGGGACGTCTACGGGCCCCGCTCGCGGCCCTGGGTGCTGCTGCCGCTCGAGGCGATCAGGGCCGGACAGCTCGCCCTGCCGGCCCGGGGAGGGGCGATCTTCAGCCAGATCTACATCGATGACCTCGTCGAGGGCCTGCTGCTGGCCGCCCGGGCACCGGCCGGCGCGGGAGAGGTTTTCACGCTCACCGACGGTGCTCCCGTCACGACCGCCGAGTACTTCGGGCATCTCACGCGCCTGGCCGGCAGGGGCGAGCCGCGCACGCTGCCCACGCCCGCGCTGATGGCGCTCGCGGGGGCGGGCGCCCTGTTTGCGCGTGCTCTGCGGCGCCCGACCGAGATCACACCCGAGACGATCCGCTACATGGCGCGCACGGGCAGCTACTCGATCGAGAAGGCCCGTTCGCTGCTCGGCTTCGAGCCGCGGGTCACGCTCGCCGAGGGGATGCTGCAGACCGAGCGCTGGCTGCGCGAGGAGGGCCTGATCTGATGAGCGGCGGCGGGCTGGACGCCCGGGCATGCGTCGTCGGCGCGGGTGCGTCGGGCCTCGCTGCGGCCAAGGCGCTGCGCGAGCGCGGCATCAGCTTCGACTGGTTCGAGAAGGGCTCGATGCTCGGCGGCCTGTGGCGCATCGACAACGACAACGGGGGCGCCGCCGCCTACGAGACGCTGCACCTGAACAGCTCGCGGCCGCTCACGCAGTACCCCTCCCACCCGATGCCGGCCGACTGGCCCGACTACCCCTCGCACAGGCTGATGGCACGCTACTTCGAGAGCTTCGCCGAGCGCTTCGGCCTGGCCGGGCTCGTCCACTTCAACACCCCCGTTGCGCGCGTGCAGCCGCTGCCCGGCGCCGGCGCGCCGGGCGCCGCGGGCTGGGCCGTCACCACGGCCGAGGGGACCCGCACCTACGGCTGCGTGCTCGTCGCCAACGGACACCACAGCGTGCCCAACGTCCCCGATTTCCCGGGCACGTTCAACGGGAGCGCCTTCCACGCCCACGACTATCTCGAGCCCGAGGTCTTCGCCGGCAAGGACGTGCTCGTGGTGGGGGTGGGCAACTCCGGCATGGATATCGCATGCGATGCGGCCAGGCCGGCGCGGCGCGTCCTGCTGGCAACCCGCCACGGCGTGCACGTCCTGCCCAAGTACGCCTTCGGGCGCCCGATCGACCAGTTCGGCTCGCCGTTGAGCGCCTACATCCCGTTTCGTCTCGAGCGCGCCGTCTACGAGCTGATCCTGCGCCTCACCGTGGGGCGCCCGCAGGACAGGGGCCTGCCCAGGCCCGACCACCGCCTGCTGTCCGCGCACCCGACGGTGTCCTCCGATCTGTATGACCGCGTGGGCCACGGCGACATCACGATGAAGCCCAACGTGGAGCGCCTGGAAGGCGACGTGGTGCGCTTCACCGATGGCAGCGCCGAGCACGTCGACATGCTCGTCTACGCCACCGGCTACCGGGTCTCGTTCCCCTTCCTGGAGCCTGAGGTCTATGACCCGGCAGGCAACGCGATGCCGCTGTACGAGCGCGTCGTGAGCCCCGAGCGCCCCGGCCTGTTCTTCATCGGCTTCCTGCAGACCGTGGGCTCGAACATCCCGCTGATGGAGCTGCAGGCCGAGTGGGTCGGCGATCTGATCAGCGGCGCGGCGCGGCTGCCCGCGGAGGCCGAGATGAAGCGCTGGATCGCCGCCGATCAGGCGAGCATGGCCAGGCGCTACGTGCGCTCCGAGCGCCACACCATGCAGGTCGACTTCTGGCGCTACGCGCGCGCGCTGAGGCGCTGCCGGGCGTCCGGCCCGCAGGAGCACGCCGGACTTCCGGCCATGGGAGGATGAGCTGATGGAGCAGGGCACCCAGCGAGCGCGCCTCGAGCGCGCCAGCGCCGAGCGCCTCGTGGCGCTGCGCCGCCGCCTCGGCGTGAGCAGCTTCGGCATCAACCAGCTCGTGCTCGCCCCGGGCCAGCGCGGGCGGATCCACCGCCACGAGCGCCAGGAGGAGGTCTACCTCGTTCTCGAAGGATGCCTGACGCTGCTCGTGGAGGGTGCCGAGAGCGAGCTCGGCGAGGGCGAGCTGATCCGCGTGGCGCCGCGGCTGCGCCGCCAGCTCGTCAACCGCGGGCCCGGGCCGCTCGTGCTGCTCGCCCTCGGCGGCGAGGGCGAGCACCACGGGCGCGACGGCGAGGCGTTCGCCTCCTGGGAGCAGCAGAGCGGGGTGTCCCCGCAGCAGCTGCCGTTGCCCGGCGACCTCGAGGCCTCCGAGCTGCGCACATAGCGACACGGGGCGCCGCGCGACACACAGCGCCCGGTGTCGTTTGACACTTGGGCACCAACGGGGTACTCTGCAATCCCGCAAGTGGACGCTCGCGGGATGCTCGTGGAGGGCATAAATGGAGGGGCCTGGGCCGTGGGGAGCTTCCCGTCGGCGGTCCCGACGGCAACCAGGAGGATGAGAAATGCAAGCCATGAATGGCTTCAGTGGTACGGGCGCTCGGCGCGCCTACCGGATGCTCGGGTGCATGGTGGCGCTCGTGGCCCTCGCGGCCATGGCGCTTACACCGTCCATCGCGAGCGCGATGAAAACGCCGAAGATCAAGAAGACCTACCTTGCGCTGGGTGACTCGCTGGCGTTCGGCTATTCGCAGCAGCTGTTCAACGAAAACGAACACCTCGGAGAGCCCCCGACGGCGTTCGAACACGGCTACACCAACGACTTCTTCGCCAAAATCAACGGCGGCGGCAACTACCAGCTGGTCGACCTGGGCTGTCCCGGTGAGACCTCGGCGTCGCTGATCGGCACCAAACTGGCGGGCGAACTGAACGTCGCCCTGGCCGGCGATCTGCCGATTCCCGTCACCGGCGAAGCACCGTGCGCCTACCACGAAGTCGACCATCTGGCGCTGCACCACGAATACGGCGGCACGAAATCGCAGCTCGAAAGCGCGCTGCAGGTGATCGCCGAAGACAAGGCGCTCGGAAAACCCGTCAAGACGGTGTCGCTGAACGACGGCGCCAACGACGAGCTCCACCTGGTCGACCGGCTGAAAGCCGAAGTCGAAGCGATCGAGACCGAGCGCGTGACGCAGATCGCCGAAGGCCTGGTCAAGCTGAAAGTCCTTCACATCGCCGAAGGAGAGGTCGAAGAATACGTGATCGACCAGGTGATCCCGCAGGCGTATGAGGAAAGCGGCGGCGAAGAACCTGCGTTCCGTGAAGACATCGGCAAAGACGCCGCTGCCTACAGTGCGGCCCACCATCACGAACTCGAAGTGAAGGTGCTCGAAGACGCGGGGATCTACGGTGCTGAACACGCCGCTGAACTCGCCGCTGAAGGTGAGCGAATCGGCGAGGAATACTCCGTGTCGCACGCGGAAGAACTCACCAAAGAAGGCGAAGCGATCCTGAAAACCAAACTCGAAGCGGACGCGCCTGGTCTGTTCGAGCAGATCATCGTCAACGTCGATGCAACGGTGATCGCGCTGCGCGACATCGGTGGCTACAAGGGCCAGATCATCTTCCAGGGTGGTTATGACCCCTACGGCGACCTGACGGGCAAAGGCGAAGTCCTGGCCGGCTCGAACACCCTGGCTGAAGACCTCAACCAGGAGATGAAGGCCAACGTGACCTCCAGGAAAATCGGCCACGTCAAGTTCAGCGCCTGCTTCGTGAACCCGCACCCGTACTTCAACCCGGGTGGGGCGCTTGAACCGGTTCGGCTCTACGAACTGGTCAACATGGACAACACGATGGAATACGAAGGCAAAAAGGACGGGCCGGACATCCACCCGACGCCCGCCGGATACCAGCAGCTGGCGAACGAAATGTTCTCCGACTGCGGCTGAGCAGCTGCGTTGACCCCCGCCTAGGCGAGGGAACGTGAACGGGGGGCGCCCGGCCGGTTGGCCGGGCGCCCCTTTTTCTGGGCAGCCGAGGGGCGCCGCACACGCCGGCGCGGCGGGCACCTCAGCAGCTCGGTGAAGGTCGCCATGAACCGCTGCGCGGCCTCGGCGTCGAGCAGGGCGTGGGCGTAGCGCAGCGTGAGGAACAGGCGGCCATCCAGCGTGTCGGCGCCGAGCGAGGCGCCCAGTGGCATGCGCCCCGGCGGTGAGAACCACAGACCGCGCACGTGGCCCGCATCGCCGAAGGCGGGCAGCGCCTCGACGCGGCCGAGGTTCGAGAGTGTCGCGCTGTCAACGGCGAGGTTCCCGGTGAGCGGGATCACGTCCTGCAGGCGGCGCTTGAGGCCGACCGGGAGCCCCCTGGCGGGGTCGAACAGGTCGATGAGCAGGCCGCCGAGCCCGGCATCCTTGACGCGGCGCGTGCCGGCGGCGGCCGCCGCGGCCGCTCGCTCGAGGCTGCGCTGCTGCTCGCGGCTGAAGCGCACGCTGACGCAGGAGGCATAGTTGCCGATGACCTCTGAGCGCCATTGCGCGGGGCGCAGGTTCACGGGCATCGTGAGATACACCCAGCCGCCGGCGGCGCCCTGGGACTCGTTCCAGCGGCGAATCGTGACCGCGAGCGCGCCGAGCAGCACATCGTTGACGGTCGCGCCCTCCGGGCGCAGCGCGCTGATCCTCGCGAGGTCGCGCTTCTCGAGCTGCTCCAGCACGAAGCCGTAGCCGGGGCGCGCGCTCCCGCCGCGCCCCGCCACGCGCGTCGGCATGCTGAGGGCGCGGGTGAGGTAGCCGAACGCGGCGCCCGCGCGCGCGGCCCGCTGCCCGAGCGAGCCGCCGCAGATCGCTGCGAGCTCGCGCTCCGCGAGTGGGTCGAGCGGCGGCAGCGGGTCATCCTGCCCGGCGTAGGCACGCGCGATCGAAACCAGCAGGCGCAGCGCCGAGAGGCCGTCGCCGGCGGCGTGGTGCAGGTTGAGGAGGAGCACGTCGCCCCCGCGCTCGTGGGCGAGCAGCAGCGCGAACGGGCCCGGGCGCGCCAGCGAGGGAGTGCGTCCCAGCAGGCGCTCGCGCGCCTCGCCGAGGGCCCCGCGGGCGACGACCTCGAGGTCGACCTCGCCGAGCTCCTCGCAGATCTCCCAGTGGTAGCGCGTGTCGGTGGCGCGGGCGGGCCGCAGGCGTGCGCGGGCCAGGGGATGGCGGCGGGCAGCCTCGTGCACGGCATCGAGCAGGCGCGCGGTGTCGATGCGCCCTTCCACGCGCGCCTCGATGTGGACGCTCCACGGCTCGCTCGCGCGGTCGAGCTGCAGGTAGAACTCGTCCAGGACGTTCAGGCGTGTCGCCGTCACGCTGACCTCGGGCGCCTAGGGCGTCTCGGTGAGCTCGCCCGCCGAGCCCGTGCGGGCCGTGGGCGTGGCTTCGGCGAGGAGGCTGGCGGCGGCCTCGGCGGGCGCGGGCTCGCCCAGCAGGAAGCCCTGGGCCATGGTGCAGCCCATCGTGCGGATCAGCTCCAGCTGCTCCTTGGTCTCGATGCCCTTGGAGATCACCGTCAGCGAGAGGTCGCGCCCGAAGTGCAGGATCGCCTCGAGCAGCCAGCTGCGGTAGTCCTCATCGTCGGAGGCGGCCAGCGAGCTCCTGTCGACCTTCAGGAAGTCCAGCGGCATCCGCTGCAGGTCCGAGCGGTACGCGTAGCCGTTGCCGAAGTCGTCGATCGCGATACGCACCCCCAGCTGCTTGAGCTCCTCCATGCGCTCGGTGCTCGCCCCGATGTCGAGCATCACGGTGCTCTCCGCGATCTCGAGCGTGAGCAGCGCCGGGTCGAGCCCGGACTGCTGCAGCGCGCGGCGGATGTCGGTCGCCAGGCCGTCGCGGTTCAGCTGGGTCGCCGAGACCATCGCCGAGATGCCCACGCGATGACCGTCCACGTTCCACGCCGCGGCCCGGCTGCAGGCCTCTTCGAGCACCCAGCGCCCGATCGGGACGACGAGCCCGGAGTCCTCGGCGATCGGGATGAACTCGGCGGCCGCGAGCACGCCGCGCTTGGGGTGGCGCCAGCGGACGAGCGCCTCGAAGCTGACGACCTGGCGGCTGGTGAGGTCGTAGATCGGCTGGTAGAGCAGGAACAGCTGGTTTTCATGCAGCGCAGTGTTCAGCTCGGCCTCGAGCACGCCGCGGTCCTCGATCACCGAGCGCATGTTCGCGTTGAAGAGCGTGTAGCGGTCGCGGCCGGCCTCCTTCGCTGTCTGCATCGCCAGGTGCGAGTCGCGCAGGAGCTCGTCACGGCTGGCGTAGCGGCCGAAGGCCACGCCGATGCTCGCTGTGAGCACGAAGCTCGGTCCGAAGTCCTCGAGCTCCACCGGCTCGTGCAGCGCTTCGATCACGCGCCGGGCCAGGGAGTCCAGGCGCACAGCGCGCGCCTCCGATTCGACGAGCACGACGAAGCGGTCGCCGCCGAGGCGCCCCACCGTGTCGCCCGCGCGGATCACCGCCTCCAGGCGCTGGGCGACGATCCGCAGCAGCTGATCGCCGGCCTCCATGCCGAGCTTTTCGTTGAAGTGCTTGAACCAGTCCACGTCGATGCACAGCGCGCCCGCCAGCATGCCCGACTGGCGCCCCGCACGGGCGACCATGCGCTCGGCGAGGTCCAGCGTCAGCGCGCGGTTGGGCAGGCCTGTGAGCGGGTCATACAGGCTTTCGCCGGGCGCTTCGGGCGGGCGCCTGCTCGCAGGCCGCTCGCCGGCCCCGCCGGCGGCGCGACCGAGGCCGCTGCCGAGCAGGAACACGATCAGGCCGAGCAGCACGCTCACGACGGTGCCCGCGATCAGCAGCAGCAGCGCTTCGCTGTCGTGCAGCACGCCCGCCTGCACGACGGGCCCGTAGACGCGCGCGGCCGCTCCGCCGTGCAGGCCCGCGGGCACGCTCGGCGAGCTGGCGCCCTGCGGTCCGCTGGTGAAGATGGTGTCCGAGGAGCCGGTGCGATAGCGCAGGCGCAGGCCGTTGCCCGGGTGCCCGCGCAGCGCCTGCTGCATGACGACGCCCGGCAGCATCACCTCGCGCAGCCAGCCGACGAAGGCGGCGTTGCGGCCCACCTTGCTGTGCGGGGTGGTGGCGCCCCGGTAGACGGGCGTGTAGGTCGCCAGGGCCGGCGCGTGCCCGGCGGAGACCAGCGCGTAGCTGCTGTGCGCGCTGTCGCGCAGGCCCAGCAGGCCCGCCGTCCGCGCGCAGTAGTCGAGGCCCACCGGCGGCAGTTCGCCCGCGCTGCGCGACAGCCCGGCGGCGGTCAGGCAGTAGTAGGGGCGGCTGCCCGGCGGGACCACGCTGAGGGCGCCGCCTTCGCCGGAGCCCGCGCTCTGCTGCGCGGATTCGCCGACGCGCGCGCTGAAGTCCTGCAGTTCGCCCGCGGGCACGATCGTGACGAAACCGAGCGCGGTGAGGGCGGGATGGCTGTCGAGCGTGCGCATCGATGCCGTCCACGCGCTGAATTCAGCCGGCGTGGCCTTCGGGTTGGCCGCGAAGAAGGTGGCGGCGCTGCTGATCGCGTCTTCTTCGTGCTCGACGGCGAGCTTCAGCGTGGAGGAGATCTCGGCGGCGTTGTGCTTGAAGCCCTGTTCGGAGCTCACGGCGTGGTTGTGGGCGATCGAGCGCGCACCGAGCAGGGAGGCAATCACGCCGGCCGCCACCACCAGGATCGCCACCGCCGCCGAGATCACCGCGCGTCCGGGGACATGCGGCTTCCTCGCCCGCGCAGGCGACTCGCTCGCCGCGCGGGGCGGTAGCGCCGGCCGCGAGCCGCCGGCGATCGGCGGGCGCACGGGCGCCGGGCTCGGCTGTGCGCCCTGCTGGGCGCCCGCCGGCTGGGCCGGCCGTGCACCCGCGGGCGCGGGCCTGGCGGGCTGTCCGCCCGAGGGCGCAGGCTTGGCGGCCTGCGCGCCGGAGGACGCGGGTCTGGCGGGTTGTGCGCCGGGGGGAGCAGGTTTGGCGGGCTGCGCGCCGGAGGGCGTGGCGCGCGGGGGAACCTCGCCCGCAGGGCGCGGCGCAGGATCGCGGTCTGGTTTGGGCTGTGGTTCTTGGCGGTCCGGCATGGAGGTCCTGCGGGTTCCCGTATGTGCGCGTGCGTGCTGAGAGGCTGATCGAGCGTGGTGCCCGCTTGCTGTGCGACTCATCGGCCGCTGCGGACGAAAAGCTGAGCCGCACCCGGTTTATGTGCACCGCGCTTGCAACATGGCGTGCGCCCTGCGCGCAGGACGTGCCGGGCGACCGGGCGCCGCTAGGGGCCGTGCGCGAGCCGGTACTTGCGGCTCTGCGGGCACTGCTCGAGCAGCCCCAGCTCGACCAGCGTGAGTGCGTAGCGGTGGGCGGTGCTGGCGCTCAGCCCGAGCTCGTTGGCGAGCTCGACGATCCCGCGCCCGCCGCCGCCGGCGTGCAGGCAGGCGAGCAGCGCGAAGCCGCGCAGCAGCGAGCGCGACAGACGCGGATCGACGTGCTCGAGGGAGAGGTTCACGGTGGCGCCGGGACCGGGCTCGGGGCCGTCCGCCGGCGGCGGTTGCCGGTGCCGGCCGCCGCTGCCCGGGGCGTCGGGCCCCGCGAGCGAGCGCGAGATCAGGGTGCAGACGCCCGGCGGGCGGTTGCGCGCTGCGGCGCGAACCACCGCATCGACCTGGCTGGGGGAGAGGGTGATCGAGATCGCCTCGGCCATGAGGCCATACTCGCACATGCAGACAGTCGTCTGCAAGGCCAGGCAAGGATGCTTGCGCATGCAATCATCAGGCACATGAGCACGATCAAGGTGACGCACTTCACCGACCCGGGCTGTCCCTTCGCCTACTCGGCCATCCCCGCGCTGACCGTGCTGCGCTGGCGCTACGGCGCCCAGCTGGACTGGCAACTGGTCACGATCGGCCTGGCGGAGGACCCGCAGCGCTACATCGACGCGGGCTACACACCGACGCGCTCGGTGCTCGGGAACCTGCGCGGCTTCGCGCGCCACGGCATGCCGTTCCTGTACGAGCCGCGCGCGCGGGTGCTGGCCACGACGCGGGCGTGCCGCGCGATCGTCGCCACGCGCCTGCTCGATCCCGGGCGCGAGCACGACGTGCTGCGCGCGCTGCAGTTCGGCTGGTTCACGACCACGCTGCTGCTCGACGAGGACGCCGACATCGCTCGCGCGCTCGAGGGCGTAGGCGGCCTCGACGTCGCGGCGATCGTGGGGGCGATCGACGACGAGCGCACGCGCGCGGCCTACGAGCAGGACAGGGCGCGCACGCGCACGGCCGAGGGCGGGCCCACCCACTTCCAGGGCAAGGCCCGCCAGACCGACGGGCCGGTGCGCTACTCGGCCCCGTCGCTGGTCTTCGAGAGCGCCTCCGGGCAGCGCCTCGAGGCAGGCGGCTTTCAGCCGCTGGAGGCCTACGACGTGGTGATCGCCAACCTCGACACCACGCTCGCGCGCCGCGCGCCGGCGGACGCCGCGATCGAGGCCCTGCGCGAGTTCCCCGGCGGCCTGGTCACCCAGGAGGTCGCCGCGATCATGGCGCCCAACAATCAGCCGCCCGACCGCAGCGGCGCAGAGGCAGCGCTGATCGAGCTGCTGGGCGAGGGCGCGGTGCACCGCACGCCGCTCGGCGACGACGCGCTCTGGCAGCCGGCCTGACGGCCGCGCGGCCGCGCCGGGTAGCCTCCAGCCTCGACATGCCCGTGACGGTCACACTCCCCGACGGCAAGGCGCTCGAGCTTCCCGACGGCGCCACCGGCGCCGACGCCGCCGCCGCGATCGGGCCGGGGCTCGCGCGCGCCGCCCTGGCGGTGGAGGTGAGCCACCCCGAGATCGGGGAGGAGGCCGAGGTGCGCGACCTCGCGCGCCCGCTGCCCGACGGGGCGCGCCTGTCGATCATCACGGCCAAGAGCGGCGACGCGGCGCTCGAGCTGATCCGCCACGACGCGGCACACGTGCTGGCGGCGGCGGTGATGGAGCTCTATGACGGCGTGAAGATCTCGATCGGGCCGCCGATCCAGGATGGCTTCTACTACGACTTCGAGTTTCCCGAGGGGACCGCGGTCTCCGAAGCGGACTTCCCGCGCATCGAAGAGCGCATGCGCGAGCACATCAGGGCCGCGGAGCAGTTCCGCCGCGAGGACGTGGCCGTGACACAGGCGCGCGAGCGCTTCGTGGCCGAGCGCCAGGACTACAAGGTCGAGCTGATCGACGACCTCGTCGCGGGCGCCGATCCCGCACATCCGCTGCACACCGTCTCGCTCTACACCAACGGCCCCTTCACAGATCTCTGCCGCGGGCCGCACGCGCCCAGCACGAAGACGATCGAGGCCTTCAGGCTCGCCTCGGTGGCGGGCGCCTACTGGCGTGGGGACTCCACGCGCAAGATGCTCACGCGCATCTACGGCACGGCATTCTTCTCCAAGGCCGAGCTCGAGGCGCATCTGGAGCGCATCGAGCAGGCCAAGCAACGCGATCACCGCAAGCTCGGGCGCGAGCTGGACCTGTTCACCTTCTCCGAGGTCTCGCCCGGGGCAGCCTTCTGGCTGCCTGCGGGCACGAGCGTGTTCAACTCGCTGCTGGGCCTCTCGCGCAGGATGGCCGCGGAGCGCGGCTACAGCGAGGTCAAGACACCGCAGATCTTCGACGCGGAGCTGTGGAAGACCTCGGGGCACTGGGGCAAGTACCGCGAGAACATGTTCGTGGTCGAGGTGGAGGGGCGCGAGATGGGCGTCAAGCCGATGAACTGCCCCGGGCACGCGCACCTGTTCGCCAGCCGCCGGCACTCCTACCGCGACCTGCCGGTGCGCTACTTCGAGCCCGGGCTGCTGCATCGCAACGAGGCTTCGGGCGTGCTCCACGGGCTGCTGCGCGTGCGCCACTTCGCCCAGGACGACGGGCACATCTTCTGCACCGAGGAGCAGGTCGAGCAGGAGGTCCGGGCCTGCCTGGAGATGGCCTTTGCGACGTATGCGATGTTCGACATCGACGTGCGCCTGGAGCTCTCCACGCGCCCCGAGTCGCGCGTGGGCAGCGACGAGATGTGGGATCGCGCCGAGGAGAAGCTGATGCGCACGCTCGCCGAGCTGGAGCTCGACTATGAGCTCAATCCCGGCGACGGGGCCTTCTACGGGCCCAAGATCGACATGCACATGACCGACTCGCTGGGGCGCTCGTGGCAGCTCGGGACGGTGCAGCTGGACTACTCGATGCCTGCGCGCTTCGAGCTCAGCTACACCGGTGCTGACAACAGCGAGCACACGCCCGTGATGATCCACCGAGCGATGTTCGGCTCCTACGAGCGCTTCATCGGGATCATGCTCGAGCACTACGGCGGCGAGCTGCCGCTGTGGCTGGCGCCGGTGCAGGCGATCGTGCTGGCCGTCTCGGACCGCTTCGCCGCATACGCCGAGCAGGTCGCGGCGCAGCTGCGCGCGGCCGGCCAGCGGGTCGAGCTGGACGCGCGCGGCGAGTCGATCGGGCGCAAGATCCGCGACGCGGAGCTGCGCAAGATCCCCTACATGCTGATCGTGGGCGAGCGCGAGCAGGAGCAGGCGTCGGTCTCCCTGCGCGAGCACCGCGGCGGCGATCTGGGGAGCATGTCCGTCGAGGAGTTCGCCGAGCGCGTGCGGGGGGAGCTATAATCATGGGCATTGAAGCCCCGGCAATCCTCAGCGCGTCACGCCTAGCCGCAGCTTGACGCACGGTTACGACAGCTAGTGCCGGTCCCTCGCAGGTTCGACCGGCGCCCGCCCGAGCGGGACACGACGAGGATCAACGAGCGCATCCGCGTGCCCGAGGTGCGCCTGATCGACGACCAGGGCCAGCAGATCGGCGTGCTCAAGATCGCCGACGCGCTCGCCTTCGCGCAGGAGCGCGACCTGGATCTCGTCGAGGTCGCGCCCGAGGCGCGCCCGCCGGTGTGCCGCGTGCTCGACTACTCCAAGTACAAGTACGAGCAGGCCCAGAAGCTCAAGCAGGCGCGCAAGCACCAGCAGCAGATCACGATCCGCGAGATCAAGTTCCGCCCGAAGATCGCCGAGCACGACTACGACACCAAGAAGCACCATGTGGAACGCTTCCTGCGCCACAAGGACAAGGTGAAGGTCACGATCATGTTCCGCGGGCGCGAGGTCACCCATCCCGAGCGCGGCACCGCGATCCTCGACCGCCTCGCCGAGGAGCTCACCGAGTTCGGCGTGGTCGAGCAGCGCCCGATGCAGGAAGGGCGCAACATGACGATGATGATGGCCCCGTCCAAGGCGGTCCTCGCGGGGCGCCTGGCGGAGCCCGACGCCGCCGCGGGGGAGCAGCACGACGGCCACCACGTGGGCGACGTCGCCGCGATGGCGATCGAGTCGCCGGCGCCGCTGGCGCCCGCTCCCGAGAGCAACGGCCCCGCCGCAGCAGAGGCACGGCCGATGCTCGCCGAGCCCTCCGCCGAGGACGGCGGTGCTACGGCCACGGGCACGGCCGTGCCATAATCGTCTGCTCGCGGCCATGCCCAAGATGAAGACACACTCCGGCGCCAAGAAGCGCTTCAAGGTCACCGCCACCGGCAAGGTGCGCGGCCGGCACCCCTTCACGAGCCACATCCTCGAGAAGAAGTCGCCCAAAAAGAAGCGCGCGCTCGGCCGGCCGAAGCTGCTCGACGAGCACGACGTGCCGCGCGTCAAGCGCATGCTGGGGGTGGGCAAGTGACGCGGGTCAAGCGCTCGGTGCACGCGCGCAAGAAGCGGCGCGCCACGCTGGAGCTCACCAAGGGCTTCCGCGGCGAGGCTCACTCCAACTACAAGCGGGCCAAGGAGGCGCTGCTGAAGGCGGACGCCTACGCCTACCGCGACCGGCGCAACCGCAAGCGCGACTTCCGGCGGCTGTGGATCACGCGCATCAACGCCGCAGCGCGCATCAACGGGATGAGCTACTCGCAGTTCATGCACGGGCTCACGCTCGCCGGCGTGGAGCTCGACCGCAAGGTGCTCGCCGACATCGCCGTGCGCGACGCCGAGACCTTCCGACGTTTCGCCGAAGTCGCCCGCGAGGCGTCGGCTGCCTGAGGACCTGCTCCGCCGGGTCCCCGGCAATCGACTCGACAGCCTCTCCCGGGCGTCGCTCCTGAAAGGGACGGCGCCCTTTTTCGTGTCCAATCCGACCAACCGCCACCGAAAACGCACACACGATGACCCGGATCGCATCCCCCCAGAACCCGCGCCTGAAGGCCGTGCGCCGCCTGCACGGCAAGCGCGAGCGGGCGCGCCTCGGGCGCTTCCTGGCGGAGGGCGAGGACCTGATCGCGGCGGCCCGGCGCGCCGGCGTGAAGCCCGTGGAGGGCTTCTGCGTGAGCGGCTCGCCGCTCGCCGGCGAGGGCTTTCACGAAGTCGAGCCGGGAGCGCTTGCGTCGGCCTCGACGCTCGGCTCGGGTGCACGCGTGATGGCCGTCTACGAGCAGCGCTGGAGCCCGCCGCTGGGCCCGCTGTGCGTCTACCTGCACGGCGTGGGCGACCCCGGCAACATCGGCACGGTGCTGCGCTCCGCACATGCCTTCGGAGCCTCCTCGGTGGCGCTCGGGCCGGGCTGCGCGGACCCGCACTCGCCGAAGTCGGTGCGCGCGAGCATGGGCGCGATCTTCGCGGTGGCGCTGGCGCGCGTGGAGGCGGTGGCGGAGCTGCCCGGCGAGCGGATCGCGCTCGTGGCGGGCGCGGGCGAGCCGCTGCAGGCGGGCGCAGGCGAGCTCGCGCGGGCCCCCGTCACGCTGCTCGTGGGTGCCGAGCGCGACGGGCTGCCAGCGCGCGTGATCGACGCGTGCGAGCGCGTCGCGCGGATAGCGATCCTCAGCGAGTCGCTCAACGCGGCGATGGCGGCGACGGTGGCGCTGTATGAGATGACCCGCCAGGGCGGGCGGGACAACGATACGGTCCCGGCGTCATGATCGATCGGATCGAGCAGCTGCGCGGTGAGGGCGAGCAGGCGATCGCGGCGGCGAGCTCGAGCGAGGAGCTCGAGCAGCTGCGCGTGCGCTACCTCGGCCGCAAGGCCGAGCTGCCTCAGCTGCTGCGGGGCGTGGCCGAGCTCGAGCCCGCCCAGCGCGGCGAGGTCGGCAGGGCTGCCAACCAGGCGCGCCAGGCGCTCGAGGCGCTGCTCTCGAAGCGCACCGCGGAGCTCGCTGCGGGCGAGCTCGAGGCGAGCCTGCGCGTGGATCGCGTGGACGTGACGCTGCCCGGGGCGCCACCGCAGCCGGTCGGCGCCCTGCACGTGCTGAGCTCCACCAGGCGCGAGCTGGAAGACATCTTCCTGGGGCTCGGCTTCACCGTGATGGAGGGGCCCGAGGTGGAGACCGTGCACTACAACTTCGACGCGCTCAACCACAGCCCCACGCACCCCGCGCGGGCGCGCACGGACACCTTCTACGTGGAGGGCTCTCCCGGCGGCCCGGAGCTGGTGCTGCGCACGCACACCTCGCCGATGCAGGTGCGCGCGATGGAGGCGCACCCGCCGCCGCTCTACGTGGTCATACCGGGGCGCGTCTACAGGCCCGACTCAGACGCCACGCACACGCCCCAGTTCCACCAGATCGAGGGTCTCGCGGTGGACGAGGACATCACGCTCGCCGACCTCAAGGGCACGCTGCTGACGTTCGCGCGCGCGGTCTTCGGCGACGAGCGCGACGTGCGCCTGCGTCCGCACTTCTTCCCCTTCACCGAGCCCAGCGTGGAGGTCGACGTGTCGTGCTTTCACTGCGCAGGCAAGGGCTTCCTCGCGGACGGCGCGCGCTGCTATCTGTGCAAGGGCGAGGGCTGGCTGGAGGTGCTCGGCGCGGGCGAGGTCGATCCCAACGTCTACGCGCACGTGCCCACCAGCGAGCGCAACGCTCCGGGCTATGACCCCGAGAAGGTGCAGGGCTTCGCGTGGGGGCTCGGCGTGGAGCGCATCGCGATGCTGCGTCACGGAATACCCGACCTGCGCCTCTACTACGAGAACGACCTGCGCTTCCTGGAGCAGTTCTGATGCGCGTTCCCGTGCCATGGCTGCGCGAATACTGCGACCCCGAGCTCGATGTGCAGGGCATCGAGGAGCGCCTCACGATGACCGGGACGAAGGTCGAGGCGATCCTCCGCTACGGCGTGGGCGCGCCCGAGCGCTTCGTCGTCGGCCGCGTGCTGAGCGCCGAGCAGCACCCCGACGCCGACCGGCTGAAAGTCTGCCGCGTGGATCTGGGCGAGGGCGACGGCGGGCCGGCCACGATCGTCTGCGGCGCGCCCAACGTAGCCGCCGGGCAGACCGTCGCGGTCGCGCGCCCCGGCGCGGTGATGCCGGACGGCAGCGAGCTTGGCGCCGCAAAGCTGCGCGGGGTGCTCTCTGAAGGGATGATCCTGGCGGAGAGCGAGCTCGGGATCGGCGCGGGTGCCCAGGGCATCATGGTGCTCGACGAGCGCTCCACCGACGCCACGCCCGCTCCCGGCGCGCCGCTGGCGGAGCTGCTGGCGATCGCGATGGAGGTGCTCGAGCTCGAGATCACGCCCAACCGCCCCGACTGCCTCGGCGTCTACGGCGTGGCGCGCGAGCTGCATGCCGCCAGCGGCGCGCCGCTGGCCCCCGAACCGTGGAGCGAGGACGCGGGCTCGCCCGGCCCGGTGGCCGGCGTGGAGGTGCGCGTCGAGTGCCCCGAGCTGTGCCCGCGCTTCACCGCGCGCGTGTTCGAGGAGGTCACGATCGGACCCTCGCCGCTGTGGCTGAAGGCGCGCCTGGCGGCCGCCGGGCAGCGCCCGATCAACAACGTGGTCGACATCACGAACTACGTGATGCTGCTCACCGGCCAGCCGCTGCACGCGTTCGACCTCGACCGCGTGGCCGGCGCCCGGCTGACCGTGCGTCGCGCCGCGGAGGGCGAGCAGGTGGAGACGCTCGACGGCCAGACGCGCACGCTCGACGGCGAGATGGTCGTGATCGAGGACGCGCAGGGGCCCACCTCGATTGCCGGGGTGATGGGAGGCGCGCGCTCGGAGGTTCAGCCCGATACGCGCCGGGTGCTGATGGAGGTGGCCAACTGGAGCGGCCCCAACATCCACCGCACCTCCTGGGCGCTGGGCCTGCGCAGCGAGGCCTCGGGACGCTTCGAGAAGGGCCTCGCGCCGGAGCAGTGCGCGCACGCCCAGGCGCTCGCGGCCGGCCTCATGCAACAGCTGTGCGGGGCGCGCATCGCGCCCGGCACGATCGACATCGGCGCGGGCGATGATCCGCGCCCGCGGATCGGCCTGCGCAGCGCGCGCGTGCGGGCGATCCTCGGCGTGGATGTGCCCGTGGAGCGCCAGGCGGAGATCCTCACGGCGCTCGGCTTCGAGGTCCAGCCCACCGACGACGGCCTGGAGGCGGCCGTGCCAGCGCTGCGCAGGGCGGACGTGACACGCGAGGTGGACCTGATCGAGGAGGTCGCGCGCATCGACGGGCTCGAGCGCCTGCCGGCTACGCTGCCCGCCCGCCGCGGCGCCGCGGGCGTGCTCACGCACGCCCAGCGCGTGCGGCGCGCGGCAGAGGACGCGATGGTCGGCCGGGGCCTGTATGAGATCGTCGGCTGGAGCTTCTGCGACCCCGAGCTGCTCGACCGCCTGCGCGTGCCCGCCGAGCACGAGCTGCGCCGCGTGGTGCGGCTCGAGAATCCGCTCTCGGAGGGCCAGTCGATCATGCGTCCCACGCTGCTCGGATCGCTGCTGGACGCTGCCCGCCACAACGTCGCGCGCAACGGCCCCGATGTGGCGATCTTCGAGTCCGGCACCGTCTACCGCGCCGCGACCGGGGAGGGACCCCCGGCCGATGAGCACCACGCCCTTGGGGCGCTGCTGAGCGGCGCGCTGGGCGCGCGCTCCTGGCGCGCGGAGCCGGCGCAGGCTGACTTCTTCGCCGCCAAGGCGCTGCTCGGCGGGCTGCTCGGGCGCTTCCATCTCGACTGGTCCGTCGAGCCGGGGGCATGGCCGTTCCTGCACCCCGGGCGCAGCGCGGCGGTGCTCGCGGGGGGCCAGACGCTGGGCTTCCTCGGGGAGGTGCACCCGCTCGTGGCCGAGGCGTGGGATCTGCCGCGCACTGCGGCGTTCGCGATCGACGTGGGCAGGCTGGCCGTGGTGGCGGCGCCGGTGGCGAGCTTCAGGGCGTTCGCCGCGGTCCCCTCGCTGCGCCAGGATCTCGCGGTGACACTGCCGGCGGACGTGCCCGCCGGCGAGGTCCTCGCGCGGGTGCGCGATGCCGCCGGCGAGACGCTGCGCGCGGTGAGCGTGTTCGACGTCTACAGCGGCCCGCAGGTGGGCGAGGGAAGGCGCTCGCTGGCGCTCGCGCTGACCTTCGGCGCGAGCGAGCGCACGCTCACCGACGAGGACGTCGCGCCGGCGCGCGAGCGCATCGTCGCGGCGCTGGGCGAGATCGGGGGCGAGCTGCGTGGATAGCGGGCAGATCTTCGACACGGGTGCGCCGCGCGTGATCGTCGCGGGCGCCACCGGCTTCGCCGGCGCGCTCGCCGCGCACCTGCTGTGGCGCCACCCCGGATTCGAGCTGGTGGCGGTGACCGGGCGCTCGGAGGTGGGCGCGCGCCTGGACGAGCTCTACCCCCGCTATCGCGTGCCGCTGCGCATCGAGCAGCTGGACCTCGAGCGCCTCGAGTCGATCGCGGCGGCAGTGGTCGCCTATCCGCACGCCGCCGCGGCCCCCGCCGTCGGCGCCCTGCGCGACCGCGGCGCGCGGGTGGTCGACCTGAGCGCGGACTTCCGCCTGCGCGCGCTTGGCACCTACGAGCAGTGGTACGGCGAGCACCCCCGTCCGGATCTGCTGGGCGAGGCCGTGTACGGGCTCACCGAGCTACATCGCGAGGAGATTGCGGGAGCCGCGATCGTGGCCAACCCCGGCTGCTATCCCACCGCGTCGCTGCTGGGCCTCGCGCCGCTGGCGCGCGCCGGGCTGATCGCCGACGTGGTGATCGACGCCAAGCAGGGCATCTCCGGCGCGGGCCGCACGTTCGACGAGACCACACACCTGTCGATGGCCGGCGAGAACATCCTGCCCTACAGGGTCGCCAGCCACCGCCACACGCCCGAGATCGAGGAGCAGCTCGGCGAGCTGGATCCCGCCCTGCGCGAGCTGGCGGTGCAGTTCCAGGCCCACCTCGTGCCGCTCGATGAGGGCGAGCTCGCGAGCTGCTACGTGACGCCCACCCGCGCCCTCGGCCCTGCGGAGCTCGCCGAGCTCTTCGGTGCGGCCTATGCGAGCGAGCCCTTCGTCGAGGTGGCGCTCGAGCCGCCGGGCACGCGCGAGGTGCGCGAGACCAACTTCTGCCGCGTGTTCGCGGCCGCCGACGCGCACACGGGCAAGGTGGTGGTGCTCTCGGCGATCGACAACCTCTGGAAGGGGACCTCCTCGCAGGCTGTGCAGAACCTCAACCTGATGTTCGGGCTGCCGGAGACGGCGGGGCTCACATGAGCGCGCGCCCAACCGCGCCCGGGGCGCCGGTCCCGTTCTTCCGCTCGCGCTGGGTCGCGCCGCCCGCGCACGTCAGCGAGCTCGATCCCGCCGCGGGGCTGCCCGCCGGCTTTCGCGCTTCCGGCGTTGCCGCGGGACTGAAGCCGAGCGGCAACCCCGATGTGGGGCTGCTCGTGTGCGACGCCGCGCGCCCCTCCAGCGCGGCGCGCTTCACCTCCTCCGCGACGCCCGCCGCGCCCGTGCTGCTCAGCCGCGAGCGCTGCGATCTCAGCGCCCTGCGCGTGGTGCTCGCCAACGCGGGCTGCGCGAACGCCGCGACCGGCCGGCGCGGCCTCGACGACGCCGCCAAGACGCAAGGTGCCGCCGCGCAGCTGGCGGGCGTCGATCCCGCGGCCGTGGCGCTCGCCTCGACCGGCGCGATCAGCCACCTGCTGCCCGTCGAGCTCATGCTCAAGGGCATGCTGCAGGCGCACGCGAGCCTGCGCCGCGAGGGCGACGCGGACTTCCAACAGGCGATCCAGACGACCGACGCCTTCGAGAAGCGCGCCAACCTCGAGGTGGAGCTCGCCTCGGGCACGGTCCGCCTCAGCGCGCAGTGCAAGGGCGCGGGCATGATCTCGCCGCGCTTTGCCACGATGCTTTGCTTCGTGCAGACCGACGCCGAGCTCGATGCCGAGACAGCGGAGCTGCTGCTCGGCGTCTGCGTCAAGCGCTCCTTCGACCGCGCCTCGGTGGACGGGCAGCTGTCCACCAACGACACCGCCATCCTGATGTGCTCGGGCGCGAGCGGGGTGCGCGTGGAGGCCGAGAGCGAGGATGAGCTGCGCCTCGGCGAGGCGCTCGATGCGCTGCTGCGTCAGCTGGCGATCATGATGGTCGCCGACGGCGAGGGCGCGCGGCGGATCGGGCGCGTGATCGTGAGCGGAGGGGAGCCGGACGGGGTCGAAGCGGCCGCCCGCGCGGTCGCCAACTCGCCGCTGGTGAAGGCTGCGCTGCACGGCGGCGATCCCAACTGGGGGCGCATCGTGCAGGCGGTCGGCGCCGCGCTGGCGGGGACGGCCCCGCTCGCGGTGGACGTGGAGATCGAGGGCGTGCCCGTGTGCTCGGCGGGCGCGGCGATCCCCTACGACGAGCGCGCGCTCGCGCAGGCCGTCCAAGTGGAGGAGGTCGAGTATCGCATCGCGCTGCCCGGCACGGGCACCGAGACGGAGCTGTTCTTCTCCGATCTCTCACACGAGTACGTCTCGATCAACGCCGACTACACGACCTGAGGGGGAAGCGGGGTGAACGACATACGCGACGTGGGCACGCTGCTGGAGGCGCTGCCCTACATCAGGGAGTTCCACGGCAAGACGGTTGTGATCAAGTACGGCGGTGCGGCGATGGAGGATGCGGCCCTGCGCGAGGAGTTCGCGCGCGACGTCGTGCTGCTCAAGTACGTGGGCCTCAATCCGATCGTCGTGCACGGCGGCGGGCCGGAGATCACCGCCTATATGGAGCGCCTGGGGCTGCCCGTGGAGTTCGTGGGTGGCCTGCGCGTCTCCGGCGAGGAGACCGTGGAGGTCGCCAAGATGGTGCTCGTCGGCAAGGTCAACAAGGAGATCGTCCTGCGCCTCAGCCGTCATGGACAGCCCGCCGTGGGCCTGTGCGGTGACGACGGCTCGCTCTTCCACGTCGCGCGCCGGGCCGCGCCCGGCGGCGAGGACATCGGTTTCGTGGGGCGCATCGAGCGCGTCAACGTGGGCGTCATCGATCACATCGCCAGCGACTACATACCGGTGATCGCCTCCGTCGGCGCAGACCGCGACGGGCGCTCCTACAACGTCAACGCCGACGAGGCCGCAGGCGCCGTGGCGGGCGCGCTGGGCGCCTACAAGGTCATCTTCCTGACCGACGTTCCCGGCTGGCTGGGCGACCCCGCCGACCCCGGGAGCCTGATCGGCCAGACAAGCACGCGCGAGATCCGCGCCGCGATGGCCGGGCTGCGGGGCGGCATGCGCCCCAAGCTCGAAGCATGCGTCGCGGCGATCGACCAGGGCGTCAGCGCAGCGCACATCCTCGACGGGCGCGTCGCGCACTCGCTGCTGCTGGAGCTGTTCACCGACGCGGGCATCGGCACCAAGATCGAGGCGGCACAGTGAGCCTCGCCGAGCTGCAGGAGCTAGAGCGCACCAGCGTGATGCCCTCCTACGCGCGCCAGCCCGTCGAGTTCGTGCGCGGCGAGGGCGCGCGCCTGTGGGACGAGCAGGGCAACGAGTACCTCGATTTCCTGTGCGGCATCTCGGTGACGAACATCGGGCACTGCCACCCGCGCGTGGTGGCCGCGGTGCGCGAGCAGGTGGGGCGCCTGGTGCACACCAGCAACCTGTTTTACACCGAGCCCGCCATGCGCCTGGCCGGGCGCCTGTCGGCCGCGAGCCTCGGCGGCAAGGTGTACTTGTGCAACTCCGGCGCCGAGGCTGTCGAGGCGGCGATCAAGCTCGCGCGCAAGGCCAGGCACGCGGGCGATGTGGTGGTCATCCGCGGCGCCTTCCACGGGCGCACCTATGGCGCGCTCTCAGCCACCCCGCAGGAGGCCAAGCAGGCCCCCTTCGCGCCGCTGGTGCCCGGCTTCCGTGCCGTCGAGGCCGAGCCGGGCGCGCTGATGGCGGCCGTCGACGCGCGCACCGCGGCCGTGCTGCTCGAGCCGATCCAGGGGGAGAGCGGTGTGAACGTGCTCTCCGACGAGCTGCTGGCCGCCGCGCGCGCCGCCTGCGACGAGCACGGCGCGGCACTGATCTTCGATGAGATCCAGACCGGCATGGGACGGACGGGCACGCTGTGGGCCTACGAGCAGACCCGCGTGCGTCCCGATGCGATCACCGTCGCCAAGGCCCTCGGCGGCGGGCTGCCGATCGGCGCGCTCGTCACCGGCGAGCGCCTCGCCGACGTGTTCGCGCCCGGCGACCACGGCTCGACGTTCGCCGGGGGCCCGGTGATCGCCGCGGCGGCGCTCGAGGCGCTCGCTGTTACCGACGATCCCGGACTGCTGGAGGGCGTGCGCAGCCTCGGCGGGCTGCTCGCGGAGGGCCTCGAGCGCCTGCCGCACGTGCGCTTGGTGCGCGGGCGCGGCCTGATGCTCGCCTGCGAACTCGACCTCGCGGCCCCCGAGGTGGTGCGCCGCGCGCTGCTCGAGCAGCGCCTCGTCGTCAACGCGACAGGGCCCGCGACGCTGCGGCTGCTGCCACCGCTCACGATCGGCGAGGCGGAGGTCGGCGAGGCGCTGGCGCGCCTGGCGGCCGTGCTCGAGGACTGAGCGGTGCGACGGGCGCTGGCCGGCGGCTACGAGCTCGACGACGACCCCGCGCGGATCGACGTGGCGGCGGTGCACCGCTTCATCAGCGAGGACTCCTACTGGGGGGGCGGCCTTCCACGCGAGCGCATCGAGCGCGCGATCCGCGGCTCCAGCCGGGTGCTGGGTCTCTACCGCGGCGGGGAGCAGGTGGGCTTCGCGCGGGCCGTGTCGGATTTCGCTGTGCTCGCCTACCTGGCCGACGTCTACGTGCTGCCGGAGCACCGCGGCCGCGGCCTCGGGCTCGAGCTCGTGCGCGAGATCGTCGACGGCGACGCGCGGCTGGCCGCGGGCGTGCGCTGGCTGCTGCACACGGCCGACGCCCAGGGGCTGTACGCAAAGCTCGGCTTCTCCGAGGCGCCGCCGCCCTATCCGCTGATGGAACGCGCGCCCCTGCAGTAGCCTTCGCCGCCGGTGAGCAGCCAGACGCGCATCCCAGTGACACGCACGGCCACCTATGAGGCCGACCCCGAGCAGGTCCACCGTGTGCTGCTGCTGTACTCCGGCGGCCTGGACACGAGCGTGATGCTGAAGTGGATCCAGGACGAGTACCGCGCCGAGGTGGTCTGCCTGACCGTCAACCTCGGCCAGCCGGGCGAGGACTACGCGGTGATCGAAGGCAAGGCCCTGGCGCTGGGCGCGCTGGAGTGCCACGTGATCGACGCACGCGAGCAGTTCGCGCAGGAGTACCTGGCGCCCGCCATTCGCGCCAACGCGATCTATGGCAGCGGCTACCCGCTGTTCACAGCACTCGGGCGCCCGCTGATCGCCAAACTCGCGGTCGAGCAGGCGCGCGCGAGCGGCTGCGACACGATCGCGCACGGCTGCACGGGCAAGGGCAACGACCAGGTGCGCATCGAGGCGACCGTCGCGACGCTCGGGCCCGAGCTGAAGGTGATCGCGCCGGTGCGCTCGTGGCAGATGGGGCGCGAGGAGGAGATCGCCTACGCGCGCGAGCACGGCATCCCAATTAAGACTTCCCCAACCCGACCCGGCGCCGAGGCGCCGCCGTACTCGATCGACGACAACCTCTGGGGGCGCTCCTCGGAGGGGCGCTGGATCGAGGATCTCGACCACGCGCCCGAGGACGATGTCTTCCAGCTGGTCACGCGACCCGAGGACGCGCCCGAGGAGGGCGAGGTGCTGGAGCTGGGCTTCGAGCGCGGCGTGCCCGTCGCCCTGGACGGCGAGCGCCTCGGGCTGGTCGAGCTGATCGAACGGGTCGCCGAGATCGGGGCGCGCCACGGAGTGGGGATCATCGACCACATCGAGGATCGCATCGTCGGCCTGAAGGTCCGCGACATCTATGAGGCGCCCGCCGCGACGATCATCCTCGCCGCGCACCTGGAGCTCGAGCGGCTCGTGTGCACGATCCACCAGAACCAGTTCAAGCCGCAGCTCGATCGCCAGTGGGCCTACCTGGTCTATGCGGGGCTGTGGTGGGAGCCGCTGCGCGGCGACCTCGACGCCTACATCGAGCGCGTCAACGAGCGCGTCACGGGCATGATCGCGCTGAAGCTCTACAAGGGCGGCGCGCGCGTGGTGCGCCGCTCCTCGCCGAACGCCGTCTACGACGCGAGCCTGGCGTCGTTCAGCGAGTCCGGAGGGCTCTTCTCGCAGGCGGCCTCGCCGGGCTTCATCGAGCTGTGGTCGCTGCAGTCGCGGATGGCGTGGCGCCTGCATCAGAAATGAGCCCGCGGGGTAGCATCGAGAGCATGCCCGCCACGGCACACAGGCTCCTCGGCTACGCGGTGTGGCGCAGCGCCCGGCGACGGCCGATGAGCTCCGCCGGCTACCGCCTGCTCGGCATCGTCGTGTGGCAGGGCGGCACCTGGTACCTGCGCCGCCGGCTTGCCTCCCGGCGCATGGCGCTGCTCGGTGTGAGCGTCACCGCGGCGCTGCTGCTCGGCGTGGGCCTATGGATCGCCCGGCGCGCGGGCGATTGAGCGCAGCACCCGCAGCGTCCGGTCCTGGCCTTAGCTTCCTGTGATCGTGATGGCGGAGGGAAACGAGACCTTCGGCGGGGAGCCGGGCGGCGGCGAGGGCCGCGGGGGACGCCGCAGCGAGGGCGATCTGCTGGCCGAACGCCGCGCGCGGCGCGCGGCCGAGAGCGGCGAGGCCGCCCTCACGCGGCGCGCGGAGGCCGCCGAAGCGACCGTGCAGACACTCGAGCGCCACGTCTCCAGCCTGCAGCAGCGTCTGGCCGACGCGGAGGACGAGCTGGCGCAGATGGCCGAGCTGCTCGAGGCCGAGCAGGCCCGAACGCTCGAGCGCGAGCACGAGCTGAGGCGCGTCAAGCAGCGCGAGTACGCAGAGCAGCAGCTGCGCGTCGAGGCCGAGGACCGCGCGGTGAGCGTGGATCGCGAGGGGCGCGAGGAGCTCGCGCGCCTGCGCGAGCGCGTGAGCGCCGGCGAGCGGGCCGCGCAGGAGCTCGCAGCGCGCCTGGAGCGCGTGCAGCGGACGCTGGTCGAGGCCGAACAGGCGGCGGCGGCCGAGACCGTCGCACGCGCGCGGGCCGAGCAGCAACTGCAGGCACGCCTCGGCGAGCTGGAGCGCCGCGCCGCGGAGGTGCAGCGCGGCCTCCAGGACGAGCGTGCGGAGCGCCGGCGCGCGGAGGCCGAGATGGCGCGCGTGCGCCACGGCCAGGAGCTGCTGGAGGCTCTGGTGGTGGACATGAAGGGCATCCTCACCAGACTTGCGGCCTCGCTCACCGAGCGGCCGGAACGGGTGATGGCGCCGCCGCCCGCCCAGCGCCCCGAGTGGACGGCGGCACACCACGCTCCGGCGCCCGAGCGCGGAGCCGAGATGGCGGGCGCGCTCGCGGCCGCCGTGGAGCGCCTGCGCGCCCGTGCTGAGGCCGCGCCGATGCCCGCCCCGGTACCCGAGCGCCCGCGCCTGCGCGCGCCCTCGCACAAGCACAGCCTGTCGCTGATCGGCCGCTGGAGAATGAGGCGCAAACAGCGGCGCGAACGCTGAGGCTCCGCCGCTCCGGGGCCTAGCATGCAGTGTCCGTGAGCACCTCCTCCTGCGCCCACCTGCACGTTCACTCCGAGTACTCGCTGCTCGACGGCGCATGCAAGATCGACGCGCTGGCGGCCCGCGCAGCGGAGTTCGCTCAGCCCGCGCTCGGGCTGACCGACCACGGCGTGATGAACGGCGCCGTGGAGCTCTACAAGGCGTGCAAGCGCCACGGCGTCAAGCCGATCGTGGGCTGCGAGATCTACCTCGTGGACGACCACACCGCGACGGCCTCCTCCGCCAGGCGCATCGAGCGCAACCATCTCACGCTGCTCGCCGCCGACGACGCTGGCTACCGCAACCTCGTCAAGCTCTCCTCGGCGGGCTTCCTCGAGGGGCTGCACCGCGGCAAGCCGACGGTCGACCTGGAGCAGGTCGCGCGCCACTCCGAGGGAGTGATCGCGCTCACCGGCTGCCTCGCATCGCGCTTCTGCCAGCGACTGCTCGATGAGCGCCCCGCGGAGGCGCGCGCCCACGCCGCCGAGCTGCAGGGCGTCTTCGGCGCCGGGAACGTCTACTTCGAGGTCCAGAAGAACGGCCTGGCGGCGCAGGAGAAGTGCAACGAGGGCATCGTCAGGATCGCCCGCGAGCTCGGCGGCGCGCTCGTCGGCACGGGTGACGTTCACTACCTGCGCCGCGAGGACTACGAGCACCACACCGCGCTGCTGTGCGTGCAGACCAAGAGCACGATCGCGGCACCCAAGCTGACGTTCGACACGAACGAGTTCTACCTGCGCGACAGCGAGGAGATGGGCACCGCCTTCGCGGAGTGGCCGGAGGCGATCGCGAGCACGCTGGAGATCGCGGAGCGCTGCTCGGTCGAGATGGAGCTGGGCAAGCAGCTGATCCCGCGCTTCCCGACGCCGGACGGAAGCGATGAGCGCGGGTACCTGCGCGAGCGCGTACAGGAGGGCCTGCGCGTGCGCTACGGCAACCCGCCGCCCGCGGAGGCGCTGGCGCGGATGGAGATGGAGCTCGACGTGATCGACCGCATGGGCTTCAACGCCTATTTCCTGATCGTGTGGGACTTCGTCAAGTTCGCCAAGGAGAACGGCATCGCGGTGGGGCCGGGCCGCGGCTCGGCCGCCGGATCACTCGTGTCCTACTGCCTGGCCATCACCGACGTCGACCCGCTGCGCTACGACCTGCTGTTCGAGCGCTTCCTGAACCCCGAGCGCGTGTCGATGCCGGACATCGACATCGACTTCTCGGTGCGCGGGCGCGAGCGCGTGATGCGCTACGTGACCGAGAAGTACGGGCGCGAGTCGGTCGCGCAGATCGTCACATTCGGCAAGATGTTCCCGCGCGCGGCCACGCGCGACGCCGCACGGGTGCTCGGCTTCGACTACGCCGCCGGCGACCGCCTGGCGAAGCTGATCCCCGATCCGATTATGGGCCGCTCGCCGTCCTTCGAGGACTGCCTGAAGAGCGGTCAGCCGTTGCGCAAGGCCTGCGACGAGGATCCCGTGGCGCGCCAGATAGTGGACGTGGCCCAGGGTCTCGAGGGGATCGTGCGCAACTCCTCCATCCATGCCGCCGCGGTGGTCATCGCCGACCGGCCGCTGACCGACATCGTGCCCCTGCAGCTCGCCGACGCGGGCACAGACGAGCAGGGCGAGCGCGTGTTCCGCACGGTCACCCAGTTCTCGATGAAACCGATCGAGGAAATCGGCATTCTCAAGATGGACTTCCTAGGGCTGCGCAACCTCGATGTGATCGAGGACGCGCTGGACATCATCGAACGCTCCACGAGCGAGCGTCCCGACTGGACGAAGGTCCCGCTGGATGACCCGCGCACATACGAGATGCTGGCCCGCGGCGAATCGACGGGCGTCTTCCAGTTCGAGTCCGACGGCATGCGCGAGGCGCTCAAGAAGGTGCGCCCCGACGAGTTCAACGACCTGGTGGCACTCAACGCGCTGTACAGGCCGGGCGCGCTGGACCAGATCCCCGTCTACGCCAAGGGCAAGCACAACCCGCAGGCGATCTCCTATCCCGACGAGCGCCTGCGCGCGATCCTGGAGTCCTCCAACGGGGTGATCCTCTACCAGGAGCAGGCGATGCAGATCTCCAAGGAACTGGCCGGCTTCTCGGGCGCCAAGGCCGATGACCTGCGCAAGGCGATCGGCAAGAAGAACCGTGCCGCGATGGCGGCGCTGAAGCCGGAGTTCGTGGACGGCTGCCGCGCGTCGGGAACGAAGCCCGAGGTGATCGAGTTCCTGTGGCAGACCAACGAAAAGTCGGCGGACTACTCGTTCAACAAGAGCCACGCCGCCTGCTACGCGCTGATCGGCTATCGCACCGCGTGGCTGAAGGCCAACTACACCGCGGAGTACATGGCCGCGCTGATCTCCTCGGTGATGTCCACGAAGGACAAGGTGCCCTATTTCGTGGCCCGCTGCGAGGAGATGGGCATCGAGATCCTGCCGCCGGACGTCAACCTCTCCGATCACGAGTTCACGGTCGTGGAAGGAAACATCCGCTTCGGCCTGGACGCGGTCAAGGGCGTCGGCTACCAGGCCGTCGAGGCGATCAAACGCGCGCGCGAAGGATCGGGGGGACGCTTCACATCGCTGTGGGACTTCTGCGAGCGCGTGGACAACCGCACGGTCAACAAGAAGGCGATCGAGGCACTGATCAAGTGCGGTGCCCTCGGCTCCACCGGCGCAAGCCGCAGGGGCATGCTCGACGTGCTCGAGCAGGCGCAGGCGAAAGGCCAGAAGATCCAGCAGGACGCGCTCATCGGCCAGGGCTCGATCTTCGACCTGCAGGATGAGCCCGGCGCCGCGCCCGCGGACGCGCCGGCGGAGGGGCCCGGCGCGATCCTGGCCCAGCCCGTGCACCCGCCGATCCCCGCGCAGGAGTTCGAGCAGGCCGAGCTGCTGGCCGCGGAGAAGGAAGCGATCGGGCTGTTCATCTCGGCGCACCCGCTGAAGCCGCTGCGCGAGGCGCTGCGCGCGCGTGTGGACTGCGCCCTGGCCGCGCTGGAGGATCGCCGCGACAAGGATTGGGTGACGGTTGGCGGGATCATCACCGAGGCCAAGCGCATCCGCACGCGCAACGGCGATCACATGATGTTCGCCACGCTCGACGATCTCGCCGGAGCCGTCGAGCTGCTCGTCTTCGGCAAGGCGCTAGCAGAGCACGAGGCGGCGCTGGCGGTGGACCGGGTGGTGATCGTGAAGGGTCGCGTGGATCACAAGGAAGCGGGCAAGACGTGCGTGGTGGTGCAGAGCGTCGAGGACTTCTCTCCCTCCGAGGAGGAGCTGGCGCGCGCGCGGGCGCAGGCGGACGCGGCCAGCAGGGCGGCCACCGAGCAGGCCAGGCCGGTGCACCTGCGCGTCACCGCTGAGGCCCTCTCGCCGAGCGCGATCGAGGATCTCAAGCAGGCGATCGAGGACTTCCCGGGCCCCGCCGAGGTGCTCGTCGACATCGACACCAGCGCCGGCACGCGCCGCCTGCGCCTCGGCGAGGAGTACCGCGTGCGCCACACGCCCACGCTGCGCGCCGAGCTCGAGCACGTGCTCGCGCCGGTCGCCTCCGCGGCGAGCGCCAGCGGCTAGCGCCGCGCGGCCAGCCCCCGCTCGCGCAGCGCGCGCGCGAGCTGCACTTCGGCGCGGTCCGGGCCCCCGCGCTTGACACCGGGGGTCTCGAGCACACACGGGAGCCGCTGCAGGCCGGGCGCGGAGAGGAACGCGGCCACGCCCTCCTCGCCGAGCTCGCCGTGGCCGATGTTGGCGTGCCGGTCGCGGTTGGATCCGAGCGGGGTCTGGGAGTCGTTGAGGTGCAGCGAGCGGATGCGACCGCGCCCGAGCCTGCGCGAGGCCTCGCGCAGGACCTTCCTCATGCCCGCGCCGGTGCGGATGTCATAGCCGGAGGCGAGCAGATGACAGGAATCCAGGCACACGCCCAGGCGCGCCCCGCCACCGGCGGCCTCCAGCAGCCCGGCGAGCTCCTCGAAGGAGCGCCCCAGCGTGCCGCCGGCGCCGGCGGTGTCCTCGAGGTGCAGCTCGCAGCCCTCGCTTTCGGCGAGCGCCTCGCGGATCGTCTCGCCGGCCCGCGCGATCGCCGCGCCGACGTCCCCCTGCAGCGCCGAGCCGGGGTGGAGCACCACCCCGTTCGCGCCGATCGCCTGCCCCACGCGCAGGGAGTGCGTCAGCGAGGCGAGCGATTTGGCCCGGATGTCGGTGTCCTCGCTGGCGCAGTTGAGCAGGTAGACCGCGTGGATCAGCACGGCGCCGATCGGGCTGTCCGCCATCGCCTCGCGGAACGCCGCCACGTCCTCCGCGGGATACACGCTGGGGCGCCACATGCGCGGCGACTGGTTGAAGATCTGGATAGCCTCGCAGTCGCGCTCCACACCGCGCGCGATCGCCTTGGGCAGCCCACCGGCGGGGGACACGTGCGCGCCGATCAGCATGCCAGTCGCCTACCCCTCCAGGCCGAGGTCGGCGAGGGCCTGATCTGCATCCTGGTACAGGCATATGCGGACTATGCGACGGCCGCGCACGGTGAACACGAGGGCGCTTCGAGTGAATAGTTCAATGCCATCGCGCCCCCGGGAGCGACTCCGGTTCGGGACGACGACCGACTCACCGGCCTCGATGAAGCGGTCCGGCTCCAAGATGATCTCGTCGAAGACATCAAAGGACTCCCCATAGAACTGCAAGACCGCGTCGATGCCTCGATAGACGCCTGCAGCGACGCCTCTGGACGCGGACCAGTCGACCTCCAGGTCGGGGTCGTCGAACATCCGCAACGCCTTGACGTCGCGCCGGTTGAACGCGTCGATGCTCTGACGCACGACCTCGACGTTCTCCTGCGACATCAGCTCACCCCGTGCGTGCGCGAGGCGTTCGGCGGCCGCGTCAGAGCCGCGTCCGGGTCCCCGCCGTGGTTCCATCTCTCAAAGCCCCGCCTCACCAGCTCTACCAAATCGGGGGACGTGGACTCCTCAGGCACGCCGGGGAGTATCCCGCCATCCTCAGCGAGATGTGATGTTGGGCGGGCCCAGGCGCGGCGAATCGGAGGGTCGGGTGGATTATCGGGTCGCTACCTCTCGAACCCAGCGGCCTCGAGGGCCTCGCCTAGCGAGGTGTAGTTGCGAACCTGCAGGGCCCTGCCGTCGCGGACGGTCCAAATCTCGCCGGGCTCCTTGGACATGGGTTGAGTATCGCGTTGTCGCAGGGGATATGAGCGGGGCCCGGCGCCAGTGGTCGGACTCGCCCCAGCGCGGCGGTCTCCGTGGCCCGGCGCGCGCCAGGGACTAGGCTGCGGGCCTATGAGGGTTCGCTTCGCACCGTCGCCCACCGGGGCGCTTCACATCGGCGGGGCGCGCACCGCCCTGTTCAACTGGCTGCTCGCGCGCCACGAGGGCGGCACGCTCGTGCTGCGCATCGAGGACACCGACCGCGAGCGCTCCACGCCAGAGAACATCGCTCAGATCCTCGAGGCGCTGCGCTGGCTGGAGCTCGACTGGGACGAGGGCCCGATCCTCCAGACCGAGCGCTCCGAGCGCCACCAGGAGGCGCTGCGGGCGCTGCTCGAAGCCGGCCACGCCTATCACTCGAGCGCGACCGCCGAGGATGTCAGGGCCTACAAGCAGCGCCACGGAGCCGAGCAGGGCTTCCGCGGGGAGGAGCAGAGCCATGGAGCGGTGCGCCTGCGCGTGCCCGCCGAGGGCGCCACCGTGGTGCACGACGTGATCCGCGGGGACACGCGCTTCGAGCACGTCCATCTCGACGACCCCGTGATCGCGCGCGCGGACGGCTCGGTGCTCTACAACTTCGCCGTTGCGATCGACGACCTGGACGCCGCGATAAGCCACGTCGTGCGCGGCGAGGACCACCTCTCGAACACGCCCAAGCAGCTGCTCGTGCTCGAGGCGGCCAAAGCGGTGGGCTTCGGGGCGGATGCGCCGCTGCCGCTGTACGCGCACCTGCCGCTGCTGCACGGGCCGGATGGGCGCAAGCTCTCCAAGCGCCATGGCGCAGCCTCCGTGCAGGAGCTGCGCGACGCGGGCTATCTGCCCGAGGCGGTGCGCAACTATCTCGCGCTGCTCGGCTGGGGCGCGGGCGACGACGCTACTGTGCTCTCCACCGGGGAGCTGATCGAGCGCTTCACGCTCGAGCGCGTCAGCCGCAATCCCGCCCGCTTCGACGAGGTCAAGCTGAAGTGGCTCAACGGGGTCTACATCCGCAGCCTGCCCGTGCCCGAGCTGGCCACGCGCCTGGAAGAGTTCACCGGGCGCGAGCACCTCGGCGAGCTGGCGCGCATCAGCCAGGAGAAGATCCACACGCTCGCGGACTTCTGGCCGCTGGCGGGACCGCTGCGCGACGGGCCCGTCGAGCACGCCGCGGCGCGCGAGCGCTGGCTGGGCGAGGAAGGGCGCGCGGTGCTGGGCGATGTGCGCACGAGCCTCGCCGCGGCTGACGGCTTCGACGAGGACGCCGTCAGCGCCGCCCTGGCCGCAGTCATCGAGCGCCGCGCGCTCAAGCCGCGCGAGGTCTACCAGCCGCTGCGCGTGGCCATCTCAGGGGGTACCGTCTCGCCCGGGATCTTCGAGAGCGTCGTGCTGCTCGGCCGCGAGGAGACGCTGCGGCGCATCGATCGGGCGCTCGCCCGGGCCTGAGCAGATTCCCCCCGCAGCCGCCGATCGCCATTCACCGCTCAATTGTGTGAGCGCCGCTGCCGATAGGACCCCATCGGACTACCCCGACGCGGAAGGTCGGGGCACCCAGGGAAGGGGTTTGAAGGTATGCAGGCAACAGCCGCAGCAAAGAAGCTGAAGGCAGGAAAGAAGCTGAACGAGGCACGGACACGCCGCAAGGCGCCGGCGCAGGCGCGCGCGAGCGTGCCCGCGGCGTCGGCCCCTGAGCGCCACCAGAACGAGGGCCACGGCCGCCGCCTGACGATGGCATTTGAAGCGCTGGAGGCATTCCCCGCGCTCGCCGAGTCACGCAACCGCCTGCTCGCCGTCGTCTCCAAGGATCACGTGGCCACGGCCGACGTGGTTGCCGCGGTCGAGTCCGATGTCGCCCTGATCATCGCGGTGGTCCGCCTCGCAAACCGCATGGACGAAGGTCGCGGGCGCATCGACACGGCCGTCGCCGCGGTCGAGCGCCTCAGCCCGCCCACGGTGCACGCTCTCGCCAACCACGTGCGCACGTTCGACTTCTTCGAACGCGCCAGCGTGTGGGACGCCGCGCCCGAGCGCTTCCGCCTACATGCGCTCGCCACGCAGCACGCCGCCGACCGTGTCGCCGCCGAGGTCGGCTACGAGCACCGCGACCGCCTCACCGTCACGAGCCTGCTGCACGATGTCGGCAAGCTCGTCCTGCTGCACGCCTATCCCGGCTATCCGGCGCAGGTCCACCGCGGCGCGCGCACGCCCGAGGAGCGCGTCCACCAGGAGCGGCGCGAGCTCGGCGTCGACCACGCGCTTGTGGGCGGCGTGCTGATTCGCCGCTGGGGGCTGCCCTCCACGGTGGCCACCCCGATCGAGCGCCACCACAGCCCCGACGTAGAAGGGGAGGCCGCGCTGATCCGCCTGGCGGACATGCTCGCCCACTACGCCCACGGTGGCCGCGTCTCGCCGGCCGAGATGCTGCACTCCGCACGCACCGTGGGGCTCGGTCCGCAGGAGCTGCGCCGCGTGATGTACGAGCTGCCGAGCTCGGTCAGCCAGCGCCAGCGCCACGTCGATCCGTGTCCGCTGTCCGGGCGCGAGCTCGGTGTGCTGCAGCGCCTGGCGGAGGGCAAGGTCTACAAGCAGATCGCCCACGAGCTGACGCTCTCGACGAGCACGGTGCGCACGCACCTGCACAACATCTACGGCAAGCTGGGCGCGGTGGACCGCGCCCAGGCCGTGCTGATCGCCACCGAGCGCGGCTGGCTCTAGCGGCGACCCGAGCCCGCGCGGACCGGCTGCCAGCTCGGCCCCGCGGGCGGGGGCACGCCCAAAGATTTGGCCATCGGGTGTACTCAGCGCTCTGTGTGCTTTTCCGCGACGGCGCAGGGGGGCCGGACCGTCTGCCCCGATGGCCAGCACTCAGCCTAGCGGACCATAGGGATCTCTTATGCCACGCCGCGCGCGCTTATGGCTGTTCGCGTGCGCGAACGAACTCAACGTGAGGGGTCGCTGCACGGCGAGGCAGGGCGCCCGTGCCGCGCAATACGATCGCAGCAGCGCGCCCGCCGCGCGCCCCTCAGTCAGATGATCTCGATCACGAGCAAGTCCCCATACGCGGTGCTCGCCCTCGCCGAGCTGGGGCGCAGCGCGGGCACCGCGCCGGTCCCCATCGGCGAGCTGGCGCGCCGGCGCGAGATGCCGGTGCAGTTCCTCGAGCAGCTGTTCGCGGTGCTCCGGCGCGCCGGCGTCGTAAGCTCCCAGCGCGGCGTCAAGGGCGGCTACCGCTTCGCCCGCGAGCCCGCGAGCGTCACCGTGCTGGAGATCGTTGAGCTGCTCGACGGCCCCCTCGGACGCGGGGCCGAGGGCGTCTTCTCAGACGCGGCCGCAGCGGCGCGCAAGGTCCTCGCCGAGACCACCATCGCCGATGTGATCGAGCGCGAGCAGCGCGACGCGGGCGCCAGCATGTACCACATCTAGGATGGGCGGACCTGTGGGGCCACCGGAGTCAGCCAGAGCGCCGTGGGCTTTTCGGGGCGGCCCCGGGTTGGCCCGCGCGTTGCTGCCGATCGGCGGATACTCCCTGCTGTGGCTGAGGATTCCACGACCCCAGACCTGGTCGAGCTTCTCCGCCGATCGTTCGAGCCGGTGGCGAGTCGTGACGTTGACAGGCTCATGAGCTTCTACCTTCCCGACGCCGTGTGGATCGAGCACGATGTCTGAGAACCTGGACGTCGTGCGCTCTGTGTTCGCTGAATGGGAACGCGGTGATTTCAGCGCGAGGCCGGAGTGGGCAGATCCAGGCATTGAGTTCGTGGTCCCCGACGGTCCCGAGCCGAGCACCAGAACGGGAATTGCTGCAGCACCGGGCGTCGAAGCCTTCGTCAAGCTGTGGGAGACACTTCGCTTTGACGCAGAGGAATACCGCGAGCTCGATGATGGGTCCGTGCTTGTTTTCAGCCGCATGAGGGGTCGTGGGGCGGGCAGCGGCGTGGAGGTCGACCAGCGCAGGGCGAGCGTGTTCCGGGTTCGCAATGGCAGGGTCACTCGGCTGGCGCTCTATTGGGATCGCGATCGCGCCCTCGTCGACCTCGGCCTGGAGGAGTAGGCGATTCACGGCTCTACCCGCAGGCGTGCGACGTCAAGCGCGCCCGGGCGAGATTTGAAGCTCCTGCTGGGCAACGGCCGAGCGCCCGTGAGCTTGCGCGGCGGCTGCTTCAGAACTGACGGAGGCCCCGCAATCTCAGCGAGACCTCCGCGCATGCCCCCGCCGCTACGGCGTGTAGATCGCCCTGATCCAGAACGAGTGGTCGGTTGTCACCTTGCTCGTGTAGTCGAAGGTGCCCTGTCCGTCGAAGTCCGAGTCCCATTCGTTGCCGTCGATGTTGATCGGGTCGCCGACGATCTGCCAGCGTTCTGGGAACCTCTGACCCTTTGAGAGCTTGCAGTGCTCGATGTCCTCGCCGCCGCGGCTCGAGCGCCCCGTGCCCGTGCCCGGGTAGAGCAGTGAGTTGGTCTTGTGCACACCGTGGCAGTGAAGCGTGTCACCCATGAAGTATTCGGTTCCTTCGGTGTATTCCGCTGTGTAATGTTCACTCGTCTTCACGGCTTTTTCTTTCTTTTCCTTCTTTGCCGGACCGGCGCCTGCGGCAAGTGCTGCGGATGAGAACATGCTCAGCGCGAGCAGTGCGGCGAGCGCGAGCACCGAGGAAAGCGACCTGCGATTCATGTAATGCCCCCTGATGTGATGGGCGCTGTGCGGCCCGTTGACGGTGCCCGCATTGGGCCTGCTGTGTTGCCTACGAGCAACCGATGGCAACGAACGTAGCATGAGACAGGCGCGCAATTGTGAGGAAAACCCACATTCCTGTCATACCTTTTTCCGGGCTGCGATAAGTGCTGCCTATGACAGCGACCCGCCCGGCCCGAAGCCACCCGCGTCGGCGAGCGGCGAGGCCGAGCTCACGCGCAGCGCAGCACGACGTTGGCGTCGACCGGCGAGCTCATGCGATAGCCCAGCGGTGCCAGGTACTTCGCCACCCAGTCGCGCGGCGGCGCGCTCTCCAGCACGATCAGCGGCCGGCAGCGCTCGACGGTCAGCATCGCGCCCTCCAGCGCGAGCTGCTCGTGACCGTCCACATCGAGCTGGATGACCGCGACTCGCCGATCGCTGGAGATGACCTCGTCGATCGCCAGCAGGTCCACTTCTTCGTGACTGCTGCAGTGCTCCAGCTCGGCGGGGTCCTCGACCAGGTGGCTGAAGCCGCCCAAGGCCGGCTCGGCGCGCGTGCCGCTCGCGAGCAGCGCCGCCCCGCCGGCGTCGCCGAGGGCCGCGTGTCTGAGCACGACGTCGCCGAGGCCGTTGAGCGTCGCGGTCATCTGCGCGCAGCGGAAGCTCTCGCCGCTGGGCTCGAACGCCCACACCAGCGCGCCGCTCGCACGCGAGCGAGCGAGCGCGGGCAGGAAGTCGCCGAAGCAGGTCCCGGCGTGAACCACGTCGCCCGCGGGGTCCACAGCGCGCAGCAGATCGAGCGTGTCGCGCTCCCATACCTCGCCGGCGAGGATCGCGCGCGCGAGCGGGCGGCGCGAGCCCGAGCGCGGCACGCAGTAGACGCCGTGCTCGTTGCTGGCGAGCACGCCGTCGGGCATCGCCGCCGGTGACAGGGCCCGGCCGCGCCGCCAGCATGCCAGCAGCATCCGAGAGGAGTCGTAAGTCCGCCGTGCGCCACGCATGAGCGGGCCCGGCACGCCCGCCTGCACCCTAGCCGCCGACATGGGGCCACGGTAGCAGCGGGCCGGGGCCGCCCCGGCGGCTCCGCGCGCCGCCCCCCGCTCGCCGGGAACGCGGTGCGAGGCGCCGAAGCCGTCAAGAATCAGGGAAATACGCTGAGGACAACAAACGCTTTCGGACACCGTCACCTTCACCGGCTGCAGCACGCTGTGCAAACGACTTCGGATCGTTCGGTGAATTCCACACCAAAGAGAGAACGGTCTCCTCCAAGCCGGCCGCAGAGGCCTCGGAGATCAAGAGCCAGCCGGCCCAGCGTGGCAGCTGTGCGCTGGGGCCCCCGCTGTCGCGAACAGCGCCGATGCCCAGAATGAGCGCGATCGCGCCTGCCACTATTGTCGTGGCAAAGATGGCGCGAATCCCGATCAACATTTCGGAGCTTGTCGGCTGCACCCCCGTGGTGGGGCTGCCGCGCATGCTCGAGGGCACCTCCGCGGCGGACAGCGGCGTCGAGCTGTTCGCCAAGCTCGAGGCGTTCAACCCCGGGGGCAGCGTCAAGGACCGGATCGGCGTCGCGATGATCGAGGCCGCCGAGGAGCAGGGCAGCATCGAGCCGGGACGCACCACGATCGTCGAGGCCACCAGCGGCAACACCGGGATCGCGCTCGCGTTCGTGTGCGCCGCCAAGGGCTACCAGCTGGTGTTGACGCTGCCGCAGGGAATGAGCCGCGAGCGCGAGAGCCTGCTGCGCCTGTACGGAGCGCGAGTGGAGATCACCGAGTCGCTGGGCGGCATGGGGGAGGCGGTCGCGGCAGCGCGAGCGATGGCGCGCCACGATGACGTGTTCCTGCCGGATCAGTTCTCCAACCCCGCCAACCCCGAGGTGCACCGGCGCACGACCGGCCCGGAGATCGAGCGCGCGCTCGAGGGGCGCGTCGACGTGCTCGTGGCGGGCGTGGGCACCGGCGGCACGATCACGGGAGTGGGCGAGTACCTGCGCGAGCACGCCAACCCGCGGCTGCGAGTGGTGGCCGTCGAGCCGCGCGGCTCGGCGGTCCTCTCAGGCCAGGCGCCCGGGCCACACCGCATCCAGGGCATCGGCGCGGGCTTCGTACCGCCCGTACTGAACCGCGAGCTGCTCGACGAGGTGATCCCCGTCTCCGACGACGACGCGATCCAGACCGCCTGGCGCTGCGCGAGGCGCTGCGGGCTGCTCGCCGGGATCTCCTGCGGCGCGGCGCTGTGGGCGGCGCTCGAGGTGGCGGCCCGCCCCGAGTCCCGGGGCCTGCGCATCGTCGTGATCATGCCCGACTCGGGCGAGCGCTACGTCTCGCAGGCCTTCTTCGCGCCCTGAGCCGCGCGGCCGGCCAGCCAGGCCCATATGCCTCGCCGGGCCGGCCGCCAGGATCGGTCCGGGCGGCCGCTACGCTGTTGCCATGCCCGGTCTGCACGCGTTCGCGCGGGTCGCCAAAGAGGTGCGTCGCGATGTGCTTGCCGCGCGCGACCGTGACCCGGCGGCGCGCGGCGTGGCACCCGCGGAGATCCTCGCGACGTGGCCCGGCATCCACGCGCTGCTGGCCTACAGGATCGCCCATATGCTGCATATCTCGGGCGTGCCGCTGCTGCCGCGGCTGATCTCGATGCTCACGCGCGCGCTCACGGGAATCGAGATCCACCCCGCGGCGCGGATCGGCGACGGCATGTTCATCGACCACGGCGCCGGCGTCGTGATCGGCGAGACGGCCGAGATCGGCAACGACGTGACCCTCTATCAGGGCGTCACGCTCGGCGGCACGGGCTTTGCCACCGGCAAGCGCCACCCCACGGTGCAGGACAACGTCACGATCGGCTCCGGCGCGAAGCTGCTCGGGCCGATCACGATCGGCCACGGCGCCAAGATCGGGGCCAACAGCGTGGTCATCACCGACGTGCCGCCCAACTCCACCGTCGTCGGCAACCCCGGCCACCCGGTGCGCGTGGACGGGCGGCGGATGGAGGGCCCCGACGCCGACTGGATCCATCTGCCGGATCCGATCGCGGAGGCCATCCAGGCGCTCTCCAGCCGCATCGGCGCGCTCGAACGCAGCGTCGGCGAGCTCTCCGACACCGGCCCGGCGCCCGTGGCCGAGGTGCGCCCGCTGCGTCCCGTGAAGGGCCCCAACCCGGCCGGCGGCTAGCCCCGGCGGGCCGGCGGGCGCCGCGCGCGACCGGCCGGGCGCGCATCTATGCTGGATGCTCGATGCCCGAAAACCCCCACGCCGAGCACCTGCGTGAGCTGCTCGAGGACCTCAACGAGCCCCAGCGAGAGGCGGTCACGCACGGCGAGGGGCCGCTGCTGATCCTGGCCGGCGCCGGCAGCGGCAAGACCCGTGTGCTCGCGCACAGGATCGCCTTCCTGATCTACAGCGACCAGGCCCAGGCGAGCGAGATCCTCGCGATCACGTTCACCAACAAGGCCGCCAAGGAGATGCGCGAGCGCGTCGAGCGCCTGCTCGGCCACAACACGCGCGGCATGTGGCTGATGACCTTCCACGCCGCGTGCGCGCGCATCCTGCGGGTGGAGGCCGAGCGCCTGGGCTACACGCGCCAGTTCACGATCTATGACCAGGCCGATGCCCGCCGCCTGGCCAAGCGCTCGGCCGAGGCGCTGGGGATCGACCTCAAGCGCTACACCCCGGCAGCGCTGCACAACCAGATCTCCGCCGCCAAGAACCAGCTGCGCGACGCCGCCGACTACGGCCAGGCGGCCGGCTCCCCGTTCGAGCAGATGGTCGGCGAGGTCTATGAGATCTACCAGCGCGACCTGCTGCGGATGAACGCGATGGACTTCGACGACCTGCTGTTCCGGACGGTCAACCTGCTGGAGCTCTACCCCGAGGTGCGCGAGCGCTACGGGAGCGCCTTCGCCCACGTGCTCGTCGATGAGTACCAGGACACCAACCACGCGCAGTACCGCCTGCTGCAGCTGCTCGTGGGTGGCGGCCGGCCGCCACAGGCCGGCGAGGCGAACGGCCGGCCCTCCTACGCGGGGCCGATCGGGCACCGCAACCTGGCGGTGGTGGGCGACGACGCCCAGTCGATCTACAGCTTCCGCGGCGCCGACGTGCGCAACATCCTGGACTTCCAGGAGGACTTCCCCGACGCGCGGGTGGTCAAGCTCGAGCAGAACTACCGCTCCACCGAGACGATCCTCTCGGCGGCCAACGCCGTGATCGCCAACAACCGCGGCGGCATCGCAAAGCGCCTGTGGAGCGAGCTGGGCCAGGGCGAGCAGATCCACGTGCGCGCGCTCGACGACGAGCACGCGGAGGCGCGCTTCGTCGTGGGCGAGATCGAGCGCCTGCTGGACGAGGGCGCCTCGCGCGCGGAGATCGCCGTGCTCTACCGCACCAACGCGATGTCGCGGGTCATCGAGGACACGCTCGTGCGGCGCGAGATCGCCTACCAGGTGATCGGCGGGACGAAGTTCTACGAGCGCGCCGAGATCAAGGACGCGATCGCCTACCTGACGCTGCTGGCCAACCCCTTCGACGTGGTGAGCTTCACCCGCGTGGCCAACTCGCCCCGGCGCGGCCTCGGGCAGACCTCGCTGTCGCGCGTCGTCGCGCACGCGGGCGCGCTCGGCAGCTCGGTGTGGGACGTGGCCGCCGCGCCCGAGGATATCCCCGGACTGGGCGCTGCTGCGGTGAAGGCGCTCGGCCGCTTCATGGACACCATGCAGGCGCTGCGCGAGCTCGCCGCGATCCCGGCGGGTGGGGCAGGCGGGGAGCAGCAGGAGCGCGCGCCGCACGCGCCGGTGGCCGAGCTGCTCGAGGCGGTGCTCGCGCAGAGCGGCTATGTCGAGGCGCTCGAGGCGGAGCGCACGATCGAGGCGCAGGGCCGCATCGAGAACCTCGAAGAGCTCGTGGAGGTCGGCCGCGAGTTCGACGCGGCCGCCGAGCCGGGCGAGGACACGCTCGATGTCTTCCTGCAGCAGATCGCGCTCGTCGCCGACGCCGACGCGCGCAGCGACGAGGAGGGTCTCGTGACGCTCATGACGCTGCACAACGCCAAGGGACTGGAGTATCCCGTCGTGTTCATCGCCGGCTGCGAGGACGGGGTCTTCCCGCACTCGCGAGCGCTCGACGAAGGCGCCCTGGAGGAGGAGCGGCGCCTCTTCTACGTGGGCGTCACGCGGGCCATGCGCGCGCTCTACCTGACCTGGGCGCGCCGCCGGGCCGTGTTCGGCGCGCAGACGCACGGCCTGCGCAGCCGCTTCCTGGACGAGATCCCCGCGGACCTGCTCGAGGAGCCCCCCGAGCGGGACTTCGGCGCCGGCGTGATCTCGGCACGGGCCGGGCGCCCCGGAGAGCAGGCGAGCGCGTCGATCCGGGCTGCCGCGGGTGCGGGCTGGGGGGGTCACGGGCGTGGCTCCCAGGCGCTGCGCGAGCCCGCCGCGGACGCGCTCCGCTTCCGGCTGGGCGAGGACGTCGTGCACGCCGCCTTCGGCGAGGGTGTCGTCACGGGCGTGGAGCCCGGCGGCGTGATCGTCGTTCGCTTCGCCGAGGACGGCTCGGAGCGCAAGCTGATGGCCGAGTACGCGCCGGTCAGCCGGCGCTGAGAGCGGCGCCCGGTTCACCGCAACGCGTAGCATCTGCCCAATGGGCGCGAGCATCATCGACGGCAAGGCGATCGCAGCACGCGTGCGCGCCGAGGTGGCGCACGAGGTCGATGCCTTCAGGGGCGAGTACGGCCGCGCACCGGGCCTGGCGACCGTGCTCGTCGGCGAGGACCCGGCGTCGGCGGTGTATGTCGCGGGCAAGCAGCGCGCCTGCGTGGAGGTGGGGATGGTGCCCTTCGACCGGCGGCTGCCCGCGCGCGCCTCCTTCGCGGATGTCGCCGAGGAGCTCGAGCGCCTGAACGCCGACAGCGAGGTGAGCGGCGTGCTGCTGCAGCTGCCCGTGCCCGACCACCTCGATGGTCCCGCGCTCACCGCCATGATCAGCGCCGAGAAGGACGTCGACGGCCTCACGCCCGTCAACGCCGGCCTGCTTGCGCTCGGGCGCCCCGGGCTGCGGCCGTGCACCCCGTCGGGCGTGATGGAGCTGCTCGCGGACACCGGTGTTGCGCTGGAGGGGGCCGAGGCGGTCGTGGTGGGGCGCTCGAACCTGTTCGGCAAGCCGATGGCGCAACTGCTGCTGGGCGCCAACGCCACCGTGACGGTCTGCCACTCGCGCACGCGCGACCTGCGCGCGGTCTGCTCACGCGCCGACGTGCTGATCGCCGCGGTCGGTCGGGCGCGCCTGATCGAGCGCGACTTCATCAAGCCGGGGGCGGTCGTGATCGACGTCGGCATGAACCGCCTCACGCCCGAGCAGGCAGGCAACAGGAGCGGCCTCGTCGGTGATGTCGACTTCGCGGCCGCCGTCGAGGTCGCCTCTGCCATCACTCCGGTGCCGGGCGGCGTGGGGCCGATGACGATCGCCTTCCTGCTGCGCAACACCGTGCAGGCCGCGCGCTACCAGACGCGCGTGGAGGCGTGGCTCTCCGAAGTCGACCGGGACCTGATCTGATGCGCCCGGGGTCGGGCCGGCGATGAGCCTCAGGCGCCTGCGCGCGGGCGAGCTGCTCGCACTGCTTGGCGCAGCGTGCGTGATCATCGCGCTGCTCAAGCCCTGGTATCAGACGCCGGCCGGCAACCTCGACGCCTGGGAAACCTTCGGGGGGGCGGTTGCGCTGATCATCGCCGGCGCATGCGCCGCGCTCGCGCTCGTGCTCAGCGCGCTCACCGAGCGCACCCCTGCGCTGCCCGTCGCCATCGGTGTGTGGTGCGTGCTGCTCGGGCTGATCGCGCTGATCGCTGCGGCGGTCAGGCTGCTCGAGCGCCCCGACCAGGCCACCGGCCTGTGCGCCGGGCCCTGGCTCGCGCTCGCGGGCAGCGCGGCCATCCTCGCCGGCTCCTGGCTCTCGCTGCGCGACGAACGCCCCTCGCTGTACCCACCGGCGCGCCCCACGCCGCGCCCACGGCCCTAGGCCCAGCCCGCAGGGCGCAGTCCGACTGGCCGAATCTGCCTCGCCGCAGGAAGGAATGGTGCGGCATGCGCGGAACCTTGTCATCAGCGTTGCAAGCTGAGCCCGCCGGCGTGCCGGCGGGCGCTTTCGTCAGCCGACAAGGGGGAGCCACCGCCATGAGCTTTGACATCGGACGACTCAACCGGGCCCACCGGATCATGGGGGGCGGCGCGATCGCCCTGCTCATCTTCATGTTTCTCTTCAAGTGGTACGGCGTTAGCGCCAGTTCATCGATCGGCGGCGTGAGCTTCAGCAGCAGCGCCAACGGCTGGCACAGCTTCACCAACAGCCGCTGGATCTGGCTGATCACGATCATCGTGGCGCTCGGCGTCGTCGCGATGGCCGGCGCGGCGCGCGAACTGCACAGCCCGATCGCGCCCGGCGCTGTGGTCGCGGGTTTGGGCGCGCTCTCCACGGTGCTGATCCTCTACCGCATCTTCCATCACCCCAGCGCCGGTGTCAGCGGCACGGTCGCCGGCGTCAGCTACTCGGCCTCGGCCGGCATCAAGATCGGTATCTGGCTCGGCCTGATCGCAGCGGCGGTGATCACCTACGGCGGCTATCTCGCGATGCAGCAGGAAGGCTCAGCCCCGGTCGCCGCCTCCGCGCCGCCATCCGCCGAGGCGTTCACCGGCCTCGTCGCCACGCCCGCCGCGACGCCGGAGGCCGCTGAGGCGCCCGCAGCGCCCGAGGCGGCGGCTGCCGGGCCCCCGATCCCGCCGCCGGCCGCGCCGCCCGGCCCGGGGTCCCCCGGCGCGCCGCCCGCAGCGGGCTAGCAGCCCGGCCACGGCGCCCCGCGGGGCGCATGCGGCGCCGCATAGAATCAGCGCCACTGTGATCGCACGCGATGAGGTCCTGCACGTTGCGCGCCTGGCGCGCCTGGCGCTGAGCGATGATGAGATCGAGGCGATGGCGCGCGAGCTCTCCGCGGTGCTCGAGCACGTCGCCAAGATCGCCGAGCTCGACCTCGGCGACGTGGCGCCCACCTCGCACGTGGTCGAGGTCAGCGGCGCCCTGCGTCCCGATGAGCCGCGTCCGTGCCTGCCGCGCGAGGTCGCGCTCGCCCAGGCGCCGGCCGTCAGCGACGAGGGCTTCCTCGTCCCCAGCCCGCAGGCATGAGCTCCGACGACGCCCTCGAGCTGTCCGCCAGCGAGGCGGCTGCGGCGATCAGCGCCGGCAAGCTGTCCGCGGCGGAGCTCTTCGAGGCATACCGCGCCCGCGCCGCTGCGGACCGCGACGCGGGCGAAGCGGGCCTGAACTGCTTCACATGGGTCGCCGAGCAGGCGCCCGAGCCGCTCGCCGGAGCGCTCGGCGGCGTGCCGCTGGCGGTCAAGGACCTGTTCTGCACCGAGGGCGTGCCCAGCCAGTCGGGCTCGCGCATCCTCGAGGGCTACCTGCCGCCCTACACCGCCAGCGTCGTCGCGCGTCTGCGCGCCGCGGGCGCCTCGCTGCTCGCCAAGACCAATCAGGACGAGTTCGCGATGGGCTCCTCCAACGAGAACTCCGCCTTCGGCGCGGTTCGCAACCCCTGGGACCGCGAGCGGGTGCCGGGAGGCTCCTCGGGGGGCAGCGCCGCAGCTGTCGCGGCGGGCCTGGCGCCGTGGGCGCTCGGAACCGACACCGGCGGCTCGATCCGCCAGCCGGCCGCGCTGTGCGGGATCGTCGGGCTGAAACCAACCTACGGCGCGGTCTCGCGCTACGGCATGATCGCGTTTGCCTCATCGCTCGACCAGGCCGGCCCGCTGACCCGCGACGTCGCCGACGCGGCCCTGCTGCTCGGTCACATGGTCGGGCGCGATCGCTGCGATGCCACCTCGCTCGAGTTCCCGCACGCGGTCCTCGCGCCCACCGCCGAGCGTCTGGACGGCATCACGCTCGGGGTGCCCGCGGAGCTCACGGGGGAGGGGATCGAAGCCGGCGTGCTGGGCGCTTTCCAGGCCGCCCTCGCGCAGGCGCAGGAGCTCGGCGCGAAGATCGCCGAGGTCCACCTGCCGCACGCGCCGCACGCGCTGTCCGCCTACTACGTGCTCGCGCCCGCCGAGGCCTCCTCGAACCTCGCGCGCTTCGACGGGGTCCGCTACGGGCTGCGCGCGGAGGGCGCCGACGACCTGCTGGAGATGTACACGCGCACGCGCCACGACGGCTTCGGCCCGGAGGTCAAGCGGCGCATCATGCTCGGCACCTACGCCCTGTCCTCTGGCTACTACGACGCCTACTACGGGCGCGCCCAGCGTGTGCGCACGAAGATCGCCGAGGACTTCAGGGCCGCCTTCGAGGCGGTCGACCTGATCCTAACCCCGACCGCGCCCACGGTCGCCTTCCGGCTCGGCGAGAAGACAGGCGACCCGCTCGCGATGTATCTCAACGACTACTGCACCGTGCCGATGTCGCTTGCCGGGATCCCCGCAATCTCGATTCCCTGCGGCAGCAGCGACGGGCTGCCCGTGGGCCTGCAGATCGCAGGACCTGCGTTCAGCGAGAACCGCATCCTCGAGGCAGCGCACGCGCTCGAGCGGAGCATCGCCTTCGACGCGCGGGGTGCACGTGTCTGAGGGCGCCGGCCTGGAGGCCGTCATCGGCCTGGAGATCCACGTGCAGCTGGCGACCGCCACGAAGATGTTCTGCGGCTGCGAGCTGTCCTTCGGCGAGCCGCCGAACACGCGCACCTGCCCGGTCTGCCTCGGCCTGCCGGGCAGCCTGCCGGTGGCCAACGCGCGCGCCGTGCACTTCGGGCTGATGATCGGGCTCGCGCTCGGCTCCGAGCTTGCGCCGCGATCGATCTTCCACCGCAAGAACTACTTCTATCCCGACCTTCCGAAGGGCTATCAGATCTCCCAGTACGACGAGCCGCTGTGCCGTGGCGGCGCGCTGGAGGGGGTCCGCATCCACCGCGTTCACCTGGAGGAGGACGCGGCCAAGCTGATCCATGTGGGCGCCAGCGGGCGGATCCACGGCTCGCAGGCCAGCATCGTCGACTTCAATCGCGGCGGCACACCGCTGGCCGAGATCGTCACAGAGCCCGACCTGCGCACGCCCGAGCAGGCGAGCGACTGGCTGAAGCTGCTGCGCAGCACGCTGCGCACACTCGGCGTGAGCGACGTGAACATGGAGGAGGGCTCGCTGCGCTGTGACGCCAACATCTCACTGCGGGCCGCGGGCAGCGACGCGCTGGGGGTCAAGACGGAGCTCAAGAACATGAACTCCTTCCGCTTCATCGAACGGGGCATCAGGGCTGAGATCGCCCGCCAGCAGAAGATCCTCGCCGCGGGCGGCCAGGTGGAACAGGAGACGCTCCACTTCGACCCCGCCTCCGGCGCGATCACCTCGCTGCGCTCCAAGGAGCAGGCGCACGACTACCGCTACTTCCCCGAGCCCGACCTCATCCCCGTCGCGATCGAGCCCGACATGCTCGAGGCCGCGCGCGCGGCCATGTCGGAGCTTCCCGCTGACCGCGCTGCGCGCCTGCAGGGCGAGCTGCGGCTGAGCGCCGACAGCGCGCGCATGCTCGCATTCCGCTCCGAGCTCGGCGACTACTTCGAGGCCGCGCTGGACGCCGGCGCCGAGCCGGCCCCGGCACCGCAGATGCTCGCAAACTGGATCACCGGCGAGATGCTCGCGCGCCTGGATGACGGGGAGGACCCCGCGGGCACGCGCGTGACGCCCGCCGCGATGGCCGCCCTCGTCGGCCTCGTCTCCGCCAAGCAGGTCAGCGTAGGCGCGGGGCGACAGGTGCTCGAACGGATGATCGCCGAGGGCGGCGAGCCCGCCGCGATCGTGCAGGCGGAGGGCCTGGCCGCGATGGGCGGCGGCGAGGAGCTCGCCGAGATCGTCGCCGCCGCGCTGGCCGCCAACGCGGATGCGGCTGCGCGCGTGCGCGACGGCAACGCGAAGGCGATCGGCCCGATCGTCGGCCACGTCATGCGCGAGACCAAGGGCCGCGCCGACGGGACCGAGGTGGCCCGGCTGATCCACGAACAGCTCGGCGCCTGAACGCGCGCCTGCGGGCCGCGGTGCCCGCCACCCTGAACACGGGCGCGGGTGACATTTTGGACGCCGGGCCAAAGGCAAATCGCCTGCGTGCCGCCAATATGCTGAGCATGAACCGGTTAGCAGCCCACCCAACTGTCTCACCTCCTCGGCGGTTCATCCTCCTGCCCGAGGAGGCGGCGGATGCGTCCATGCAGGGACCGCGGATCCGTCGTTATCGGCTCAGCAGCGTCGGGCACGGTGCGGGCTCACCCCGCTCCCGCCTGGCTGCGGGCGATGGCGCGAGGGCAGGGATGGCCCAGGAGCTCGGCGAGCTCGGGCGCATGTAGCAAATGTAGGAATCTGTCCCCTCAGTGATCATCCGTGCCGGTTTCCCTCAACCGGCGCAGCGGTGGTGCGGCCGGGCAGGGGTAGGGCATCCTGCTCGGCCGCATAACCGTCTAAGCTCATTGAGATGAACGAGCTACCTCCCTCGTCCTCGTCCTCGTCCTCGTCGCGGTCCTTCGGACGCACGGTGATCGCGGCGCTGGTGCTGCTCGTGGCGGTCTACCTGCTTTTCGGCATCGTCGTCCACCTGCTCTCCTTCGTCTTCAGCACCGCCATCTTCATCATCGCCGTGGTCGCCGTGATCTGGGCCCTGCGGGTGCTCTTGTAGGACGCCGGCCGCCCGTGGCCTATGTGATCATCGCCGTCTGCTTCGGCCTCTCCGGCGGGATCATCGGCAAGCTCAAGGGCAGCTCCTTCACGCTGTGGTTCCTGATCTCCGGGCTGGTGCCCTTCCTCGGCCTGCTGGCGGCGATCGCCTACCGCTTCGAGCGCGACGAGCTCCGCCGCGAGTGCCCCCAGTGCGGGCGCGTGACGAAGATCTACGACGCGCTGTGCACGCGCTGCGGAACCGAGCTGGAGTTCCCCGACGTGGCGATCGCGCCCGAATCCTGGCAGCGCACGCCGAGCGCCGGCGCACGCTGAGCCGCACTGTTCGCGCGCCGGGCGGCGTGAGGCGATTTCGGCTGCCCTAAGCCGGTTACTCGCCTAGGCTGTGAGGCCATGAGCGCCGAGGCCGAGCTCGCAGCAGAGCAGCACGACACGCTGATCGCCCGCTGGATCCACCGCGCGGGCTTCACCGACGAGCCCGAATTCGTGCTGCGCGTCGTCCAGCCCGCGCTCGTGGGCATGATCGACGGGACGGTGTCCTCGATCGCGCCCATCTTCGCGGCCGCCATCTCATCTGACTCGCACACCGCGCTGCTCGTCGGCTTCGCCACCGCGCTGGGCGCCGGCGTGAGCATGGGCTGGTCGGAGGCGCTGTCGGACACGGGCGAGCTGACGGGACGCGGCTCGGCGGTCGTGCGCGGCGCTATCACCGGGGGCATGACCACGCTCGGGGGCATCTTCCACACGCTGCCGTTCCTGATCTCCAACGTCCACAAAGCGCTGATCGTCGCCGGCATCGTTGTGGGGATCGAGCTGCTGGCGATCGCCTGGGTCAGGAAACGCTTCCTCGAGGTGTCGATGCGCTCGTCGCTGCTCGTGGTGACGGTCGGCGGCGTGATCGCCCTGGGGATCGGCATCGGCCTCGGATCGTCCTGAGGACGGGCGCAAAACCCGCTGGTACACTGGCTTTTTCCGAGCGTGACGGAAAGGAGGTCGGTCCTATGCGGGCAGTCGATGCCCTGATGGAATGTCTGAAGGCGGAGGGTGTGGACGTCGTCTTCGGGCTGCCCGGCGGCGCCAACCTCCCCACCTACGACGCCTTCGTCGACGGCGGGATCCGCCACATCCTCGTGCGCCACGAGGCCGGTGGCGGCCACGCTGCCGAGGGCTACGCGAAGGCGAGCGGCAAGGTCGGCGTGGCCTTCGCCACGAGCGGCCCCGGCGCGACCAACCTGATCACGCCGATCTGCGACGCGATGATGGACTCCGTGCCGGTCGTCTTCATCACCGGCCAGGTGCGCACCGAGCTGCTCGGGACCGACGGCTTTCAGGAGGCCGACACGATCGGCATCACGATGCCCGTGGTCAAGCACTCCTTCATGATCCAGCAGCCCCAGGAACTGCCCCGCGCGATCCACGAGGCGTTTCACATCGCGCGTTCCGGGCGCCCCGGCCCGGTCCTCGTCGACATACCGATGGACCTCTCCCGCGCGGACATCGACTACGAGCCGATCTCCGACGTGCGCCTGCCCGGCTACCAGCCGCGCGTGGAAGGCAACCAGAAGCAGATCCGCCAGGCCGCCAAGGCGCTTGCTGCGGCGCAGCGCCCGGTGATCTATGCGGGCGGCGGGGTGGTCAACGCCGAAGCCGGACCGGAGCTCACCGAGTTCGTGCGCAGCGACCGCTTCCCGGTGACCTGCACGCTGATGGGTCTCGGCGCCTATCCCGCGCCGGACCCGCAGTGGCTCGGCATGCTGGGCATGCACGGCACGCGCGCGGCCAACTACGCGATGGACGAGGCCGACCTGATCTGCGCGGTCGGCGCGCGCTTCGATGACCGCATCACGGGCAAGCTCTCGGAGTTCGCGCCGCGCGCCAAGTTCATCCACATCGACGTCGATCCGGCGGAGATCTCCAAGAACGTGCCCGCGCACATCCCGATCGTGGGGGACGCCAAGCACGTACTCGCCAAGCTGCTCGTCGAGTACAGGGCGATCGGCCCCGACCCGCAGCGCCTGGAGGCGTGGTGGCAGCGGATCGAGGGCTGGCGCGAGAAGTACCCGCTCGCCTACAAGGACAGCGAGGACTCGGAGATCAAGCCGCAGTACATGGTGCAGGCGCTGTATGAGGCCACCGGCGGCGAGGCGATCGTCACCAGCGACGTCGGCCAGCACCAGATGTGGGCTGCGCAGTACTACGACTTCCCCGCGCCGCGACGCTGGATCAACTCGGGCGGCCTCGGCACGATGGGCTTCGGGCTGCCCGCGGCGATGGGCGCCGCGGTCGCCTGCCCCGATCGGCTGGTGTGCTGCATCGCGGGCGACGGCTCCGTGCAGATGAACGCCCAGGAGCTCGCCACGTGCGCTCAGAACAAGATCCCGATCAAGGTGTTCATCATGAACAACGGCTATCTCGGCATGGTCCGCCAGTGGCAGGAGCTGTTCTGGGACGGGCGCTACAGCCAGGTCGAGGTGGGCGAGTTCCCGGACTTCGTAAAGCTCGCCGAGGCCCACGGCGTGACCGGCATGCGCCTGCACGACAAGAGCACGCTGGTGGCGGACATGAAGCGCGCGATCGCACTGGATGGCCCTGTGCTCGTGGATGTGCGCGTCACGCGCGAGGAGAACACCTATCCGATGATCCCCGCCGGCAGCGCTGCGCGCGAGATGGTCGGATGAGCGCGCGCTCCCGCATCCCGGCGCGCGAGCTCAGGGGCCTGTGATGGGCGAACCGGGCACCAAGGCGCCGCTCAGCCTCGAGGAGCTCGAGGCTGCCACGAACATGCGCACGGGGCGCAAGCACGTGCTCTCGATCCTCGTCGAAAACAAGTCCGGTGTGCTCACGCGCATCGCCGGGCTGTTCGCCAGGCGCGGCTTCAACATCGACACGCTCACGGTGGGGCCGACCGAGGATGAGCAGATCTCGCGGGTGACCCTCACCGTGGACGGCGCGCTGCATCCGATCGACCAGGTCACCAAGCAGCTGCACAAGCTGATCAACGTCCTGAAGATCCGCGATCTCGAGCCGGCAGACACGGTTGCGCGCGAGCTCGCGCTGTTCAAGGTCACCGCCGACGGCGTGCAGCGCGGCGAGCTGATGCAGATCGCCGAGATCTTCCGCGGCAAGGTCGTCGACGTGAGCAAGCGCGCGGTCATCATCGAGGTGACCGGGACGACCGAGAAGATCGAGGCCTTCGAGAGCATGGTCCGCCCGTTCGGCCTGATCGAGATGATGCGCACGGGCGAGATCGCGATCTCGCGGGGTCGCAGCGAGACCTAGTTGCAGCTCGGCACGGGCTCCCGCGCGTCCTTCGCGCTCGACGAGGCCGAGCGCGAGCGGCTGCACGCACGCCTGACGCTCGCCGTCCGGCGCTCGCGACGCCTCGGCGCGCCGGCGCTCGCGACGTTCTCGCTTGCCCTGCCAGACGACGCCGACCCGGCTGCGCTCGTGTGCGCCTCGCGGCGCGCGGGCGAGCGCTGGTTCGTCTTCGAGCAGCCGGAGCGCAGGCGCGCAGCGCTCGCCGGCCTCGGCGAGGCGGTGGGCCTGCAGGCAAGCGGCGCGGAGCGCTTCACCGCGATCGCCGCGCGCTGGCGCGCGCTCGCAGCGGAGGCGCTGGCGGACGCGCTCGAGGACCCCCAGGGCGCCGGCCCGCTCGCGTTCGGCGGCTTTGCCTTCGCGCCCGACGGCGGCCGCGCGCCGCAATGGGCGGGCTTTGAGCCCGCATCGCTGACGGTGCCCGAGCTGCTCGTGCGCCGCGGTCACGAGGGCGCGGGCGGCGTGCGCCTCACGCTCGCCGCGCTGGCCGCGCCCGACGATCTGCCCGAGGATCTGCTCGCGCGGCTGCAGCGCCGGGTCGCGGAGCTGCGGCGCGCGCCGCTGCCGCTGCTCGATCCGGCGCCCACGGGGCGCTTCCAGATCTCCAGCGCGATGGCACCCGAGCACTATGAAGGAGCGGTCGCGCGCGCGGTCGAGCAGATCCGCGCGGGTGCGCTACAGAAGATCGTGCTGGCACGCGAAGTGCAGGTCCACGCACCGCGCGCGTTCGACCCTGCGGCGCTGTTCGGCGTGCTGCGCGAGGAGTTCCCCTCGTGCTTCGTGTTCTGCGTGGGGCGCGGCGAGAGCACCCTGATCGCGGCCAGCCCCGAGCTGCTGCTGCGCCGCGAGGGCCAGCGCGTGAGCACGCTCGCGCTCGCCGGATCGACGCGCCGCAGCGCCGATCCCGCGGTGGACGATCACCTCGGCGAGCAGCTGCTGCGCGACGAGAGCTACCGCGAGGAGCATGCGATCGTCGCCCGGCGGATCGAGCGCAGCCTGCGCCCGCACGCGGTGTGGGTCACCGCCGCTGCCGAGCCAGAGCTCGTCAGGATCGCCAACATCCAGCACCTCGCCACGCCGATCCGCGCCCAGCTCGCCGCGCCGATCGAGGCGCTGGAGCTGGCCGGGCTGATGCATCCCACCCCCGCAGTCGGCGGTGAGCCGCTGAGCGTCGCAGCGCCGCTGATCCCGGCGCTCGAGGGCCTCGACCGCGGCTGGTACTCGGGCCCCGTCGGCTGGACCGACGCGACGGGCGACGGCGAGTTCTGCGTGGCCCTGCGCTGCGCGCTGCTCAACGGCGCCGTCGCACGCTGCTATGCGGGCAACGGCATCGTGCGCGAGTCCGACCCCGCGAGCGAGCTGGCCGAGACGGAGGTCAAGCTGCAGGCGCTGCTGCCGCTGCTGGCGGGCTAGCGACGGCAGCGCGCGCTGCTACCCGCGGGCCTCGCCCGCCCGCGCGGTCGCGCTCCACACCTCGCGGTGCAGCTCCACGTTGCGCGCACGATCGCTGTGCACGTGGAGGATCGCCGAGCCGGCCCCAGGCGCGAGCGTGCGCTCGAGCGCCGAGCGCAGCGCGGGGATGCTCACCACCGGCTCATGGTCCAGGCCGTAGAGCGAGGCCGCCCGTGCGAAGTCAAGGCCGGTCGGCGTGGCGATGTGCCGCGTATAGATGTCCTCGCCGCCCCGCGCCGGAGATCCCGCGGCGCCCTCCTGGCCACTGCGCGCGCGCGCCATGGCGGCGTGGGCGACGGGCAGGAAATCGAAGATGCCGCCGCCGCCGTTGTCGAGCAGCACGATCGTGAGATCGAGCCCGAGGCGCCTGGCCGCCAGCAGGCCGCCGATGTCGTGGGCGAGAGCCACGTCGCCGATCAGCAGCACGAGCGGCCCGGAGGCGGCGGCCGCCCCGAAGGCGGAGGAGACGGTTCCGTCGATGCCGTTGGCGCCGCGGTTGCAGAGCACCCGCGGCGGATCCGGGCGGACCGGCCAGAAGGTCTCGATATCGCGCACGGGCATGGAGGACGCTACGAACAGCGTCCCCTGCGCGGGCAGCAGGACACCGAGCTCGCCGGCCACCGCGGGCTCGGAGGGCTCGTGGCCGTCGAGCACGCCCGCGATCGCCTCGGCGGCCCGCTCATCCGCGCTGCGCCACGTCTCCAGCCAGTCCTCATCGCGAGCGTTGCGCGCCCGCTGCTCGCCGAGCGACTCGCGCAGTCCCGCAAGCGCGGCCGCGGGCTCGAGCGCCAGCGAGTCGCTCAACACCGATGCGGGGTCCTGCCACGCCCCCTCGGGGTCCAGTGCCACCTGGCGCGCGCCGGCGGCCGGTCCCGCGAGCCAGCTGCGCAGCGCCTTGGAGACCGGCAGATCGCCCGCACGCAGAACCACGTCCGGCTGCAGCGAGGCCGCGAAGGTCTGATCGCGCAGCAGCGCGTCGTAGTGGGCCACCGCAGCCACGCCCCGCCGCGCGCCGGACAGCGGATCGGCGAGCAGCGGCCAGCCCGCCGCGGCGGCGAACGCGCTCGCCGCCTCGCCCAGCGGCGTGTCACGCTCGTGGCGCCCGGCGACGAGCACGCCGCGGCGGGCGCCCGCCACGAGCCGACGCAGCGATTCCTGCGCGTGCCCGTCCGCGCCCGCGGCAGCGTTGCGGCGCACGTAGGGGGCGCCGTCGGGGCGCCCGCTGTGCTCCTCGGGGAGCTCCTCCTCGCCGACAAGCGGCTCGCGCAGCGGGAAGTTCAGGTGCACGACCCCCGGCGGGCCCTGCAGGGCGCTCCAGTATGCGCGGCAGGCGAGCGTGCGCATCCAGCGCAGACGCTCGGGGTGCGCGTCGTGCACGGCCACCTCGAAGAACCACTTGGCGGCGCCGCCGAACAGCTTGAGCTGGTCGATCGCCTGCCCGGCGCCGTTCTCGCGCAGCTCCGCGGGGCGGTCGGCGGTGAGCAGCAGCAGCGGCACGCGCGCCTCGCGCGCCTCGATCGCGGCCGGCAGCAGCTCGGCGGCGGCCGTGCCCGAGGTGCAGGTGACGGCCACGGGCAGCCCCGAGGCCTTGGCGAGGCCCAGCGCGAAGAAACCCGCGCAGCGCTCGTCCACATGCGAATAGCAGCGCAGGCGCGGCTCGCGCGCGAGCGAGAGGACCAGCGGCGCGCTGCGCGAACCCGGCGAGGTGCACGCCGCGCGCATCCCGCAGCGTGCGAGCTCGTCGATGAGCGCCCTGAGCAGCGTGTAGGTGTCGGTCGTGGGGTTCATCGCGCTGTTCGTGGGGCCGTAGGATGGCGCCGTGCCCGAGAGCGTGGTCCTGTTGCACGGCTTCAGCGGCACGAGCCGTGCCTGGGATGGCGTGAGGGCGCTGCTCGATCCTGAACGCTACATGCCGCTGGCGCTTGACCTGCCCGGCCACGGCAGGGCGGCCGGCTGCGAGCGTCCGATCAGCTTCCCCGCGTGCGTGAGCAGCGTGCTCGAGCAGGCGCCCGCGCGCTTCAAGCTGTGCGGCTATTCGCTCGGCGGACGCGTCGCGCTGCACGTCGCACTCGCCGCGCCGGAGCGCGTGCAGCGCCTCGTGCTGGTCTCCAGCAGCCCCGGCATCGAGGACGCCGTCGAGCGCGCCCGGCGGCGCGCCGCCGACGAGCGTCTCGCTGCCGAACTCGAAGTTGAGCCCTTCGAGCAGTTCATCGAGCGCTGGCGCAGCCAGCCGCTGTTCGCCGACGAGCCGCCCGAGGCGCGAAGCCTGGCCCGCGAGGACCAGCGCCGCAACAGCCCCGTCGCGCTGGCCGCAGCCCTGCGAGGCCTCGGCACGGGCGAGATGGCGCCGCTGTGGGGGCGTCTGGGCGAGCTGAGGATGCCCGTCACCGTGCTCGTGGGCCAGCGCGACGAGAAGTTCACGGCGCTGGGCCGGCGCATGGTCGAGCTGCTCGGCGACGGCGAGCTGGTGATCGTGCCCGGCGGGCACGGGCTCGTGCTCGAGAACCCCGCCGCCGTCGCAGACGCGATAGACTAAGTCCGTGACTAAGTCGGTTGGCGTGCATGAGGCAAAGACGCATCTGTCGCGACTGCTGGCGGAGGTGGCGGCCGGGGAGGAGGTCGTGATAACCCGTCGCGGCGAGGAGATCGCGAGCCTCGTGCCCGTACGCAGCCCGGCCGCGCGCCGGCTCGGCCTGGACCGCGGGTCCTTCGTCGTACCGGATGACTTCGATGCGCCGCTCCCGGATCGGACGCTCGAGTCCTTCGAGCAATGAGAGTCCTGCTCGACACGCACATCTTTCTCTGGCTGCAGACTGAGCCTGAGCGACTCGGCGAACGCCTCTCGGTGATCGAGGATCGACGCAATCAGCTGCTCGTCTCGGCAGCGAGCTCGTGGGAGATCGCGATCAAGCAGTCGCTCGGCCGGCTCGCGCTCCCCGAGCGGCCCGAGCGCTATGTCCCCGAGCGCCTGCGCGCCATCGGAGCACAGGGACTCGCGATCGAGCACAGCCATGCGCTGGCGGTGGCGAGCCTCCCGTCGCTGCACCGCGACCCCTTCGACCGGATGCTCGTGGCCCAGGCACAGCTACTCGACCTGCTGATCCTCACGGCCGACCTGCAGCTCGCTCAGTACGAGGTGCGCACCCTCGTGGTCGCCTAGAAGGGCTCCACCCCGAGACCCGCTGCGCTCGGCACGGCGATCGAGCCCGCCCGTACCGGCAGCGGGTCGGCGATGCCCTCGAACATGCGCAGCGTGGCGAGGCCGCAGTGCGCCACCGCTCCGCGTGAGGCCAGCGCGGCGGCCGCGTGCAGCGCCGCGGCCACGCCGAGCGGCCCGTCCAGGGTGGAGGCCAGGTAGACCTCCGCGCCCGAGGCGCGGACGAGCGCGGCGGCGGCGAGCAGACCCGCGATCCCGCCGCAGCGCGAGATCTTCAGGCAGACCGCGTCGGCGACGCCCGCCCCCAGCGCCCCCGGTTCCGCGGCCGTCTCGTCGATCGCCACGCGCACAGCCACGCGCTCGCGCACCTCGCGCACCGCCTGCAGGCCGTGCGCTGGCTCCTCGACGAGCTCCAGCCCGGCCGGGGCGAGGGCGTCGATCGCCCGGACCGCCTGCTCGACGCTCCACGCGCCGTTTGCGTCCAGGCGCAGCGCCGCCGCGGGGCCCGCGGCCGCTCGCGCGGCGGCCACGCGCGCGACATCGTCGCCGACGCCCACCTTGACCTTCAGGCACGCGAAGCCCTCCTCCACGGCCCGCGCGGCCTGCTCGGCCACACCCGCACGATCGAGCGCGGAGAGCGTCGCGTTGACCGGAACCTCGGCCACCGGGTCGTCGCTCAGCAGCGCTGCCACCGGCTTGCCCTCGCGGCGTCCCGCGCGGTCCCACAGCGCCATGTCGAGCGCCGCGAGCGCCGCCGGGAGGTCATCGGCGCGACGGCAGGCGTCGATCAGCCGGGCCCCGCCGAGGCCCTCCGCGTCGGACACCACGGCCGCGTAGCGCTCCAGTGCACGCAGCACGCGCGGGGTGCTGATGCCGTCATAGGGCTCGAGCGGGGCCGCTTCGCCATAGCTCACCAGGCCGTCTCGGTCGCTGAGCGCGACCAGCAGCAGCTCGCGCTCGGTGACCGATCCATACGCGCTGCGCAACGGCTCCGCGAGCCGCAGCGTGCGCCGGCTCACCTCGAGCATCACGGTCCGACGCCGCCTCCCGCGAGGATTCCCGCCGAGTACAGCAGGCAGAAGAGCAGCTGCAGCGCGCCCGTCCCGGCGAGCGCGCCGTTCAACGCGGGCCCGTCGGTGTGCGAGCGCACGACCCTGGCAAGACGCACGGCGAGCGGGATCGCCAGCCACGGAAGCAGCAGCCAGGCGTTCATCGAGCCGAGCAGCCACGGCAGTGGCGCCACGAGGAAGGCCGTTGCGAGCATCGCGGCGTAGAGCCGGCGCGTGCGGGTGCGCCCCAGGCGCACCGCGAGCGTGCGCTTGCCCGCACGGCGGTCGGTCTCCAGGTCGCGGACGTTGTTGACAACCAGGATCGCGCTGGCCAGCAGGCCCACGGGAACGGCGCACACGAACGCCTCCCACGGCAGCTGCCGAACCTGCACGAAGTAGGAGCCCGCAACGGCCACGATCCCGAAGAACAGGAACACGAACAGCTCGCCCAGGCCCTCGTAGCCGTACGGCCGCGGGCCGCCCGTGTAGAGGACCCCGGCGAGGATCGAGGCGGCGCCGACCGCCAAGAGCTCCCATCCGGCGACCGCGACGAGATACGCGCCGCACGCGACCGCCAGGCCGAACGTCACGTAGGTGGCGAGCAGCACCTGGCTGGGGGGGACCAGCCCGCCCGCGGTCACGCGCACCGGTCCCAGGCGATCCTCGGTGTCGGCCCCGCGGCGCGCGTCGGAGTAGTCGTTTGAGAGGTTCGTGCCCACCTGGATGAAGAGCGCGCCGAACAGCGCTGCCAGGAACGTCAAGGCGTGGAAGTGCCCGGCGCCGAGTGCGAGCGAGGTCCCGACCAGCACCGGCGCGACGGCCGCCGGCAGCGTGCGCACGCGGGCGGCCATCACCCAGATGCGGACTGCGCTCACACTAGGCCCGCTTGGGGAAGCGCGAGAAGTCGGGCGGTCGCTTCTCGCGGTAGGCGTCGCGACCCTCCTGGGCCTCCTCGCTGCCGTAGAAGAGGAGGTTCGCGTCGTGGGCGAGCTGCTGGATGCCCGTCAGGCCGTCCTCGGCCGCGTTGAAGCTCGCCTTCAGCAGGCGCAGCGCGAACGGCGAGAGCGCGAGCATCTCGCGGCACCAGCCGACCGTCTCATCCTCCAGGCGCTCGAGCGGGACGACCGTGTTGACGAGCCCCATCGCGAGTGCTTCATGCGCGTCGTACTGGCGGCACAGGAACCAGATCTCCTTGGCCTTCTTGGGGCCCACGAGGTTGGCCAGCAGCCCCGCGCCGAAACCGCCGTCGAAGGAGCCGACCTTGGGGCCGACCTGCCCGAAGCGGGCGTTCTCGGCGGCGATCGTGAGGTCGCACACCAGGTGCAGCACGTGCCCGCCGCCGATTGCATAGCCGGCGACCATCGCCACCACGGGCTTGGGCAGCCGCCGGATCTGCACGTGCAGGTCGGTCACGTGAAAGCGCCCGACCACGGCGCCGGCGGAGCCCGACCTCAGCGCCTCGTCGTCGAGGTAGCCCGAGTCGCCGCGCACGCGCTGATCGCCGCCCGAGCAGAAGGCGTCGGGGCCCTCCCCGGTCAGCACGATGACGCCGATCGCGGGGTCCTCGCGCGCGTCCTCCAGCGCCCTGGAGAGCTCGATCACGGTGCGCGGGCGGAACGCGTTGCGGACCTCCGGACGGGCGATCGTGATCTTCGCGATGCCCTCGTCGGGGGCAGCGGACTTCTCGTAGCGGATGTCCGTGAAGGCGCCCTCGGCGCTCGCAGCGACTGCGTTCCAGGCGGTTGGCATGGCGCGAAGGCTAGCCTGTGCGCCATGGAGGTCGAGGCATGGCTGGCCCGCGCGGCGGCGGGGCAGCCCGAACGCACCGCGCTGGAGACACCGGCGGGGAGCTGCACCTACGGTGAGCTCTATGCGCGCGCGCGTCTCGGCGCGGAGCGCCTGGCCGAGCGCGGCGCCGGCCCCGGCCGGCGCGTGGCGATCGCGCTGCCCGCCGGTCTGCACTTCGCTGAAGCCCTGCACGCCTGCATGCTGCTGGGCGCGGCCGCAGTGCCTGTGGACCTGCGCCTGTCGGCCGCCGAGCGCGTGCGGATCGAGGCGGGTGCCGCGGTGATCGTGGACGAACCGCTCGGCGACGGCGACGGCGCCACGCCGGCAGGTCTGCTGCGGGCGCCCACGCACGACCTCGACGCCACGGCCGTGGTGATCCACACCTCGGGCACGACCGCCTCGCCGAGGCCGATCGAGCTGAGCTACGGCAACCTGCTGTGGAGCGCGTTGGGCTCGGCGGTCGCGCTGGGGCTTGATGAGCGCGAGCGCTGGCTGTGCACGCTGCCGCTCGCGCACGTCGGCGGTCTCTCCATCCTCGTGCGCTCAGCGATCTACGCCACGACCGCGGTCGTGCACGAGCGCTTCGAGCTCGACCGGGTGCTCAACGCGTTGCGCGGCGAGCAGATCACGCTCGTCAGCCTCGTGGCGACCACGCTCGCGCGCCTGCTCGACGCCGGGCTGAGCAGTCCTCCGGCGCTGCGCTGCGCGCTCACGGGCGGCGGTCCCGTGCCGGGCGCGCTCGCGCACCGGGCGGCCGTTGCCGGCGTGCCGGTGAGCCTCACCTACGGGCTGAGCGAGGCCTGCTCGCAGGTCACCACCACGCCCGTCGCGGCGATCGGCGCCGACGGGGCAGCAGCCGGGCCGCCGCTGTTCTGCACGCGCGTGCAGATCGCCGCCGACGGGGAGATCCTCGTCTCGGGTCCCACCGTCGCGCCCGGCGCGCCCGCGCAGGACGGCTGGCTGCACACCGGCGATCTCGGTGCTCTGGGCGAGGACGGCAACCTGCGCGTGCGGGGGCGCAAGGCCGACACGATCCTCAGCGGCGGCGAGAACGTGGCCCCGGCGGAGGTGGAGGCGGTGCTCGAGGCACATCCCCAGGTGCTCGAGGCGGCCGTGCTGGGGCGCCCGGACGCGCAGTGGGGCGAGGCGGTGAGCGCGCTCGTCGTGGCCCGCCCCGGTGGCACGCTCGACCTCGAGGAGCTGCGCGCGCACTGCGCGGCCGCGCTCGCGCCGTTCAAGGTGCCCAAGCACTTCACGCTGCTCGCCGAGCCGCTGCCGCGCACGCGCTCGGGCAAGCTGCTGCGCGGGGAGCTGCGGTGAGCTTTGACGCAGGCTCATATCGCGAGGCCAGCCTGTCGGGCTGGGAAGAGGCGGCCGGGGGCTGGGTGCGCCGGCAGGGGATGCTGCGCGCGTTCGCCGCGCCCGTGTCACATTGGATGGTCGAGGCGATCTCCCCGCAGCCGGGCCAGCGGGTGCTCGAGCTTGCGGCGGGGTTGGGCGACAGCGCGATGCTGGCCGCCGAACTGGTCGCGCCGATGGGCGGCGTGGTGATCTCCGATCAGGCCGAGGCGATGCTCGAGGGCGCGCGCGCCCGCTCGGCGGAGCTCGGACTGAGCAACGTGGAGTTCCAGGTGCTCAACGCGGAATGGATCGACCTGCCCGTCGCGAGCGTCGACGCGGTGCTGTGCCGCTGGGGCTACATGCTGATGGCCGATCCCGCCGCTGCGCTCGCCGAGACCCGGCGCGTGCTGCGCCCCGGGGGGCGCCTCGCGCTCGCGGTGTGGGATGCGATCGAGCACAACCCGTGGGCGCTACTGCCGGCCCGCGAGCTGCTCGAGCGCGACTCCGTGCCGGGCGAGCACGGCACGCAGGCTTCGGCCCCCGCGCCTGGTCCGTTCGCGCTCGCCAGCCGCGAGCTGCTGGCCGAGCTGCTGGCCGGGGCCGGCTTCGAGGAGATCCACATCGAGTCGATGGACATCGCCAGGCGCCAGGCGAGCTTCGAGGAGCTGTGGGAGGCCACGCTCGATCTCTCGCGCACCTTCCACGATGCCGTGCTGGGGCGAACCGAGGCGGAGATCGAGGACATCCGTCTGTCGCTGCGCGAGCGCTTCGCTCCCTACACCGGGCCCGACGGGACGCTCACGATCCCGGGGCGCACGCTGGTCGCCCGCGCCGGCGCCTGAGCGCACCCGCGCTCGCGCGGTCGATCTCCCCGGCCGCCGCAGTTGGATAGCCTGCCTCCAATGATCTATGACGACGACGCAGATTTGACGCTCCTCGACGGCAAGACCGTCGCAATCATCGGCTACGGCTCGCAGGGACATGCCCACGCCCTCAACCTGAAGGACTCCGGCGTGAAAGTGATCGTCGGCCTGCGCGAGGACTCGGCCTCCGTGGCCAAGGCCCGCGAGCAGGGCCTCGAGGTGCTGCCCGTGGTGGAGGCCGCGAGCCGCGGCGACCTCGTGATGATCCTGCTGCCCGACGAGCTGCACCGCGAGGTCTGGGAGCGCGAGATCCGCGACGGGATCGCGGAGGGCAACATGCTGCTGTTCGGCCATGGCTTCTCGATTCATTACGGCGAGGTCACCCCGCCGCCGGGCGTCGACGTCGCGATGATCGCCCCGAAGGGCCCCGGGCACCTCGTGCGCCGCCAGTTCACCGAAGGCAGCGGCGTGCCGGGGTTGCTCGCGGTCGAGCAGGATGCCAGCGGCAATGCGCGCGCGCTCGCGCTGGCCTACGCCAAGGGCATCGGCTGCACGCGCGGCGGCGTGATCGAGACGACCTTCAAGGACGAGACCGAGACGGACCTCTTCGGCGAGCAGGCGGTCCTCTGCGGGGGCGCATCCGAGCTCGTGCAGGCCGGCTTCGAGACGCTCGTGGACGCCGGCTACGACCCCGAGATGGCCTACTTCGAGTGCCTGCACGAGCTCAAGCTGATCGCCGATCTGATGTACGAGAAGGGTCTGGCGGGCATGCGCTACTCGATCTCCAACACCGCCGAGTACGGCGACTACACGCGCGGCAAGCGGGTGATCACCGAGGAGACGCGCGCAGCCATGCGCCAGATCCTCGCGGAGATCCAGTCGGGCGACTTCGCGCGCGAGTGGATCGCCGAGAACCGCGCCGGGCAGGAGAGCTTCAAGCGCATGCGCGCCGAGCAGGCCGACACGCAGGTCGAGCATGTAGGCGCGGAGCTGCGCTCGCACATGGACTGGATCAAGCCCTCCTTTTAGGAGGGAGATCAGCGCGGTGCTCGCCTACCTCTTCTGGCACCGTCCACTGGAGGGCGCCACCGCGGAGGACTACGAGCAGGCCCTGCTCGCCTTCCACCGCTCGCTGGCGCACTCGCCGCCGGTCGGCCTGTGCGGCTCGGCCTGCTTTCGCGTCGGCGAGCTTCCCTGGCTGCCCGGCGCGGCGGCGCTGGGCGGCGGCTCGCCGGGATATGAGGACTGGTACGTCGTGGAGGACTACGCCGCGCTGGGCGTGCTCAACGAGGCGGCCGCGGGGCGCGGGCACCGCACCAGCCACGACCGCGCGGCGCGGCGCTTCGGCACGGGCAGCGGCGGGCTGTACGCGCTCGTCGAGGGCGAGCGGCCGCCCGGGCGGGGTGCGGGGGGGCTGGGCGAGGCCTCCCTGGCGGTCTGGGTGGCCCGCCCGCCCGGCTCGCGCGCGCCCGCGCTCGGGGAGCTGCTCGGCGACGGCATCGAGCCGGGGCACGCCAGCCTGTGGCGCCGCCAGCTGGTGCTCTCCCCGGCACCCGAGTTCTGTCTGCTTGCGCGCGAGACGCCGGCGGGCGTGGCGCCCACACGACTGCCCGAGGGCTGGACGGCGCAGACGCTCACGCGCGAGGCGCTGTTCAACGGCTGACCGATGATCGCGAGCTCAACCCCAAGCGTCTGATCCCCGTGGGACCCGGCCATGACCGGCGCGCGCCCCACGGACGCGAGGCCCAGCCGGGTTCGCTACACTCGCGTTCGCTGTCGCGACTGGCGCTCGGGTGGAGTTCACCACCGGGAAGCGACGGCGCAGGACCGCCGCGCGCCTGGGCAACCTCTGATCATCGACACACCTCGAAGCGAGGAGCCCAAATGACGACGAGCCCGCCCCCAGCACAGACGCAACTGGTGATACCCGAGCAGCTGCGCCCGCTCGACGGACGCTTCGGCTGCGGGCCCTCGAAGGTCCGCCCGGAGGCACTCGCACGTCTCGCCGGCGAGGGCGCGGGCGTGATGGGCACCTCCCACCGCCAGCGCCCCGTGAAGGCGATCGTTGGGGAGATACGGGCGGGGCTGGCCGAGCTGTTCGGCGCACCGGAGGGCTACGAGGTGGCACTCGGCAACGGCGGGGCCACGGCCTTCTGGGATGCGGCCGCGTTCGGCCTCGTGGAGAGCCGGGCCGCCCACCTGACCTACGGCGAGTTCTCTCAGAAGTTCGCCGCGGTCACGACCGGAGCGCCGTTTCTGGACGAGCCGCTGAAGATCTCCGCGGAGGCCGGCGAGGCGCCGGACCCCGCGGCCATGGGCGCGCCCGCGGCCGAGGCCGGTGCCGACGTGCTGGCGTGGGCGCACAACGAGACCTCGACCGGCGTGATGGTCCCCGTGATCCGCCCGGCGGGTGCGGGGGAGGCGCTCGTCGTGATCGACGCCACCTCCGGCGCGGGCGGGCTGCCTGTCGAGCTCGCGCAGGTCGACGCCTACTACTTCGCTCCGCAGAAGAGCTTCGCCGCCGACGGGGGCCTGTGGCTCGCGCTGCTCAGCCCCGCCGCGCAGGAGCGCATTGCCGCGCTCGCAGCGTCGGGGCGCTGGATCCCCGAATTCCTCTCGCTCGCCACCGCGCTCGAGAACTCGACCAAGGACCAGACCTACAACACGCCCGCCGTGGCGACCCTGTTCCTGCTCGCCGACCAGATCGCCTGGATGCTCGAGAACGGAGGTCTGGACTGGTGCGTGGCGCGCACGCGCGCCTCCTCGCAGCACCTTTACGACTGGGCCGAGCGCACCGCCTACACGACGCCGTTCGTCGCCGACCCCGCCAAACGCTCGCTGGTGGTCGGCACGATCGACTTCGACGAGTCCGTCGACGCGGCGGCCGTCGCCGCTACGCTGCGCGCGAACGGGATCCTCGACGTGGAGCCCTATCGCAAGCTCGGGCGCAACCAGCTGCGGGTGGGCATGTTCCCGGCGATCGATACCGCGGACGTACAGGCGCTGACCGCGTGCGTCGAGTGGGTCGTTGAGAGGATCGCGCAATGAGCGCCGCGACGCCGGCGACCGCGAACAGGCAGGGCGCCGGCGCGGACGATCGCGCGAAGGTGCTCGTGAAGGAGAAGATCGGCGACTCGGGCGTGGAGCTCCTGCGCGAGCACTTCGACGTCGACGTCGGCGTGGACTGGAGCGAGGAGGAGCTCGCCGAGCGCATCGGCGACTACGAGGGCATCGTGATCCGCTCGGCCACCAAGATGACCGCGGATCTGATCGAGCGCGCCACGCGCCTGCGCGCGATCGGCCGCGCGGGCGTCGGCGTGGACAACGTCGACGTCGAGGCCGCCACCAGGCGCGGGATCGTCGTCGCCAACGCACCCGAGTCCAACGTGGTCACCGCAGCGGAGCACACGATGGCGCTGCTGCTGGCGCTCGCGCGCAACGTGCCGCAGGCCTACGCGTCGCTCATCGCGGGCAGGTGGGAGCGCTCGAAGTTCTCCGGCGTGGAGCTCTACGAGAAGACGCTCGGCATCCTCGGCTTCGGGCGCATCGGGCAGCTCGTGGCCCAGCGTGCGCGCGGTTTCGGCATGCGCGTGCTCGCCTTCGACCCGTTCGTCAGCGCCGAGCGCTACCGCGACCTCGGTGTGGAGAAGGCCGAGAGCCCGCAGGACATCTACGCCCAGGCCGACTTCATCACCGTGCACCTGCCGAAGACCGCCGACACCGAAGGGTTCGTCGGCGCCGAGGCGTTCGCCGCGATGCGCGACGGCGCGCGCATCCTCAACGTCGCCCGCGGTGGGCTGATCGACGAAGCGGCGCTCAAGGACGCGCTGGACTCCGGCAGGCTCGCCGGCGCCGCGCTCGACGTGTTCCCCAGCGAGCCGATCACCGAACACCCGCTGTTCGGCTATCCCAACGTCGTCGTCACACCGCACCTCGGCGCCTCGACCGCCGAGGCAACGGACCGCGCGGGCTACCAGAGCGCCGAGCAGGTCGTCGCCGCGCTCACCGGCGGCGTCGTCTCCACCGCGGTCAACATCCCCGCGGTCGGCGCGGAGGACATGGAGACGCTCGGCCCCTTCCTGCCGCTGGCCACGCAGCTCGGGCGCCTGGCGATGGAGCTCGCCGAGGGCAGCTCGGTGGAGCGCATCGAGGCGGCCTTCATGGGCCGGATCGCCGACTTCGACACGCGCCTGCTCGGCCTCGCGGTGATCGTGGGCGCGCTGCAGGGCCGCACCGAGGAGCAGGTCAACCTCGTCAACGCCCCCACCATGCTCCAGCAGCGCGGGATCGTCTTCGAGGCCAAGGCCGTCTCGGAGGCGGAGGACTTCAACGAGCTGATCCGCGTGACCGTGATCGCGGGCGGCGAGCGCGTGGCGGTGGCCGGCACGGGCATCGGCCCCAACGGCGTGCCCCACCTGGTCGAGGTTCAGGGTCGGCGCCTGACGATCGAGCTGGAGCCCTATGTGACGGTGTTCCGCTACGAGGACCTGCCGGGGATGATCGGCCGCGTGGGCACGATCTTCGGCGCGCACGGGGTCAACATCTCCTCGGCGGCGGTCGGTCACAGCCCCCACGGCAACGGCGACGGCGAGGCCGCGATGGTCGTCACGACTGACGCCGCCGTGCCCGACGGGGTGCTGCGCGAGATCGTCGCCTCGGAGGGCTTCCACAACGGGTGGTCGGTGGAGCTCAGCTGATCGGCTAGGCTGGCCCCGCAATGCGCGCGGTGGTGATCACCAAGCATGGGGGCCCGGAGGTGCTGCAGGTGCAGGAGCGCGCCGACCCCGCGCTCGGCGCGGGGCAGGTGCGCATCGAGGTCGCCGCCGCGGGGATCAACTTCGCCGACGTGATGGCGCGCATGGGCCTCTATCCTGACGCGCCGAAGACCCCCTGCGTGGTCGGCTACGAGGTCGCTGGCACGATCCTCGAGCTGGGCGAAGGGGCGGCGGGCCTCGCCGTCGGCCAGCGCGTCCTCGCGGGCACCCAGTTCGGCGGCTACGCCTCGCAGGTGGTCACCGGGGCCGGCGATGTGATCGCGCTTCCCGACACGCTCAGCTTCGAGCAGGGCGCTGCAATACCCGTCAACTACGCCACCGCGTGGGCGGCGCTGATCGGCTACGGCAACGTGCAGCGCGGCGAGCGGGTGCTGATCCATTCGGCCGGCGGCGGGGTCGGGATCGCGGCCACACAGATCGCACGGCGGGCGGGCGCTGAAATCTACGGCACGGCCTCGCCTGCCAAGCACGAGCGCATCAGCGAGCTGGGCGTCGAGCACCCCGTCGACTACACCAGGCCGGGCTGGGAGCGCGGCCTGCCGAGGTTCGACCTGGTCATGGATGCGATCGGCGGCAAGAGCTTCCGGCGCAGCTACGGGCTGCTGCGCCCCGGCGGGCGGCTGGTCGCGTTCGGCGTCTCCGCGCTCGTGGCCGGGGAGCGGCGCAACCCCGTCACCGCGCTGGGCACGCTCGCGCGCATGCCGCGCTTCAACCTCGTCAAGCAGATGTCGGAATCAAAGGCGGTGATCGGGCTGAACATGCTGAGCCTGTGGAAGGACCGGGGGACACTCGAGCCGTGGATCGATCCGATGCGCGAGCTGATCGCGGACGGCACCGTTGCACCCGTGATCGCCGAGAGCTTCGGCTTCCAGGACGCCGGCGCTGCGCAGAACATGATCACCGAGCGGCGCAACGTCGGCAAGGTCGTGCTGGTGCCCTGACACGCGGGCCCGCGGGGAGGCACCGCGGCCCGCACGGGAGTAGCATCGCCGGCGTGGCGGACCGGATCGCCTCCGCTGGCAGGGGTGCACGCCGAGATCCTCATGGGACGGCGCGGCGCTGGCTGCTGGCCGGGCTGCTGGCGCTCTGCTCGCTCGCGCTGCTCGCACCGAGCGCAGCGGCCAAAACGCCCCCGGACCGGGAACTGGTCGACGTCTACGCCGCCGTCGAGGGAGCGCACCTCGGTGAAGTGCTGCCGGGCGGACCCGAACACTTCATCGAAGTGGTGGACTCGCCGAAATACTCGCTGAAAGTGCACGAATACGGGCAGACCTACACGGCGGGGGCGGTCACCGAACTCGCCTACAACCCCGCCAAGACCGAAGCGATCGGCGCGAAGATCACGATCTATGGCATCTCGCACTCAAGCGGGGGCAGCCTGATCCGCGGCGTCATCGCACACGAGGTCTTCCACGTCTTCGAGGCGCGCATGTCGGGCAACGAAGCCACCGACCGCGCTCACGCGGGATGGCTCGAGGAGGGCGCGGCCACATGGGTGGAGTCCGACCTCGTCAGCAACGACCCGACCGCCCGTGAGGACTGGAAGGAATACCTCAAGTCGCCGACCACCGAACTGTTCAAGCGCCTCTACGACGCGGTCGGCTTCTTCGGGCACATGGCCTCCTCGGGGATCTCTCCCTGGAGCCGCTTCAAAGCGATGTTCAAAGCCACGAGCTCCGAACAGGCGTGGAACGAGGCGGTCGGCGGCCAGACCGGCTACCTCGACTCCGAGGCGTCCTCGTTCTTCCGCGAATCGCCCCTCGGCAGCGAGTGGGAACAGACCGGTCCCAACGTGCCGAGCTCCAAAGAAGCGCGCGCGAAGCCAATCAGCGAGACCGTCCCCGCGAGCTCGACGCCCCTGACGCTGACAGCCAAGCCCCACGCCGACGCCATCTACAGCGTGTCGATCAAGACCCCCGCTCCCGGCAAGACGTCCCCTCTCACCGAGCCGGCGGTCGAAGTGGTCCTGAAATCCGGCAACGCGCGCATCGCCGCGACCGAAGGCGGGCACCTAAACGAGGCGATCACCGGACAGATCCTGCTCTGCTCGGACCCCAAGGGCTGCAGCACGCCGGACTGCCCCAAACACTACGCCCCGTTCGAGCGCGGGAACATCGCCGTCACCGGTGGAGCCAGCGGCGGGTCGGTCACGCTCACACGCCGCAAGCCCTGCGAATCGTTGCAGCCCGAGGTGTCGTGCGAAAAGCTGCTGCCCGGGTTCGTGACCGAAATCGCGCGTGGGATCGGGCAAACGGTCGGAAACCCCGGAGGCCTGCTTCAGAGCATCTCCAAGCCGAGCGGCAGCTACGTCTCGGAGTGCCTGTTCTTGACCAAGGACGCATCGGTCGACGCCGAAGGGAACTTCAGGGGAGCGATCGGCTTCGCGATGGTGCTCAGGTCGCCCTCGCTGGTCGGCGCGCAGATGTTCTTCTCGATCCTCCAGCGGACGCCGGGCCTGGCCCCAATCGCAGGTTACGGCGAAGAAGCGCTGCTGAAACTCATGACGACCACCGGGCCCGAAGGAGCCGAATACGACAGCGAGGCGGCGGTGCGCGTCGGCAACGAGGTCGCGTTCTTCGGCGTGTACAGCACGCCAGGCAACGAAGAAGCCGATCGCCCGCACACGCTCGCACTGCTGAGGACCGTCGCCGGCGAGATCTAGCGGAGTCGACTCCGCCGGGTGAGCGTTTCGCTGCCGGCGGCCGCGATCTGTTGCTAAGCTCGGCTCGGATGTCGTTTCAATTCTCGCTTCTCTCGCTCCTCCTGCTCCCCCCTCGGGGGGAATAGCGCGTGGCGGCCGCGTAGCCGCATACCCAGCAGAGAGGAACCGCAAGCGAGATAGAGAAGGAGCACGAGCGACATGAGCAAACAGCCAGCAGCCGGACGCAGCGAGGCCGACCGCGTCCTGATTTTCGATACGACCCTGCGCGACGGCGAGCAGTCGCCGGGGATCGCCCTGAACAAGCAGGAAAAGCTCGAGATCGCCCACCAGCTGGCGCGCCTGGGCGTGGATGTGATCGAGGCCGGTTTCCCGATCACCTCGCCCGGGGACTTCGAGTCGGTGCAGGCGATCGCGCGCGAGGTGGAAGGCCCCGTGATCTGCGGGCTGGCGCGCACGAGCAAGCAGGACATCGAGGCGGCCTGGAACGCGGTTCGCGACTCCGCGCGCCCGCGCATCCACACCTTCATCGCGACCAGCGACATCCACATCGAGCGCAAGCTGCAGACCACGCGCGAGGACGTCAAGGGCCAGGTGCGCGCCGCGGTGGCGCAGGCACGCGAGTACACCGAGGACGTCGAGTTCTCCCCCGAGGACGGCTCGCGCTCGGACGTGCAGTACATGGCCGAGGTGATCCAGATCGCGCTCGACGAGGGCGCCACCACGATCAACGTGCCCGACACGGTCGGCTACACGATGCCGCGCGAGTACGCCGCGATGTTCGCCGAGCTCTACCGGCTCGTGCCCGGCCTGCGCGACGTTGTCGTATCGGTCCACTGCCACGACGACCTGGGTTTGGCGGTGGCCAACTCGCTGGCCGGGCTGGAAGCGGGTTGCCGGCAGGTGGAGTGTGCGATCAACGGGATCGGCGAGCGCGCGGGCAACGCGTCGCTCGAGGAGATCGTGATGCTGCTGCGCACGCGCGAGCCCAGCCTCGGGCTGTGGACGGGCGTGGAGAGCACCGAGATCGCCCGTACGAGCCGGCTCGTGTCGCGCTTGACCGGCTACCAGGTGCAGCCCAACAAGGCGATCGTGGGGCGCAACGCGTTCGCGCACGAGGCGGGCATCCACCAGGACGGCGTGCTGAAGGAGCGCACGACCTACGAGATCATGGACGCCACGACCGTGGGGCTGCGCAGCAACTCAATCGTGCTGGGCAAGCACTCCGGGCGCCACGCGCTCAGCGCGGCGCTGGAGGAGATGGGCTTCGAGCTGGACGGGCAGGCGCTGAACACGGCCTTCAAGCGCTTCAAGGAGATCGCCGACCGCAAGAAGCAGGTGACCGCGATGGATCTCGAGGCGCTCGTCACCGACGAGCTGCGCGAGGAGATCGCAGGCTTCGCGCTGGACTGGTTCGAGGTGGAGGCCTCCTCGCTGCGCCCACCGCACGCGCGCGTATCGGTGACGCTGCCCGACGGCGGCTCGGCGACGGGCACGTTCACGGGCGATGGGCCGATCGATGCGGTCTTCCAGGCGATCAACGCGGCGACCGGCATCCCGGCGAAGCTCAGCGAGTTCACGATCGGTGCGGTGACCGAGGGCCAGGACGCCCTCGGCGAGGTCTCGATCGTGCTCGAGGTCGGGGGCTTCAGCGGCGCCGGGCAGGGCGTCTCGACCGACATCATCGACGCGGCCGCGCGCGCCTACGTGCGGGCGCTCTCGGTGGCCGTCGCGCGCTCGCAGGCCGACGCGGCGATCGGCCTGCCCGAGACCGCGGCGGGCTGAGCGCGCGGCGCCGGACGGGCGCCCGACAGCAGGGCGCCCGTCTGTGATAGCGTACACTTGTATGGCGGCTGTCAAGGAGCAGGCGACGCGTCCGGCGAGCGATCCGCTCGACCCGGTCACGATCGGCGCGCGCGTGAAGGCGCTGCGCGAGGCCTCGGAGCTCTCGCTGCGCGACCTCTCCGAGCGCAGCGGCGTCAGCGCGCCGATGCTCTCGCAGGTCGAGCGCGGGGAGACCAGCCCCACGCTGACGATCGCCGCGCGCATCGCGGCCGGTCTGGAACTGCGCCTCTCGCAACTGCTGCGGCTCGATGAGGGCGGCGCGGTCACCGTCGTGCGCGCCGGCCAGCGCCAGCGCGGAGGCAACAGGCGGCGCGGGCACGGCTTCGAGGTGCTCACCTCATCCCAGCCCGGGCAGCGCGCCGAGCTCTCGCGCCACACGCTCGCGCCGCGCGGCGCCACCGGAGCCGCGGATGACCCGCCGATGCACGAGCCGGGAAGCCGCGAGACGGCGCTCGTGGAGCGCGGCTCGGTGGTGCTCGTGTGCGACGGGCAGCGCCACGTCCTGCAGGAGGGCGACTGCGTGACCTTCGACGCCGACCTGCCGCACCACTTCGAGAACCCCACCGACGCCGAGGCCGCCTTCCTGGCGGTCGTATCGGCGGGACTGAGGCGAAGCTAGGAGATGACCATGCCACAGACGCTATTCGAGAAGATCTGGGCCGCCCACGACGTCGGCGGGGCCGACTCGGGCCTGATCTATATCGACCTGCACCTCGTCCACGAGGTCACCAGCCCGCAGGCCTTCGACGGGCTGCGCCTGGCGGGCCGCACGGTGCGCCGCCCCGACCGCACGCTTGCGACCGCCGATCACAACACGCCGACCGACGGCACGCCGGTGGCCGCGCGGATCAAGGACGAGCTCTCGCGGGTGCAGGTGCAGACGCTCGAGCGCAACTGCGAGGAGTTCGGCGTGCCCGTCTACTCGCTGGGCTCCGCGCGCCAGGGCATCGTGCACGTGATCGGCCCCGAGCTGGGCGTGACCCAGCCCGGCATGACGATCGTGTGCGGGGACTCGCACACATCCACCCACGGCGCGTTCGGCGCACTGGCCTTCGGGATCGGCACGAGCGAGGTCGAGCACGTCCTGGCCACGCAGTGCATGGTCCAGAGCAAACCGCGCTCCATGCGCATCCGCTACGAGGGCGAGCTGGGCTTCGGGGTGAGCGCCAAGGACCTAATCCTCGGCACGCTCGGACAGCTGGGCGTGGGCGGGTTGACGGGCCACGTGGTGGAGTACTCCGGGCCCGCGATCGAGGCGCTGTCGATGGAGGGCCGCATGACCGTCTGCAACATGACGATCGAGGGCGGCGGGCGCGCCGGCATGATCGCGCCCGATGAGACCACGTTCGCGTGGTTCACCGAGCAGGAGCGCCCGGGCGCGCCGACCGGCGCAGCGCTCGAGCAGGCGATCGACAGCTGGCGTGCGCTGCGCAGCGACGAGGGCGCGGAGTTCGACACGGAGGTCGTGATCGACGCCTCCGCGATCTCCCCGCAGGTCACGTGGGGCACCAATCCGGGCATGGTCCGCGCGGTCACCGAGCGCGTGCCCGCGCCCGAGGAGTTCGACAGCGCGGCCGATCGCGAGGCGACCGAGCGCGCCCTTCACTACATGGACCTCGCCCCCGGCACGCCGATCGAGCAGATCGCGATCGACCGCGTGTTCATCGGCTCGTGCACCAATTCGCGCATCGGCGACCTGCGCGCGGCCGCCGAGGTGATCGCGGGGCGCAGCGTCGCCGCGGGCGTCAGCGCGATGGTCGTGCCCGGCTCCCAGCAGGTCAAGGCGCAGGCCGAGGCCGAGGGCCTCGACCGCGTCTTCCGCGACGCCGGCTTCGACTGGCGCGTGGCCGGCTGCTCGATGTGCCTGGGGATGAACCCCGACATCCTGGCGCCCGGAGAGCGCTGCGCCTCGACGTCCAACCGCAACTTCGAGGGTCGCCAGGGCCGCGGCGGGCGCACCCACCTGGTGTCCCCGCAGATGGCCGCCGCGGCGGCCATCGAGGGGCGCTTCGTCGACATCAGGGAGTGGCGGTGAGCGCGCCGGGCGCAACGTGGCAGGGCGAGGAGATGGTCAGCGCCTACCTGCGCCGCCGCGAGTCGATGATCCCGATGCTCGACGTGCAGGAAGAGCTGATCGCCAGGCTGCTCCAGCGCCATCCACGCCCGATCGCGCGCTTCCTGGACCTCGGCTGCGGCGACGGAGCGATGTCCCAGCTCGTTCTCTCCTGCCGGCCCGAGGCGGAGGCCGTGCTGGTGGACTTCTCCGAGCCGATGCTGGAGGGCGCCGCCCGCCGCCTCGGCGATGGACGCTGGAGCGCGGTCAGGGGCGACCTGTCCGATCCGAGCTGGCACGCCGAGCTCGCACGGGGTTCCTTCGGGGCGGTCGTCTCCGGGCTGGCGATCCACCACCTGCCGCCGGCGGCCAAGCGCGCGCTGTTCGCCGCGACCTTCGCGCTGCTCGAGCCGGGCGGGCTGTTCGTAAACCTCGACTACGTCCTCGTCGAGGGGCCCCTCAGGGGCCTCTTCGATGAGCGCATGGTCGAGCTGGCAGCCGAGGCGGAGCATGCGCGCCACGGTGACCGCGCCGCACAGGATGTCCGTCGCGCGCTCAGCGAGGATGGGGTCGGCGACGAGGACCTGCCGGACACCGCCGAGGAGCAGGTTCGCTGGCTGGCGGAGGCCGGCTTCGAGCAGGCGGAAGTGCACTTCAAATGGGCCGAGGCCGCCGTCTTCGGCGGCTGCAAGCCGACAGGAGGTAACCACTAGATGGAGCCCATCAGCGTCATCTCGGGCAGCGTCAGCCACCTCGACCGCGCCGACGTGGACACCGACCAGATCATGCCCAAGCAGTTCCTCAAGCGCGTCGAGCGCTCGGGCTTCGGCGAGTTCCTGTTCTACGACTGGGCCAAGGAGCCGGGCTGGGATCTGCCGCCCAACCCGATCCTCGTGGCGGGTGAGAACTTCGGCTGCGGCTCCTCGCGCGAGCACGCGCCGTGGGGGCTGCAGGACTATGGCTTTCGGGCGATCGTGGCGCCCTCGTTTGCCGACATCTTCTATTCCAACTGCACCAAGATCGGGCTGCTGCCCGTGGTGCTGAGCGCCGAGGACTGCCACAGCCTGGCGCGCGCGGGGGAGGGCGAGATCGACCTCGAGCAGCAGGAGGTGCGCTTCGCCGGCGAGCAGGTGGCGTTCGCGATCGATCACGAGATCCGCCACCGCCTGCTGGGCGGCCTCGACGACGTCGCGCTGACGCTGCAGCGCTCCGAGCAGATCGCCGCGTTCGAGCACGAGCGCGAGCGCAGCGGCCCGGTCACCACCTCGCTGTGAGCGGCGGCTGCTAGCGTCGCGCGCCATGGCACACCACATCGCCACCCTGCCCGGCGACGGGATCGGCCCCGAGATCATGGCCCCGACGCTCGAGCTACTCGGCCGGCTGGGTGAGTTCGAGTTCGAGGAGCATCTCTTCGGCGGCGCGTCGATCGACGCGCACGGGGTGGCGCTGACCGACGAGGCGCTCGACGCCTGCCGGCGCTCGGACGCCGTGCTGCTCGCGGCGGTGGGCGGCCCGAAGTGGGACACGACCGACCCGGCGCGCCCGCGGCCCGAGCAGGGGCTGCTCGGCCTGCGCAAGGGCCTCGGCCTGTTCGCCAACCTGCGGCCCGTCAAGCCGCTGCCCGCGCTCTATGACGCCTCGCCGCTGCGCCGCGAGCGCATCGAGGGCACCGATCTGCTGGTCGTGCGCGAGCTCACAGGCGGGATCTACTTCGGCGAGAAGACGCGGACGGCGACCAGCGCGTCGGACGTGTGCGCCTATACCACCGAGGAGATCGAGCGGATCGCCCACACGGCCTTCAAGGCCGCCCGTGCGAAGGTCACGAGCGTCGACAAGGCCAACGTGCTCGAGACATCGCGCCTGTGGCGTGAGGTCGTCAGCGCGCTGCACACGCGCGAGTACCCGCACATCCAACTGGAGCACGTGCTGGTGGACAACGCGGCCATGCAGCTGGTCTCCGCGCCGCGGCACTTCGACACGATCCTCACCGAGAACATGTTTGGCGACATCCTCTCCGACGAGGCCGCGATGCTCACCGGCTCGATCGGCATGCTGCCGAGCGCATCACTCGGATATCCGGACCCGCCCACCCCCGGCATGTTCGAGCCAGTGCACGGCTCCGCCCCCGACATCGCCGGCAGCGGCGCGGCAAATCCACTGGCCATGTTCCTGTCCGCCGCGATGATGCTCCGCCACGGGCTGGGCTTGGCAAGCGAGGCCGCGGCTGTAGAATCGGCCGTGCAGGATGCGCTGGACGCCGGTCTGCGCACCGCCGATCTGGGAGGAGACGCGGGGACGGCGCAGGCGGCGCAGGCAGTGCTCGAACACCTCTAAAGGAGCGCAACGAACGTGGAGCCCACCGACCTCATCTGGATGAACGGGAAATTCGTCGCCTGGGAGGACGCCAAGATCCACGTCCTGACGCACGGCCTGCACTACGGAACCGGCGTCTTTGACAGCATGCGCTGCTACGACTCCGAGCTCGGGCCGGCGATCTTCCGCAACGCCGAGCACATCGACCGCCTGCTGCGCTCGGCCGAGCTGTACTACATGCCCGTGCCCTACTCCGCCGAGGAGCTGCGCGCGGCGACGCTCGAGCTCGTGGCGCGCAACGGCCTGCGCTCCTGCTACATCCGCCCGATCGTCAACCGCGGCTACGGGCAGATGGGCCTGAACCCGCTCGAGGCGCCGGTCGACGTGACGATCGCGTGCTGGGAGTGGGGCTCCTACCTCGGCGAGGACGGCACCAGCAACGGCGTGCGCGCGAAGGTCTCCTCGTGGCGGCGGATCAGCCCGGACTCGTTGATCCCGCATGCGAAGGCCTCGGGTCAGTACCTCAACAGCGTGCTCGCCAAGGTCGAGTCGCTGAAGGCCGGCTACGAGGAGGCGATCCTGCTCGACGACCACGGCCACGTGTGCGAGGGAACCGGCGAGAACGTCTACATCGTGCGTGACGGCGAGATCGCGACCCCCGGGCAGCACAACTCGATCCTCGACGGCATCGTGCGCCGCTCGATCATCCAGATCGCCCGCGACAAGGGCTACACCGTGGTCGAGCGCAACGTGGCACGCGCCGAGATGTACCTCGCCGACGAGGTCTTCCTGACGGGCACCGCGGCCGAGCTCGTACCCGTGCGCGAGGTCGACGACCACGCCATCGGCGACGGGCGCCCGGGCGAGGTCACGCGGGTGCTGCAGGCGGCCTTCGACGACGCTGTGCACGGGCGCTCGGAGGAGTACCGCGAGTGGCTGGACGTGGTGCGCGCGCCCGCGCTCGAGACGCCCACCGGCCAGGGCCCGTCGCGCAACGGTGGCGGTGCGGCCTCGCCGGCTCAGTCGGCGAGCGGCTCTCAGACCACAGCCGCGGGTTAGGCGATGGCCGACATACAGCTATACGACGCCACCCTGCGCGACGGCATGGGGGGAGGCGGCCTGAGCCTCACGGCCGAGGAGAAGGTGCGCGTGGTGCATGCCCTCGACGGGCTCGGCGTGCACATGATCGAGGCGGGCTTCCCGGCTTCCAACCCGAAGGAGCAGCAGCTGTTCGCGCTGCTCGGCGCCGAGCGGCTCGAGGTCGCCGAGGTGGTCGCGTTCGGGATGACGCGCCGCCGCGACGTGGCCGCCGATGCGGACGATGGGCTGCGCACGCTGGCCGAGTGCTTTGCGCCGGTGTGCACGCTCGTGGGCAAGGCCTCGGTGCTGCACGTGGAGAAGGTGGTGCGCGTCTCGCGCGAGGAGAACCTCGCCATGATCGCCGAGTCGGTGGCCTTCCTGCAGCGCGCGGGCAAGCGCGTGCTGCTCGACGCGGAGCACTTCTTCGACGGCTTCGCGCTCGACCCCGCCTATGCGCTGGACTGCCTGCGCGCGGCCGCGGACGCGGGCGCAGAGCGCCTCGTCCTGTGCGACACCAACGGCGGCTCGCTGCCGCCGCAGATCCGCACGGCGCTGGCGGTGGTGGCCGAAGCGCTGCCGGGCACGGCGCTCGGTATCCACACCCACGACGACTCCGGCTGCGCGGTCGCCAACACGCTGGCCGCGGTTGAATGCGGCGCCACCCAGGTTCAGGGCACCGTCAACGGCATCGGCGAGCGCACCGGCAACGCGAACCTGATCACGATCATCGCGGACCTGCAGCTGAAGATGGGCATCGGGCTGCTGGCGCCCGAGCGCCTCGCGCGCCTGACCGAGACGGCCCACTTCGTGGATGAGCTGCTCAACCGCACCCCCGACCCGGCGCAGCCCTACGTGGGAAAGCACGCCTTCGCGCACAAGGCGGGCCTGCACGCGGCGGGCGTGCAGGCGGATGCGCAGACCTTCGAGCACATCGACCCGGCCGTTGTGGGCAACAGCCGCGACGTGCTGATCTCCGAGCTCTCGGGCCGCGGCACGATCGTCGAGAAGGCGCGCCAGGCGGGGATCGCGGCCGATGAGGATCTCGCCCGGCGGGTGGTGGAGCGCGTCAAGGAGCTCGAGCACGAGGGCTTTCAGTTCGAGGCCGCGGACGGCTCCTTCGAGCTGCTGATGCGCAAGCAGAGCGGCGAGTACGAGCCCCTGTTCCGCCTGGAGTCCTGGCGGGTGCTGGTGGAGCAGCGCGCGGACGGCAAGGTCGAGACCGAGGCCACGATCAAGATCTGGCTGGGCGGCGAGCGCTACGTGCGCACCGCCGAGGGCAACGGCCCGGTGAACGCCCTCGACAACGCGCTGCGGGACGCGATCTCCGAGATCCACCCGCACCTGCGCGACATCGATCTGGTCAACTTCAAGGTGCGCATCCTCGACGAGACCAAGGGCACGGGGGCGGTGACGCGGGTGCTGATCGACGCCTCCGACGGGCACGATGTATGGGGCTCGATCGGCGTCTCGGAGAACGTGATCGCGGCCTCGTGGGACGCGCTGGTCGATTCGCTGGAGTACGGCATGCAGCCGGGTCGGCGCCCGGCGCCGGAGCGCGCGGGCGAGCTGCGGTCGGCCGGATCGCCCGACAGGGTGTAGTGGCCCGGCCCGAGGCCGCCGCGGGCTCCGTGCCCGAGGCCGTGATCCCGCTGGCGCGCCCCGTCGTGGGGGAGGCGGAGGAGCGCGCAGTGCTCGCGGTGCTGCGCTCGGGGCAGCTCTCGCTGGGCCCGCGCCTGGCAGAGTTCGAGCGCGCCTTCGCGGCACGGCTGCGCGCGCCGCTGGCCAGCGCGGTGAGCAGCGGCACAACTGGCCTGCACCTCGCCCTGCGCGCGGTCGGCGTGGGCGACGGCGACGAGGTGATCACGAGCCCGCTGTCGTTCGTGGCTTCGGCCAACGCGGCGGTGTACGAGCGCGCACGGCCGGTGTTCGCGGACATCGACCCGCGCACGCTCAACCTGGACCCCGAGGCGGCGGCGGCCGCCGTGAGCGAGCGCACGCGCGCGCTGCTGCCGGTGCACATCTTCGGCTATCCCGCCGACATGCCGGCGTTCGAGCGCCTGGCCGCGCACCGAGGGCTGGCGATCGTGGAGGACGCCTGCGAGGCGCTCGGCGCGATGCACGCGGACGGCGTGGCGGTGGGCGCCCGCGGGCATCCGGCCGTGTTCGGCTTCTACGCGAACAAGCAGCTCACGACCGGGGAGGGGGGGATGGTGAGCCTCGCCGACGCCGCGCAGAAGGCGCGCATCGACTCCGAGCGAAACCAGGGCCGCGCCCCGGACATGGGCTGGCTGGACCACGATCGGCTCGGTTTCAACTACCGTCTCTCGGACCTCGCGTGCGCACTCGGCCTGGCGCAGCTGGGGCACCTGGATGAGATGCTCGCGGCGCGCGCACACGTGGCCGAGCTCTACCGCGCGGCACTGGACGACGTCGAGGGGCTGCAGCTGCCGTGCGCGGACCGCGCGGGCGACACCCGCGGCTGGTTCGTGTTCGTCGTGCAGCTGCCGCGCGGCGTGGATCGCGATGAGACGGTGCGCATGCTGGCCGCGCGGCGCATCCAGAGCAAGCCCTACCTGCCGGCGATCCACCTGATGAGCTTCTACCGCGAGCGCTTCGGCCATCGTGCGGGCGAGTTCCCCATCTGCGAGGACGTGGCAGCGCGCTCGCTGGCGCTGCCGTTCTTCCCGGAGATGAGCGAGGGCCAGGTCGCGCGCGTGAGTGACCAGCTGCGCGCGGTGATCGAGCGCGGCGGCGCGCCGTAGACTGAGCCCGCGTGTCGCGCTTTCGAGAGCCCCAGCATCCCGACTTCCAGCGCCTGAACGCGTCGATCGACTTCGACCGGCGCCTGTGGCCGCAGGACATCGCGCAGTCGCGCGCGCACGCGCGCATGCTCGCCGAGCGGGGCATCATCACGACCGAGGACCGCGACGCGCTGCTCGCGGGCCTGGAGCTGGTGGAGGACGAGCTGCACGATGGGCGCTTCCCGTTCGCGCCCGGCGACGAGGACATCCACATGGCGATCGAGCGGCGGCTGACCGAGCTCGCGGGCTCGGTGGGCGGCAGGCTGCACACGGCGCGCTCGCGCAACGACCAGGTGGCGACCGACCTCGCGATGTACACGCGCGAGCGCGCGGCGGCGGCGCGCGCGGCGATCGCGGCGCTGATGCGCGAGCTGCTGGTGCGTGCCGAGCAGCACCTCGACTGGCCGATGCCCGGCTACACGCACCTGCAGCGTGCCCAGCCGGTCTACCTGAGCCATCACCTGCTCGCCTATTTCTGGATGTTCGCGCGCGACCGCGCGCGCTTCGCCCACGCCGAGCAGGAGGCGGCGGCACGCCTGCCGCTCGGGGCAGGCGCGCTGGCGGGCGTCAACTTCGACACCGACCGCCTCGCCCTCGCGGCCGAGTTGGGCTTCGCTGCCGTCGGGCCCAACTCGATCGACGCGGTCTCCGGGCGGGACTTCATCCTCGACTATCTCGGCGCGGCGGCGACCTGCGCGACGCATCTCTCGCGGCTCGGCGCGGAGCTCGTGCTGTGGTCCAGCGCGGAGTTCGGCTTCTGCGAGCTGCCCGACGCGTGGAGCTCGGGCTCCTCGATCATGCCCCAGAAGAAGAACCCCGACGCCGCCGAGCTGCTGCGCGCGAAGGCACCGCGGGTGGTGGGCCACCTGGCGGCCTTCCACGGCGTCCTGCACGCGCTGCCGCTGACCTACAACAAGGACCTGCAGGAGGACAAGGAGCATCTCTTCGACGCGGTGGACACGCTCGAGCTGAGCCTCGCGGCGGCCACCGGGATGATCGCGGGCGTGGCCTTCCAGCGCGAGCGCATGCGCGCTGCCGCGGCCGACGAGCTGATCGCGGCCACCGACGTGGCGGACCTGCTTGTGCGCCTGGGCATGCCGTTCCGCGAGGCGCACGGGGTGGTGGCGGGCCTGGTCCGCACGTCGCTGGAGAGCGGCAGCCCGCTGTCGGAGCTCACCCCCGAGCAGCTCTCGGCCCACAGCGAGCTGCTCGCGGCGCACGCGGGCGAGCTGCGGGCAGTGCTGGCGGAGAGCTCCTGGCTCGAGTCCAAGATCTCCCAGGGCGGCACCGCCGGCGCGCGCGTGGCCGAGCAGCTGGAACTGGCCCACGGGGTGCTCGATGAGGGCGCTTCCAGCTGACTTCTACGAGCGCCCGGTGCTCGAGGTGGCGCGCGGGCTGATCGGCTGCACCGTCGTGCACGACGGCGTCGCGGGTGTGATCGTGGAGACGGAGGCCTACCACGAGAGCGAGCCGGCGTGTCACGCGTTCATCGGGCTGACGCCGCGCACGCGGACGCTGCTCGGCCCCCCCGGGCGCGCCTACGTGTACTCCTCATACGGCATCCACACGCTGTTCAACACGGTCTGCGAGGCACAGGGCGTCGGCGCGGGGGTGCTGATCCGCGCGCTCGAGCCGAGCGCCGGGGTGGCCTCGATGCGCGCGCGCCGGGGGCGTCCGGCATCGCGCGAGGTGGATCTCTGCTCGGGCCCCGGCAAGCTGACGCAGGCGCTGGGGATCACGCTGGCGCACAACGACGGCAGCCTCTCGCGCGGGCCCGTGCTGATCGGCGAGCGCGCGGCTGAGTGGCGCGACTCGGAGATCCTCGCCGACAGGCGCATCGGCATCAGCCAGGCGGTAGAGCTGCCATGGCGCTTCTGCGCGGCGGGCAGCCGCCACCTCTCGCGCCCGGTCAGCGGCGCCTAGCCGGAGGGTGCGACGCCGCCGGTCTGCGCGGGCGAGGGGGAGTTCGTCGGGGCCGGCGTGGCGGGTGTCGGCGTGACCGGCGCCGGGGTTTCGTGCGCCGGCGCCGGGGTGGCCGGCGCGGCGCCGTGTTCGGGGGCGCCCGGCGTGGCTCCCGCTCCGGTTTCCTTGCCGCCGGCGCCGGGCTGAGTGCCCTTGCCGGTGGCGCTGGGGGCGGAGTTCGGCGCGCCGCTCTGCCCCGCCGTGCTCGCCGGGGTGGACGGCGCGGCGCCCGTTTCGCCGCTCGTCGTTTCCTTGGCATTCGTGCCCGCGCTGCCGTGCGCGGCGGCCGCTTCGGCGCGGGCGCGGTCGATCTGCAGAGCGGAGGTCATGAACGCGTGCCAGATGAGCGCGGGGAACGTGCCACCCAGCACGGGGCCGCCGTCGAAGTCGTTGGTCATGGGGATCAGCTTGTTGGGATAGCCGACCCACACGGCGACCGTGTACTTGGAGTCCCAGCCCACGAACCAGGCGTCGCCGTAGTTGGAGGTGGTGCCCGTCTTGCCGGCAGCGAACTGGCCGAGCGCGGCGGCCTTGCCGGTGCCGTACTGCAGCACCGTTTCGAGCATCGAGGTCTCCGTCGCCGCCACTTCGGGCGGCAGCACGCGTTTGGTCTCCACGCGGTTGACGTCGCGCCGCGCTCCGTCGGGCAGCGGCTGCCCGCCCGCTTCCACTTCCTGGATGCCCACGGGCGCTCCCGGTTCGACGAGCGTGCCGCTCACGCGCTGCCCGCCGTGGGCAATCGTCTCGTAGGCGTGGGCCATGTCGATCGGCGTGACGCCGACCGTGAGCCCGCCGATCGTCATCGCGGGGTTGGTCGACAGCGGCGTCGTGATGCCCATGCGATGGGCGAGCAGCGCGATGCGGTGCGTGCCCACCTTGAGCCCCACTTCGGCGTAGATCGAGTTGTCCGAGTAGGCGGTGGCATTGACCAGCGTGTTCTCGCCGGTGTAGTTGCCTTCGTCGTTGTGCACTACGAAGCGTTCGCGCCCATCGGTGTTGGGGACGATGAATTCCTTCTCCTTGGAGGTCCACACCGAGTACGGCGAGATGCCGTCCTCCAGCGCGGCGGCGAGGTCGAAGGCCTTGAAGGAGGAACCGGGCTGGCGCTCTCCCTCGGTGGCCAGGTTGAACGGGCTTTCGTCGTAGTTGCGCCCGCCGACCATGGCGCGCACCTCGCCGGTGGAGTTTTCGATCGCCACGAGCGACGCCGTCGGCCCTTCGCTGCCGGGCAGATAGCCGCCGATGGCCTGTTCGGCGGCGCGCTGCAGTTCGAGGTCGAGCGTGGTCTTGATCTTGAGGCCGCCGGTGAACGTGCGGGGAGCGCCGTAGCGTTCGATCACCTGCTGCTGCACCCAGCTGGTGAAGTAGCCGACGTCGACCCCGTCGACGAGCTGCACGTGCGGAGCCTGCACGGCGCTGGCGCTCGGCAGCGGCTCCCTGATGCTCGCTTCATAGATCGGCCGCGTCAGATAGCCCTGCTCGAGCATCTGGGTGAGCACCACGTCGCGCCGTTCGCGTGCGGCGGTGGGGTGCGTGGCGGGGTCGTACTCGGTGGGGGACTGGATGATGCCCGCGAGCAGCGCGGCCTCCCAGGGCTTGAGTTCTTCCACGCACAGCTTGTGCCCCGGCATCCCGCAGCCGACATGGTCGGGTTCCTGGCCGAAGTAGGTCTCGGCGGCGGACTCGATCCCGTAGGCGCCGTTGCCGAAGTAGATCGTGTTCAGGTAGGCGGTAATGATCTTTTCCTTGGACCACTTGTGCGAGAGCTGGTAGGCGAGCGCGGCCTCGCGGAGCTTCTCGAAGATCGTGCGGTGCGACTGGGCCTGCAGCGCGTTCTTGATGAACTGCTGCTCGATCGTGGAGGCGCCCTGGACGCTGCCTTTGTGCCTGATGTCCTGGATGAAGGCGCGGGCGATGCCGCGCAGGTCGACGCCGCTGTTGGTCTCGAAGCGCTTGTCCTCGATCGAGATGACGGCGTGCTTGACGACCTGGGGGATCTGCCCGGGCGTGACGATCACGCGGTTTTCCTGGCTGAGCACGCCGATCGGGTGTCCGAGGTCGTCGGTCAGCTGCGAGCTCTCGGCGTTCTTGTAGAGCGAGAACCTGGTCAGCGAGGGCAGGTCCGAGGCGATCGATACGAAGATGCCGAAGATGAATGAGATCGAGCCGAGCAGCAGGACGGCGACGAGGATCGCCAGCAGCCGCAGCCGCTTCAGGCGCGGCTTGGGTGCGGGGGGTATGTCGGGGCGATCGTCATCGCGCATGGGCGGCTGCGGAGCTGGGGCGTCGGGCTGCGGTAGGGCTCCGGTCCCCGTCGGGTCGGCCGCCAGCTCTGCGGCGCGGTGGGGCCCCAAGGGTTGCGAGAGTCTAGCATTGGCCGCCCATGCCGAACGCCACCGATGCGGCCGCCGAGGACGCTGCCCGGCTCGCGAGCAACGCCGTCGACAGCCTGCCGCGCGGGGCGCTCGCGGAGAAGCTGCGCCTCGCCCGCGCGGAGGGTCGCGCGCTGCGCGTGAAGCTCGGCATCGACCCCACGGCGCCGGACATCCACCTGGGCCACGCGGTGGTCCTGCGCAAGCTGCGCGAGTTCCAGGACGCGGGCCATCGCGTTGTGCTGATCGTGGGCGACTACACGGCCCGGGTGGGGGATCCCTCGGGACGTACGAGCCTGCGCCCGATGCTCTCCGGGGAGCAGATCGAGGCCAACGCGGCGACCTTCCAGGAGCAGGCGCTGAAGATCCTCGACGAGGACCCCGAGCGCCTGGAGGTGCGGCGCAACAGCGAATGGCTGGACATGGCGATGCTGGAGCTGCTGGGCCTCGTGCGGACCACCACGGTGGCGCAGCTGCTGGAGCGCGACGACTTCGCCAAACGCTTCTCGGCGCGCGAGCCGATCTCGATGCTCGAGCTGCTCTACCCGCTGCTGCAGGGCTATGACTCGGTGGCGGTGCGCGCGGACGTGGAGCTCGGCGGCACCGACCAGAAGTTCAACCTGCTGCTCGGCCGCGACGTCCAGCGCGCCTACGGCCAGCCCGAGCAGGCGATCCTCACGATGCCGATCCTGGTGGGCACGGACGGCCATCGCAAGATGTCCAAGTCGCTGGGCAACCAGATCGGGATCACGGACGCGCCGGAGGAGATGTACGGCAAGACGATGGCGATCCCCGACGGGGCGATGGAGGAGTTCTACCGACTGCTGCTGGGGCGCGCCCCCGGATCGCAGGCGCAGGCCGCGGCCGCCTCGCCGCGCGACGCCAAGCGCGAGCTCGCGCGGGAGCTCGTGGCCTGGCTGCACTCCGAGGAGCAGGCCGAGCGCGCCGAGCGCCACTTTGACCGCGTGTTCGTGCAGCGCGAGGCACCCGAACAGATCGAGGATGCGGAGGTGGCGAGCGCCGCCGGGCAGGTGCACCTGCCCGGTGTGATCGCGCGCGAGTTCGGGATGTCGCGCTCGGAGGCGCGGCGCCTGATCGACCAGGGCGGCGTGAGCCTGGGCGAGCAGCAGCTGGGCCCCGGGGAGCACGACGTCGCGGCCGGGCTGGCCGACGGGCAGCTGCTGCGGGTCGGGCGGCGGCGCTTTCGCCGCCTGCGCGTGGACTAGCACCGGGGGGCCCCGGCGCGCTATACTCCCCGGTCGGCCCGCGGGTGCCTCTGGGCGCCGGGTCGGACGGTCTCCTCAGAAGGAAGCCCTTTCGGTGAGGCTTGGCGGTCTTTGAAAACTCAACAGCATGCGCATCTGCGGTCTCATCCGAGATCGCGGTGTGCGTCCAGGTTCGACCCGCCGGCGGGAGCGACCGATCTTCGATCGGCCAACGCGCCCGGGTGGCGGTCAAGAGTCAAGTAGAGCAGTACCCCGTCATGGTTCGGAACCACGGTGTATGAGGTTCCGGCCACCGGCGCTCACGGGGCGATATTCGCCTCGAGTGCGACCGGCAACTCCATGACAGCTTTTCGTGAAGTTCTTCACGGAGAGTTTGATCCTGGCTCAGGACGAACGCTGGCGGCGTGCTTAACACATGCAAGTGGAGCGACGAACCAGGGCTTGCCCTGGGGCAGAGCCGCGAACGGGTGAGTAACACGTGGGTTACCTGCCTCGATGACCGGGACAACCCGAGGAAACTCGGGCTAATACCGGATGTGCCCGCAAGGGGAAAGGAAGCTTCGGCCTCCGCATCGAGATGGGCCCGCGGCCCATTAGCTTGTTGGTGAGGTAACGGCTCACCAAGGCTTCGATGGGTAGCTGGTCTGAGAGGACGATCAGCCACACTGGGACTGAGACACGGCCCAGACTCCTACGGGAGGCAGCAGTGGGGAATCTTGCGCAATGCGCGAAAGCGTGACGCAGCAACGCCGCGTGGGGGAAGAAGGCTTTCGGGTTGTAAACCCCTTTCAGTTGGGACGAAGCTTCGCCGGTGAATAGCCGGCCGGAGTGACGGTACCTTCACAAGAAGCACCGGCTAACTACGTGCCAGCAGCCGCGGTAATACGTAGGGTGCAAGCGTTGTCCGGAATTATTGGGCGTAAAGAGCGTGTAGGCGGCCCGATTAGTCCGCTGTGAAAGTCCAGGGCTCAACCCTGGAATGCCGGTGGATACTGTCGGGCTAGAGTCCGGAAGGGGCGAGTGGAATTCCTGGTGTAGCGGTGAAATGCGCAGATATCAGGAGGAACACCAATGGCGAAGGCAGCTCGCTGGGACGTGACTGACGCTGAGACGCGAAAGCGTGGGGAGCAAACAGGATTAGATACCCTGGTAGTCCACGCTGTAAACGATGGCAACTAGATGTGGGGGGTGTCGACTCCCCCCGTGTCGAAGCTAACGCATTAAGTTGCCCGCCTGGGGAGTACGGCCGCAAGGCTAAAACTCAAAGGAATTGACGGGGGCCCGCACAAGCAGCGGAGCATGTGGTTTAATTCGACGCGACGCGAAGAACCTTACCTGGGCTTGACATGTGAGTGACCGGCGTGGAAACACGTCTTCCCTTCGGGGCACTTTCACAGGTGGTGCATGGCTGTCGTCAGCTCGTGTCGTGAGATGTTGGGTTAAGTCCCGCAACGAGCGCAACCCCCGTCGCATGTTGCCAGCATTTAGTTGGGGACTCATGCGAGACTGCCGGTGACAAACCGGAGGAAGGTGGGGATGACGTCAAGTCCTCATGCCCCTTATGTCCAGGGCTACACACGTGCTACATTGGCGCATACAGAGGGCTGCGATACCGCGAGGTGGAGCGAATCCCTTAAAGTGCGTCTCGGTTCGGATTGCAGGCTGAAATTCGCCTGCATGAAGGCGGAGTTGCTAGTAATCGCGGATCAGCATTGCCGCGGTGAATACGTTCCCGGGCCTTGTACACACCGCCCGTCACACCACGGGAGTGAGCAACACCCGAAGCCGGTGGCCTAACCCGCAAGGGAGGGAGCCGTCGAAGGTGGGGCTCGTGACTGGGGTGAAGTCGTAACAAGGTAGCCGTAGCGGAAGCTGCGGCTGGATCACCTCCTTTCTAGGGAGCACCTAGCGGTGCCCCGGTCCCTGGATCCGTCCCAGCGACGGATCCGCGCGGTCGCCGGCCCTCGTGGCCGGCGATGTCAGAGCAGACCGGGCCTAGCATGTCGACCGAACCTGGCTGGATGGCCCCGTGCCGCGTGACTCGTCTTCTACTTGGGGAGCTCACAAGGCCCCGGCCGCAAACGACCCCAGCATGCTGTTGAGTTTTGAGAGACCGGCGCTCGCCGGACCTCGTGGGGTCACCACAGTGATGACCCGCAATCGCGTAGGCCGGCCGGCGTTATACGCCTCTCCACGGTCCTTGAAAACTGCACAGAAGCCACATCAGCCGCCATCGATAAGCGGCGGCTGAAAACGGGTATCACCGAGCCCTGCGTGACCGCAGGCGCCCCTAGGGGCTCCTCGTCGCGTTGGGCCAGAATCACCGTCAAGATAGTAAGGGCACACGGTGGATGCCTTGGCACCAAGAGTCGATGAAGGGCGTGAACGGCTGCGATAAGCCACGGTTAGGCGCTGAATAGCCTTTGACCCGTGGATGCCCGAATGGGGAAACCCAGCGCTGGTAATGCGGCGTTATCCCCGGTTGAACACATAGACCGGCGGAAGACAAGCGGGGGAAGTGAAACATCTCAGTACCCCGAGGAAAGAAAATCAAAAGAGACTCCCTGAGTAGTGGCGAGCGAAAAGGGATCAGCCCAAACTCGGCAGATGCAAGCGGACACGCGTTGTCTGTCGGGGGTTGTAGGGCGCCTGTTCCGGGTCGTGTCCGACCCGGCAGGAGTTACAAAATCGTGTGGTAGTCGAAGCGTGTGGAACCGCGCACCAAAGAGGGCAACCGTCCCGTAGACGAAACTGCACGATCTCCTGTCAGGCGTTCCTGAGTAAGTCCGCACCCGTGAAACGCGGACTGAACCTGGGGGGACCACCCTCCAAGGCTAAGTACTCCTTGGTGACCGATAGCGGACTAGTACCGTGAGGGAAAGGTGAAAAGTACCCCGGAAGGGGAGTGAAATAGTACCTGAAACCGCGTGCCTACAAGCGGTGGGAGCAGGCTTGTCCTGTGACCGCGTGCTTTTTGCATAACGAGCCGGCGAGTTACTCGTCTGCGGCAAGGTTAAGCGATGAGCGGAGCCGTAGCGAAAGCGAGTCCTAACAGGGCGACATAGTCGTAGGCGGTATACCCGAAACTGAGCGAGCTACCCATGGGCAGGCTGAAGCGGGGGTAAGACCTCGTGGAGGGCCGAACCGACCTAGGTTGAAAACTGGGCGGATGACCTGTGGGTCGGAGTGAAAGGCTAATCAAGCTCAGTGATATCTGGTTCTCTCCGAAATATATTTAGGTATAGCCTCGGATAAATTGCGTATTGGCCGTAGAGCACTGTTTGGATTAGGGGCCCTACCAGGTTACCGACTTCAGGCAAACTCCGAAGACCAATTACGTTTACTCCGGGAGTCAGTTGCTGGGGGATAAACTTCAGCGTCGAAAGGGAAACAGCCCAGACCGCCAGCTAAGGTCCCTAAGTACTAGCTAAGTGGGAAACGATGTTCGAGTGCATAGACAACCAGGAGGTTGGCTTAGAGGCAGCCATCCTTGAAAGAGTGCGTAACAGCTCACTGGTCAAGTGTTCGAGCGCGGACAATGTAACGGGGCTCAAGCTAGTCACCGAAGCTGCGGGTGCGTGAGACCTTCGGGTCGATCGCGCGGTAGGAGAGCGTTCCCATGCCAGTAAAGCGGCGGCGTAAGCCAGCCGTGGAGGCGTGGGAAGTGAGAATGCCGGCATAAGTAACGAAAGAGGGGTGAGAATCCCCTCCACCGATTGCCCAAGGATTCCTGAGTAAAGTTCGTCTGCTCAGGGTTAGTCGGGACCTAAGGCGAGGCCGAAAGGCGTAGTCGATGGCCAACAGGTTGATATTCCTGTACCACGTCGCTTCCGTTTGACCGATGGGGGGACGAGGAAGGCTAAGGGAACCCAGGCGATGGTTGTCCTGGGGTAAGCATGTAGGGGTGGCCCTTGTTAAATGCGGGGCCGCATAACCTGAGGTGCGATGCCAGCTGGCGTTAAGCCGGCGAGTCCCTGACGCCATACCTCCAAGAAAATCCTCTAGGGAGGAAGCGCGTGCCCGTACCAAAACCGACACAGGTGGGCAAGTAGAGAATACTAAGGTGATCGAGATAACCCTCGTTAAGGAACTCGGCAAAATCGCCCCGTAACTTCGGGATAAGGGGCGCCCCAGTAGGGTGAAGCTCTTTGCGAGTGGAGCCCGAGAGGGCCGCAGTGAATTGGCTGAAGCGACTGTTTACCAAAAACACAGGTCTCTGCTAAGTCGAAAGACGACGTATAGGGGCTGACGCCTGCCCGGTGCCGGAAGGTTACGTGGAGTTGTTAGGACTTCGGTTCGAAGCAGCGAAGCTAAGCCCCGGTAAACGGCGGCCGTAACTATAACGGTCCTAAGGTAGATCGCTGCCCCCCGCATGGGCAACCATGCGGTGCGCATCTGGCTATATGCTGGAAAAACTGAGTATCCCAGCACTACGAGTATCGTCCCATGTGGCCGGTACCGTGACAACGTCATGGGTGCAGAAAACCAGCAGGAAAGACTGATCCAGCTCGGCTGGGTTTTGGGTTTTGTAGACGGAGAGGGATGCTTCTCCATCGGCTTCGTCCGGCAACCATGCCGGCCGGGGCGCAGAGGCTACAAAACCGGCTATCAGGTGTCTCACGAGCTCGCGGTAACACAGGGCGCGAAGAGCGTGTCCTGCTTGCACGACCTCGTCCGATTCTTCGGCGTGGGAAGCGTACTTCCGAACAGGCGGTACGACAACCACAAGGAGCATCTGTACCGCTACGTGGTGCGCCGACGAACGGATCTGATCGACACGATCGTTCCGTTCTTCAAGGCGTATCCGTTGCATTCGTCGAAGCTGCGCGACTTCGAAAAATTCGTCGCAGTGCCTCGGGATGATTGACGATGGATTGCATTTGACCAGCGATGGTCTCGCAGGCATCGCCGAGATTGTCGAGACGATGAATCGCCAGAAGCCCAGAGCAGAGCTGCTCAGAATCCTCAGAGGCCATACGCCAGAGGTCCAGGACACTGGATCATGAGATGGTCCCAGCTGCATGGCGACATGCAGGGACGATGGGGTGCACACGAGGACCCATTGTCCGCTCAAGGTCGTATTTGAGTAAGGCTCTTAGCGAAATTCCTTGTCGGGTAAGTTCCGACCTGCACGAATGGCGTAACGACTTCAGCGCTGTCTCAACGAGGGGCTCGGTGAAATTGCAGTCTCGGTGAAGATGCCGAGTACCCGCGGCTAGACGGAAAGACCCCGTGAACCTTTACTACAACTTGGTATTGGAGTTCGGTGCATTTCGCTCAGGATAGGTGGGAGGCTTTGAAGCGCCGGTTGCGGCCGGCGTGGAGCCAACCTTGAGATACCACCCTTGGTGTATTGGATTTCTAACAGCGCGCCGTGAATCCGGGCGCTGGACAGTTCCAGGCGGGTAGTTTGACTGGGGCGGTCGCCTCCCAAAATGTAACGGAGGCGCACAAAGGTTCCCTCATCACGGTTGGAAATCGTGTGTAGAGCGTAAAGGTAGTAAGGGAGCTTGACTGCGAGACTGACAAGTCGAGCAGGTGCGAAAGCAGGTCTTAGTGATCCGGCGGTAGCAAGTGGAAGTGCCGTCGCTCAACGGATAAAAGGTACTCCGGGGATAACAGGCTTATCGGGCCCAAGAGTCCACATCGACGGCCCGGTTTGGCACCTCGATGTCGGCTCGTCGCATCCTGGGGGTGGAGTTGCTCCCAAGGGTTGGGCTGTTCGCCCATTAAAGCGGTACGCGAGCTGGGTTCAGAACGTCGTGAGACAGTTCGGTCCCTATCTGCCGTGGGCGTTGGAGAGTTGAGAGGATTTGTCCCTAGTACGAGAGGACCGGGATGAACGCACCTCTGGTGTATCTGTTGTCCTGCCAAGGGCATTGCAGGCTAGCTACGTGTGGATCGGATAACCGCTGAAAGCATCTAAGCGGGAAGCCGGCCTCAAGATGAACTCTCCCATCCCCTAGAGGGAGTAAGACCCCTGGTAGACCACCAGGTTGATAGGCCGGATCTGGAAGGACGGTGACGTCTGAAGGAGACCGGTACTAATGGGTCGAGGGCTTGACGGATTTTTTGATACTCGGTGTGGCGCTGTGCAGTTTTGAAGGACCTGGAGGGCGTGGTCTCTCGCTTTTTTCCGGTGGCTTTAGCGAGGGGGAAACACCTCTTCCCATTCCGAACAGAGCAGTTAAGCCCCTCAGCGCCGATGGTACTTGGCTCGCAAGGGCCTGGGAGAGTAGGACGCCGCCGGTTTCTTCGCAGACGTCAGGGCCGCCTCCGGGGCGGCCCGGCGTCGGCTTCCGCGCGCCTGTGCCGAGGGCGAGTGTGCGCCTCGAGGCGGCTATTGGCGGGAATGCAGCTGAGATGAAACCGGCGTGGCTAGCCAGGTCAGCGCGGGCGGTCACACTGGCGATCGCGGCGCTTTTGGCGGGGCTCGCTCTCGCAGGGCCGGTGCGGGCGCAGCCGCCTGCACCGCTGCCCGCTCCCGGCACAGAGGGCCTCCTGATCCGAGGCGCGGGCCAGTGGGGCCAGCAGGTCCCCGCCCAGGAGCGCATCGACGGGATCGCTGACCAGAACATCCCGCTGTGGAATGGAAGCTTCGCCGCCAGCCCCTTCGTGGCCTACCTGCGCAGCATGTGGCTCGGCGAACCGCCCTCGCGAGTGCGCTACGCGCGCTATGTGGTGCAGTGGAACGTGATGTCGGGCCGGGCGGTGGAACCGGACCGGCGCTACTACGAGGCGCTCAGCGCGTGGTATGGCGACATACGCTCGCTCGGCCTGACGCCGGTGATCGCACTGGGCAGCTTCGAGGGTTCTCCGCCGGGCACTCCGGGCATCTACGCCTCCGCGCTCGACCAGCTGTTGGGCGCCTTCCCGGCGCCCTACGTGGAGGCGTGGAACGAGCCGAACCTGACACCCGGGCTGGGGCCGGCGGCAGCTGCTCATCTGATGGATGTCGCGTATGCCTACTGCCGCGCGCATGCGTGCGCGGCGATCGCGGGCGATTTCGCCGACACGCATGGCTCGGCAGCGTACTCCGCGCGCTACAAAGCGGCGCTCAGCGCGAGCGAGTATCCGCAGCCGCACGACCCCCTGGAATGGGCGCTTCATCCCTACGAAGCCGTCAACGACGGCGGCAGCGAAGCACAGGCGATCAGGGCGCAGCTCGCACCCGCGGATCAGCTGTGGATCACGGAGGTCGGTGCATATGCCTGCCGGACGCCCGGCCGCGAGCTCGGCGAAGGCGCCCAGGTGGCGAGCGCTCAGCGCCTGCTCGACACGGTGATTCCGGCCCTGAACCCCGTGCACGTTTTCTACTACGAGCTGATGTACAAGGACGGCGAGGAAACGCCCTGCAGCCATGAGAGCGACACAGCCCTCTACGTCGGGGCGGAGGACCGTGCCCGCGCGGCCGCCGCCCTGATCCTCGGTGGCTGAGTCCTAGTGGTGCGGTGTTTCGGCGCGGGCCCGGGGTGGCGCGCCACGGTGGATCGGGGAGAGGCAGTGCTGGCTCGCCCGCGCCTGCTGCCCAGGACGGCGCTTGCGAGGGCGCCCACGCAGCGGCGCTCGATGCGGGTGGGCCGTCTGGGTCGGCTCGTCCGTGTCGACCTCCCAGTCGACGTCGCGGTCGTCCTCGAGCAGCAGGAACGAGCGAGTCAGGCGGAGGGCATCGAGCGCACGCTGGGCGAGGGCTGATGTTCGCGTTGACGGGAACATGTGTTCGTAAAACTAGGGAGGCCGTCGGACGGATCGCTGCGAACAGGTGTACGTATCGCGCCCGCGCCGCCGAATTGGCTTGGTGATGCGGATTTCCCGGCCCCTCAGCTGCAACCGGCGTTGCACCGGGCCCCGGCCCGGGCGCGCGGCTGGGCGCCGCGTGGCGCAGGCAGGGCAGGCGCGCGGAGGCGCGAACTGGACTGGGGAGATGGCTGTTACGCTTGCCAGGCGTCAGACCGGTCGGCCCGAACTGGGTCGGCGGCGGCGACCCAAACTCATGGAGAAGTTCCTCATCGAAGGCGGCGTCCCGCTGTCCGGCACGATGGTGCCGGCGGGCAACAAGAACGGGGCACTGCCGATCCTCGCCGCCAGCGTCCTCACCGCAGACGAGGTGATCGTGCGCAACGTGCCGCGCATTCGCGATGTGGAGGCGATGCTCGAGATTCTCGCCGCGATCGGCGTGAACGTCAGCTGGCGCGCGCCCAACGAGCTGGCACTGTGTGCGGCCGCGGTGCACGAGGTGCAGATCGAGCCGGAGCTCGCGGAGCTGATCCGTGCCTCGTTCCTGCTCGCGGGGCCGCTGCTCGCGCGCTTTCACCGCGCCGTGATGCCGCCGCCGGGGGGCGATGTGATCGGCCGCCGTCGCCTGGACCCGCACCTCGACGCCTTTCGCGCGATGGGCGCGCGCACCGAGTGCGGGCGCGAGATCGTGCTGAGCGCGCCGCGCGGGCTGCGACCGACGGACGTCTTCATGGACGAGCCCTCGGTGATGGCCACCGAGAACGCGCTGATGGCAGCCGCGCTGACCCCCGGGCAGACCGTCATTGGCAACTCTGCCTGCGAGCCGCACGTGCAGGATCTCGCGCGCCTGCTCGTCAAGATGGGCGCAGACATCCAGGGCATCGGCTCAAACCTGCTCACCGTCAACGGCGCCGAGCAGCTGCACGGCTGCGAGCACGACGTGGCGCCCGACCACATCGAGATCGGCAGCTTCATAGCGCTGGCAGGCGTGACAGGCGGTGAGCTGCGCATCAAGGACACCGTGCCCGGCGACCTGCGCATGATCCGCCTGGTCTTCGAGCGCGTCGGGCTGCACACCGAGCTCGACGGCAACGACGTGCTCGTGCCCGGCGGGCAGCGCCTGGTGGTGCAGGCCGACGTGGGGGAGTACAAGAGCAAGATCCAGGACGGCCCCTGGCCCGCGTTTCCCGCCGATCTCACCTCGATCGCGGTGGCGCTCGCCACCCAGGCGGAGGGATCGATCCTGGTGCACGAGTGGATGTTCGAGAACCGCCTGATCTTCACCGACAAGCTGATCCTGATGGGAGCGGACATCGTGATGTGCGATCCCCATCGCGCGATCGTCACCGGCCCGCGGAAGCTGCGCGGCGAGCGCGTCGAGTCGCCCGACATCCGCGCGGGCATGGCGATGCTGCTCGCGGCCCTGTGTGCGGAGGGACGCAGCGAGATCGGCAACATCCGCCAGATCGACCGTGGCTATGAGCGCATCGACGAGCGCCTGCGCGAGCTCGGCGCACGCATCGAGCGCGTGGCCACGGAGCCGGTAGCTGCGTAACCTCGGGTCGTCATGATCCACCCGATCCCCAGCGGCACGCGCGACGTGCTACCCGACGAGACGCGCGAGGTACGCGCCATCACCGACACGCTGCGCGGCGTCTTCGAGCGCCACGGCTACGGCGAGGTCTACACGCCGGCGCTGGAGTACGAGTCGGTGCTCGCGCGCGCCGATATGGCCGAAGCGCGGCCCGCCTACCGTGTCTTCGACGAGTCCGGTGCGGTGCTCGTGCTGCGCTCCGACATGACCGTGCCGATCGCGCGGGTGGTCGCCACGCGCTACACCAACAGCGAGCCGCCGCTTCGCTTCTGCTACTTCGCGCACTGCTACCGCGGCGTGCGCCCTCAGCGCGGGCAGCCGCGCGAGCTGCTGCAGGCGGGCATCGAGCTGATCGGCGCGCCCGCGCCGCACGGCACCGCAGAGGCGCTCAGCGTGCTCTGCCACGCGCTCGATGCCACCGGGCTGAAGGACTATCGGATCGGCCTCGGCGACGCCTCGCTGTTCCCTTCGCTGATGGCCAGCCTGAGCGTCGCCGCGGAGGTGCGCGCCGGCCTGCTCGACGCGCTCGTGCTGCGTGACTTCGTCTCGCTGGAAGAGCAGCTCGCCGCGTCGGGCATCTCGAGCGCCGCGGCCGGGCTGCTCGCCGAGGTCGCCCAGCGCCGCGGCGGCCCCGACATCCTCGACGAGCTGCCCGCGCCGGCCGAGGACGCCGTCACCGGCCTGCGCAGCGTGCACGAGCTGCTCGAGCCGGCGGTCGCCCAACGGGTGATCTTCGATCTCGGGCTGGTGCGCAACATCGGCTACTACACCGGCGCCGTCTTCGACGTGTACGACCCCGCGCTCGGCGCGCCGATCGGCGGGGGCGGGCGCTACGACGAGCTGCTCGGGCGCTTCGGGCGGGCGCTGCCCGCGGTCGGCTTCGCGCTCGGGGTGGACCGCCTGCACATCGCCCTGGCGGGCGAGGAGCGCGGCACCGGCGTGCTGCTCGCACGGGACGGCGCCGGCGCCGGCGAGGCGCTCCCGTGAGCGCGGTCAACGGTCTCACCATCGCGGTGCCGCGCGGCGCGCTGTTCGCCGGCACCGTCGATTGGCTCGCCGGGCTCGGCCTCGACACCGAGGAGCTGCGCTCCAACGACCGCAAGCTGCTGTTCGAGGACATCGGCGTAATCACCATGCGCCCCTCCGACGTGCCCACCTACGTCGAGGCCGGCGCCGCGGACCTCGGCGTGACGGGCAAGGACGTGCTGCTGGAGCAGGCCGCGCAGCGGCCCGGGGAGGGCGGGCGCGAGGTCTATGAGCTGCTCGATCTCGGCTATGGGCGCTGCACCATGGTGCTCGCCAGCAAGGCCGGGCCCGACCCCGCGCACGAGGCGCTGCGCCGCCTCGGCGTGATGCGCGTGGCGACCAAGTACCCGCGCATCGCCGCGCGCCACCTCGAGGAGACCGGCCGCCAGGCGGAGATCGTCGAGGTCAAGGGCTCGGTGGAGCTCGCTCCGCTCACCGGCATGGTCGAGGCGATCGTCGATCTCACCGCCACGGGCACCACGCTGCGCGAGAACAACCTGGTCGTGCGCGAGGAGATCGTCGTGTGCACCGCCCGCCTGATCGCCAATCCCGTCTCGCACAAGCTCAAGGCCGGCGCCATCGACGAGCTCGGCGAGCGGCTGCGCGCCCTGACCACCGCCGGCGAGGCCTGAGGTGCGCCTCACACGCCTGGACGCGGAGGCCGTCGAGCGCCTCGGCGGCCCCGCCGGCGCCGCCTCGCACCTGCGCTCGCTGATCCCCGATGGCCTGTCCGTCGCCGAGGACGTGCGCGCGATCATCGCGCGCGTCCGCCGCGAGGGCGACGCCGCGGTGCTCGACTACACGAGCCGCTTCGACACCCGCGGCAGCGCGCCGCGCCCGCTGCTCGTCGGCCCCGAGGAGCTCGACGAGGCGCTCAAGCTGCTGCCGCTCGAGCTCGTGGCGGGCCTGCAGGTTGCTATCGCCAACGTCGCGCTCGTCGCCCAGGCGGGAGTGGGCGAGCAGATCGCGGTCGAGCTGCCCCAGGGCCAGCGCGTCATCCTGCGCGAGGTGCCCGTCGCCTCGGCCGCCGTCTATGTGCCCGGCGGACGCGCCGCCTATCCCAGCACAGTTGTCATGGGCGTCGTCACCGCGCGCGCCGCCGGCGTCATCGACGTCGCCGTGTGCGCGCCGCCGGGGGTGGACGGGCAGATCGACCCAGCCATTCTCGGCACCTGCCGGCTGTGCGGGGTCGAGCGCGTCTACCGGATGGGCGGCGCGCAGGCGATCGCCGCGCTCGCTTACGGCACCGACGCCGTCGCGCGCGTGGACGTGGTGGTGGGTCCCGGCAACCTGTACGTGCAGGAGGCCAAGCACCAGCTCTCCGCGGTCGTGGGCATCGACGGCTTCGCCGGGCCCAGCGACCTGCTTGTGGCGCTCTCCGCGCAGAGCTCAGAGCGCGACCTGCGCCTCGCCGCGCTGGACATGCTCGCGCAGGCCGAGCACGGGGAGGGCAGCCTCGTGGCCGCCGTCTCGAGCGCCGAGGCGACATGCAGCGCTTTGCAGGAGATGCTGGAGCGCCTGATCGTGGAGCGCCCAACCGTCGGCGAGGCGGCCTTCGCGATCGTCGAGGTCTCCGGCGCGCGCGCCGCCGCCGCACTGGCCAACGCGTTCGCCCCCGAGCACCTGCAGCTGATCGGCTCCGAGATGGAGGCACTGGCGCCGAGCATCGCCACCGCCGGCTGCCTGTTCGTGGGGGCCGACAGCGCCACCGCCTTCGGCGACTACGTCGCCGGCTCCAACCATGTCCTGCCGACCGGCGGTGCTGCGCGCTTCGCGTCGACGCTCTCGGCGCGCCACTTCCGCCGTCGGATGCCAGAGGTGCGCATCGGCGCCGCCGCCGAGCGCCTCGCCGCGGCCGGGGCGCCGATCGCCCGCGCCGAGGGCTTTGAGGTCCACGCCGAATCGATGCAGGCGCGCGTAGGGGAGAATGCACGCTCATGAGCCGCAGCGCCACGATCGAGCGCCGCACCGCGGAGACCGATGTCCGCCTCGCCCTCGAGCTCGAGGGCAGCGGAGCGGGCACGCGCGACACCGGCGTGGGCTTCCTCGACCACATGCTCGACCTGCTCGCGCGCCACGCGCGCATCGACCTCGAGGTCAGCGTCAGCGGAGACCTGCAGACGGGCGCCCACCACACCGCCGAGGACACCGCCATCGTGCTCGGGCAGGCGCTGGATGAGGCGCTGGGCGAGCGCGTGGGCATCACCCGCTACGGCTGGGCCACGGTGCCCATGGACGAGGCGCGTGCAAGCTGCGCGCTGGACATCTCCGGGCGCCCCTTCACGCTGTTCTCCGCCGATCTGCCGCCCGGCGCCACCGGCGGCTTCGAGTACGAGCTGACCGAGGAGTTCTTTCGCGCGCTCGCCAACGCCGCCAAGCTCACGCTGCACCTGCGCGTGGAAGCCGGCAGCAACGCCCACCACATGATCGAGGCCGCCTTCAAGGCCTTCGCGCGGGCGCTGCGCCAGGCGGCCGCAATCGATCCCGGCGAGAGCGGTGTGCCGAGCACGAAGGGTACCCTCAGCGGATGAGCCCGTTGCTGCAGGAGCCGGTGGAGATCGCGATCGTCGACTACGGCATGGGCAACCGCCGCTCGGTCGAGAAGGCGCTCGAGCACGTGGGCGCGAGCGTCACCATCAGCAACGAGCCCGACGTGCTCAGCGGCGCCGCCGGCCTGGTGCTGCCCGGCGTGGGCGCCTTCCCGCGTGCGATGGAGCGGCTCACCGAGCTCGGCCTCGACGAGCTGCTGCGCGAGCGCGCGGCCGCGGGCACGCCCCTGCTGGGCATCTGCCTGGGCATGCAGCTCGCCTTCGAGCGCTCCAGCGAGCTCGGCGGCGCAGCCGGGCTCGGCATCATTGGGGGCGATGTTCGCGCGCTCGATCCCGCACCCCTGAAGCTCCCGCACATCGGCTGGAACGAGGTCAGCTTCACCCAGCCCGGCTCGCCGCTGCTGGCCGATCTGCCCAGCCGCTGCGCCTTCTACCACGTGCACTCCTATGCGCCCGTTCCCGCGCGCGAGGAGGATGTGCTCGGCACCGCCGAGTACGGTGAGCCGTTCGTCACCGCCGTGCACAGCGGATCCTTCTACGGCGTGCAGTTTCACCCGGAGAAGTCCTCCGCGGCCGGCCTGCGCCTGCTCGCGAACTTCGCGCGCATCTGCACCGCCGCGCAGGCACCGCTCGCCCGGTGAACCTCTACCCCGCGATCGACATCCTCGGCGGCAACGCCGTGCGCCTGGTCAAGGGCGATTTCCAGGCCAGCACCATCTACGACAGCGACCCGCTGTCCGCGGCAGGCGGCTGGCTGCATGCCGGCGCGCGCCGGTTGCACGTGGTGGATCTCGACGGCGCCAAGGCAGGTCACCCGGTCAACCTCCACCACCTGCGCCGCATCGCGCAGTCGGCGGGGGTGCCCGTGCAGTACGGCGGCGGCCTGCGCTCGGCGGACGCCGTCGCCCGCGCGCTGGCCGCGGGCGCCGCGCGCGTGATCCTCGGCACCGCCGCCTTCACCGACCCCTCACTGCTGGCCGAGGCGCTCGCCGAGCACGGCCCCGAGCGGGTGCTCGTCTCGGTCGACGTGCGCGACGGCCACGTGGCCACCCACGGCTGGCTGCAGAGCACCGACGTGCCCGCCAGCGAAGCCTTCGCCGGCCTGCGCGAGCGGGGTGTGAGCGGCTTCGTCTTCACCAACATCAACCATGACGGCATGCTCGACGGTGCCAACCGCGAGGAGGTCATACGCGTCGCCGAGGCCGCCGGCGAGGGCAGCCTGATCTTCTCCGGGGGCATCGGCAGCCTCGCCGACCTCGAGGCGCTGGGCGCTCTGCGCGCGGAGCTCGGGCTCGCCGCCCTCGAGGGCGTGATCGTGGGCAAGGCGCTGTATGAGGCGCGCTTCACGATCGCCGAGGCCCAGTCCGTGCTCGACGCCTGACACCGCCCCCCGCAGCGCACCGGCCCGGCGCGGGGGGGCGCGGGCGATACGGTGAGACCGTGCACTACAAGCGCGTCATCCCCTGCCTGGACGTGGACGCCGGCCGTGTCGTCAAGGGCGTCGAATTCGTCGACATCCGCGACGCCGGCGACCCTGTCGAGCTGGCCTGCCATTACGACCGCGAGGGCGCAGACGAGCTCGTCTTCCTGGACATAACCGCCACCCACGAGAAGCGCGACACGATCGCGAGGCTCGCGCGCAGCACCGCCGATGAGGTGTTCGTGCCCTTCACCATCGGCGGGGGCATCCGCTCGGTCGCCGACGCGCAGGCCGTGCTCGACGCCGGCGCAGACAAGGTCTCGGTGAACTCCGCCGCGCTCGAGCGTCCCGAGCTGATCGACGAGCTGGCCGCGGTGTTCGGCGCGCAGTGCGTGGTGCTCGCCATCGACGCCAAGGCGAGCGCCGCTGCGGACGGGCCGCCCGCCTGGGAGGCCTACCTGGCGGGCGGGCGCACCCCCACGGGGCGCGACGTGCTCGCCTGGGCGCGTGAGGCTGTCGGTCGCGGCGCCGGCGAGATCCTGCTGACGAGCATGGACCGCGACGGCACCAGCGACGGCTATGACCTGGAGCTCACGCACGCGGTCAGCGAGGCGGTGGCCGTGCCCGTGATCGCCTCCGGCGGCGCCGGCGAGCTCGAGCATCTCGTGGAGGCGCTCAGCGCGGGCGCCGACGCGGTGCTGTGCGCATCGATCTTCCACTACGGGCGCTACACGGTCGCCGACGCCAAGGCGCACCTGGACGCGGCCGGCATTCCAGTGCGCCTGGAGCAATGAGGACGGGCGCGCGAGCGTGAGCAGGGACGAGCACGCGGGGGAGGTCGCCGGCGAGAAGCTCCTGGCTGCGCTCGCGGCCAGGCCCGGCGGCTCGGAGCTGCTGGCCCTGGCCGCCGGCCGCGACGACCTCGCGCTCATCGGCGGCGCCACGCGCGACCTGCTGCTCGGGCTCGAGCCGCGCGAGCTGGACGTGATCGTGGACGGCGGCGCCGGCACGCTCGCCGAGCAGCTCGCCGAGCAGCTCGGCCCGGAGCGCTGCCGGATCGCGCTGCACGGGCGCTTCGGCACCGCCCTGATCACCTGGCAGGACGGCCGCATCGACATTGCCGAGCGCCGCACCGAGCGCTACCCCGCACCCGGCGAGCTGCCCGAGGTCCACACGGGCAGCGCCCAGCAGGACCTCGCGCGGCGCGACTTCACCGTCAACGCCATCTCACTGGCACTCGGCGGCCCTGGGCGCGGGCGGCTGAACGCGGTGGAGCACGCGCTCGAGGACCTCGCCGCAGGACGCCTGCGCGTGCTGTACGAGCGCAGCTTCCTGGAGGACCCCACCAGGCTGCTGCGCCTCGCGCGCTATCAGGCGCGCCTGGGCTTCGCGGCCGAGGCGCACACCGCCGAACTGGCCCGCAGCGCCGTCTCCGGGGGGGCGCTCGCGAGCGTCTCCGGCGCGCGCCTCGGCGCCGAGCTGCGCCTGGCGCTCGGCGAAGCCGACGCGATCGCCGCGCTGTCCTCGCTCGCCTCGCTCGGCGCGCTCGGCGCGCTCGAACCGCGCCTGCTCTTCGACGAGCAGCTCGCTCGCCGCGCGCTGCTGGCCCTGCCCCACGATGGCCGGCCCGACCTTCTGCTGCTCTCCGTGCTGCTGCTGGCGCTCACCGAGGACCCCGGTCACGATCCGCATGCGAGCACCTTCGCGCTGCTCGATCGCCTCGAGTTCACCGCCGGCGAACGCGAGCGCGCCAGCCGCAGCGCCCTGCGCGCTCCCGCGCTCGCGCACGAGCTGGCCGACAGCCGGACACCGTCACAGGTACGCGACGCGGTCGCCTCGGCCCCGCCGGAGGCGGTCGCGCTCGCCGGCGCGCTCGGCGCGGGGCGGGGCGAGCCGGCCGCGCAGGACGCCGCGCGTCGGTGGCTCGAGGCCTGGCGCCACGTGCACCTCTCGATCACCGGCGAGGACCTGCTCGCTGCGGGCATACCGGCGGGCCCCGAGGTCGGCCTGCGGCTCGCCAGCGCCCTGCGCGGACGGCTCGACGGCGAGCTCGAGGACAGCCGCGAGGCGGAGCTGCGCGCCGCACTGGAGGCGAGCGTGTGAGCACCGAGGCCCTGCTCGTGGACCTGCCCGGCGGCGGGCGCGCGCTGTTCAGCGAGCGCTCAGAGGGCAACCTGTCGAGCGTCGGCGGCGAGCGCGCCGCGGAGGGGGCCGCGGCGCGCGAGCGCCTGCGCGCGCGTCTCGGCCTGCAGGCGCTCGTCCGCGGCTACCAGGTCCACGGCCGCCGGGTCGCGCGCGTGGATGCGCTGCCCGCCGCCGAGCAGGCGAGCGAGTGCGACGGGCAGGCCACCGCCCTGCACGGCGTCGGTGCGACGGTGCTCGTCGCAGACTGCCTGCCGGTGGCGCTGGGGCGCGAGGGCGCCGTGGCCATGCTCCATGCCGGCTGGCGCGGCCTCGCGGCGGGCGTGCTCGAGGAGGGCGTGCGGGCCATGGGCGAGCTCGGCGGAGGGGCGGGGGAGGAGCTCGTCGCGGTCGTCGGTCCCGGCGCCGGCGCGTGCTGCTATGAGGTCGGCGAGGAGGTGCATGCCGCCTTCGGCGGCGCTCACCGGCAGGAGGCGAACATCGATCTGCGCGCGATCGCGCACGAGCGGCTGCTGGCGGCCGGAGTCACGCGCGTGGAGCATGTGCGGGCGTGCACGATCTGCGATGAGCGCTTCTTCTCGCACCGGCGCCAGGGCGCCCGCGCGGGGCGCCAGGCGGGCGTGGCGTGGTTGAGCTGATCTCCGACCTCAGCGCCGAGGTCATCCGCGCGAACCTCGCGCGGATCGGCGCCGAGCTGGCGGGGGCGCTGGCGCGCTCGCCGCGAGCGGCCGCGAGCGTCGAGGTGCTCGCCGCGACAAAGTACGTGGCCGCCGCAGACATGCCGGCGCTGGCGCAGGCCGGCGTGCGCGTCGTCGGCGAGAACCGCGCGCAGGACCTGCAGGCGAAGGTCGCCCTGCACGGCGAGCTCTTCGAATGGGACTTCATCGGTCAGCTGCAGAGCCGCCGCGTGCGCGCGATCGTGCCCCACGTGCGCCTGATCCACTCGCTCGCCTCGCGCTCCGCGCTGGCCGAGCTCGAGCGCCACCGCGATATCGCCCGGCCGGGCCTGCGCATCCTGCTCGAGGTGAACCTCGCGGGGGAGAGCGGCAAGGCGGGCATCGCGCCGGAGCACCTCGACGAGTTCATCGCGCGGGCGCCCGTACCCGTGGCGGGCCTGATGACCATGCCGCCGCTGGCGGGCACGCCGGAGGACAGCCGCCGCTGGTTCGCCGCGCTGCGCGCACTGGCACTCGAGCGCGGGCTCGAGCACCTCTCCATGGGCACCTCACAGGACTACATCGTGGCCGCCGAGGAGGGTGCCACGATCGTGCGGATCGGCACGCAGCTGTATGATGCGCCGACCGCGGCGAGGCGCGCCGCGGGGCCCTCCGTGGCCGCGAGCGACTAGCATCAGCAGGGAAACCGGCTCGCCGGGCGAACACGCATCTACACCCATGGCATTCCGCGACTCCTGGCACAGTGCGCTCGTCTACTTCGGCCTCGCCGAGGAGTATCACGACGACCTCGACGAGGAGGCCGCGCCCGAGGCCGAGATCGAGGACCGCTACCGCGAGCGGCCCAACGTGCGCCGTCTGCGCCGCCGGCGCGACGAGTTCGACGACATCTTCGCCGAGGAGGACGCCGGCGAGGCGGCCGGGGCCGGGGCACGCGGTGCCCGCGGGCGCCCCACCACGGTGCTCAAGCCGGTCGGCGGGCGTGGCAACGGAGACGTGCGCGTGCACCTCGTGGTGCCCAAGTCCTTCAACGACGCGCAGCAGATCGCGGACAAGTTCAAGGACTCGATCCCCGTGATCCTCAACCTGCAGTCCTCCGAAACCGACCTGTCCAAGCGCCTGATCGACTTCGCCTCGGGTCTCACCTACGCGCTCGACGGTGGCATGCAGCGGATCGCAGACAAGGTCTTCATGCTGACGCCGCGCAACGTCGAGATCTCCGCCGAGGAGCGCGCACGGCTGATCGAGAAGGGCTTCTTCAACCAGTCCTGAGCGGCGATGTCGGGCCCGTAAGGGTGGCAATGATGTCGGAGATCCCATGCAAATCGGTCTGATCGGCTGCGGCAACATGGCCCGCGCGCTGGCCCGCGGGTGGGCGCGCCCGCTGCTGTGCGCCGACCCGTTCGCCGAGCGCGCGCGCGAGCTGGCCGCGGAAGTCGGCGGCGAGGCCCTCGAGAGCAACGTCGAGGTCGCCCGGCGCTCCGATCTGGTGGTGCTCTGTCACAAGCCCGGCCAGCTCGCCGCGGTCGCCGGGGAACTCGAGCCCCACGCCCGGGCGATCGCCTCGATCCTCGCAGCGACCCCGCTGCGGTCGCTGCGCGAGGCCTACCCCGCCAGGCCCGTCTACCGCTTCATCCCGTCGCTGCCCGTCGAGGTGCGCCAGGGCGCCGTGGTGCAGGCCGCGCCCGAGCCGGGCGCGCACGCGGACCCCGCGCTCGACAGCGCGGTCAGCGAGCTGTTCGCCGAGCTCGGCACATTGGTCGTGCTCGACGACGCGCTGGTGGACGTGGCGATGGGGCTGATGTCGTGCGCGCCGGCCTACGTGGCGCTCGTCGCCGAGGCGCAGATCGACGCGGGCGTGCGCCGCGGCATCCCCGCCGCCCAGGGCGCGCCGCTCGTGGTGCAGACGCTGGCGGGCACCGCCGAGCTGCTGCGCCGCCGCGCCTATGACACCACTGCGGTGCGGCGCGAGGTCACATCGCCGGGGGGCCTCACCGCGCGCGGCCTGGACGCGCTCGAGCGGGCGGGGCTGCGCGCGGCCTTCAGCGACGCCCTCGACGCCGTGCTCGGTGAGCAGCCTTGATGATCCTCGCGAGCGCCCGCACGCAGTTCGCGGACTTCCTCTCCACGCTGATCTACGTCTACGTGCTGCTGCTGATCCTGTACATCGTCATCCAGCTGCTCTTCTCGGTCGGTGTGCGCCCGCCCTACTCACGCGCCACCAACGCCGTGCTCGGGTTCCTGCGCGACATCTGCGACCCCTTCCTGCGCATCTTCCGCCGCTTCGTGCCCTCGCTCGGAGGCATCGACTTCAGCCCCCTCCTGGCGATCATCACGCTGCAGGTCATCAACAGCGTGCTTGTCGCAGGCATCATCCACGGCTGAGGTGCGCACGCTCGCAGATCGCCGGGCCCTGCGCGGATGGCTGCTGGCGCTGCTCGTGATGCTCACCGTGATCGCGCTCGACCAGCTCAGCAAGCACGCCATCCGCAACTCGATCGTGCCGGGTGAACAACAGCGCTTCCTGCCCGGCATCCAGCTCGTCAACACGCGCAACAGCGGCGTCGCGTTCGGCTTCCTGCCCGGCAGCCATCTCGGCGTCACGATCCTCATCGCCGTGGCCCTGGTGGTCCTGCTCGGCTACTTCGCCCTGCATGCCGGCCGGCCGCTGATCTGGCTGCCCACGGGGTTGCTGCTCGGCGGCGCGCTCGGCAACATCATCGATCGCCTTCGCGCGGGATCGGTCACCGACTTCATCAAGCTGCCGCTCGGCTGGCCGCCGTTCAACCTCGCCGACGCCTCGATCACGGTCGGGATCGTGCTCCTGTTCCTGGTGATCGAGCACGCCCGCCACGCGGAGCCGTGACGAGCCCGCCCTTCACGATCGCCTACAGCGACGAGCACCTCGTCGTGGTGGACAAGGCGCCCGGTGTCGTCGTGCACCCCGCCCGCGGGCACCGCGAGGATACGCTCGCGCAGCTGCTCGCCCCGCAACTGCAGGGAGCGGTGGCGGGGGCGTGGGATCCCGATCGCGCCGGGATCGTGCACCGGCTGGACCGCGACACGTCGGGACTGCTCGTGGTGGCGCGCTCACCCGAGGCGCTGCGGCTGCTGCAGGCCGCGCTCGCTGATCGGCGCATCGAGCGCGAGTACCTGGCGCTGGTCGAGGGCCGCCCGCCCGCCCGCACGGGCACGATCGAGGCGCCGATCGGGCGCGACGCGCGCGTGCGCACGCGCATGAGCGTGGGCGGCGCGAGGGCGCGCGAGGCGCGCACCCACTTCACGCTCGAGCGCGCGCTCGAGCGCAGCTCGCTGCTGCGCCTGCGCCTGGAGACGGGGCGCACGCATCAGATCCGCGTGCACCTGCAGGCGATCGGGCACCCCGTCGCCGGCGACCCCGAGTACGGCACGCCGGGGCTGTTCGGCCTGCAGCGACAGTTCCTGCACGCAACCCGCCTGGCCTTCGATCACCCCTTCACGGGGGAGCGCGTGGAGGTGCGCTCGCCGCTCCCCGAGGACCTGCGCGGCGCGCTGGCCCGCGCCGAGGGTCTATCCTGAGGGCTCAACCTCAATCTCGACCCGTGTGGTCACGGTTTGCGGCCCTGCCCGGCACGAGGACTCCGGTCAGCGTTTCCGGGTCCGCGCCATCCACGCGGAACACAAACGAATAAAACAAAGGGAGTAGCCCGTGGCCGACGTAGGCATCGCGGAGCTGCTGGAGGCCGGCGTCCACTTCGGTCACCAGACGCGCCGCTGGAACCCCAAGATGCGCCGCTTCATATTCGGCGAGCGCGGCGGCATCTACATCATCGATCTGCTCAAGACCTCCGCCCTCTTGGCGCAGGCGCAGGAGTTCGCGGGCGCGCTCGCGCACCGCGGCGGCACCGTCCTGTTCGTGGGCACCAAGAAGCAGGCCCAGGACACCATCCGCGACGTCGCCACCGCGGCCGACATGCCGTTCGTCAACCATCGCTGGCTGGGCGGGCTGCTGACCAACTTCCAGACCATCAACCAGCGCATCCGGCGCCTGCACGACCTCGAACGCTACGAGGCCGAGGGACAGCTCGCGCTGCTGCCCACGCGCGAGCGCATGGCCGCACAGGCCGACCTGGCCAAGCTGCGCGCCAACCTGGGCGGCGTCAAGAACATGCAGCGCGTGCCCGACGCGATGTTCGTGATCGACCTCAAAACGGAGGCGATCGCGGTCAAAGAGGCCCAGCGCCTGCGCATCCCGATCATCGGCCTCGTGGACACCAACTGCGACCCCGACGGGATCGACTTCGTGATCCCCGGCAACGACGACGCGATCCGCTCGTGTGCGCTGATCACCCAGGCCATCGGCCAGGTCGTCTCCGAGGGGCACTCGGTGTTCCGCGCCGAGGAGGAGCGTGCGCGCAAGGAAGCCGAGGAGAAGGCCCGCATCGAGGCCGAGGCGCGCGCCAAGCGCGAGGCCGAGGAACAGGCCGCACGCGAGGCCAAGGAGCAGGAGGCCCGCGAGGCAGCCGAGCGCGAGGCCGCAGCGCGCGCCGCGGCCGCCGCCGCGCCCGCGCCGGGCGAGGGCGCTACGGCGCACCCCGCCTCGGCCGAGCCAGCTGCCGCGGCCCCGCCCGAGGCCGCGACGCCGGCGCCCGAGGCGCCCGCGCCGCGCCCGCGCAGGAGGCTGCGACTCTCGCCCCGGAGGCGCCCGCGGACGCTCCCGCCCAGGCCGCACCGGCCGCCGAGGAGGCTCCCGCGCCGGAGCCCGCGGCGGCCCAGGAGCCGGCCCCGCCGGCGGCCGAGGAGCAGGCGCAGGACGGCACGGACAGTGAGCAGGCGAGCGTGGAGGCGAGCACACAATGAGCACCGTTGAGATCGCAGCAAAGGACGTGAAGGCCCTGCGCGAGCGCACCGGCGCGGGCATGATGGACTGCAAGAAGGCCCTCACGGAGGCCGCGGGCGACGTCGAGAAGGCGATCGAGATCCTGCGCGTCAAGCAGGGCAAGAAGATCCAGGATCTCGGCGAGCGCGCAGCCACCGAGGGCACGGTCCAGGCGTACGTCCACGCCGGCTCCAAGGTCGGGGTGCTGATCGAGGTCGACTGCAACACCGACTTCGTGGCCAAGAACGAGGACTTCACGTCGTTCGCGCGCGAGGTCGCGATGCAGATCGCTGCCACGCCCAGCGTGCGCTATGTCACGCGCGAGGAGGTGCCCTCCGAGGAGCGCGAGGCCGAGGCGCGCATCTACGAGCAGGAGGCCGCGGACAAGCCCGAGAACGTCCGCGAGCGGATCGTCACCGGCAAGCTGGACTCGTGGCTGGAGACGATCGTGCTGCTCGAGCAGACCATGCACAACCCGAAGTTCGACGGCAAGACGGTCCAGCAGCTGCGTGACGAGCTGGCCGCGACAACGGGTGAGAACGTCGTGATCCGCCGCTTCGCGCGCTTTGCAATAGGCCAGTAGACCGTGGATCTGGCGCGGGGATAGGCTCTGCCGCGATGGCCCCTGCCTTCAAACGCATCCTGCTGAAGCTCTCCGGCGAGGCGCTGATGGGCGCCCAGGACTACGGCACCGACCCCGAGCGCGTGATCGCCGTGGCGCGCCAGGTGGCGGCCACGCGCGATCAGGGCGTGGAGGTCGCGATCGTGGTCGGCGCGGGCAACATCTACCGCGGCATGCAGGGCGCAGCGGCGGGGATGGACCGGGCGACGGGCGACTACATGGGCATGCTGGCCACCGTGCTCAACGCCCTTCCGCTGCAGGACGCGTTGGAGAAGATGGGCACCGACACGCGCGTGCAGTCCGCGCTGGGCGTCGCCGAGGTCGCCGAGCCCTACATCCGCCGGCGGGCGATGCGCCACCTCGAGAAGGGCCGCGTGGTGATCTTCGCCGCCGGCACCGGCAACCCGTTCTTCACTACCGACACCGCCGCCGCGCTGCGCGCCGCGGAGATCCACGCGGAGATCATCCTGATGGCCAAGAACGGCGTCGAAGGCGTCTACACGGCCGATCCCGCACTGGACGCGAGCGCCGAGTTCATCCCGCAGATCACGCACATGGAGGCGATCGAGCGCCGCCTGCGGGTGATGGACTCGACGGCCCTCGCGCTGTGCATGGAGAACGGCATGCCGTTGAACGTCTTCAACATGGACGACGAGACCAGCCTCGCGCGGATAATCTCCGGCGAGCGCGTGGGCACACTCGTATCGAGCGCTCAAGGAGAGAACGATGGCGGCTGAGAATCTGATCGACGAACTGCTCGAGGACGCCGGCGAGCGCATGGGCAAGTCGCTCGAGTCCGCACACCACGAGTTCTCAACGGTGCGCACGGGACGCGCGAGCCCCTCGCTGCTGGACCGCGTGCTCGTGGACTACTACGGCGCGATGACGCCGCTCAACCAGCTCTCCACGATCTCTGTGCCCGAAGCGCGCCTGATCACGATCCAGCCCTACGACAAGGCCTCGATCAAGGCGATCGAGAAGGCCATCAACGAGTCCGACGTTGGCCTGAACCCCTCCAACGACGGCAACGTGGTGCGCCTGGCGATCCCCGAACTGACCGAAGAGCGCCGTCGCGAGCTGGTCAAGGTGGTGCGCAACCTCGCCGAGGAGGGCCGCGTGGCGATCCGCAACGTGCGCCGCGACACCATGCAGCATCTGCGCGAGCTGAAGGCCGAGGGGGAGGCCTCCTCCGACGACGAGCACCGCGCCGAGGTGGAGCTGCAGAAGCTCACCGACGGGCGCATCGGCGAGCTGGACACCGTGCTCAAGGCCAAGGAAGAGGAGATACTCTCCGTCTGATGGACGCCGCCGGTGAACGGGCGTCGGCCAGCGATGCGCGATCGTCAGCCCAGACGGCCCGCTACGTCGCCATCATCACCGACGGCAACGGACGCTGGGCAGAGGGTCGCGGGGTGTCCGTCAGCGAGGGGCACAACGCGGGCGCGGACACCGTCAAGGCGCGGCTGCGCGATGCAGCACAGCTCGGCATCGAGGAGCTCACCGTGTACTCCTTCTCCACCGAGAACTGGTCGCGCCCGCGCGCCGAGGTGCAGGGCCTGATGCGGATGCTCTCGCGGCGCATCGCCGGCGAGACGCCCGAACTGCATGCGGAGGGCGTGCGGATGCGCTTCATCGGCAGGCGCGAGGGCGTCAGCAAGCGCCTGCGCGAGCAGATGAGCTGGGCCGAAGAGCTGACCGCCTCGAACACGCGGATCACGCTGTTCGTGGCCTTCAACTACGGGGGGCGCGCCGAGATCGTGGACGCCGCGCAGCGCTTCAGCGGCAGCACCGAAGAGGAGTTCCGCGCGTGCCTGTACGCGCCCGAGATGCACGACCCCGACCTGATCATCCGCACCAGCGGCGAGCGCCGGCTCTCCAACTATCTGCTGTGGCAGTCCGCCTACTCCGAGCTCGTCTTCCGCGACGAGCTGTGGCCGGACTTCACGCGCACCGCACTCGAGCAGTCGCTCGCCGAGTTCGCCGAGCGCCGGCGACGCTTCGGGCGCAGGGGATGATCCTCGCCTGATGGCCAGCGGCCCGCACACGCCCGGGGGGGCGAGCCCGCAGGCGCGCTCGCGCCGCGCCGCCGAGCCGGGCAGCCCGGAGCGCGCGCGCCCGGCGCGCCGCCGCCGGGGGCGTCGCAGGCGCGAGCGCTCGGAGCTCAATGCGCGCGTGCTGGCCGCCATCCCCGCGATCGCGGTCGCGCTGTTCCTCGTGATCGAGGGGGGGCTCGTGTTCACGCTCGGCCTGTTCGTGCTGGGCGCCGTCTGCATGCACGAGCTCTTCGCGATGTACGACGGCGCGCACCCCGTCCGCCTGGCCGGCTTCATCGCCCTCGCCGGCCTGCTGCTGGCGGCCCTATACGGCACGCAGGCTCAGGTCCTGCTCGCGGCCGTGGCCTCGCTGCCGATGCTCTTCGCGCTGACGCTGCTGCAGCCGCGGCCCAGCGTCGGCGGGCTGGCGGTCACGCTGCTGGGCATCTACTGGATCGGCTTCGCGCTCGCGCTCGCGGTGATGCTGCGCGGGCTGCCGCACGGCGAGGCGATCGTCATCGACGTGCTCGTCGGCGTCTTCCTCGGCGACACCGCCGCCTATCTCGGCGGCAGCATGCTCGGCCATCGCCCGCTCGCCCCGCGCATCTCACCCAACAAGACGGTCGAGGGGCTCCTGTTCGGCATGCTCTTCACGGTGCTCGGCGTGTGGATCGCGGGGCGCTATGAGGAATGGCTGCCGGGGACGCACGCGCTCGTCCTCGGCCTCGGCGTCGCGGTGTTCGCGCCGATCGGAGACCTGTTCGAGTCCTTCATCAAGCGCGAGGCCTCGGTCAAGGACTCCGGCGGCCTGTTCGGCCCCCACGGCGGGGCGCTCGACCGCCTCGACGCGGTGCTGTTCGCGGCTGCCGCCGGCTATTACATCTGGGCCGCCTATGTGCACTGAGGATCTGCCCGCTGCTCGAGCGTGGCGAGCGGCGGTGAACGGCGCCGTCGGGCTTCACCGTGACTGGCCAGACGGCCAGTTTTTCACCCCGCCGGCTGCTCCTGCGGGGGCGCGCTTTGAGTCGCCTGCCGCCATTTGACTCCCGGCGGGTGAGGAGCTAAGCTCGGGCTCCTGCCGGCGTTGCGCTGGCGGGTGCTCGGGAGGGCAAAATGGTGGGGCCCGCGCGCGGGTGATCGTTCCCGACGGTGGTCCCGACGGCAACGAGGAGGATGAGACATGCAAGCCAGGAATGGCTTCAGGGGCAGAGGCGCTCGGCGCGCCTACCGCATGCTCGGGTGCATGGTGGCGCTCGTGGCCTTGGCGGCCATGGCACTGACACCGTCCATCGCGAGCGCGATGAAAACGCCCAAAATCAAGAAAACCTACCTTGCGCTGGGTGACTCGCTGGCGTTCGGCTACTCGCAGCAGCTGTTCAACGAAAACGAACACCTCGGTGAGCCCCCGACGGCGTTCGAACACGGCTACACCAACGACTTCTTCGCCAAAATCAACGGCAGCGGCAACTACCAGCTGGTCAACCTGGGCTGCCCCGGTGAGACCTCGGCGTCGCTGATCGGCACCAAACTGGCAGGCGAACTGAACGTCGCCCTGGCCGGCGATCTGCCGATTCCCGTCACCGGCGAACCACCCTGCGCCTACCACGAAGTCGACCATCTGGCGCTGCACCACGAATACGGCGGCACGAAATCGCAGCTCGAAAGCGCGCTGCAGGTGATCGCCGAAGACAAGGCGCTCGGAAAACCCGTCAAGACGGTGTCGCTGAACGACGGCGCCAACGACGAGCTCCACGCGGTGGCCAAAATCGAGGCGGAAGTCGAAGCGATCGAGACCGAGCGCGTGACGCAGATCGCCGAAGGCGAGGTCAAGCTGAAAGTTCTTCACATCGCCGAAAGAGAGGTCGAAGAATACGTGATCGACCAGGTGATCCCGCAGGCGTATGAGGAAAGCGGCGGGGTTGAACCCGAATTCGCCGAAGACATCGGCAAAGACGCAGCTGCCTACAGTGCGGCGCACAAACACGAACTCGAAGAGAAGGTGTTCGAAGACGCGGGGATCTACGGCGCTGAACACGCCCCCGAACTCGCAGCCGAAGGTGAGCGAATCGGCGAGGAATACTCCGTATCGCACGCCGAAGAACTCAAAAAAGAAGGCGAAGCGATCCTCCGGCGGAAGTTCGTCGAAATCTCGCCCGCCCTCTTCGAGCAGATCATCGTCAACGTGGATGCAACGGTGATCGCGCTGCGCGACATCGGTGGCTACAAGGGTCCGATCATCTTTCAAGGTGGTTATGACCCCTACGGCAACCTGACGGGCGAACGGGAAGTCCTCGAAGGCTCGAAGGAAAGCACCGAAATCCTCAACGCGGCGATGAAGGCCAACGTTACCGCCAAGAAAGTCGGCCACGTGAAGTTCGGCCTCTGCTTCGTCGACCCGCAGCCCTACTTCAACCCGGGTCTGCCGAAAGAACCAGAACGCCTCTTCGAGTTGGTCAACATGGACAACACGATGGAATACGAAGGCAAAAAGGACGGGCCGGACATCCACCCGACACCCGCCGGATACCAGCAGCTGGCGAACGAAATGTTCACCGACTGCGGCTGAGCAGCACCAGCAGGACCCTCGCCCAGGCGGGGGAGCATGAAACGGGGGCGCCCGGCGGCAGGCCGGGCGCCCCTCCTTCTGCGGCGGGGCCGCCCAGCGAGTGGCGCGTCCAGGCGCTAGGTTTGGCGCGCATGACCACGCGCAAGCGCCTGCTCATCCTCGGCTCGACCGGCTCGATCGGCACGCAGGCACTCGAGGTCTGCGAGCACAGCGCAGAGCTCGAGCTCGTTGGCCTCTCCGCGGAGCGATCCTGGGAGGCGCTCGTGGAGCAGGCCCGAGCGCACGGGGTGGGCCGCATCGCGCTCGCCGACGAGCACGCCGCCGCGCGCGCCTCAGAGGCGTGGACCGACGGCGAGGTGCTCGCAGGCGCGGAGGGCCTCGTGCGGCTCGTGGTGGAGTCCGGGGCGGACCTCGTGCTGAACGCGCTCGTGGGCTCGGCCGGTCTCGGGCCCACGGTGGCGACGCTCGGCGAGGGGATCGACCTGGCGCTCGCCAACAAGGAGTCGCTGGTCGTCGGCGGGGAGCTGGTGAGCGCGCTCGCCGAGGCCACCGGGGCGCAGATCGTGCCCGTGGACTCCGAGCACACCGCCCTGCACCAGCTCATCTCAGGGCAGCCGCCAGGGGCGGTGCAGCGCCTGACGATCACCGCCAGCGGCGGCCCCTTCCGTGGTCGCGCGCGCGCGGAGCTCGAGGATGTGACGGTCAAGCAGGCGCTCGCGCATCCCACCTGGGCGATGGGCGGCAAGATCACGATCGACTCCGCGACGTTGATGAACAAGGGCCTCGAGGTGATGGAGGCCCACCACCTGTTCGGCACCCCCTACGAGCACATCGACGTGGTCGTGCACCCGCAGTCGCTCGTGCACGGGCTGGTGGGCCTCGCGGACGGCGCGATGCTCGCGCACCTCGGCCCGCCCGACATGCGCATCGCGATCTCCTACGCGCTGCACGGCGGTGAGAGCGTGCAGCTGCCGATCGCCGCGCTGGACCTCGTCGCCGTCGGGGAGCTCACGTTCGAGCCCGTGGACCTCGACGCCTTCCCGTGCCTGAGCCTGGCCCGCGAGGCGGCGCGCGCGGGCGGCACCGCGCCCTGCGTGCTCAACGCCGCCAACGAGATCGCCGTGCACGCCTTCCTGGAGGGCCGCCTGCGCTTCCTGGAGATCCCCGAGGTGATCGAACACGCCCTCGCAGAGCTGCCGGGCGAGCCCGTGCGCGCGTTCGAGACCCTCTACGACGCCGACCGCCGCGCGCGCGAGCTCGCCGGCGAGGCGGTCGCCGCGCGTGCCTGAGAGCACGCTGAACTGCCGGTAGCGGAGGCCGGGCCTGCCACACTGGGGCGGTGAGCTGGGCCCTGACCATCCTCGGCATCGTGCTGCTGATCGTGCTGCACGAGCTCGGGCACTTCACCGCCGCGAAGGCGGTGGGAATGCGCGTGGAGCGCTTCTCGCTGTTCTTCCCGCCCACGCTGCTGCGCGTGCGCCGGGGGGAGACCGAGTATGCGATCGGCGCGATCCCCGCGGGGGGCTACGTGAAGATCACGGGGATGAGCCCCGAAGAGCTCGACGGGCTGGAGCCGGAGGTGGCCAGGCGCGCCTACTACGCGCAGGTCCCCTGGAAGCGGATCGTTGTGATCCTCGCGGGGCCCGGCGTGAACATCCTGATCGCCTTCCTGCTCTTCTGGGCGGTCCTCTTCAGCGGCAGCCTGGACGGCGCGGTTTGGCTCTCCAACCTCGATCCGTCGGTCAGCACGGTGGTCGCCACGACCTCGGTGGGCGCGGTTGCGCGCAACGAGCCCGCCGACGGCGTGCTGCGCAAGGGCGACCGCATCCTCGCGGTCGACGGGCATCCCGCCACCGTGAGCTCGGCGATGCACACGATCGCCTCGCACCGCTGCGCAGGGACGCCGAGCGCCGGCTGCCGCGCCGCAACGCCCGTGCTGCTCACGCTGCGCCGCGACGGGCACATCGTGCAGGTGTCCGTCTACCCGCGCTACAACAAGGAAGTGGGGCGGATGCTCGTCGGCTTCGACTTCGCCCCCGCGGCCAAATCCTTCGGCGTGCTCGCCGCGACCGGCGCGTCATTGAGCGAGATGTGGCACGTGACCACGCAGACGCTCACGGGCTTCGCGCATGCGCTCACGAGCTCGAAGGCGCGCGGGCAGGTCTCGAGCATCGTCGGCATCACCCAGGACGCGCACGAAAGCGTGGTGGCGGGCGCCGGCTACGCGCTCGTGTTCCTCGGCTTCCTGTCGCTGATCCTCGCCGTGATCAACCTGTTCCCCTTCCTGCCGCTCGATGGCGGGCACGTGCTGTGGGCGCTCGCCGAGAAGGTGCGCGGCAAGCGCATATCGCTGCTTGCCATGTACCGCTACAGCTCCGTCGGGATCGTGCTGCTGCTGTTCCTCGTGATCAATGGCGTCAGCAACGACATCAGCCGGCTGGCGGGCTGACGCACACCCAGCTCTTGACCAGCGGGCCCATGCGCTCGGCCAGCGCCGGGCCGAACAGCGCTTCCATCTCCGCGCGCGAGAGCAGCGCGATGTCCTCCCAGGAGCCGGCCGCGCCCACGCGCCAGTAGACCCGGCGCGCGCGGGGCGGCAGCCAGTGGGCGCCCGGCAGCAGAGCGTGCGGCTCGATCGGGAACGAGCGCGCGGGGCTCTGCACGAACCAGCCCCTGCCCACGCGGCGGATCTCCGCCGCGAACGCCGCCCGGCGCTCCGGCGCCACGTGCTCGATCACGCTCGAGCAGTACACCAGGTCGAACTCGCCCTCGGCGAAGGGCAGGCCCGCGGCCGCGTCCGCGCGCACGAATGGGCCCGGGTAGGCGGGACGCTCATGCAGATCCACGCCCGTGATGTCAAGCGCGGGCTCCAGCGCGCGCAGACCGAGCGAGCCGCAGCCCACATCGAGCACGCGCGCACCGGGAGCAAGGCGGGTGAGCGCGAAGAAACGCTCGTGGCGGCGCGCCCGCGCTCGAGCCGCCAGCGGCGAGGCGAGGCGTGCCAGCGGGCCCTGCGCGGTGGCGTAGACGTCGGGCATCGTAGAATCAGCCTATGTCCTCGACGCGGCAGATAAACGTCGGCGGCGTCGCCATCGGCGGCGGCGCACCGGTGGCGGTGCAGACGATGACCAAGACCGAGACCGCCAACCTGCAGGCCACGATGGCGCAGATCCGCACGGTCGCCGACGCGGGCGCCGACATCGTGCGCGTGGCGGTCCCCCGCGAGCAGGACGCCGAGGCGCTCAAGACGATCGTCGCCGAGTCGCCCATCCCGGTGATCGCCGACATCCACTTCAACCACACGCTCGCGCTGAAGGCGATCGAGGCGGGCGCGCACTGCGTGCGCCTGAACCCCGGCAACATCGGCGGGGCGGAGAAGGTCGCCGAGGTGATCGCGCTGGCCAAGCAGCGCGGCACGCCGCTGCGCGTCGGCGTGAACTCGGGCTCGCTGCCCAAGCACCTGCGCCAGCTCGAGTACGACAACCCCGTCGAGGCACTCGTCACCGCCGCGATCGAGACCGTCGAGCTGATGGAGAGCCTGGACTTCGAGAACTTCAAGGTCTCCATGAAGTCCACCTCGGTGCCCAACACGATCGCCTCCAACCGTCTGCTGGCAGAGCGCATCCCCTATCCGCTGCACCTCGGCGTGACCGAGGCGGGGACCAAGTGGTCGGGCTCGCTGAAGTCCGCCGTCGGCCTCGGCACCCTGCTCGCCGACGGGATCGGCGACACGATCCGCATCTCGCTGTCCACCTTCCACGCCGAGGAAGAGGTCAAGGTCGCCTGGGAGATCCTCAAGGCGCTCAAGCTGCGCGAGCGCGGCCCCGACCTGATCGCCTGCCCCACCTGCGGGCGCCTGCAGTTCGACATGGACACCGTGGTGGCCGAAGTGGAGCAGCGCCTGGAAGCCTACGAGGATCCCATCGAGGTCTCGGTGCTGGGCTGCGCGGTCAACGGCATCGGCGAGGCGCGCCACGCGGACTTCGGGATCACGGGCGCCAAGGACATGGGCATGATCTACTCCAAGGGTGAGCCGCTGAAGAAGGTGCCCACCGCACAGCTCGTGGACGAGCTGTTCAAGGAGATCGACCGCTACTACGCCGCCGGCAAGACGGTCCAGCGTGACGAGAGCGCCGCCGCCGATGCGCGCGCCTGGCTCGCCGAGAACGAGGACGCCACCGCGCTGACGCCGGAGCGCATCGCCGCGCTCGAGGCCGCCGCCGCGCGCGACGACGAAGCCGCCGGCGGAGTGCTCGAGTCGATGCTCACACCGAGCGCCGTCGAGCTCGACGAGGACGTCTCGCCGGTCGCCGGCCGTCGCTTCTCACGCAGCTGACGCGCTGACACGCGCACTCGACCAGGGCGGGGCGCGCCCCTGCACGGAACCCCATCCAGACTGCGGCGCCCGTCCGCCTATGAGGCCGCTGCGAAGCGCTCGGCGACCTTCGACCAGTCCACCACGTTCCACCAGGCGTCGATGTAGTCGGGACGGCGGTTCTGGTACTTCAGGTAGTAGGCGTGCTCCCACACATCCACGCCCAGCAGCGGTGCCCTGCCCGCCGACAGCGGCGTGTCCTGGTTCGGCGTGCCCACGATCGCCAGGCCCGAGCCGTCGTGCACGAGCCACGACCAGCCCGAACCGAACTGGTTGACGCCGGTTTCCTTGAGCTTGGCCTGGAAGTCCGCGAAGGAGCCGAAGGTCGAGGCGATCGCCTCGCCGAGCGCGCCGCCGGGCTCGCCCCCGCCATCGGGGCTCATGCTCTCCCAGAACAGCGTGTGGTTGTAGTGCCCGCCGCCGTTGTTTTTGACGGCCGTGCGCTTGTCCTCGGGCACCTGGCCGAGGTCCGCCAGCACGTCCTCGATCGCCGCGTCGGCCAGCGGCGTTCCCTCGAGCGCGGCGTTCACCTTGTCCACGTAGGCCTGGTGGTGCTTGTCGTGGTGGAATTCCATCGTCGCCTTGTCGATGTGCGGCTCGAGCGCGTCGTAGGAGTAGGGGAGCGGCGGAACGGTGTAGGCCATGTGGGGGCTCCTTGTCGAAAGTGCGTCGAAGGGATGCCGCTGTTCTATCAAAGGCGCGCCGGCGCACGGACGGCTCCTGCAGGCGTGCGGCGGCGGCGCCCTATACGCTCGTGCTTCGCGGCCGCTGCAGCGCCGCGATCGAGCGATGACGCGCCTCTCCCGATACCCGCTGCCCACCGAGAAGGAGCCGCCCGGCGACGCCGAGGCGATCTCCCACAAGCTGATGGTGCGCGCGGGACTGATCCGCCAGATGGGGGCCGGGATGTGGACGTGGCTGCCCGCGGGCTGGCGCGTGCACCAGCGCGTCGTGGCGATCATCCGCGAGGAGATGGACGCGATCGGCGCGCGCGAGATGCTGATGCCGGTGCTGCAGCCCGCCGAGCTCTGGCGCAAGACCGGGCGCATCGACATCGAGGAGCTGTTCAAGCTGACCGACCGCAAGGGCTCCGAGCTCGTGCTCGCGATGACCCACGAGGAGGCCGTCACCTTCCACATCGCACAGATCGTGCGCTCCTACCGCGACCTGCCGCTGATCGTCTACCACTTCCAGGTCAAGGAGCGCGACGAGCCGCGCCCGCGCGCCGGGGTCCTGCGCACGCGCGAGTTCGTCATGAAGGACTCCTACAGCTTCGATCGCGACCAGGCCGGCGGGGAGGAGAGCTACGCACTGCACGTGGGCGCCTACGATCGCATCATGCAGCGCACCGGGCTGCGCTTCTATCGCGTCGAGGGCGACGTGGGCATGATGGGCGGCGTGGGCGCGCACGAGTACATGGCGCCGTGCGCCGCGGGCGAGGATCAGATCGTGCTCGGCGAGGGCTACGCGGCGAACGCCGAGGTGGCCGCCGCCAGCGCCGGGGTGCAGCGCGTGGGCGAGGACTACCTGCGCGACGGCGTGCGCCTGACCGTCGAGCCCGCCATCGAGATCGGCAACATCTTCAAGCTCGGCACGCGCTACTCCGAGCCGCTCGGCGCGCGCTACCTGGACGAGCACGGCAACGAGGTGCCGGTGTGGATGGCCTCCTACGGGATCGGCCCCGCACGGATCGTCGCGGCCGCCGTCGAGCAGTTCGCCGACGAGCACGGCATCTCCTGGCCGCGCGCGCTCGCGCCCTTCGCGGTGCACCTGGTCGCGCTCGGCAGGCCCGGCACGCCCGAGCGCGACGCCGCGGAGAGCCTCTACGCGACGCTCCAGCAGGGCGGCGTGGAGGTCATCTACGACGACCGCGACGCGGGCGCCGGCGAGAAGTTCGCCGAAGCCGAGCTGCTGGGCTGCCCGCTGCGCCTCACCGTGGGGCGGCGCTCGCTCGAGTCTGGCGAGATCGAGGTGCAGCTGCGCCGCGGCCGTCGCGAGGGGCCGCCGCTGGCGCTCGGCGGCGCGCCCGAGGAGCTGCTGGCGGCCCTCGGCGAGCTCCTCGACAGCCTGCCCTAGCCGGGGGTTGCTTCGCCGCGGCGAGCGCGGGTAGCGTGAGCCCGTGGTGCCGGATTGCGACATCTGGTAACGCGTGACTACAATATCCGCGATCAGCGGCGAACGCCGCAGGGGCACGCCGCACAAGCAAGGAGGGGAGTGATGGATCACCTACTTGGCAGACCAGCGCGGGCGGCGGGATGGCGGGCGCTCGCGGTGGCCGTGTTGAGCGTCGCCGCGTTGGCCGCGGCGTGCGCCACCGCGGCCTCGGCCTCGGCCGAAACCACGTGGCTGTGCCGGCCGGGCCTGGCGAGCAACCCGTGCCTGAACAGCGAGACCGCCACCGTCGAGCTCGCCAACGGCTCGAGCTACATCGAAAAGGCAAAGCCGGCGAAGAAGCCGCCGATCGACTGCTTCTACGTCTACCCGACGGTCAGCAGCCAGTTCGCCGAGAACGCCAACGAAAACATCGAACCCGAAGAGATCGCGATCGCCGAAAGCCAGGCCTCGCGCTTCTCGCAGGTGTGCGACGTGTACGCCCCGATCTACCCGCAGCTGACCATTCCCGCGATCAACACGCCCGGCGGGGTCACGCCGGAAGGCTCAGAGAAGGCCTACATCGGCGTGCTCACCGCGTTCGAGGAATACCTCGGGCGCTACAACCACGGGCGCGGCTTCGAGCTGATCGGGCACTCGCAGGGCTCCGCGATGCTCGAGCAGCTGATCAAAGAACAGATCGACACCAACCCCGCGCTGCGCAAACAGCTCGTCGGCGCGGTGATCCTCGGCGGCAACGTGATCGTGCCCGAAGGCAAGACCGTGGGCGGCACCTTCAAGACGGTGCCGGCGTGTCAGGTCGCCGGGCAGCCCGGGTGCGTGATCGCGTACTCGAGCTTCCTCAAGGAACCGCCCAACCCCTCGCTGTTCGGGCGCGCCGAAAGCTCGCTGGGGCTCGGCGGTGGCGGGGAAGGTCTCGAACACCCGCAGGTGCTGTGCGTGAACCCGACGATCCTGGCGCAGGGGCACTATGCCGGGCCGTCGCTGTCCTACTACCCGACGCTCAATGCCTACGGCGGTAAATTCCCGGGCCTGCTCGGCGAAGTGGTGCAGGCGCCGAAAGCCGCCACGCCGTGGGTGGCCACGCCGGCGGAGTACTCAGCGCAGTGCGAAGCACGCAACGGGGCCAGCTGGCTGCAGCTGAACCTCAACAGCGCAAGCGACCCGCGCGAACGGATCCTCGAAACGCTCGGGCCAGAGTGGGGCACGCACCTGGTTGACGTGAACGTCAACCTCGGCAACCTGGTGGCGGCCGTCGGACTGCAGTCCGCCGGCTACCTGCTCACGCAGTAGCGCCACCGACGTACACGGGCCGGCCCCCCGATCCGGCCGCGCGCCGGATCGGGGCGGCCCCTGTGCGCCTTCGGCCGCGCGAGCGACCGCTTGACACCGGCCCCGGCCCGATCGCGTATACGCTCGTCGCAGGCTCGCCGTGCGAGCGCCCAGCCGCCCATGTCCTCCACCTCCCAGCACACGCCGCCGCGCGAGCGCACCCGCCCGGGCGCGCGCCGCCTGCTCGGCCTCGACCGCTCGGGCCCGCCCCCGGAGCAGACGCTGCCCGGCCAGCCGCTGCGCCCCTGGACGATCCCCAATGCGATCGGCTTCCTGCGCCTGGCGCTGATCCCGGTGTTCCTGGTGGTGGCGCTGTCCAGCAGCGACGGGACCGGCGCGCTGATCGCGACGCTGTTCGCGGTGATCGGCTGGGGGGACTACGCCGACGGCATCGCGGCGCGCCTCAGCGGGCAGTACAGCCGCCTGGGCGCGCTGATGGACCCGGTGAGCGACCGTCTGCTCGTGATCAGCGGCGTGGTCGTGTGCTGGCACTTCGAGCTGCTCGCCCGGTGGGCGCTCGCGCTGCTCGCCGCGCGCGAGCTAGCGATGCTCGCACTCGGCCGCTATGCGCTCTCGCGCGGGGTTGAGCTGCGCATCAACTGGCCCGGGCGCCTGGCCGTGGCACCTGTGCTGGGAGCGCTGTTCTTCGCCATGGCCGGCCTCAGCACGCTCGGCGAAGTGCTGCTGTACGTGGGCCTCGCGCTGGCGCTTCTGGCGAGCGCCATGTACGTGCGCTCGGGCCTCCAGCAGCTGCGCGGGGGGCACGCGCCATAGTCTCAAGCTCAGCCTGACCTTTTGGGCTATACTCGTGACCCGGCCGGCGCCGCCGGCTCGGTTCCGGGCCGGCTCAGATCCGGCGCAAGCCCGCGAGAGGAGACAGCCCACGATGGACGAGACGTTCCCCGACCTCGGCTCGCTGACCGACCTCGAACTCAAAGACGTGATCCGTCAGCTCACCGAGGAGGAGACCGAGATCTCCTACAAGCGGCGCATCCTGCACGGCAAGATCGACATCCTGCGGGCGGAGCTCGTCAACCGCCTGCGCAACAAGCACGAGGGAGGCGAGATCATGATCACCGGCGAGGACGTGCAGCGGCTCACCGACATCCTCTCCCAGCACCAGGCCCCGGACGGCGGCGAGTGAGACGGCCCGCACACGGCCGCGCGGTGCGCTAGGGAGCCCCCGGCCATGGCCCTGCACTGCACCGAGTGCGGCTTCGTCAACGGCGAGGGAGCCAACTACTGCCAGCGCTGCGGAGCCCTGCTCCCGCGCGAGGGTGGAGCGGGCGACCCGGTCACCGCGACCTACCGCATCGACGAGGACGGCGAGCTCGTGCCCGTCGAGCTCGAGGAGGTCACCGAGCGCGGCCCCGCGCTCGTGATCCGCGCGGGCGGCGGGCGCGTGGGGGAGAGCTTCCCGATCGACGGCGAGCGCCTCAGCATCGGCCGCCGGCCCGACTCGGAGGTCTTCCTCGACGACGTGACCGTCTCGCGCGACCACGCGCTGCTGATCAGCCGCGGGGACTCCTGGTACCTGGATGACTGCGGCTCGCTCAACGGCACATACGTCAACCGCTCGCGGATCGAGTCCCACCGCCTGGAGGAGGGCGACGAGGTGCAGATCGGCAAGTACAAGCTCACCTTCCACGCGCGCTGATGGCCGTCCAGCCCACACCTGCCGAGGTCGCACAGCTCGAGGCGGAGCTGGCCGGCGAGGCCGCGGGTGAGCATCCCGAGCTCGACAAGCGCCGCAAGTCGCTGACGATCGGCGCGGTCTGCAAGGCGCTCGCGCAGGAGTTCCCCGACATCTCGATCTCCAAGATCCGCTACCTGGAGGACCAGAAACTGCTCACGCCGCGGCGCACGCCCGGCGGCTACCGGCTCTACACGCAGGGCGACGTGGCGCGCCTGCGCACGATCCTGCGCATGCAGCGCGACGAGTTCCTGCCGCTGCGCGTGATCCGCCAGGAGCTCGCCGCGGGACGCTCGGGCGATACGGCGCCGGTGCCCGGCGCGGGCGCGCGCGACGGCAGGCGCGCGTGGCGTCCCAGCGTGAGCGTGGGGGAGGCCACCGGCGCGCTGTATTCGCTCGAGGATGTGCTCGAGGAGACCAAGGCCGAGGCTGCGCTCGTGCGCGAGCTGGAAGAGTACGGTGTGGTCAAGGGTGAGATGCGCGGGGGCGTGCGCTACTTCGACGAGACCGAGCGCGAGATCATCGCCGCGGTCGCCGAGCTCGCGCGCTACGGCGTCGGCGGGCGCAACCTGCGCGTGTTCCGCTCCTCGGCCGACCGCGAGGCCAACCTGCTGCAGCAGATCCTCGCGCCCGCGCTGCGCTCGCGCAACCCGCAGCGACGCAAGGAGGCGGTGGAGGCGCTGGAGAACCTCGCAGCGGTGGCCACGCACCTCAAGCACCTGCTGCTGATCCGCGATCTGCGCAAGATCGTCCGCTGACTGGATGTCTGCCCAGCCGGCCGACCTGCGCTCGCTGATCCGCGACATCCCCGACTTCCCGCGCGCGGGCATCGCCTTCAAGGACATCACGCCGCTGATCGCCGACCCGGCCGCGCTGGCCGAGGGGGTGCGTCGGCTCGCCGAGCTCGCGCGGCCGCTGGAGGTCGACCTGGTGGTCGCCGCCGAGGCGCGGGGCTTTCTGCTCGGCCCCGCGGTAGCGCTCGCGCTCGGCGCCGGGTTCGTGCTCGCGCGCAAGCCCGGCAAGCTGCCCTACGAGACCGTGAGCGCCGAGTACCTGCTCGAGTACGGCGCGGGGCAGCTCGAGCTGCACAGCGACGCGGTGGCGCACGGCAGGCGCGTGCTCGTGCACGACGACCTGCTCGCCACCGGTGGTACCGCCGCGGCGCTGTGCGAGCTCGTCGAGCAGCTCGGCGGCGAGGTTGCCGGCTGCGGCTTCCTGATCGAGCTCACCTACCTGGGCGGACGCGAGCGCCTGGCCGGGCGCGAGGTCCACGCGTTGCTGAGCTACGACTCCTAGGCCTGCGCGCGTGCCGAGCGAACGCCGCAGCCGCACCATCGCCGCCCCCCTCGGCGAGCTCTGGGCGCTGGTGCGCGATCCCAGCCACCTCGCGCGCTGGTGGCCGCGCGTCAGCCGCGTGGAGGACGTGCGCGAGGACGCCTTCACGCAGGTCATGACAAGCGCCAAGGGCAAGGCCGTGCGCGCCGACTTCAACCTGGTCACCGTCGATGAGGCCGCTCACCGCCTGCGCTGGGAGCAGCGCGTGCAGGACACGCCGTTCGCGACGCTGCTGCGCTCCGCGAGCACCGAGGTGAGCCTCGAACCCGCGCCCACACCACCTCCCGGCGGCGATGCGGCGGAGGCGACCGAGGTGACGATCGCGCTGGAGCAGTCGCTGCGCGGGATCTTCCCGCGTCTGGGCGCCCACCTGGTCAGGCGAGCAGCCGGTGCCACGATCGAGGAAGCGCTCGATGGGCTGGAGCGGATCAGTGGCTGAGCGGGGCACGCCGCCGAGCATGCGCTGGTGGGGCTGGGGCGACCCCGAACATCCCGCCGGGCTGCCGCCGCACGCACTCGACTTCCTGCGCGAGACCGTCGGGCTCGGCTCAGCCCCGCGTCCGCCCGTGGCGCTCGGTCGCGTGCGGCTCGCCCCCACCGGCATCGCCGCGGGCGTGCTCGAGCGCCTGCGCCGCATCGCCGGCGCAGACGGGGTGCGCGACGGGCACAGCGAACGCGTGCTGCACGCCGGCGGCAAGGGCTATCCGGACCTCGTGCGCATGCGCGCCGGGGAACCCGATGGCGCGCCGGACGCGGTCGTCTACCCGCGCTCGCACGAGCATCTGCGTGCGCTGCTCGAGCTGTGCGCGGACGCCTCGCTGGCCGTCGTGCCCTTTGGCGGGGGCACGAGCGTGGTCGGCGGCGTGGCGCCGCTGCGGGGCCGGCACGCGGGCGTGGTGGCACTCGACATGGGGGGCATGGGCGGGCTGATCTCGCTGGACCGCGAGTCGCTCACCGCGACCGTGCAGGCGGGCATGCGCGCGCCCGCGCTCGAGCGCGAGCTCTCCGCGCGCGGGCTCACGCTGGGCCATTCCCCGCAGTCCTTCGAGTACGTCTCGCTCGGCGGCTGCGCGGCCACGCGCTCGGCCGGGCAGGCCTCCTCCGGCTACGGCGCGATCGAGAGGATGGTGCTCGGCCTGCGCCTCGCCGCGCCCGCCCACGACATTGCACTGCCCGCGCTGCCCGCCACCGCGGCCGGACCGGGCCTGCGCCAGCTGCTGGTCGGCTCGGAGGGCACGCTGGGGGTGATCAGCGAGCTGGCGCTCCGCGTGCGCCCCGCGCCGCGCGAGCGCAGCTACGAGGGAGTGTTCTTCGAGAGCTTCGCCGCCGGCGCGAGCGCCCTGCGCACGCTCGCCCAGGAGCACGCGCTGCCCGACGTCGCGCGCCTGTCCGACGAGCAGGAGACGCGCATGTCGCTGGCGCTGGCCGGCACGGGCGGGCTGAAGGGGCGCCTGGGACGCGCCTACCTCGGCGCGCGTGGGTACGCGGGCGGCTGCCTGGCAATCGTCGGCTTTGAGGGCGCGCCCGAGGAGCGCGCCGGGCGCCGCGCCCTCGCGCTGGCGCTGCTGCGCCGCGGCGGCGCGCTCAGGCTCGGGAGCTCGCCCGGCGAGACGTGGCTGCGCTCGCGCTTCGAGGCGCCCTACCTGCGCGACGACCTGCTCACCCACGGGGTGCTCGCGGAGACCTTCGAGACCGCAGCGCAGTGGTCGCGGCTGCTCGCCCTGCGCCGGGCGGTCGCGGACGCGGTCGCCGCAGCGCTTGCGGGGCTGGGCACGCCCGCGCTGGTGATGTGCCACGTCTCGCACCTCTATGAGACCGGCGCCTCGCTCTACTTCACCGTGATCGCGCGCCAGCACGCGGACGACCCGCTGGGGCAGTGGCGGGCGCTCAAGCAGGCCGCAGGCGAGGCGATCGTGGCGGGCGGCGGCACGATCACCCACCACCACGCGGTCGGACGCGACCACCTGGCCTGGATGGAGCGGGAGATCGGCGCGGGCGGCCTGGCGAGCCTGCGCGCGCTCAAGGCCGAGCTCGATCCTGCCGGGATCATGAACCCCGGCAAGCTGCTCGCGCTCAGCCCAGGCTGAAGGGCCCGCGCAGCACCACCGGGCCCGGCGAGGCGGGGCGCGCAGAGGTCTCGCGGGTCAGCAGCACTTCGTGGAAATCGCCCGCTTCGGCCGGCAGCAGCGCGCCGCCCGCCAGGCGCTTGTCCGCGCCGACCGGCGGGCTCTTGCTGAGCGGCAGGAAGCTCGAGTGGTTGTTGAACAGCCACAGCGCGTAGTAGAAGCCGTTGGAGGCGGGGATGTTCTCCGCTTCGATGTAGAAGGCGCGTTTGCTGCCTTCGGAGATGATGTCCATGGCACCGATGCTGCGGCTGTGGGGGTCGGGCGAGTGCAGCGTCAAGCGCGCGTCCACCACGGGGCCGCTGGTGGTGGATGTTGTTTTGGCGGTGCTCGTGCTCGCGGTGGTGCTGCTCTTCGAGGGCGAGCCGCCGCCGCTCAGCAGGATCACCGCGATGACGATCGCCACGACGATCACGGCGAGCAGCGCGGCACCGCCCACGCGCGAGCTGGGCAGCGAGGAGCCAGGCGCGGAGGGGGCGCCGGCGAGCTGCGGCGCGGCGGCGCGTTCGGCGAGGGTCGGGCGCGCACCCGCCGGAGGCGGGCCCGCGGGAATCTCCGGCAGCGGCGAGCTCGCCAGCGGAGCGAGCTCCTGCACGAGCGCGCCGGCCCACGCCTGCGCTGCCGCGGAGCCGCTGACGTAGGTGCGTGCGGCCAGGCGCTCGGGCACCCCCGGAAGCTGGCCGAGCAGGTAGTCGCCGATCTGCGCACGGCGCTCAGGTGTGAGCTCGCGCGCCTCGCGCGGAGCGAGCACCGCGAGCGCAGCGTGTGCGCGGTCGCGCACGGCCCGCTCGGGGATCGCGAGCATCGCTGCCAATTCCGCATAGCTCTTGCGCTGGCCGAGCAGCAGCGCGAGCGCGGCGCGCTGGTCGTCGGGCAGCGCGTCGAGCCTGCTCATGATGTGGGGGAGGGGGCCGGCATGGTCACTGACTGCGCCTGAAACCCGGTGCGGGCCCCAACGCAGGACCGTAGGCTATCGTGGTGCACGATGGCCGTACCGGGCGCCGAGCAGAGCAACGAGGCGCGGGGCGGCTTCGACCGTCTCTACGGGCTGCGGCTGCTGTCCTGCACGGACACAGAGGTCCGCGCCGAGGTCACGGTGCGCGAGGAGCTCAAGCAGCCCCACGGACTGCTCCACGGCGGCGTCTACGCCGCGCTGGCCGAGTCGATGGCCTCGATCGCAACCGCGCTCGCGGTGCGCGAGAAAGGCGAGGTCGCGATGGGGCTTTCCAACAACACGAGCTTCCTGCGCCCGATCACCGACGGCGTCGTGCACGGGCGCGCCACGCGCGTGCACCGCGGCCGCACCACGTGGGTGTGGGACGTGAGCTTCAGCGACGACGCCGATCGCACGTGCGCGGTGACGCGCATGACGATCGCGGTGCGCCCGGCGTAGGCGGGGCCGCGCAGCGCGGGGCGCGCTAGCCGAGGGCGTGCACCGGGGAGGGGATCTGCGAGGGCAGCGGTGCTTCGCTGAAGCCGGTGTCGGGCAGGCGGGCGGGCAGCGACGCGGCTGGCGCGCCCGGCGCGTTGATCGGCACGGCGGTCGCGGCCGCCTCGGCGGCGAGCGCCGCGTTCTGCGCGTAGATGTCGAGGATCACCCCGCCCGTTGCGATCTCGATCGTGCGCCCGCCGAGCGCGAGCACCGCGGGCGCACCGCGGATGTTCACGTGCTGCTGCGGCGAGCTGCCGCCGGGCAGGAAGCTGTTGTCGGGCGAGGTGACCACGCGCAGGCGCAGCACGCAGCTCGACTGGCCTCCTTCGATGCAGTTGCCGTAGCCGAGCATGAACGCGCCGCCGGGATCGTGCGTGGCTTCGGTGATCGCGAGCCCGTGGAAACTGCCCCCGAGCCAGTACACCGGGAAGGGCGCGGCGACCACGCTCTCGAGGACGTTGTGCGGGATGGGCTGGTCCTGCAGCGTGCTGGCGCAGCCCGCGCAGGCGAGCGCGCACAGCGCGGCGAGCGATGGGGCGGCGAGGCGCACGCCCGCAGCGTAGACGCCGGGCCGCCGCCGCGGCGCCAGTGTTAGCCCCGATAGCGGTTGGTGATCGGCATGCGGCGATCGCGCCCGAAGGCCCGCGCCGTGATCTTGATGCCCGGCGGGGCCTGGCGACGCTTGTACTCGGCGCGGTCGACCAGCTGGATCGTGCGGTCGACCTCGTGCTCGGGCAGTCCCCGGGCGATCAGCTGCTCGCGGCTGAGGTCGAGCTCGATATAGCCCTGCAAGATCAGATCGAGCAGCTCGTAAGGCGGCAGCGAGTCCTCGTCGCGCTGGTCGTGGCGCAGCTCGGCCGAGGGGGCCCGCTCGATGATCGACGCGGGGATCGGCTGAGCGTCGGGCGCAGCCTGGGAGTTGCGCCAGCGGCACAGCGCATAGACCAGCGTCTTGGGCACGTCCTTGATCACCGCGAAGCCTCCCGCGAGGTCGCCGTAGAGGGTTGTGTACCCGACCGACATCTCCGACTTGTTGCCCGTCGCCAGCACCAGCCAGCCGAACTTGTTGGAGAGCGCCATCAGCAGGTTCCCGCGGATGCGCGCCTGCAGGTTCTCCTCGGTGAGGTCGGGCTCGCTGGCGGCGAACTCGGCACCGAGCACAGCCTCGTAGCTCGCCATCACCTGCTCGATCGCCAGCTCGTGCATGCGCACGCCCAGCGCCGCGGCGAGCGTGCGCGCGTCCTCTTGGGTGCCGGCAGAGGAGAAGGGCGAGGGCATCACCGCCGCGCTCACCCGCTCGGGCCCCAGCGCATCGGCGGCCAGGCAGGCCACGAGCGCCGAGTCGATGCCTCCCGAGATGCCCAGCACGACGCGCGCGAAGCCGTTCTTCTCGACGTAGTCGCGCAGCCCCAGCTCGAGCGCCCCGTAGACCTCCGCTTCGCCCGGTGCGAGCGGCTCGCAGGGGGGAGGGAGGGCCGTGCGCGCCGGCGGGCCCGACGACGGGGCGGGCAGCGCGGGCAGCACCGCCGCACGGCGCTCCGCGCGGCGCGCGGCGGGTCGGTGGCCCGCGTCGCGCAGCCGGGCAGAGGCGGCCGCCTGCAGGTCCAAGTCACAGAGGAGCAGGTCCTCCTCGAACTGCGCGGCACGGGCGATCGTGCGCCCGGTGTGGTCGAGCACGCAGGAGTGCCCGTCGAAGACGAGCTCGTCCTGGCCTCCCACGAGCGCGCAGAAGGCCACGCAGGCGACGTTCTCGCGCGCGCGCTGCGCGAACATGAGCTCGCGCTCGGCACCCTTGCCAGCGTGGTAGGGAGACGCGGAGATGTTGGCGATCAGCGCGGCGCCCGCGAGCGCCTCCTCGGTGGCAGGCGGCCCGGGCTCCCAGATGTCCTCGCACACCGTCAGCCCGACGCGCTGCTCGCCGATGTCGATCACCGCGCCCACGCCCCCCGTCTGGAAGTAGCGCTGCTCGTCGAAGACGCCGTAGTTGGGAAGGTAGACCTTGCGGTAGATCGCGTGCACCGCGCCCCCCGCCAGGACCGCGGCGGCGTTGTAGACGTCCTCCGCGCGCTCCGGGAAGCCGACGACCGCCACCAGGCCCACCACCTCGGAGGCGATCCGCTCGAGCGCGCCGCGCGCGTCCGCCAGGAAGTGCTCCTTGAGCAGCAGGTCCTCGGGGGGGTAGCCGGTGAGCGCGAGCTCGGGGAACAGCACCAGCTGCGCCCCCGCCTCGCGGGCGCCGGCCAGGCCCTCGCGGATGCGATCCGCGTTGCCGGCGATGTCGCCCACGGTGGCGTTCATCTGGCACAGGGCCAGTCTCATATTGCCCCTAGCTTTCGCATTGTCATGCGCCTTGCCGAGGGCTGGACGGAGCCGAGGCAGCAATTATCCGGGGCCGGATCATGCTGGCAGTATCGCCCAGCTCGGATTGACTAGCACCTCCCGGCGCTGCGACAGGCGCCGGCGCCGCATGCCGCTCGTCGCGCTGGACGACGTGCTTCGTGCCCTCGCCCGGGACGGCTACGCCAGTTGCGAGAGCCGGCTTGGCCGTGTGCTGCTCGCGGCCCCGGCCGGCAGCAGAAGCGAGAGCAGGCCGGCTGTTATGAGGAACCCCGCCGACACCCATAGGCATGCGGCGAGTCCGTGCCATTGGTAGAGGAGCCCTGAGAGGATCGTGCCGACGAGACGGCCGATGGCGTTTGCCATGTAGTAGAAGCCAACGTTCATCGCAACCTTGTCGTTGTCGGCGTAGGAGAGGATGAGGTAGGAGTGCACGGCCGAGTTCATCGCGAACGCGACCCCGAACGGGATCAGCCCAGCGATGATCACGATCGTTGGGTCGACTCCCGCGTTTAGGGCTACGGCCATCGCGGCTGGGCATACCGCCACGCCCAGCGCGAGCCAGACGGCCGTCCTCCCGTCCGGCTCACCGCCGCGGCCTCGGCCGCTGCGGCGCACGAAGCGAGGGGCCACTGCCTGCACAGCGCCGTAGCCGATCACCCACACCGCCAACAGCGTGCCGACGGCCCAGAAGCTCCAGTGCAGCTCGGAGTACATGAAGAACGGCAATCCGACGACGAACCACACGTCGCGCGCGGCGAAGAGGAAGATCCGCGCCGCGGCGAGGATGTTGACGGCTCGGTTGTTGGAGAACATCTGCGTGAACTTCGCGCTCCTGTCGGCGCGGCCTAGCGGTCCATGCATCAGGCTCGCGGTGACGATGAGTGCAACGAGGACGAACGCCGCCATCGCCAGCGCGGCCGCCTGGAATCCGAACAGCGTCAGCAGCAGCCCGCCCAGGAAGAAGCCGACGCCCTTGAGCGCATTCTTTGATCCCGTCAGGATCGCCACCCACCGGTAGAGGGCGGACTGGTCGCCCTCGCGCACCACGAGCTTGACCGCGCTCTTGGAGCTCATCTTCGTCAGATCCTTCGCGATTCCCGAGAACGCCTGGGAGGCCATCACGTAGGGCACGACCAGCAGCGATGCCGGGGCGAGGCCAAGCATGAGAAGCGCCAGGACCTGGACTCCCAAGCCCATGAAGAGCGTGATCTTCAACCCCAGGCGGGCAGCGAGCCAGCCGCCGACAAGGTTCGTGGCGACGCCCGCGATCTCATACAGCACGAATAGCGAGGCGACCTGCAGCGGCGTGTAGCCGAGCTGGTCGAAATAGAACAGCACGAGTGTGCGCGTCGCCCCGTCGACGAGCGTGTCCGCCCAATACGCCCCGGTGACGAGGATGTAGTTGCGCAGGTCACCGCCCGCCTGCGATGCGGTGCCCGATGTCGCTGGTCTCGATGCGCTAGCCATCGGAGGATGCGGCCGGGCCGGCCTCCAGCTCGTTCGGTGAGAGACTGCCGGCCACCTTGCGGGCGAGCTCGACGAGGCGGTTCGCGTACCCCCACTCGTTGTCATACCACGCCAGGATCTTCACCTGGGTCTCGTCGGTAACCATCGTCGAGGGCGCATCGACGATCCCCGAACGCGGATCGTCCCTGTAGTCGACCGAAACGAGCGGGCGCGTCTCATAGCCGAGGATCCCCGCGAGCGGCCCCTCAGACGCGGCCCGAAGCAGACCGTTGACCTCCTCGACGGTCGTGGCGCGCGCGACCTCGAACACACAGTCCGTCAGCGACGCATTCAGCAGCGGTACACGTACCGCGAGGCCGTTGAGCTTGCCCTCGAGCTCCGGGAAGATCATCCCGATTGCGGTGGCCGAACCCGTAGTTGTGGGAATCAGCGAGACGCTTGCCGCGCGAGCCCTGCGCAGATCCCTGTGCGGCGCATCGACGATCGTCTGCGTGTTCGTCATGTCGTGCAGCGTCGTGACCAGACCGTGCCTGATGCCGATCCCCTCGTGGACGACCTTCACGACGGGCGCGAGGCAGTTCGTGGTGCACGAGGCGGCCGTCAGCAGATGGTGGCGCTCGGGGTCGTAGAGATCATCGTTCACGCCGAGGACTAGGTTCAGCGCATCCTGCTTGACGGGCGCTGCGACGATCACCTTGCGCACGCCCTGCCGGAAGTAGGAATCGAGTAGCTCCGGGGTGCGAAACCTGCCCGAACACTCGAGCACGATCTCCACCCCGAGCTCACCCCACGGCACATCCCCAGGGTCCGCGGCAGCGCTGTAGCCGACGTAGGTCCCGTCGACCGCCAGTACCGCGCCGTCACCGTGCACGTCCTCGGACCAGCGCCCGTGGACCGAATCGAACGTCAACAGATGCGCTGCGGTGGCGGCGTCGCCGGCCAGCTCGTTGATCTGCGTGAAGGCGAGCTCCGGCCAGCCCCATGCCGCGCGCAATGCCAGGCGCCCCATGCGACCGAAGCCGTTGATGCCGACCCCTACCGTCATTGCGCGGCCCCTTCCCTCACGATGCCGCCCGGCCGACCAGGACCTCGCAGGCATCGTGGCGCAGGCATTCGCGGGTCTGGCAATGGGCGAGCGTCAAGGACGTGCGTGCGAACAGCGTTGAGGTTGCAGACGAACAACACGTAGCGGATGGGCCGCTGCCGGAGTGGCCGCCCGCTGCGCGGTGTCTCGTCGGCGTACACAACGAAATCGTATTACATCGACGCTTATGATCGTTATTGATATTCTTGTATCGATGGCCGTCGATCTGGAGCTCACGCCGAAGCAGAAGCGACCGGCGGGCGAGCGCTGCTGCGAGCCGGTTGTCTACCCCGACGTACAGCGCGGTCACGCTGCTCGAATGGCCGACATAGCAAAGGCGCTCGGTGACCCGATCCGGCTCCAGCTCGTCGACGTTCTTCGCAAACACGCAGGCAAGGTCTGCGTCTGCGAGCTCGTCCCGCTGTTTGACATCTCCCAGCCAACCCTCTCCCACCACCTGAAGAAGCTCCGTGAGGCCGGCATCGTCGACTCTGAGCGCCAGGGGCTGTGGGCCTACTACTACGTAATCCCCGACTCACTGGAGGAGCTCTCCACATGGCTGACATGACCACGGGCGATAGGGCTACCAGCACCTGCTGTGCGCCCGAGAAGCAGGCGTCGTGCTGTGAGCCGAGCGCCAAGGCCGACTGTTGCGGCCAGGGAGACGGCTGCGGATGTGACGCAGGCGCGAAGCAGACGCAGGCGACGGATGTGCGCGAGCTGGTTAAAGAGCGCTACGCCGCCGCCGCCCGCGCGGTTGCAGAGCACCAGAACCCGGGGCCCTCGTGCTGCGGCCCGGCCATGTCGAGCATCGCTGCCTCCGGACAGCGGGTCTTCGGCGGCGGGCTCTATGAGCCCGCCGAGGCCGCCGCGGCGCCCGAGTCCGCGGTCGCGGCCTCGCTTGGCTGCGGAGTGCCCACAGCAGTCGCAGATCTCCAACCCGGCGAGACGGTCCTCGATCTCGGCTCGGGGGCCGGAGCGGACGTCCTCATCGCCGCGCGACGCGTCGGGCCGAGCGGCAAGGCGATCGGCCTGGACATGACCGACGAGATGCTGGAGCTGGCTCGCGGCAACGCCGAGCGAGCGGGCCTGCGAAACGTCGTGTTCCGCAAGGGCTACATCGAGCAGATCCCGCTACCGGACGCGAGCGTCGACGTCGTGATCTCAAACTGCGTGCTGAACCTCTCGGGCGACAAGCCCAACGTGATCCGCGAGGCGGCACGCGTGCTGCGTCCGGGAGGACGCTTTGCGATCTCCGACGTGATCGCCGACGAGGGTATGGACGACGCGACCCGCGCGGACATGCACAAGTGGACCGGCTGTACCGCAGGGGCGCTCACCCGGCGGGAGTTCGAAGAGGCCCTTGGCGATGCGGGACTGCTCGACATCGAGCTGACCGAAACTCATCGTGTACACGATCAGGCGGCCGCGGCGATCATCCGCGCCCGCAAGCCGACCGGGGCGCGCGTATGAGCGCGGCGAGCGAGCTCCACCTGCACGACCCCCAGACCCTCTACCGCCACTGGGAGGAAAGCCAGTGGAGCCCATGGAACATCGACCTCTCCGCCGACCGGGAGCAGTGGGCGAGCATGCAGGACCGCACGCTCGTCACGTTCGTGCTGGGATCGCTGATGGTCGCCGAGGAGCGGATCACGACCAAGTTCTCGGGGCTCGTGGGGTCGGACGGCAGCGAGGAGGAAGTGTCGTTCCTGGCCACTCAGCACGTGGACGAGGCCAGACACATGCAGTTCTACGCCCGCTTTCAGGACGAGGTCGTCGCCGATCCTGGACCGATCGCCGCCCACGTGCAGCGGGCCCGCGAGCAGGTTTCGCCCGCCTTCAGGACGATCTTCGACGATAAGCTCGTCGCCGCCCACGAGAGGCTCGTTGCCAACCCCGGCGACATTGCAGCGAAGGTGGCCTTCGTAACGATCTACCACCTGATCCTGGAGTCCACGCTCGGGCTCACCACATTCGAGTTCTCGACCCGTTTCATGGAGCGCGAAGGTCTGCTCGGGGGCTTCGTCGCCGGCTACACCAAGATCCACCACGACGAGCACCGCCACATCGGATACGGCATCTGGTTTCTACGCCAGGCTGTCGCCAGGGACGCCGCGATGGCAGACGCCGTTCGCGCCACCCTGCGCGAGCTGCTGCCCGCGGTCGCCGAGTCCCTCACACCCCCGCAGGGAGCCGACACGGCGGCGCTCGGCGCCTCAGCCGATGAGCTGCGCGGGTTCGCGCTGGACGGTCTCACGCGCAGACTCAACATCATCGGCGTACCGCTCGAGACGCTCTGAGCACCGGGGATCAGCAACCCGGTCCCTCACGCCGCGTCGCGATCGCGGTCGCCGGGATATCCGCGCCGGATTCAACCGCGGCTGCTGACGGGCGCCCTCAGCCTGCGCCGGCGGGTTTGCCGGAGGCGCCCTGACCGGCCGCCCGGCGCCCGCCGGAGCTCCCGTTGCGCGAGGAGCTCGCGCGGGGGGACGCGGGCGTCTTGCGCCGCGGGCCCGTGATGCGCGTGCGCACGCCTGCGGCGCGGGCGAGCGCGGCGATCGCCGAGCGCAGATCCTCGGCGATCCGCTCGAGGTCGGGCAGCCCGTCGAAGTCGCCGAGCAGGCCGAAGCCGAGATGACCGTCGTAGCTCATCACTGCGATGCCCAGCGCCTGTCGCTGGGCGAGTGGCACCACCGGGTAGAGGACCTGCAGGCGCCGCCCCAGCATGTACAGCGGGATCTGCGGACCGGGCACGTTCGTGACGACGAGGTTGAAGAACGGCTGGCGCGCCTGCAGGCGCGCGGCCTGGCTGAGGATGGTGGGCGGGGCGAAGCCGGCGAGGTTCGTGAGCACCTGCGCGCCCACGGCCTGGCCGGAGTGCTTGAGGTCCTCCATCGCTGCGTTGATCTGCGTGAGGCACTCGGCTGGGTCCTCGACATCGACGGGCAGCGGCGCCCACATCGCCGCAACCTGGTTGCCGAGCGCGCCGCGCTGGGCCTTGCTCCGCACCGATACGGGAACCATCGCCTTGAGGACCAGCCCGCTGGTGTCATGGCCGTGCTCGCGCAGGTAGCGCCCCAGCGCGAGTGCCACGGCGGAAAGCACCACATCGTTGAGGGTTCCGCCGAGCGAGTCCTTGATCGCCTTGAACTGGGCCAGATCGGCGTCCACGAACGTGTAGCGGCGGTGGGGGCCGATGTCCACGTTGAACGGGCTCGGCGGCGCCGGCGCGTTGATCCCGGCGAGCGTGGTCGCGCCGACGCTGGCCAGGCCCTCCTTGAGCTGGAAGAGCATCTTGCGCGGGGTGCGCATGATGGCGCGCGCGCCGCGGACCATCTCGGCGGGGACGGTAGAGCGCTCCACCAGCGCCTCGCCCAGCAGCTTGGCCGGTCCCGGCAGCGGCTTGGCGCTCCATGCCGTCGGCGGCGCGGTCGGCGCTGCGGGTTCGCGTGCGGTGTCGAACAGGACCGTCGTGATGTCCACGCCGGAGACGCCGTCCACGAGCGCGTGGTGGGTCTTGGCGATCAGCGCGAAGCGCCCGCCCGAGAGGCTCTGCACAAGCCACATCTCCCACAGCGGCTTCGAACGATCCAGGCGCTGTGAGAACAGGCGCCCGGCGAGGCGCTTGAGGGCCTCCTCGTCCGCCGGCCTGGGCAGCGCGGTGTGACGGATGTGGTAGTAGGGGTTGAAGTGGGGGTCGTCGGTCCACACCGGTCGTCCCTGCTCGAGCGGTACGTAGGCCAGGCGCTGGCGGTAGCGCGGGACCAGGTGCAGCCGGTTGACGAGGTGCTCGACGAGCTCGGACAGGGCGGGTGCCTTGCCTTCGAAGACCATCACCGAGGCGACATGCATGTGGGCGCTCGAGTGATCCTCGAGATGCAGGAAGGTCGAGTCAAGCGCCGTCAGGCGATCCGGGTTGGCCATCGAGCACCCGATTGTCGCGGTTGCGGGCGCCGCCGTCAACGAGACCCCGAAAACGGCTCAGTGCTGCGGAATCGGAGACTTCGCGGCGTAGCGGCGACGAACCGGTCGTCTCCGGCGTGCGCTACGTGGTGATCGAGTCCACCCACGACGAGATCGTCACCCCGTACACCAACGCGTTCCTCAACGCGCCCGGCGTGGTCCACATCACGGTGCAGAACCAGTGCCCGAGCGACCCCGTTGGTCACATCGGGATGGCCTCAGACTCGCCTGTCCTGCAGAACGTGCTCAACCAGCTCAGCTCGAGCCCGAACGAATCGTTCAAAGCAACCTGCTCGAACTACGGCCTGGGCTTCTGAGCCTCGCCTGCAGCATGGCCGGGCGCCAGGTAGCGCGCCCGGCCGGCAGTTCCCGCACCGCGCCGGCCGCCTCACGCGGCCGGGGCGGGCGTCTGCCCCGAGGGCGCATCCGCCATCATGGCCTCGCTTGGATCCCTACGAGGAGGACGCGCCGGATGGCCCTTGATGCGACGAAGATCGGGACGGTCGTGGCAGAACAGATGGAGGCCCTCGAAGACCGCTTCGGCGACGACTGCGAGATCGGCGACGTGTGCACGATCGTCGAGGTGCTGGGCCCCCACGGCTCCCAGGTCGCGATGCGCCCCAGCGGCGATACCCGCCCGCACGCGCTGATCGGCCTGCTCAAGCTTGCCGAGACGATGGCACTGTCGAGCATGGAGCCCGGAACACCCGAGGAGGACTGAGCGCGGCCCCCGGGCGCGGCTGCGCTAGGAGATCAGCCCGAGGAAGCCCGGGATCACAAGCAGCGCGCCCAGTATCAGCACGGCGACCACGACCGCGCTGTCGTCGCGACCGGGCGCCGCTTGCGCGAGCTCCGCGCGCTGGGCCTCCGGGGCAGATGGGCTGGTCGGCTGGCTCATTCATGCACCTATCGGCCGCGCGTCCGCGTGCTTGAGCGCCGGGGCGCCATCTCTGCGCGAATGGTCCCTCGCGCAGCGCACACCGGCAGCTGGATCGCGCTCGGTCGCACCCGGCGGCCGTGGCGCTCACGCGGCGGTGGGCCTCGGTGGCCGGGGCGAGTCCGGGGGCTGTTGGAATATGCGCTGGAGCCGGACGCGCAGGGGGGCCGGAGTCCGGCTCCAACGCGGGGCGCAAAGCTAGGCGCCGCGCCGGGCCCCGTCAATGCCTCATACGGGGGATTTACGGATCCAGCGCGCTCCCGGACACCCGATGCGGTAAAACAATTCTAAAGAAATTGCCTGCAAACGGCGGATTTCCGGGGTTTGCGCGAGCAGCGTTCGTCGATGTGTGACCAAGCGCACACGAGACGGTCGCGGACCTCCTAGCATCTCGAACGATTGTTCGACTCGCCGTGTTGCCCCCGTGGATGGGGGCGAGCGGGGGACCCACCGCCGGATCGCCGATGGGCGATCCGGATGGGGCGAATCGGCCGCTGATGCGGCTGTAACGCCCGGCCCACACGCGTCCGTTCGCGTGCGCGCCGGCCGTGAGCCCGACAGCTAACCCCGTAGGCGCAAACAAGGAGGTTTCCATTGCTGTATGCCCCTGCGTTGTTCGCGCAGCCTGCCGCGAGCCTGGCCCCGGCCGGGATCGTATCGACGGCGCCAACGACGATCGGCGCTCCGCTGCGGACCGCGTTGAAGCTCGACGATGCCCAGCTGAACGTGCTCGCCGGCCACCGCGTGACCTACACCGGCGATCTGCTCGAAGCCGCCCGTCCGGGACTGCGCGGACGGATCGTGGCCCTGCAGGCGCTCGGCCGGCGTGGCTGGCACACGCTCACCCGCACCAACACCGGCGCCAAGGGCCGCTTCCGCATCAGCTACGTGCCCCAGGGCATCGGCAGCTCGTTGCTGCGCCTGCGCTTCGCGGGCGTTGCCGGCGAGCTGCCCTCCCACCGCCGCGTGGGCGAGCTGAACGTCTACCGCCTGGCGCTGGCGTCGTGGTACGGCGGCGGAGGCACCATGGCCTGCGGCGGCACGCTCACGAGCAGCACCCTGGGTGTGGCCAACAAGACGCTGCCCTGCGGCACGCTCGTCACGCTGCGCTACGGCGGGCACTCGGTGCGCGTGCCCGTGGTCGACCGCGGCCCGTATGTGGCCGGTCGCGAATTCGACCTCACCGAAGCCACCAAGCAGGCGCTCGGCTTCGGGGGCGTGGGGGAGGTGTGGAGCACCAGCTGACCCGCTCGCCGGGGCGGTGCGCCGCGGCTCGTGCCGCGGTGCCCTCGCCGCGCCCGCTGGGCGGCTTCATGCAGGGGTTGGGTTTCGGCCTCGGCCTCCGTTGAATCTCCTGGATGCCCTCAAGCGGACAAGCCTCGCGCCCACAGGTGTGGCTGGAGAGCCTCGGCGACTGGAGCTGGCCCGGCCGGCGCGCGGCCGCGGCGGACTGCCTGCCACCGTCATGGGTGCCCACCTTGCCACCGCGCCTGGAAGCGCTCGCCGACGCGGCGCCCGCATCTCGTGCACCGGGCGGGCAGCGGGCGATCCAGCGGCGACTGGGCCTCGGCGCGCTGCTCAGCGCGATCGCCTCGATCTGCGTCGCGCTGGCCGTCAACGGGCCGCTCGCGCTGGAGCGCACGCTCGGCATCGTTCCGGCGCAGGGCGTGGCGAACGCCTCTGACACGGTTGCATCTGCCCCCGCGACACCGCTGCCAACGCTCACCACCGTCAGCCAGGACGCCGCCGGCAGCACGATCGACAGTGCGAGCTACGCCTCGGCGGCGCTGCACGGAACCGGCTCCTTCTATGTCTACCTGCCGCCCGGCTACGGCGCCACGACCGCTCACTACCCGGTGCTCTACCTGCTGCACGGCGATGAACAGTCCGCCGGCGCGTTCCTGCAGATCGGCCTGCAGGGCCGGCTCGACCGGCTCATCGCCGCGCATGTCATCCCGCCTCTGATCGCAGTGATGGTGCAGGGCGGCCGCGGCCCCAACAACTGGCGCAACGTGGACGGGATGCACTACGAGAGCTACGTGCTGGAAGTCCAGCAGCTGATCGACAGGATGCTGCCGACGGTGCCCGTCCGCGGCGCGCGCGCGATCGCGGGAGACTCGATGGGCGGCTACGGGGCGATGAACATCGCCCTCGGCAACCCTTACCGCTTCGGCGTGGTGGAGAGCTGGATCGGCTTCTTCAACGGCCTCGAAGGCCGCCTGCACGCTGATCACCCGATCATCTCCAGGCTGGGCCTGCGCGCCTTCGTATACGGCGCCGAAGAGGACCGCATCGCCAACCCCGCCGAGGATCCCTCCTTCGCCGCGGCGCTGCGCGCTGCCGGGGCGAGCGCCGGGAGCGCCGTGTACCCCGGCGAACACAGCCTCGAAACGGTTGAAGCGCATCTCACGGACATGCTCATGTTCGCCGGGCGCGCGCTCGCCCGCGGGCAGTAGGCACAGCTCCCCGAGATCCCGGCTGGCCAGCCAGCCAGTATCATTGCCGCCGATCCCGCACAGCGAGGAAAGGGTGCCCAATGGCGGCTGTCGGCAGCGATCTCGAGGACATTCTCGTCAGCGACATGAGCCTCTGGCAGGAGGGGCCGCCGTACGAGCTGTTCGGGCGCCTGCGCCGCGAGTGCCCCGTGCACTTCACCGCGCGGATCGAGGAGTACCCCGAGGAGGCCGGCTACTGGTCGGTCACGACCCCGGAGGACATCCACACCGTGAGCCGCGACTGGCGCACCTTCTCCTCCGAACTCGGCGGCGTGACGGCCGTGCTGGGGATCCCGATCGAGCTCTCGAGGGCGATGTTCATCGGCATGGACCCGCCCAAGCACGATCGACTAAAGGCACTGTTCCAGGCCGGCTTCACGCCGCGGCGCATCGCCGCCCACGAGGAGGCCATCAGGGCCATCGCCGGCGGGGTCCTCGAGGGCCTGCGCGGACGCCGGCGCTGTGACCTCGTCAGCGACGTCGCGCAACCGGTCGTCTCGCGCGTGATCGGCAGCTTCATGGGCATCCCTGAGGAGGACGACGCGGCGTGGGCGGCGCTGATGAACTCGGCGCTCGGCGCCGGCGACGCCGATATCAACCCCGAGGGTGTGGACGGGCTGCTGCAGCGCGACATCCCCGAGCTGTTCGAGCGCTGCCGCCGGCTCATCGCCGAACGCCAGGAGCATCCCACGGACGATCTCACCAGCGTCCTCGTGCACGCGGAAGTGGACGGGCAGCGCCTCGAGGAGCACGAGATCGTGATGGGTTTCTTCCTGCTGATGGCCGCGGGCAACGACAGCACCAAGGCGACCTACTGCAGCGGCATGCGAGCGCTGATGGAAAACCCCGGCGAGCGCGAGCTGCTGCTGCGCGACCCCGGTCTGATCCCCGCCGCGGTGGAGGAGTCGCTGCGCATGTTCCCCGCCTTCGCGCACTTCCGCCGCACGGCCACGCGCGACACCGAACTCCATGGCCAGGAGATCAGCGAGGGGGACAAGGTGGTCATGTGGTACGTCTCCTCCAACCGCGACGAGAAACTCTATGAGGACCCCGACCGCTTCGACGTGCGCCGCGACCCGGAGCATCAGGCCTTCGGCGCTGGCGGCCGGCACTTCTGCCTCGGCGCGGCGCTCGCGCGCCTCGAGCTCAAGGTGCTCTTCGAGGAGACGCTCAAGCGCTACCCCGAGATGCGCATCGATGGCACGCCTCGCTACGTGGAATCGCCCTTCATCAACCAGATCAAGACGCTGCCCGTGCTGCTCGAGCCCTAGCGCGGACGGCGGCGGCGCGCCGGCACGCGCTGGCGCTGGCGCTAAGTTGCTGCGGTGAGCTCGCCGACGGCGACAGCACAGCAGCAGCAGCGCCGCCCGCCCGCACCCGACGGGGTCCTCGCCGAGGGGCTCGGCAAGCGCTTCGGCGACTTCTGGGCGCTGCGCGACGTGGACCTGCGCGTGCCCGCGGGCTCGGTGCTCGGCCTGCTCGGCCACAACGGCGCGGGCAAGACCACCGCGATCCGTATCCTCACCACGCTGGCCCTGCCGAGCGCCGGGCGCGCCAGCGTGGCGGGCCTCGACGTCGTCGCCGACGCCGCGCGGGTGCGCGAACGCATCGGGCTGGCCGGGCAGTATGCGACCGTGGACGGGCTGCTCTCAGCCCACACCAACCTGGAAATGGTCGGGCGCCTCTACCGCATGCCGCGCGCCCGGGCGCGGGCGCGCGCGCAGGAGCTGCTCGAGCGCCTCGGCCTGGCCGACGTCGGCGAGCAGCTCGTGCGGACCTTCTCCGGCGGCATGCGCAGGCGGCTCGATCTCGCGGCGAGCCTCGTCGGAGAACCGCCCGTGCTGTTCCTCGATGAGCCCACCACCGGCCTCGATCCCCAGGGGCGCATCGACACCTGGACACTGCTGCGCGAGCTAGTCGACGATGGCACCACACTGCTGCTGACCACGCAGTATCTGGAGGAGGCCGACCGGCTCGCCGACAGGATCGTCGTGCTCGACAGCGGGTGCATCGTGGCCGACGGCACGCCCACCGAGCTGAAGACCCGTGTGGGCGGCGAGCGGATCGCCGTGACGCTCACTGCGGCCGAGGACCTCGCCGGTGCGCGGGAGGCGCTGCTCGCCTTCGCGGAGGGTCCCGCGAGCAGCAGCGCCGACCCCCCGCGCGTCACCGTGCCCGTGCGCGCGGACACGCGCCTGATCGAGGTGGCTCGCGCGCTCGACGCCGCAGGCGTGGATGCGATCGACGTGCACCGCCGCGTGGCCACCCTCGACGACGTGTTCCTCGCGCTGACCGGCGCCCAGCACGAGGACTCCCCGCGGGCGGCGGTGAGCGCGTGAGTGCTGGGCAGGCGGCAGCGGGAGCGCCGCCCGGAGTGGTGGGGCGCCTGCGCTGGGGACTCTCGGACAGCCTGGTGCTCGCCCGGCGCAACGTCGCCCACGTGCGCCAGATCCCCGAGAAGTTGCTCGACGTGACAGTCCAGCCGCTGATGTTCGTGCTGCTCTTCGCCTTCGTCTTCGGCGGCGTCATCCATGTCCCCGGCGGCAGCTACCGCGAGTACCTGCTCGGCGGGATCTTCGTCCAGACGCTCGTCTTCGGCATGGTCGGGCCGTCCACGTCGATCGCCACCGACCTGCGCGAGGGCATCGTCGACCGCTTCCGCTCGCTGCCGATGACGCGCTCGGCATTCCTGGTGGGGCACGTGATCTCCGACTTCGCCGCCTCCATGCTCGCACTGAGCATCATGACGATCAGCGGCCTGATCGTCGGCTGGCGGATCCACAGCGATCTCCCGCACGCGCTCGCGGGCTTCGCGCTGCTCGCGCTGCTCGCCTTCACGATGCTGTGGGTGGGCATGCTGCTGGGCCTGCTGGCGCGCAGCCCCGACGCGGTCACCGGGGTCGCCTTCATCGTGATCTTCCCGCTCACGTTCATCGCCAACACGTTCGTGCCGGCTGCGAGCCTGCCCGCGGGACTGCGCCAGGTCGCCGAGTACAACCCCGTCAGCGCGCTGTCCGCCGCCGTGCGCACGCTGTTCGGCAATCCCACCGCGGTCCCGCCGTCGGCGCCGTGGCCACTGCAGCACGCCGTGCTCAGCGCCACGCTGTGGTGCATCGCGATCATCGCCGTCACGGTGCCGCTCACGATCCACCGCTACCGCGTGCGCACCGCGGGATGAGCGGCGCGGAGGGGGGAGGGGGACCACAGCTGCGGACCGAGCGCCTGCTGCTACGGCGCTGGCTCGCTGCCGACCGTGGGCCGCTGGCCGCCATGAACGCCGACGCGGTCGTCATGGAGCACTTTCCCGCCATCCTGTCGACCGCCGAGAGCGACGCCCTGATCGAGCGGATCGAGGAGTGCTTCGAGACCCGCGGCTACGGCCTGTGGGCGGTCGAGCTGCCCGGCGAGGCATCCTGCGCGGGCTTCATCGGCCTCTGGCCCGTGGGCGCGGATCTGCCCTTCGCGCCGGCTGTGGAGCTCGGCTGGCGGCTGACCCGGCCCTGCTGGAGACGGGGCCTCGCGTATGAGGGCGCGCGCGCCGCGATCGCCTTCGCGCGTGAGCGGGAACTCGCCCCGCTGGTGTCCTACACCGCCGCGGGCAACCTGCGCTCGCGCCGGCTGATGGAGCGCCTCGGCATGCAGCGAGATGCCGCCGAGGACTTCATCCACCCCGGAATTCCCGCCGGACACCCGCTCGCGCTGCACGTGCTCTACCGCGTGCGCTGATTCCGCTCTGGAACGCCACACCCCAGGAACAGCGGGATGGTTCGCATATGCTCGCCGGATGTGCGGGCGCTACACCAACACCGCCGGCCCCCAGGAGCTCGATGACCGCTTCCGCGTGCCGATCACGAGCGATGCGGGCACGCGGCGCTTCAACATCGCGCCCACCGAAGAGGTGCTCGCGATCTGCTCGCCCAAGGGCGAGCAGGAGGCGCGCGTGCTGCGCTGGGGGCTGGTGCCGCCGTGGGCGAAGGACCTCAAGGGCTCGGCCAGGATGATCAACGCGCGGATGGAGAGCGTGATGAGCCGCCCCGCCTACCGACGGCTGATCCCGCAGGCCTCCCGGCGCGCGCTGCAGCTCGCCGACGGCTACTTCGAGTGGCTCAAACCCGAGCAGCGCGGCGGGGGCGGGCGCGGCGAGCCGCCGCAGCCCTTCTACTTCCAGGTCGACGGAGGGATCCCGTTCGCGTTCGCCGCGCTGTGGACACCGGCGAACATCGCCGGCGAGTGGATCCACAGCATCACCCTGCTGACCTGCGACTCCTCCCCCAACCGCACCGCCGCCGCCATCCACGACCGGATGCCCGTGATCCTCGCCGACCGCGAGGCCCAGCAGGCCTGGCTGGATCCCGCGCTCGGCGCCGAGGACGCGCTCGCGCTGTGCGGCGCGCTCTCCGCCGAGCGCCTCGACGCCCGCGCCGCCAACCCGGCCGTCAACCGCGTCATCGACGTCGTCGAGGGACCCGAGCTGCTGTACGCGCCGGGCTAGCGGCCGGGCCTCAGCCCGCGAGCCAGCGCCTGGGGTTCTGCACGAAGATCGTCTCGAAGGTCGCGTCGTCCATCACGCCGAGCTCGTGCAGCGCGGGCACCACCTCCTCGAAGACGAGCGTCATCGACCAGTTGCGGATCTGCCCGCTGCTCTCGAACATCAGCGCCGCCTCGGGCGGGAACCAGTCGATCGTCGCGCAGAAGTCCTGGGAGATCAGCACACGCTCCGCGTGCCCGCGGCGCAGCAGCTCGGCCGCGGTGGCGTTGCGCGCGTCGATCGTCGCGTACATCTCCAGGCCGTAGCGGTCCAGGCCCACGTACACGCCCTGCTCGAGCAGCCCGTCGATGTAGCCGACATCCTCGCTGTCGCCGCAGTGGGCGATCTGCACGCGCGCGAGATCGACGCCCTCCTCGCGAAAGATCTCGACCTGGCGCGGGCCCGTCGCCACCGCGGGCATCGAGTGGGCCATGATCGGTGTGCCCGTGCGCACGCTCGCGCGCGCCACCGCGCGGTGGATCTTCTCCACGTTCTCGGTCACGCCCGGCGCATCGGCCGCGCACTTCAGGAACGCCGCCTTGATATCGGTGCCCTGGATGCCCACCTCGATGTCCGCCACGAAGTGGTCGGCCATCGCGTCGATGTCGCGGTTCACGAAGTAGGGCGGGAGATGGTCGTAGCTGTAGATGCCCGTGCACGCCACCACCTGCACACCCGTCTGATCGGCAACGCGCTTCATGAAGCGCACGTCGCGCCCGCCGAACATCGCGGTGGGGTCAACGATCGTCGCCACGCCGTGCTGCCTGGCCGCGCCGACGGCCTCCAGCGCCGCCTCCAGCTCGGCCTGCTCGTCGTAGCGTGTGGGCCACTCCTCCGCCACCGCCTCGTCGCGGAAGCGCAGGTGCTCGTGGATAAGCGTCACACCGAGCTGCTGCGCGTCGATCGCTCCCTGCACCGTCTCCACCTTGGACATCTGCCTCTCCTCCCTGGGGCAGCTCAGCGTAACGGCTCGCCCCATGCGGTCTGCTCGCGCAGCTCCGTCTTGAGGAGCTTTCCGCTCGGGTTGCGCGGCAGCGGCTCCTCGCGCGAGGCGACGAACTGCGGAACCTTGAAGTCGGCCAGGTGCGTGCGGCAGTGGGCGATCACCGCATCCACATCGAGCGCACCTGGGGCCGACGGGACGATCACGGCGCCGACCTTCTCGCCCATCATCTCATCGGGCACCGCCACGACCGCCGCCTCGCCCACGCCGGGGGCGCCAGCGAGCACGTTTTCGACCTCGATCGAGTACACGTTCTCCCCGCCGCGGTTGATCATGTCCTTCTTGCGATCGACGATGTAGAGCAGGCCGCCGGGGTCGATGCGCGCCACGTCGCCCGTGTGCAGCCAGCCGTCCACGAAGCTCTCCGCGCTCGCCTCGGGCTTCTTCCAGTAGCCCTGCACCACGTTGGGGCCGCGCACGAGCAGCTCGCCGACGCCCGTGTCGGGATCGGGCTCATCGAGCGCGAGGTCCACCACCGGCATCGCAAATCCCACCGAGTCGGCGTGCTCGGCGGCCTCCTCGTGGGGCAGGAAGGAGGTCAGCGAGGAGGTCTCCGTGAGACCGAAGCCGTTGCCCACGCGCGCATTGGGAAAGGCCTCCTCGATGCGGCGCACGAGGCTCTCCGCGATCGGCGCACCGCCGTAGGAGACCCACGTGACGCCGCTCACGTCGATCTCGGCAAAGCGCGGATGCGCGATCACGGCGTGGTAGATCGCCGGGACCGAGACGAGCTGGTTGACGCCGTGCGAGGCCAGCGCCGTGAAGAAGCCCTCGAAGTCCAGCGGCCCCGAGAGGATCTCCACGCGGCCGCCGTGCTCGAGGATGGGGATCAGCTGACTGTTGCAGCCGGTCACGTGGAACAGCGGCACCGAGACCAGCGAGACGATCCCCGGCCCCTGCGAGCGATCCACGAACAGGCAGCGGAACGCGTTCTCGCTGTTGGTCGTGAAGTTGGCGTGGGAGGTCATCGCGCCCTTCGGGAAGCCCGTGGTGCCGCTCGTGTAGAAGATCGCGGCGAGATCCTCGGGCGCCAGGTCCTCGACCACCGCGGGCGCGCCGTCTGGCAGCCCCGAACCGTCAGCGAACGTGTGCACGGCGCCCGCGTCGCCCACCACATAGGCCACCTCCTCCTCGGTGAAGCGGGTGTTCACCGGCACCACCACCGCGCCGGCCAGCTGCGCGCCGAAGAACGCGAGCACCCACTCGATGCCGTTGGGCAGGCGGATCGCAACGCGATCGCCGCGCTCCACGCCGAGGCCGCGCAGACCGCCGGCGACCCGCGCGGAGCGCTCCCACAGCTCGCCGTAGCTCAGCGAGGCGCCGCCCACCTCGACCACCGCGATGGCGTCCGCGTCGCGCTCCACGCTCGCGCGCAGCAGGTGCACGAGCGAGTCCGGGCGGTCGCGGTAGCGCGCGATCCCGTCCGCGCCTCGCTCCACGCCGCTGTTGTCGAATGGGTTGCGTCCCCGGGGATGCGGCTCGACCATCACACGCCCTCTCTCGCTTGCCCGGGCAGCCTATCGACAGGCGCCCGCGCGTGCCACACAGCGCCGCTCACGCCTCAAAATGGCGCTCCGCCAGCTGCTCTATCGTGCCCTTCGTGCGCATCGTCATCGGGCCGAGCAGGCGCTCGATCATCTTCATGTCCAGCGCCGAGTCCAGCACGCCGGCGCTCGGCAGCCAGTACAGCTCGCGCTCGCCGAAGGCCAGGCCCTCCCGCCCGTCCGCCGCCGCCAGCGCCTCCGCCCGCGCCGGCGCCGAGGCGGGCTCCGCCAGCAGCGCGACCTGCAGCTTGCCCGGGGAGGCGCGCAGCCGCGGCGCGTCGAAGGGCCGCGCCGCCGCGATCGCCCGGACCTCCTCGGCGGCCCGGATGAACGCCGGGACCGCATAGCCGAGCGACTCCGCGAGGTGTCCCTCGATGAGCTCCTGCAGCGCTTGCGACGCCCGGCGCGTCGTCGCGAACACGACGTTGCCGCTGGCCCGGAAGCTCCCCACCTCCGCGAGGCCCATCGCGCTGAAGTGGGTGACCAGCTCGGCGTTGCTCAGCCGGTGGCCGCCGACGTTCATGCCGCGCAGGAATGCCGCATACCGGGGCACGCGCAGCAGCCTACTGCGCTAGCGTGCGCCGGACCGCAGCGCAAAGGGCGGGGAGGTCGCGGTGCCGGAGAAGCTCAGGCGGTTGCGGAGGCGGCGACCTTGTCGGCCAGGATCGCCGCCAGGCGTGCGCGGTGGCGCGCAGCGCCGCCCAGCAGCACGGCGTCGATCTGCGCGCGCTTGAACAGCCAGTGCACGTCCGCCTCCCAGGTGAAGCCGATCCCGCCGTGCGCCTGGATCGCGCTGGCGGTCACCTCGCGGCCCGCCGTGGAGGCGCACGCCTTGGCCATCGCCGCCGCCTCGGCCAGGCCGGCCGGATCCGCGTCCGCGCTCCACGCGGCGAACGCCGTCGTCGAGCGGGCCTTCTCGGTGTCAAGCAGCATCTGCGCGCAGCGGTGCGAGACGGCCTGGTAGGCGCCGACGGGCACACCGAACTGCTTGCGCTCCTTGACGTACTCCACGGTCATCTCGAGCGCCCGCTCGGACACCCCCACGAGCTCCGAGCTGACCGCCACGAGCGCGCGCCCGAGCCCCGGGCAGCCGTCCTCGAGGGCCTCGCCGGCATCCGCGCCCGCGCTCACCCGCGCCGCCGAACGCGTCGGGTCGATCGCCGGCACACGGCTGACCTCGGCCTGCTCGGGCGTCAGCAGCCGCCCGCTGCCGTCCTCTTCCAGCAGCACGATCACGTCCGCCTCCGCGCCGCTTACGACCAGTTCCGCGGTGCCGTCAACCGCGTCTGCAAGCGCGCCGATCGTCTCACCGCTCGCGAGAGCAGGCAGCCAGCGCTCGCGCTGCTCCGGCGAGCCGGCCTGCTCGATCACGCAGGCCGCCATCGCGCTCGCCAGCAGGGGCACCGGCGCAAGCGAGCGCCCGAGCTCCTCGCACAGGATCGAGAGCTCGATCGTGCCGAGGCCCTGACCGCCGTTCTCCTCGGAGATCGCGATCCCCGGCCAGCCGAGCTCGCACAGCTCCTGCCAGAGGCCCGTGTCGGTGGTGCCCGCCTCGGCGTGCTCGCGCACACGCTCGGGCTTGGCGCGCTCGGCCAGCAGGTCGCGCGCGGTGCGCTGGATGTCGCGCTGGTCGTCTGTGAAGCCGAAGTCCATGAGCTACGCGACCCCGCCCGCGGAGCCCGAAGGGCGGAGCCCATCAAGGTGCAGACCCGCGTTCATGCGGCCACCTTCAGCCGCGGCAGCCCGAGCACGCGCTCGGCCACGATGTTCTTGAGCACCTCCGTGGTGCCGCCCTCGATCGTGTTGCCGCGCGCGCGCAGCAGCTCATAGCTCCAGGGCGTGCCGCTGATCAGCGCCTGCGGTCCGATCACGTCCACCGCCAGCTGGGTGGCGCGCTGGTTGGTGTCCGACCACAGCCACTTCACAAGCGAGCCCTCCGGGCCCGGCTGGCCGTAGCGCTCGGCGTCGGTGAGCCCCTTCCAGGCCAGCAGGCGGATCGACTCGCAGCGCACATGCAGCTCGGCGATCGCATCCGCGTACAGCGCATTCTCGAGCAAGCCCTTACCGGCTGCCGCCGCGATGATGTCGTCGAGCAGCTGGCGCAGGCGGATCTGCAGCGCGAAGCCGAGGCCCGCGCGCTCGTTCATGAGGGTCGTCAGCGCGACCTTCCAGCCGTTGCCCACCCCGCCCACGACGTTCGCGTCAGGAATCCGCGCCTCCTCGATGAACAGCTCGTTGAACTCCGCCTCGCCCGTGATCTGGCGCAGCGGGCGGACCTGCACGGCCTCCTGCTCCATGTCCATCAGGAAGTACGTCAGGCCCTTGTGCTTGGCCACCTCGGAGTCGGTGCGCGCCACCAGCATGCACCACTTGGAGTACTGCGCGCCGCTCGTCCACACCTTCTGGCCCGTCACCAGCCACTCATCGGGGTGGGCGGGATCTCTGACCGCGCGCGTTTTGAGCGCCGCGAGGTCCGAGCCGGCATCCGGCTCGGAGAAGCCCTGGCACCAGATCTCCTCCCCGGAGAGGATCGGGGAGAGGTGGCGCTCCTTCTGCTCCGGCGTGCCCCACACCATCAGCGTGGGGCCGCCCAGCAGCAGGCCGAGCGTATTCGCCGCGAACGGCACGCGCGCGCGGCCCAGCTCTTCGAAGTAGATCGCCGACTCCGTCTGCGAGGCCCCGCGTCCGCCGTACTCCGTCGGCCACGCCGGCGCCGCCCAGCCCGCGTCGTAGAGGCGCCGCTGCCAGTCGCGCCGGTAGGCGAACTGAGCGTCGTCGCCGGCGTCCGCGGGCGGCTTTGCCTCGGGCTGGTTCTCGGCGAGCCAGGCGCGCAGCTCGTCGCGGAAGGCCGTCTCGCTGTCGCTGAAGGTCAGGTCCATTGCTCGCTGAGGCAGACTACTGGAACGGTCTCAGGTGATGTCGATCGGCGTGCCGACAGTGATGATGTGCCACAGGCGCGTGATGTCTTGATCGCGCATGCGGATGCAGCCGTGCGAGGGCCGGCCGGGAATCAGCTGCGGTTCATCGGTTCCGTGGATGCCGACCACGCCGCCGCCCGGCCATTCGCTGAGCGTGGGCGCGTACGCGCTCGTGCCGAGCGCGAAGGGGCCGTAGGCGGCGTCGTTGAGAGTGATCAGCTTCTCGACCACGTAGAAATGCCCGGTGGGCGTGACCGTGCTCGGCTTGCCCACGCCGATCGGGGCGCTGAAGATCGAACGGCCGTCGCGATAGAGCGTCGCGCGCAGCGTACTCTCGTCGACGAGCAGGTAGCCGTTGACGGTGTGCAGTTCCTCCAGGGCGCCGGTGGGGACCCAGCCGCGCTGGCCGTTGGGACGCGCGGGAACCTCGATCTGGATCCAGCTCTGCCCCGTGGGCAGTCGCGCGGAGCCGAGCGCCAGGTAGATCTGCGCCTGCCCGTCGCCCGTCAGGAAGCGCAGCCGGCCCACCGCACGCGCGTGCGCCGAGGGTTCCACGCGAATCAGCGCTTCGGAGGCGGGGTAGGCCCAGCGCGAGACCGTGCGCAGGTTCGACAGGCTCGTCAGCACCGCGCCGGGCGCCGCGCGTGCGCCGGCTGCGGGGAGCACCGCCAGCACCGCCGCGGCGAGTGCCGCGGGCACCAACAGGCGTAGGGGCCGCCGCATGCGCCGTGCGCTCATGCGGGCACCTCAGCCGGTGAACTTGGGGGTCACCACGATCGGGTCGCAGCGCAGGAGGGTCGCCCTGCGGGTGGTCTCCGTGGCCTTGACAGAGGCCGGGTGAACCATCGTGATCTTCGCCGCCAGCTTGTGCGGGCCGATGCTCAGCTTGGCTGTGTTGATCTCGATCGTGAGCAGGCCGTTGCGCGCGCTGTGGGCTGTCAGCGTCCGCACTTTGCGCCCGTCCAGATAGAAGATCACGCTCTGCACCGAAGCCGACTTGATGCTCACCCTGGCCTCGCCGCCGCGCTGGCAGCCCTGCGGAGAGATCAGCCTGGGCGCCGTCGCCGAGATGAAAGCGAGCACCCCCGAGGCCGGTTTGCCCGACGTGGAGGAGAGCACGCCCCCGGAACCCGCGGGCTGCGAGGCGCCCGGTGTGCCCGACCCGGGCGTCCCCGGCCCCGGCGCGGGGGGTCCCGGCCCGAGCGTCACGGTGACCGTGTTGGAGGTCTTCGAGACGGGCGAGCCCTCGCCCGGAGGCGGCGTGCCGGTCACCTCGGCGGTGTTGTAGAAGGGCCCGTTCCTGACGTCTTCGGCGTCGAGCGTATGACTGCACGTGTACGTCGTGCTCGCGCCGGCGGGCAGCGCGGCGCCGCCGGGTCCGCCCGCGATCGTGCCCGCGTCGCAGTGCGGATCGCTGAAGACGGTGAGCGTCAGCGGCACGTTGCCGCTGTTGGTCACCACGATCTCGTATTCGACCTTCTGGCCTTCGTGGCCGGAGAGCTGCGAGGTCGTGAACGAGCCGCTGCCCGCGATCCGCTGGAGCTTTTCGACCGACAGCGCGGGCGCCGGCAGCGGCGGCGCCGGCAACACGGTCACCTTGACCGTGTTCGAGGTTTCGTTCACCGGCGAGCCATCGCCTTCGGGCGGCGCGCCCCTCACACTCGCCGTGTTTTCATACACTTTCGCCGTTTCGTCGGCCGCGTCGAGGAGGTGCTCGCAGACGTAGGTCGTCGCGGCGCCCACCGCGAGCATTTCGCCCACGGCGGGACCTCCCGAGAGCGTTCCCTCGTCGCACTTGCCGTCGCTGAAGTCTTCCAGGGACAGGGGTACGTTGCCGGTGTTCTTGACGATCATCTCGTAGTCCACCGTCTCGCCCGTGCTGCCCGTGAGGGGCGAGGAGACGAACGGGTTGTCGGCGCCGCCGATGCGCTGGAGCTTTTCGATCGTGAGCGCCGGTTCGGCCGGGCAGTCCACTTTGAGGTGGATGTCGAAGCCGCCTTTGAGCAGCCTCGACTTCCAGCGGGCCGCAACGTCGATCAGGTAGCGCCCCGGGCCGGCGACGATCGGCGTTTCCTGCGTCGCGGTTTCGCCGTGGAAGCTGTACTTCAGACCCATGCTCTGCGGCGGGCTCTGGTCGCGGATCGTGACCACCTCTTTGACGGTGTTCAGTTCCGTGGCCGAGAATTCCTTGAATTCCCACAGCACCCTCGTGCAGTCCACCGTCACCTTCGTATGGTCCTTCTCGGCCACGTCCTTCGGCCCCCCCGTCAGGAAGGGGCGGCGGTGGCCCGCCCGGCCCTGTTCCTTCGCGAGCGCCCGTTCGGCTTCCCTGGCCGCGATGCGTTCTTCGCGTTCGGTCTGCTTGGCGGCGAGCAGCGCTTCGCGTGCGGCGGCCGAGCGCCCGCCGCTGGCCTGTCCGGTGGGCGCCAGCGACGCCGCCAGGGCCATCAGGAGCAGCAGCGCCAGCAGGCCCCGGCGCCCGCGCGGGCGCCGGCGGGCGCGGGCGCGCGGGCGCTTTCGGGCAGGCGGTGCCCCTCTGCCCGAACCCTGGACCAGGTCCTTTCGCTTATGGCGATTCGACATCGTCACTCCCGTTCCGTGGGGCGAACCGCATCGTGCCCGTGAGCCGCTGTTGCCGGATGCCCCCGGTCGTCCCGCGATCCGTTGAGGCTCCCTGCAGTAAACAGTTACACAGCGCAGGCGCCGCAGCAGCAACAGGGGATCCCCCTTGTGGGGGGGTCTTGGGGTGAGCAAACGGGTCGGGAAAGGGTTAGAGGCCACTCACCCCTTCTGTGCGTCGTGCCGATAGGATGGTGCACACGCATGTCTGAGAAGAGCCCCATCACCGTCGCCCTCGGGCGCTTCGATGACCTCCTCGCCCGCGGCCTGCGCGGCGTGGTCGAGGACGACCCCGGCTTCGCGCTCGTGGCCGCGGACGTCGAGCCCGCGCAACTGGGTCCGATGCTGCGCTCGCTGCGCCCGCAGGTGGCGATACTCGACACAGCCTCGCTGTACAGCCCTGTCGAGGTGCGTGAGCTGACCGCGCGCCACCCCAGGACCCACCTGCTGCTGCTCGCCGAGCAGCCCTCCGGCGTGGAGTGCGCGCAGCTGCTGGCCTTCGGCGCAGCGGCGTGCCTGGCCAAGGCCACGCAGGTGCGCGACGTCCACAACGCGATCCACCTCGCATCGCGGGGGCTCCAACTGATCCCCCGCGACCCCGCCGGCGGCGCGTTCGGCTCGGGCCTGCTCACTGCCCGCGAGACCGATGTGCTCGCTCAGCTGCAGCGTCGTCGTTCCAACGCGCAGATCGCCGCCGAGCTGCACATCAGCATCGAGACCGTGCGCACGCACGCACGCCACATCTACCACAAGCTCGGCGTCTCCTCACGGCGCGAACTGCTCGCGCCGTCCCCGCTCGGCGCACTGGAGGGCGGGCGCTGAACGCACCGCCGGCCGCCGGGCGCTGCGCTAGATTCGATCGGCTGTGCCCGCCGCGGAGCCCCGCCTGAGCGTTGCGCACCTCGACGCCGACGCCTTCTACGTATCCGTCGAGCTGCGGCGCCGGCCAGAGCTGCGCGGGCTGCCGGTCGTGGTCGCCGGCAGCGGACCGCGTGCGGTTGTGACGACCGCCAGCTACGAGGCGCGCCGCTTCGGCGTGGGTTCCGCGATGCCCGCTGCGCGGGCGCGGCGGCTGTGCCCCGACGCGGTGTTCCTCGCACCCGACTTCCCCACATATCGGGAGGCCTCCAGCCAGATCATGGGCATCGTGCGCGCCCACGTCGAGCGCGTCGAGGTGGTCGGGCTCGACGAGGCCTATCTCGACGTCTCCGATCTCTACTCGCCGCGCGCCGCGTTGCGCCGGCTCGTCGCCGAGATCACTGCGAGCACGCAGCTGAGCTGCTCGGTGGGGCTCGGCCCGAACAAGCTCGTCGCGAAGGTCGCCTCCGATGCCGAGAAGCCGGCCGGGTTCCTGGCGCTCACCCGCGAGCAGGCCTGCGCGCGGTTCGCCGCCGCGCCGCCCGGCCTGATCCCCGGGATCGGGCCGAAGACCGAGGCGCGCTTGGCCGAGCTCGGGCTGCGCACGCTCGCCGCCGTCGCCGCCGCACCCGAGCAGCTGCTGCGCGAGCGCTTCGGGGCCAACCTCGGGCGCGAGCTCGCCCGCCGAGCACGCTTCGAACACGAGGCCGAGGTAGGCGCCGCGCGCAAGGTCGTCTCGGAGTCGCGCGAGCGCACCTTCGACAGCGACCTCGCCGATCCCGCGCGCATGGCCCACGAGCTCGAGCACATGGCGGCGGAGCTCTGCGCCGGGCTCGCCGCCAACCGCCGGCACGGACGCACGATCGCCATCAAGGTGCGCCTCGACGATTTCACCACCGTCACCCGCGCGCACACGCTCGCCGAGCCGACCTGCGACCCGGCCGTGGTCGGCACCCTCGCCCTGCGGCTGCTGCACCGCTACCAGCCGCCACGGCCCGTGCGCCTGCTCGGCGTCCGCGTGGGCGGCCTCTCCAGCAGCGAGCAGCCGCACGCCGGCCCCGCCACGCAGCGCCCCCGCGCGAGCGCTGCAGCGCAGCTCGCGCTGCCGCTCTAGCGCCACGTGCGGATACGATCGGGCGGTGGCCCTCGCCGATGTCGGGCAGATCCAGCTGGACTACGTGCGCAGCGGCTCGGGCCCGCCGCTGCTGCTGATCATGGGCATGAGCGGCACAGCGCTGCACTGGGGGGAGCCGTTCCTCGAGCTGCTGCGCGAGGACTTCGAGGTGATCGTCTACGACCACCACGGCGTCGGCGCCAGCAGCCGCCTGGAGGGCCCTACGTCCACCGCCGAGCTGGCCGGCGACGCGGCCGGCCTGCTGCGCGCCCTGGAGATCGACAGCGCTCACGTCCTGGGCATCTCGATGGGGGGCATGGTCGCACAGGAGCTCGCGCTCGCCGAGCCGGAGCTGCTGCGCACGCTCACGCTCGGCTGCACCTACTGCGGCGGTCCCGGCAGCGTGCTGATGGACCCCGCGCTGCTGCGCCGGGCCGCCGAGGCACGCGCCTCCGGCGACCGCGAAAGGGCGATCCGCGCCTTCTGGGAGCTCAACGTCTCGCCGGGCTTCGCCGCCGAGCAGGAGAACTGGGCCCGCTTCCTTGAGATCTCGCGCCGGCGCAGCGTCGCCGTCGCCGTGATCGCCGAGCAGGCGCGCGCGGTTCGCGCGCACGACACCTCAGCACGCCTGCAGCGGATCGGCGTGCCCACGCTGGTCATCCACGGCACCGTCGATCAGATCCTGCCGGTCCGCAACGGCCCGCTCGTCGCCCAGCTGATCCCCGGCGCGCAGCTGGAGCTGCTGGAGGGCGTCGGGCATCTCTTCTTCTGGGAGCGCCCCGAGCGCTCCGCCGAGCTGCTGCTGGCGCACGCCGGCGTCCATGCCTGAGCAGCGCAGCTTCACCGTCCGCAGCGACGACGGCGTGATCCTCTCCGCCGAGGAGGCGGGCAGCGGGCCGGCGATCGTGCTGCTCCACGGGCTCACCGCAACGCGCCGCTACGTTCTGATGGGCTCGCGCACGCTCGAGCGCTCGGGGCACCGCGTGCTCGCCTACGACGCCCGCGGCCACGGCCGCTCCGCGCCCGCGCCGGACCCCTCTGCCTACACCTACGAGCGGCTGGCCGCCGACGTGCGCGCAGTACTCGACGCCGCAGGGGTGCAACGAGCGCTGCTCGTCGGTGCCTCCATGGGCGCCCACACCGCGCTGTGCTTCGCGCTCGATCATCCCGAGCGCGTCGGCGCGCTCGCGCTCGTCACGCCCGCCTACGACCCCGCGCGCGCACGCGACGCAGGCGAGCTCGCCCGCTGGGACCGCCTGGCGGCGGGACTGCGCGAGGGCGGCGTGGAGGGGTTCGTGCGCGCCTACGAGCTCGACGGCGTCCCGCCCGCGTGGCGTGCGACCGTCGAGCGCGTGCTGCGCCAGCGCCTGGCCTCGCACGAGCACCCCAGCGCGGTGGCCGACGCCCTCGAAGCGCTCCCGCGCTCGGCTCCCTTCGCGCGCATCGAGGAGCTGGGCGCGATCGCCGTGCCGAGCCTCGTCGTCGCCAGCCGCGATGAGGCCGACCCCGGCCATCCGCTCGCCCTCGGCGAGCGCTACGCGGAGGCGCTCCCCGACGGCGAGCTGCTCGTCGAGGCCGAGGGGCGCTCGCCGATCGCCTGGCAGGGCGGTCAGCTGTCCGCCGCGCTCGTCACGCTGGCGGGACGCGTGCGTGCGTGATAACGTACGCGCGTATGTCCACGCACGAATGGGACGGCGCCAGCTACGACCGCATCTCCACGATCCAGCAGGGACTGGGCGCGGATGTGCTCGCGCGCCTGCAGCTGGACGGCGGCGAGACCGTGCTGGATGGCGGCTGCGGGTCGGGGCGCATCAGCGAGATGCTCGCCGCGCGCCTGCCGCACGGGCACGTGATCGCGCTCGATGCCTCCGACTCGATGCTCGCCGCGGCCCGCGAGCGCCTGGCCGGGCTCCTCGCGGAGGGGCGCGTGCAGGTCCGCCAAGGCGATCTGCTCGAGCTCGAGGTCGAGCGCCCGCTCGATGCGATCCTCTCCACGGCGACCTTCCACTGGATCGCCGACCACGAGCGGCTGTTCGCGCGCCTGCACGGCGCCCTGCGCCCCGGCGGACGGCTCGTGGCGCAGTGCGGGGGAGAGGGCAACATCTCGGGCCTGCGCGGGCGCGCACGCGGCCTGCTGGCGCGCGAGCCCTACGCCGAGTACTTCGCCGGCTGGCGCACGCCGTGGAACTACGCCGCGCCGGAGCAGACGCGCGAGCGCCTGCATGCCGCCGGCTTCAGCGAGGCGGAGTGCTGGCTGCAGCCCGCGCCGCGCGAACTCGACGAGCCGCGCGAGTTCCTCGCCAAGGTGATCTTCGCGCCGCACCTGCAGCAGCTGCCCGCGCCGCTGCGCGAGCCCTTCATGGACGACGTGCTCGCCGCCGTCGGCGAGCCCGTCGTGATCGACTACGTGCGCCTCAACATCGACGCCGCCGCCTAGGGGCCGTGCCGCGCCCCGTCGCGGGCGGGCGGCCTCGAGCGCCGCCGGCCGCCGGGCCGCGGCAGCTCACACGCCGCTTGAGACCGGGTCGTCGCCGACCGCGGCGCCGCTCAGCAGCGCCGTGTAGCGACCACCGAGGGCCGCGAGCTCGTCGTGGGTGCCGCGCTCCACGATGCGCCCGCCGTCGAGCACGAGGATCTGCTCGGCGTCGCGGATCGTCGAGAGCCGGTGCGCGATCGCGATCGTCGTGCGCCCGCGAGCGAGCTCGTCGAGCGCCTGCTGCACCGCGCGCTCGGTCTCCGTGTCCAGCGATGAGGTGGCCTCGTCGAGGATCAGCACGGGCGGGTTGCGCAGCACCGTTCGCGCGATCGCGATGCGCTGCTTCTCGCCGCCCGAGAAGCGGTAGCCGCGCTCGCCCACGGGCGTGTCGTAGCCCTCCGGCAGGGAGGAGATCAGCTCGTGGATCTGCGCAGCGCGCGCCGCATCTTCGATCTCCTCGTCGCTGGCCTGCGGGCAGGAGAAGCGCAGGTTCTCGCGGATCGAGGCGTGGAAGAGATAGGTCTCCTGGGAGACCAGCCCGACGGTCGCCGCCAGCGAATCCAGCGTCACGTCGCGCACGTCGATGCCGTCGATCCGCACGGCGCCGCGCTGGGGCTCATACAGCCGCGCGACCAGGTAGGCGAGCGTCGTCTTGCCCGAGCCGGTCTCCCCGACCAGCGCGGTGCGCGTGCCGGCCGGGATCTCGGCGCTCACCTCCTGCAGCGTCCACGGCGAGTCCTCGCCGTAGCGGAACCACACATCGTCGAGGGCCACGTCGCCGCGCACGGCGCGAAGCGGATGTGCGCCGGGGCGCTCGACGATGTCCACGGGCAGGTCGAGGTACTCGAAGATGCGCCCGAACAGCGCCAGCGAGGTCTGCACTTCAACGCCTACCGAGAGCAGCTGCTGCATCGGGAACAGCAGGCGCGTCTGCAGCGTCGTGAAGGCGACCACGGTGCCGATCGAGATCACATCGACGCCGTGGATGCTCGTGTAGCCCGCGAACCAGTAGACCGCCGCGGGCATGATCGCGAAGCTCATCTGCACCGAGGCCATCCGCCAGCGCCCCGCCATGCGCGCCCGGACCTCCAGGTCGGCCAGTTCGCTGGACTCCGAGGAGAAGCGCCCGACGAGCTCGTGCGAGCGGCCCATCGTCTTGCCCAGCAGGATGCCCGACACCGACAGGGACTCCTCGACCAGCGTCGACATGTCCGCCAGGCGGCCCTGGCGCACGGACTGGATGCGCCGGCGCTCGTTGCCCACGCGGCGCGTCAGCCACACGAAGAAGGGCAGCAGGATCAGCGAGAAGATCGTCAGCTGCCAGCTCAGCGCGAACATCGCCACGATCGTCGCGGTCACCGTCGCGACCGTCGAGACGGTCGAGGTGGCGGTGCTCGTGACCACATCGTCGATGCCGCCGATGTCATAGGCGATGCGCGCCTGCACCTCACCCGAGCGCGTGCGCGTGAAGAAGGCCAGCGACATGCGCTGCAGGTGCGCGTACACCGCGGCGCGCAGGTCGTGCATCACGCGCTGGCCGACCTGGTTGGAGATCCACGTCTGCGCCACGCTGATCACGCCGTTGATCACCGCCAGGGCGATCATCCCGGCGACCGTCCACGACAGCACCTGCAGGTTCTTCTCGAGGATGCCCACGTCGACCGCTTCGCGCAGCAGGAACGGCGAGGCGACGCTGAGGACCGAGCCGAGGAAGATCAGGCCCAGCAGCAGGCTGAGGCGCGTGCGGTAGGGGATGAACAGCCGGCCGATGCGCCGCAGCGACACGGGGCGGTCGGGGATGTCCTCGGGGCGCGGGTCCGAGGGCGGTCCCTGCGATCGCTGGGACCGGCGACCCTCGCCGCCGTGTCCCTGGGCGAAGGGCTGCGCGCTCACGCCGATGACTTTACCGTCGCGCCGGGGCAGCCCCCGGCCGCTCAGCCGCCCAGGTCGCGGTAGTCGCTAAGCGGCACGATCGACGCCAGGCGGCGCAACGGGCGTGCGCTGGAGGCAGCGCTGCCGTCGGCGAGCGTGATCGCGCGTTCCAGGCGCTCGAGCAGATCGGCTGCGAGGCGCTCCTCGTTCAGCTCCACGTTGGGGGCCTCGAGGACGGTGCGGCGGTCGTCGGTCTGAACCAGGATGCGGGCCATTTCTGTTTCCTTTCGATCGCGTGCGGGAGAACCGTCTATCCAGGGTCACGCGCGCGTCTAACGCCCGGCGAAAGGCGGCGTGAGAATCGCTTCAGAAGCGCAGCTCCTCGCCGGGCGCCAGGATCACCACCTCCGTGCCCGGCGCAAGCCGTGCGGCGTGCTCGGCGAAGCGCTGCGGTGGGTCGCCGAGCCGCGGGCGATGGCGGCGCTCGAGGCCCAGCGGCAGCAGCGTTCCCCAGTGGATCGGGATCGCGATGCGCGGCGCCAGCAGGCGCGTCGCCTGCGCGGCCTGGAGCGCGTCCATGTGCCCGGGACCGAGCGTCGGGCCCCAGCCCGCGACCGGCAGCAGCGCCACGTCGAGCCCCTCGCCCAGCCCCGCCATGCCCTCGAAGCACTCCGTGTCGCCCGCGAAGTAGATGAGCGCCGAGTCCCCCCGCACGAGATAGCCGATCGTCTCCGCACGTGGCCCCCCTAGCGGCCTGCGCCGGCCGTCGTGACGGGCCTCCACCGCGCTCACGCCGAGGGCCCCGACGCTGGTGGACTCGCCCGCCGCCAGCTCGCTCACCTCGCTGAACCCGCGGCTGCGCAGCCACGCCCCGGCGCCCACGGGCACGAGCAGCCTGGTGTCGGGGCCGAGCGAGTGCAGCGAAGCGAGGTCGAGATGGTCGGCGTGCAGATGCGAGATCAGCACCGCGTCGAGCGCCTGCGTGGCCGCTGCTGCGACTGGCGCGACCTGCCGGCGCAGGTGAAAGACGCGATCGCGCAGCAGCGGATCGGTCAGCAGGCGAACCGCTCCGCACTCGATCAGGACGGTCGCGTGACCGAGGTAGGCGACGCGCGCCGCGCCCGGATGCGCACCTTGCGCCATCGCCGGGACGCTAGCAACGGCGCGCGCCGCCCCGCCGGCCGCAGCGCGCGCGCATACACTGTCGCGCGCATGAGCGAGGCACGAGACGAGCAGCCGGCTCCGCGCGGCGTGAGCAACGCGCGCCGGGCCGCGGGTTTCGCGGGGCGCGCCGCGATCATGCTGGCGATCGACGCGCTCCTGCTGTGGGGCCTCGCGCAGATCGTGGCGGGCATCCCGGTGAGCTCGTTCGGCGCCGCGCTGCGGACCGCCACCGCGATCGCCTTGCTCAACGCGGTCCTGTGGCCCGTGCTCACGCGCCTCGCGCTCCCCTTCACGCTGCTCACGCTCGGCCTCGGCTCGCTGCTGTTGAACGTGCTCATCATCGAGTTGTCCTTCAGGCTCGTGGACAAACAGTCGCCCAGCTTCAGCGGTGCCCTGATCCTGGCGCTCGTGCTCGCGCTCGCGGCGATGCTGATCACCCCGCTGCTGGACTTCGACGGGGACGCCTACCACCTGCGCGTTGTGCGCCGGCGCGTACGCCGGGGCAGGGCCCGCAACCGCACCGAGGTCCCGGGCGTGATCCTCTTCGAGCTCGACGGACTGGGCGAGGCGGTGCTGCGCGAGGCAGCCCAGCGCGGCTACGCGCCGACGATCGCGCGCTGGCTGGGGCAGGGCTCGCACCGACTCGTGGGCTGGGAATGCGACCTCTCCTCCCAGACGGGGGCCAGCCAGGCGGGGCTGCTGCTCGGCAGCAACTGGGATATGCCCGCGTTTCGCTGGTATGAGAAGGAGACTGGCCGTACGCTCGTCTCAAACCACCCACCCGACGCAGCCGAGATCGAGCGCCGGCATTCCAGCGGCGGCGGCCTGCTCGCCGCGGGCGGCACCAGCCGCGGCAACATGTTCTCGGGCGATGCGCCGCGCTGCTCGGCCACGATGAGCATGATCCGCGACCGCAAGCGCTCGCGCTCGGGGGACTTCTTCGCCTACTTCGCCGACCCCTACGGCTTCATCCGCACGATCGCGCTGTCGCTCGCGGACATCGCCGAAGAGCGCCGCGCGGCCCGGCGCCAGCGGCGCAGCGGCGCCGAGCACGTCAAGCGCAGCGGCCTCTACCCGCTCGTACGTGCCGCGATCGCGGTCGTGATGCGCGATCTGACGGTGGCGATGCTGGTCGCCGACATCGTTGAGGGGATCCCCGTGAGCTACGCCACGTTCGTGGGCTACGACGAGGTCGCCCACCATTCCGGCATCCGCGCAGAGGACGCCCTCAGGGTCCTGCGCCGCCACGACCGCCAGCTCGAGCGGCTCGAGCGCGCGATCGCGCAGGCGCCGCGGCCGTATCACCTGGTCGCCCTCTCCGACCACGGCCAGACACAGGGGCGCCCCTTCCGCCAGCGCTACGGCAAGACGCTCGAGGAGGTCGTCCAGGAGGCGCTCGCGGGGGGCGACGTGCGCGCGCCTGCAGCCCTCGATGAGTCCTGGGGGAACCTCGGCGCGGTGCTCGCCGACGCCCGCGAGGACGACAGCGCGGGCGGGCGCCTGCTGCACCGCGCCACGCAGGCTCGCGCGGTGGAGGGGACCGTCGCGCTGGGACCCAACCGCGAGGCCCTGAGCGAGCAGGAGCAGGCAGGCGAGGGCGAGGTCGTGGTGATGGTCTCGGGGCCGCTGGGGCTCGTGTACCTCACGGCCAGCCGTGAGCGCCTGACGCTCGAGCAGATCGCGCAGTCGCATCCGCGGCTGATCTCCCAGCTGGCCGAGCACCCCGGGATCGGCTTCGTGCTCGTGCGCTCGCAGGCGCAGGGCGCGCTCGTGATCGGCGCGCGCGGGCGCCGGCGCCTGGCCGACGACAGCGTCGAGGGCGAGGATCCGCTGACCCCGTTCGGCCCGTCCGCGGCCGATCACCTGCGCCGCCACGACAGCTTCCCGCATTGCCCCGACCTGCTCGTCAACAGCGCCTATGACGAGCAGCTCGAAGAGGTCGGCCCCTTCGAGGAGTTCATGGGCTCCCACGGCGGCCTCGGCGGCCCGCAGATGCACCCTTTCGCCGTCATCCCGTCGGCGTGGAGCGAGCCCGCCGCGCCGATCGTGGGCGATGTCGCGATGTTCGCCACGCTGCGCGCCTGGCTGGCCGAGACGGGCCTGGCGCTGCAGGACGCGCGCCCCGAGGCGGGCGAGCGGGTTGGGGCGCCGCTCGCGTGAGCCTCGGGGTGTTTCGTGCGGGTGTTCTGGCGGCGATCAGCCGGTCACCGCCCACGTTCCCCAGGTGAACCAGCGGGCCATGTTGGTTGTCCCGATTGCCCTCACCAGCGCGCCGACGGTCGAAGCGGACGCTTCGCCGGCGGATTTCGAGCAGCCCGATGGACGGCAGACGTCGGGAAAGTTCGCTTCGATGTCGTTGCCGGCCGCTTCGTATACGCAGAGGAAGCCGGGTTCGGCGGTCGGGCTGCCGGCACTGCCGGTGCACCCGGGCTGGGTGGGGGCACCTTTCAGAATGATCCTCACGGTGGGAGGCGAGGCGAGCGGATAGGTGAAGGAGATCGCGCTCACCCCCCAGTCGCTGCCGGTGCCAGTGGCAGCTCCTCCCGCGATCGCGTACGCGCCCGTGAGCGTGTCGCCGACGGGCAGCGTCGTCGGGAACGGGCCCGCGGGACCTGTTGGTCCTTCTTTGCCGGTCGCGCCCTGCGGCCCCGGCGCCCCCGCGGCGCCCGGGAGCCCTGCGCTCCCTTTCTTGCCGCTGTTGCCCTTCAGCTTCTTGAGCACGCTGGGCTTGATCTGATTTGTGCTCGGGCGATCGAGCGCGCTCGCAGGCGAGCCGCGTAGACTGCGGGATCGGCATGGCAGTCACAAATATCGACCTCTCGCCGCCCGAGATCAGGGTGCTCGGCTGCCTGCTTGAAAAGCAGCGGACGACCCCCGATGCCTACCCGCTGTCGCTCAACGCGCTGCGCCTGGCCTGCAACCAGTCCACCAACCGCGATCCCGTGGTGGACTACGACGAGGCGCGGATCCGCGACGCGCTGCATCGCCTCGAGCGGCGCGGCCTCACGCGCCTGGCCAGCGGCTCGGGCAGCCGCGCGGCCAAGTACCGCCACCTGCTCGCCGAGGCGCTGCCGCTGGACGGCGCCGAACAGGCGCTGCTGTGCGTGCTGCTGCTGCGCGGCGCGCAGACGCCCGGCGAGCTCAAGCAGCGCGGCGAGCGGATGCAGGCATTCGGCGAGCTCGGCGAGGTGCACGACGCGCTCGGGCGGATGATCGAGCGCGGGCTCGTTGCGCGCCTGAAGCGCCGGCCCGGCCAGAAGGAGGAGCGCTACGCGCAGCTGCTCGGGGAGACGGCGGAGGGGGCCGAGCAGGAGGCGCCCGCGCCGTCGCGGCCCGACGGCGAGGCGCCGGCGGCGGTGCCCGCGCTGGAGGCGCTCGAGGCGCGCCTCGAGCGCCTCGAGCGCGAGGTCCTCGATTTACGCTCGCGGATGCGCGATCCTGTGGGTGAGCAGCACCCATGAGCCACGCAGCCCTCATCCTCGCCGCCTCCTCCGACACCGCCAGTGGCGTCGGCATCCCGATCGCGCTCGCGGCCGGGCTCGTCTCCTTCCTCTCGCCGTGCGTGCTGCCGCTCGTGCCCGGCTACCTCTCCACGGTGATCGGCGTGACCCCCGCTGACATGAAGGACGGCGTGGGCGCGCGCCGCGTGCTGAAACCGAGCCTGCTGTTCATCGCGAGCTTCTCCTCGATCTTCATCCTGCTGGGCCTGAGCGCCACGGCGATCGGCTCCGCGCTGAACACCAACAAACAGACCCTCGAGCAGATCGGCGGGTTCGTGATCATCGCGATGGGCCTGATCTTCCTCGCCACGCCGTTCGTGGGCATGTTCAACCGCGAGTGGCACTCCGAGTCGCTGCTGCGCCTCGCCGGCCGCGGCGGTCCGCTGGTTGCGGGGGCGGCGTTCGCGATCGCGTGGACGCCCTGCACGAGCATCACGCTCGGGGCGATCCTCACCCAGGCCGCCGTGTCCAGCTCGGCCGCCCACGGCGCGCTGCTGCTGGCCTTCTACTCGGCCGGACTGGCGATCCCGTTCCTGCTGATAGCGCTCGCCTTCGAGCGCATGACCGAAGCGCTCAGCATCGTCAAGCGCCACTTTCCCGTGATCATCGCGCTCGGCGGGGCCATCATGATCGTGCTCGGCCTGCTGATCGTCACCGGCGAGTTCACGATCCTCAACAGCAAGGCCCAGGAACTGACGAGCACGCTGGGGCTGCCGAGCAGCTCGATCTAGGGCAGCGCGCTGCCCGTGCCGGCCGTCGCCGCGCTCGGTTGCGAGCCCCGACCTTCGAGGTAGCGCCTTTCCCAGGCTTCCTGGTTGCGCTTGGCGTCGAGCACGAACGGCGAGAAGCCGATCACCTTGATGATCAGCCTGTTGATCGCCGACTCGGGGAACGGCAGCGGTCGCAGCACATCCACGAACAGCACCACGCGCGTCTCGTCGGTGTCGTTCCACACCTCATGGTCGAAGGTGTCATCGAAGACCATGCTCTCGCCCTCGCGCCAGTGGCGGATGTCCTCGCCGACGCGGATCCTGCAGGCCTCCGCGTCGCGGGGGACGATCAGCCCGAGGTGGTAGCGCAAGACGCCCTTGTAGGGGCCCCGGTGGGCGAGGATGTGCTTGCGCGGGGAGAGAATCGAGAACATCGCGGTCGTCATCCCCGGGATCTCCTGCATCAGCGCGGCCGTGCGCGGGCACATCTCGGTGCCGAGCTTCGCGGTGAAGCCGTAGCCATAGAGGAAGAAGGTCTTCCAGCGGTCGTCGTCGGTGATCTCGATCTGGTCCTTGGAGATGTCCTGGAAGTTCGCAAGCTCCTCGCGCTCCTCCAGCAGCCGCTCGGCCTCCTCGCGGATCACCATCCAGTTCGCCTCGATGTGCTCCACCCAGGGGAAGCGCTCGAGCGGGAAGAAGGTCGCGTCGCCGACCAGCGAGCGGCGCCCGATGAAGCGCTCCACGGGCGCGAGCACCCGTTCGCCGACCGCGATCGTCAGCTGCACGGTCCGGTCCCACAGCGACCCGGACATCGCGCTAGGTCCCCGCCTGGTGCGTTCGGAGGGCCGCCTGGGTCATCACGCGCACACTAGCGGAGGCGCCCGCGGGTTTCAGAGCGTGCAGGCCGGGTAGCACGCCACGGTAGCGTCGTCTTGCCGGCGCCTGGGACAGCCGCCCGATCGCGCCCGGCCCCCTGCGGGAGGGGCCCGGGCGGTCGATCAGGTGGCGCAGGCGAGGAGGGAGGGGGAGGGACCCCTGCCGCAGGCTAGGCGGCCTCGCGCAGTGCCGCGAGCTCCGGTGACTCGGCCAGCTTCTTCAGCGCGCGCTGCTCGAGCTGCGACGCCCGCTCGGCCGAGAATCCGAGCCGCTTGCCGATCGCGGTGAGCGTCTGGGGCTCCTCACGCCCGGTGCCGAAGCGCAGGGTCAGCACCTTGCGCTCGGTTTCGGGCAGCTGGGAGATCGCGCGGTGCACGATCCGCTCACGTTCGTTGTCCCACGCGGTCTCCTCGGGCGCCTCGGCGTCGGAGGGGAGCAGGTCACCGAGGGCGGTGTCGCCGTCTTCGCCGATCTGCTGGTCGAGGCTGACAAGCGCAGCGCGCTGGTGACGGACCTCTTCAACCTGCTCGATCGGGAGGCCGGTCTCCTGCGAGAGCTCCTCGAGCGTGGGCTCGCGCCCGAGGCGCACGGAGAGCTCGCGCTCCACGCGTCCGACCTTGCGCGAGCGCTGGGCGACGTGGACGGGCAGGCGGATCGTGCGCCCGGAGTTCTCCAGGCCGCGCTGGATCGCCTGACGGATCCACAGCGTGGCGTAGGTCGAGAAGCGAAAGCCCTTCCGCCAGTCGAACTTCTCGCTCGCGCGGATCAGGCCGAGCATGCCCTCCTGGACGAGATCGGCCAGCGGCAGGCCCTGGTTCTGGTAGCGCCGGGCGTTGGAGGCCACGAGGCGCAGGTTGGAGTTGACGAGCAGTTCCTTGGCGTGCAGGTCGCCGCGCTCGATCCGCTTGGCCAGCTCGATCTCCTGGGCCGGCGTGAGCAGGGGGTAGCGGCGCGAGTGCGCGAGCAGCTGGTCGACCGACTCGGGGATGAACGTGTCGGGCGCGGCGATGTCGGCGCGCTCGATCGGGCTGTCGAGCCGCTCGGGGGCAGCGGCCGCTGCGCCGTCGACGACGGCGTCAGCCTCGAGCGCCCCGTCCTCGACGGGGGCCACGGGGTCTAGTGTGGGGGTGTTTGTGGGGGAGTCTGACATGGGCGTCCTTCTAATCCGATGCTTGGAGTCGGAATTATACGCCTCGATAGTTGCGTTGTCAATTATCCTCGGAAGGGAGGTCTGAGGGCTCCTTCGACGCTGCATACGCGCTCACCTGCCTGGCGGCTCACATGAAGATTCCCGCCCCGCATGGAGCAGAAACCCGCCGGCGGCGCGAAAGGAGCGCTGTGGAGGACCGCTACACCCATCGGCGGGCACCCGGCGCGCGATGAGCCACGGCGGCCGGGCTAGGCGAATGGACGTCCACCGAGGGCGCGCTCAACCACCTGGGATCCCGGCCATCCCGCCGACAATAGGCGCCGGCGAGGACGTCACCCGGGGGCCCGCGGCCACGCGGGGGCGCTACCGGCGCCGCTCAGCCGAGCGGGCGGGCGGACTGCGGGGCGCAATCTCGAGCAGTTCGCTGCGGGCGTGGTCGACCTGCAGCGTGGTGTGCCCGAGGGCGAAGCGCTCGCGCAGCAGGGCCTCCATCTCGCGCCGGGCCGCATGGCAGTCGCTGTCGGCGCTGACGAGCACATGCGCGGAGAGCGCGGGAAATCCGCTGCTGACCTCCCACACGTGCAGGTCGTGCACCTCGACGACGCCGTCCTGGGCCACGAGCGCCCCGCCGATCGCCTCGGGATCGAGGCCCTCCGGCGCGGCCTCCAGGAAGATCCGGCCCGAGGCCTTCACCAGCGCCACGCCCGTGCGGATCATCAGACCCGCGATCAGCAGCGAGACGATCGGGTCGGCGCGCTGGAAGCCGGTGGTCAGGATGATCACCGCGGCGACAGCGGTGGCGATGAACCCGTACAGGTCGGTGAGGACGTGGCGGAAGGTGCCCTGCACGTTGAGGCTGCGCCGGTCGGCGCCCATCAGCATGGCGACCGCCAGGAGGTTGACGGCAACCCCCGCCAGGGCGACCGCGAGGATCAGCCCACCGCGGACGGTGGGCGGTTCGAACAGCCGGCGAACCGCGTCGTAGACGATGAACGCGGCCACGATCAGCAGCGTCACCCCGTTGGCCTGCGCGGAGAGGATCTCGGCCCGCCTGAAGCCGAACGTCAGCGCGCCCCTGGCGGGTCGCGCGGCCAGGCGCAGCGCCAGCAGCGCGAAGCCGATCGCCGCGGCATCGGTCAGCATGTGGCCCGCGTCGGAGAGCAGCGCGAGCGAGTGCGCGATCACGCCCGCGGCAACCTCCACCGCCATGAACGCCAGGATCAGCGCCAGCGTGACCGTGAGCCTGCGCCGGTCGGCATGCCCGCCGACGCCATGCAGATGTCCGGCGTGCTCGTGGGCCATTGGTTCACGATAGGGCGCGCCCCGGCGCGTGCGGGGCCTTCCGTGGGCCCAGCGGGCATAGTCTCCGGCGATGGCGCGCGCGGGGGACAACGAGCAGGTGCTCACCCAGCGCCAGACGACGCTCGTCTCGATCGGCGTGGCGGCGGTGCTGGTGGCGCTGAAGCTGGGCGTGGGGCGGGCGAGCGGCAGCCTCGGCCTGATCTCCTCCGGCGTGGAGTCCAGCGGCGATGTGATCGCCGCCGTGCTCACCTTCTTCGCCGTGCGCCTGGGCGGGCGCCCGGCCGATACGGGGCACCCCTACGGCCATCGCCGCGCGGAGAACCTCGGTGCGCTGGGGGAGGCGGTGATCCTGCTGGCCGGAGGGGTCATCGTCAGCGTCACGGCGATCGGGCACCTGATCGCGGGCAGCCCCGCGCCGACGCTGCACTGGTATGTCTTTGCGGTCGTGGTCGTCGCGCTGATCCTCGACGCCAGCCGGACCTACGCCTCGCTGCGGGCCGCGCGCCGCTACCACAGCCCCGCCCTGAGCTCCAACGCGCTGCACTTCGCGGGCGATATGGCGGGCTCGCTGGCCGTGCTGGTGGGCCTGCTCGCTGTCCGTGCGGGTTTCATGCAGGCAGACTCGGTGGCAGCGCTCGTGGTGGCGGCGATCGTCTTCGCGGCCTCGTTCCGGCTGCTGGGGATCAACGCCAACGTGCTCATGGACCGCGCCCCGGCGCAGGCGCGGGCGGCCGCCATGCGCGCGATCGCCGAGCTCGGCGTCGACATCGAGCTCGAACGCCTGCGCCTGCGCGAGTCGGCCGGGCGCTACTTCGCCGACGTGGTCGTCAGCGTGCCGCCCGGGCAGGCGGTGGTGGAGGGCCACCGCACGGCCGACCTGATCGAGGGCGCCGTCGAGTCCGCGCTGCCGGGCAGCGACGTGGTCGTCCACGTGGAGCCGCGCCGGCGCGGCATCGACCTGCGCGACCGGGTGCTCGCGATCGCCCTCGCCGAGCCGCTCGTGCGCGAGGCCCACGACATCACGATCTTCGAGCAGGGCGGCACGACGAGCGTCTCGCTGCACCTGAAGTTCCCTGCCGAGCTCGACCTGCAGACCGCCCACGAGACCGCGGAGCGCGTCGAGCGGGCAATCGCCGAGCGGCCCGGCGTCAGCACCGTGCAGACCCACCTCGAGCCGCTGGAGCGAACGCTCGGCGCGGTCCCTGTCGACAGGAGCGCCGAGCTGCAGGCCAAGCGGGAGATCGAGCGGATCGTGCGCGAGCGCACAGGCGCACCGCCGCGCGAGATGAGGCTGCTGTCAACCGACGCAGGGCGCATCCTGTTCCTCACGCTCGGGGTCGACGCGGCGGAGCCGCTGACGGCCGCGCACCGCCTCGCCAGCGAGCTGGAGGAGGATCTGCACAAGCGCATCGCGGGCATCGCCGACGTGGTCGTGCACACCGAGCCCTGACCGGCTCCGGCGGCTATGCTCGCCGCGCCGGTGGCACTGTGCCGGTGGGGCCGCGGGAAGGATCCCCGGCCGGGAGCGTCCTAGGCAGGTACCGCCACAACCGATGGAGGACCACGACCGTGACCTCGCAAGCAAAGACGCACAAGCTGTCCGCCGCAGCGACCCTCGCGCTCGCACTGCTCGTACTGGCGGGCTGCGGCAGCTCGTCCGGCGCAAGCTCCTCGTCGGCCTCGACCCCCACCAGCCCGGCTACGACCTCGGGCTCCACGAGCACCCCGGCCACCCCGCCCGCGCCGGCGAGCACCGGCGCCGCGCAGACGCTGAGCCTCGCGGCCAACCCCGAAGGACAGCTCAACTACAGCACCACCTCGCTGAGCGCCAAGGCGGGCAAGGTATCGATCAACTTCACCAACATGTCGCCGCTCAGCCACAACGTGACGGTCGAATCCTCCTCGGGCGCCACGGTCGGCGCCACCCCGACGTTCGACGGCGGCAGCAGGACGCTCGCGCTGAACCTCAAGCCCGGGACCTACAAGTTCTTCTGCTCGGTCCCCGGACATCGCATGGCGGGCATGGAAGGAACGCTCACGGTGCAGTAGCGCGCGAGCTTCACGGTCGCGTCCAGACACCCTCGCTGCGCGAGACGAGGTGCACGGCGAGCGCGACCGTGAAGACGATCGCGGCCGCCACGGCCACGGCGGCCGCGACCGACACGTGCAGTGCGAGCGCGCCGCCGACGAGCGCGCCCAGCAGCATCGCGGCGACGGCCACGGCGCGGCGCCCGAGCTTGGCGCCGGGGCCGCCGAGCGGCCCCGCTTCGGAGGCCAGCCCGGTGAGCGTGCGCGTGAGCACGGTGGTCGTCAGCTCGGGTACCGCCAGGCGCTGCGCCGCGGCGTTCTGGACGCCCATGGCCAGTGCCAGCGGCACGAGCAGCGCATAGCGTGCTGCGGTGTGCAGCGGCTCGGACGCCGACAGCGAGACGATCAGCGCGACCCCCAGCAGCAGGGCCTGCAGGCTGCTCGCGTTGCGCAGCAGGAGCCCGCGATGCTCGGGAACGCGGGCGATCAGCCAGCCGCCGAGGAGAGCGCCGAGCAGGAAGGAGGCAAGCGCGGCGAGCGAGGTGAGCGCCGAGAGGCCGCTTGCGCCGGCCAGCGCGAAGCCGAGGAACACGATGTTGCCGGTCATGTTGGCGACGAACACGTGCCCGAGCTTCAGGTAGCTGGCGGCGTCCACCACGCCGGTCACCACCGTCAACCCGACCAGCAGCGAGGGCAGCGGCCCGTGGCGCTCATCGCGGGCAGGCCACAGCGTACGCGCGGCTTCGCCCAGAGCCGTCACGCCCGCACCGCCCTCAGCTCACCCAGACGATGTCCCCGAGCTGCAGCATCCCGAACACGCTCTGCGCGGTTTCGATCGGCAGCTCCACGCAGCCGTTGGATTGCGGGAAGCCGTAGGAGGCGCGGGGGTATCCGTGCACGGCGTCGCCGCCGTTGAAGTAGTTCACCCACGGCACGTCCGGTACGACATATTTGGTGCCGTCCACGTCAGTGCCGCTCATCGTGGTGGAGACGAAGCGCGAGTAGATCGGGAAGATGCCCTGTTCGGTTTCCGCGCCGGGAACCCCGGTGTTGGCCGGCGTGGTCAACGCGACGCGGTCGCCGCGATGCACCTCGAGCGTCTCGGGCAGGGACTCCCACACCGACACCCAGGTGTAGGGATCGCGGTCGCGCCGGTTCGTGCTCAGCGCGAACAGCAGCGAGGCCCATGTCGAGCGATCCGGTTCGCCGGTCGCTTCGAGGCCGTTGTCCTCCTGGTAGACCTCCAGCGCACCCCGCGTGGTCGCGTCGAGCTGGCCCATGTCCACCGGTGGCGCGTCGGAGGGATCGGGTGCGAGCACCCCGCGCGGGGCATGGTAGGCGTGGATCGCCGCCTCGCGGCGCGTCTCCGGTCCGGCCGGGATGCGCACCCCGTAGAGCGAGTGGAAGCGGGCCCCGAGGTAGCCCAGGCGGGCCAGGGCCTGCTGCAGGCCGGCCACCGGCGGGCAGGCGACGTTCAGCGGGATCGTGCGGCGCCGCCCGAGGGGCGAGTGTCCCGTGGCGCTCGTGCTCGCCCAGATCGTGAGCGTGTAGCTGGAGCACGGCTCGAGCGTGGAGGCGGGCGTGAAGACCTCGGAATCGCCCACGGCCGCCCAGCTGCCGGCCAGCGCCGGCTTGAGCGTGGGCGGCGGCGAGCCCGCGGCCGGCGCTCCCGAGAGCAGCACGATGAGCGCTTTGGTCCCGTTGCGCAGCTCGTGCGAGGGCAGGCCGAGCAACTGCGTGGGCGGCAGCGGCGTCGTGGCCGCCGCGTTGGCGCGCCGGGTGCCGAGCGCGCTGCCCACGGAGCTGCCGTGGATGAGCACGACGGCGGCCACGCCGGAGAGGGCCACGAGGAGCAGCACGGAGGTCGTGGCCCGTTTCATGGCGACGAGGCTAACGCATGGCGGGCGCACCGCAAAATGGCGCTGGGCGAAGGATTGCGGGTCGTCATGAGCGCGCCGGGAGCGCGGCGACGCGGGCGGATAGCCTTGCGAGGTCCACGGCGCAGCGGGAGGGGATCCGATGGTGAAACGCTTCAAGACGTTCGACGGCATCGAGATCGCCTACCGGGAATGGGGCGGGGCGCAGAGCACCCTGCCGCCGGTAGTCCTGCACCACGGCTTCATCGTCGATGCCGAGACCAACTGGGTGCTGCCGGGGATCGTCGCGGGCCTGCTCGCCGACGGGCGGCGTGTGATCGCGCCCGACGCGCGGGGCCACGGCAGCTCGGAGAAGCCGCACGACCCGGCGCGCTACGGCGAGCAGCAGATGGCGCGCGACCTCGAGGTGCTGCTCGACACGGCCGGGGTCGAGCAGATCGATCTGGCCGGCTATTCGATGGGCGCGATCGTCTGCCTGCTGTTCGCCAGCGCCCACGCCCCCCGCGTGCGCCGGCTGGTGATCGGCGGGATCGGCTCGGGCGTGATCGAGTGCGGCGGCGTGGACCGTCGGGCGGTCCCCAACGAGCAGATCATCCGGGCGCTCAGCGCGCGCGAGGAGGGCGAGCTCGAGGACCCCGTCGCCAGGGTCTTTCGCGCGCTGGCCGACGCTCTGGGCGCGGACCGCGACGCGCTGGTCGCACAGGCCTCCTCAATCTATCGCGGCGAGATCGCGCTGGATGAGATCTCGGCGCCCACGCTGCTCATCGCCGGCGATGCCGACCCGCTCGCGCTGCGCCCGGAGATGCTTGCGGCGGCGCTGCCATGTGCGACGCTCGCGATCGTCGCGGGCGATCACACTGCCGCGGTGAGCGACCCGCGCTTCACGCGCGAGCTCGTGGACTTCCTCGGGCATGGCGGGGACGGCGCGGTCGAGCACGGATGAGCGCGGGAGAGATCGTCGCGATCATCGCCGCGGGCCTCGCGGCGGGCGCGATCAACACGCTTGTGGGCAGCGGGACGCTGATCACCTTCCCGGTGCTCCTGGCGTTCGGCTACCCGCCGGTCACCGCCAACGTGTCCAACACGATCGGCCTGGTTCCGGGGTCGGTGTCGGGGGCAATCGGCTACCGGCGCGAGCTCGGCGGCCAGCGCCCACGGGTGTTGCGGCTGGGCTCGATGTCGCTGCTGGGCGGGATCACGGGAGCGGTGCTGCTGCTGCTTCTGCCCGCGGCCGCGTTCAAGGCGATCGTGCCCGTGTTCATCGCGATCGCGCTCGTGCTCACCCTGCTGCAGCCGCGCATCGCGCTGTGGCTGCTCAGGCGCGAAATCGACCTCGAGCGCAGGGGCAGCCTGCTTACGCCGCTCGCGGTTTACGTCGCGGGTGTGTACGGCGGCTACTTCGGCGCCGCCCAGGGGATCCTCCTGCTGGCGATCCTCGGTGTGGCGATCGCGCAGGACCTGCAGCGCACGAACGCCCTGAAGAACGTGCTGGCGGGCATCGTCAACGGCGTGGCCGGGCTGTACTTCGCGCTTGCCGCGCACGTGGAGTGGGCGCCCGCGGGCCTGATCGCGTTCAGCTCGATCGTGGGTGCCCAGCTCGGCGCGCGCTACGGTCGCCGGCTCGACCCGCGCGCGCTGCGGGCCCTGATCGTGGTGGTTGGTGTCTTCGCGATCGTGCGCCTGATCACCGAATAGCTCCCGCCCGGGCCGCGGCGCTCAGCGCAGGCTCGCGATGAACGTGTAGATGACCATCAGGCTGACCAGCACGACGAACACGCGCAGCGCCCACAGGCCGGCGATCGCGCGCGTGCTCACCTCGGCGCGCGGCACGGCCCTCGAGGTTTCGGCGACGAACTGATCGCGCTCGAGGTGCATGATGAGCTCGTCCTCGAAGCGCTCCTGGGGCTGCAGGTCCTCCTCGCGGATGTCCGCGCTCGGGGCGCTCTGCTCGGCGAGGGGGGCGTGCGTGCGCATCAGCCGACCAGGTGGACCGTCTGCAGGAAGGAGTCGATGCCATAGGCGGCGCCGCACACTCCCACGAAGGTGATGACGGCGATCCCGATCACGTTCGTGGAGCGCCTGTTGACCCACGGTCCCATCAGCCCGCGGTCGTTTGCGAGCATCACCATCAACACGAGGCTCACGGGCAGGAGAACGGTGGCGAGCACGTTGGCGTTGAGCGCGATCGAGAGCAGCGGCGCCCCCGGGATCAGGATCACGACCGCGGCGAGCAGCGCGACGCCGACGTTGGCGGCGTAGAACACGGCCGCGTTGCGAGGCGAGCTGTTGAAGCTGTGCGAGACGCCGATGCATTCGCCGGCTGCGTAGGCGGTGCTGGCTGAGATCGTGAGGATCGCCACCCCGCCGGCCTCTACGAGCCCGAGCGCGAACAACGTGCCGACCGCGCCTCCGTCCACCCGCGTGAGCGCCTCGGGGAAGCCGGCGCCCGGGGCGAAGCCCTGGATGCCGGCCCCGTCGTGACTGAGCAGCGCGGCGCCGGCGATCAGCGCGGCGACGCCGAAGACGGCGGCCAGGACCGCGCCGGCCGCCGTGTCATAGCGCCCGTGCCCCACGTCGCTGGGGGTCATGCCCTTGTCGGCCGAGGCGCTCTGCTGGAAGAAGATCATCCACGGCGTGACGGTCGCCCCGATCGTCGAGGCGAGCAGCAGCAGCAGCGTGTTGACGCCGCCACCGGGAAACGGCGTGAAGCTGAACGAGCTCGCGAGCGAACCGACGTGGGGTTTGACGAGGATCGCGGCGATCAGGAACAGCCCGTTGAACATGGCGAGGCCGAGCACGATGCGCTCCCAGCGCCAGTAGCGCCCGCCGCTGAGCGTGAACAGGACGAGGGCCATGCCGAGCCCGACGGCCACGCCGGGACCGAGGTGGAAGTAGGCGAGCCCCACGCGGATGGCGACGAACTCGGCGATCAGCGTGACGAGGTTGGTGACCGTCAGGTCACCGGCGCCGAACCAGCCCCACACGCGCCCGTAGCGCTGCAGCACGAGCTCGCCGTAGCCGCGGTGCGTGACGGCGCCGATGCGCATCGACATCTCCTGGCAGACGTAGGCCATCGCGAACAGCAGCGGTATGAACGGCACGAAGAAACCGAGCCCGTACTGCGCCCCGTCGGCGGCGTAGGCGATCATGCTCGGGCCGTCGTTCTCGCCGAGCATCGCCAGGATGCCCGGGCCCACGAGCAGCCACATCAGATACCAGCGTCGGCGGTGACGGCGCGCGTGATGTACGCGCGAGCGATCGATGGAGCGAACGAGGTCCTCGTCTGTCAGCAGCGGCTGATCGAGCAGGGCATCCCGGAGCAGCGGGGGCGTCGCGGCCTCGGCGGCGCTCACGGGCGCTCCTCCCGCCCGGCGCTCGCCGGGTCCTGCAGCTCGACGCGCATCGCGCTCGCGAGGCGACCGCCGATCGCGTGCTCACGCTCGCCGAAGCGCACGAACAGCGGACCGCCAAAGGGCTGGCGGTCACGCACGGCGAAGCGCTCGCCGGGCGAGATACCGCGCGCGGCCAGGTAGCGCAGCATCTCGGGGTCGGAGTCCGAGACGCGCACGAACAGCCCCTCGTCGCCCGGCTGCAGGCTGTCCATGCGCCTGGTCGCGCGCTCTTCGAGCTCGAGGTCGGCGCTGGGAATCGGGTCGCCGTGCGGATCTACGGTGGGGTGGCCGAGCTTCGCTGCGATCAGCGCCTCGAGGTCCTCGGAGAGGACGTGCTCGAGCACCTCGGCCTCCGCGTGGACGCGATCCCAGGGCATTCCGAGTGCCTCAGCGAGGTAGCTCTCGAGCAGCCTGTGGTGGCGGATCACCTCCAGGGCGATGCGCCTTCCGTCCTCGGTGAGACGCACGCCCCGGTAGGGCAGATGGGTGATCAGGCCCAGCTCATCGAGCTTCTTGAGCATCGCGGAGACAGAGCCCGGCGTGATGCCCAGCCGCTCCGCGAGCGCGTTCGTCGAGACGGGATCGTCGCTGCGCGACTCCAGCGAGAAGATCGCCTTGGCGTAGTCCTCGACGGCGGGGGTGCGCAGGATCGTGTTCATGGGAGGAGGATATGGCATACCAAAAAAACTTTCAAGGGCTTGACAAGCGTCCTTTTGTAGTGCGCATCACTTCATCGAGCGCGCGCGGATGGAGCTTGAGCCGCCGCCGCGCGGGCGCGAATGGGCCCAGGCGGCCGCGCTGGGGGCTCAGGCGCAGCTGGTGAGCGTGATCCGCAGCGTCTTGGAGCGCTTGGGGCCGTGTTTGACGGCGATCAGCGCGTGCGCAGTGAGCACGATGCGCGTGCCCGGTTTGACGTGGGCGAGGTGGATCGTGACCTTGAACGGCGCGTTGGAGAGGTGGTTGCGCTTGATCGTGACGGTCTGCCCGTCGACCTTGAAGGTCACCTGGTAGATCTTCACGACGACGCTGCCCTTGCGCTTGGCGGAGGGCAGCGAGACCTTGATCTCGCTGTTGATGATGCCGTTGCGCACGCATTGCGAGGGCGCGCTCAGCGAGACGTTGTCGCCGCCGACCGAGACCGTCTGCGTGGTGTTCGCCCCGCCGGTGCTCGCCGCGACGAACGGCAGCGCATACAGCGGGCCGCTGTTCGGGCCGCTGGCGTCGACCCAGCTCGCCCATCCCTGACCGCCAGCCCCGATCGAGCTCGAGAGGTCGTTGACCGCGGGGTCGGTGTCGAGCGTGACCGGAGTACTCCAGCCGGACCCGCCGTTGGAGCTGGTGGCCAGGCGGATGCCGCCGGAGCCGAGCCAGGTCGCGTAGATGTTGCCCGAGGTGTCCTGGCCGAGCGAGGGGAAGAGCTCCCCTTCGTGCGCGATCGGGACCGCCGGCAGGTCGAACTTGCCGTTGGCCTCATCGAACGGGCGATACGCGGTCGTGTTGGGGGTGACCGATTCGTCCTGCTCGAGCACGCCGAAGCCCTTCGGGCCGCCGCCGACCGCGGGGTGGGAGGCCTGGCAGTCGAGCTGGCTGAGCGGCGCGCTCTGCCAGGCGCTGCCGGCGACGTTGGCGCTGAGGTTGTAACTGCCCGGGCTGGGCGCGCCCGGGGCGTAGGCATAGGCGAGACCGAACGTGTTGCAGGGGGTGTTCTCGAGCGTGTTGACGACCTCGAGCACGCCGGGGTTGCTGGCGAGCTGCGAGGCGACCACACCACCCCCGTTGGAGGCTTTCAGGCTGTTGGCGGGATCGAGTGAGGCATGCGTGGGTTCGGGGCCGGCCGCCGACTGCTGCGCGGGTGTTGCGCCGGTCACCTCGAACTGAGGAGCTCCGCCCGGGATCTCCCAGGCCACGCCGAGGTCGTTGGGTGCGCCGCCGGGAAGCTCGACCGCACCGATGGTGCCGGCGTTTTCGCCCACGAAGTTGACGGCCTCGCCGCCGAGCGCTGGGGTGAATGTGGTGTAGGGAGACGCCGAGGTCCACTCCTGCACGCCGCCGTCGCCGTCGCCGGAGGCTTCGGTCGTGACGTCGGCCAGCACGACGAGCGTGGTGCCGTCGAAGAGGATCATCGGGTTGCCGCCGGTGATGACTGCGCCGCCGCCGCTCAGGGGGATCGTGCTCGAGGTGGCGCAGGCGCTCGCCCCTGTGGGCAGCCTGCAGTAGTTGATCACGTTCTCGGCGGACGTCGTCCACACGATGTAGGCCGTTCCGGCGCTGTCGACGGCGACCGAGGGAGGCGTGCTGCTCGTGCCGGTGCCGATCTTCACAGCCGCGCCCGCGGCGAGCGCTCCGGATGCGATGAGCGCGAGCGCGGCGAGCGTGATGGACGTGAGCAGCGAGGCACGGCGGACGGCGCGTCGCATCGGTGGTCCTTTCTCGCCGTCGAGGCCGCGCTCAGCCGCGCCGGCACATTCGAGGATCTCGGCAGCGCGAGACTACCACCGACGCGGCGCTCTCGGCTCGCCGCGCGGCGCGGCTCCCGGGTCAGGACCGGGGCGCGGTCGGACCCCGCGCCGCGTCAGCGTCGGCGCGCTCGCGGGCGATCTCCTGGAAGCCGCTGCGGAACTCGGCGAGGCTGTCGGCGAGCGCGGCGAAGTCGGCGCCGGGGAGGACGAGCAGGTCGAGTGCGGCCAGGGCCCGGGTGCTCGCGCTGCGGGGCTGGCGGCCGAGCAGCGCCATCTCGCCGAAGTACTCGCCGGGACCCAGCACCCGGATGCGCTGCAGCTCCTCGCCTGAGCGCTTGAGCACCTCCACCTCGCCCGCGAGGATCATGTACAGGCTGTCGGCCGCGTCACCCTCCTCGAAGACCATCTCGCCGGGCTCGTAGTGGGACTGTGTGGCGCCGCGCCCGCCGCCCAGGTTGAGCTGCACGGGGTGCTCGGGCAGCACCATGTCGCTCAGCCAGGAGACGGCCACGCGTGTCTTGCGCGCCCGGCCCGGCAGCTTCCACCAGTACACGCCGCGCCACATCAGCCACGCCGACCGCCCCGCCAGGCAGATGCCGCCGGGAAGTTCGGCGACCGCGCGGCGGTGCCCGAGGGCGCCCAGCTTGCCGAGCCCGGTGAACGCGAAGCTGCGTCGCGGGGCGCCGGTGTGGTCGGCGAGGATGTTTGCGGCGATCACCTTCGCCTGGCGGATGGCGTGCTGCGCGGTGGGGGGGCTGGGCTCGCCACCGGGCATGGGGATGCTCGCGCAGTCGCCGACCGCCCACACGCCCTCGCTGCCGGCGACCGCGAGCGTGGCGTCGCACTGCAGGCGACCGCTGACGCTCGGCAGCCCGAGCTGCTCGACCACTGGGTTGGGGGAGGAGGGGACGGTCGAGATGAGCGTGCGGGTCGCGATGCGCTGCCCGTCGGAGAGCACCGCACCGTGCGGGCTCGCCGCCACGAGGCGCAGGCCCAGGATCACCTCGATGCCGTGCTCGGCGAGACTCGCGGTGGCATAGCGCGCCAGGTGCGGGGTGAGCTCGCGCTCGAGCACACAGCGGCCGCTGTGCACGAGCACAATGCGCACCTCCTCGAGCGGGATCGAGCGGTAGGAGTGCACGGCGCGCCGGACGAAGTCCCCGAGCGCCGCGGCGATCTCCGTGCCCGAGAACCCGCCGCCGGCGACGACGAACGTGAGCATCGTGCGCCGCACGGAGGGATCGCGAACGATCGAGGCCTGCTCGAGCACGTGGATGACGTGGTTGCGTATGCGCACCGCGTCGGCGAGCGTCTTGAATGGCAGGGCGTGCTCGGGCAGACCGGGCACGCCGCGGAAGTCGGTGACGTTGCCGAGCGCGAGCACGAGATGATCGAAGGGCAGCTCGTGCGTCCGGGGCGTGAGGCCGGCGCCCAGCGTGACCACGCGCCGCTGCAGATCGACGGCCTCGATCTCGCGCACATAGATCTCGCTGCGCTTCAGCAGCTGGCGCAGCGGGGTGACCGTGTCGAGTATGCCCACGTCTCCCGCGACGATCTCGGCGAGCATGGGCTGGAAGACGAGGTAGTTCTCGCGGTTGAGCAGCGAGATCTCCAGGGGCGCGCCCGCCTCGGCGAGGCGCTCCAGCTCCAGCGCGGTGTGAACGCCGCCGAAGCCGCCACCGAGCACGACCACGCGCGCGGGCGCACGGTCCATCGGCCGATCCTCGCATATGGAGCATCCGCTCGCCTCGCGACAAACGGGCCCGGCGCCGGTGGCGGGTGCGTAGCTTGAGCCGCGCCGACTCCGGACTGTCTACGGATGTCGGCGCCGGCCGGCCACCGTAAGGTCATCATCGAGACGTGGGCCCAAGGCGCGAGCCTCTCGACGCGGGGCGGCTGGCCGAACGGTTTGCGTGATCCATTGCGAGCGGGTGAATATCCCGCAGAGGAGGTACGTTTGAAATGCCCGCCACAGAGACTGCCGCCAAGGCCAAGGCGCCGGCCAAACGCAAAGCGCCGGCCAAACGCAAAGCGACGGCCACGAGCAAAGCGACGGCCACGAGCAAAGCCCGCAAGGCGACAGCGACGCGCAAGGCGACGGCAAGGCGCGAGCGCGCGGCAGCCGTCGACCGGACCACCGAGCTGTCCGAGGACGCGATCAAGTCGCTCGAGAGAGGTCAGCGAGCCGCGATCGACGCCGTGCGAAAGTTCGTCGACGTGATCGACGAGAGGCTGCCGGCTCTCGGCGAGCGTCCGTCCAGGCGCAAGGACATCGTCGACGCCGCCCTGGAGATGGCAGATCGGCTGGTGCGCACGCAGTACGACTTCATCAGCGAGGTCGTGGAGAGCGCGAGCCAAGCGCTGACGGGAGCCGAGGAGAAGAGGTAGGTCACGGGGGCGCGACCGGCGCGGGCCGGTCGCGCGCCGGCGCCCGACGGTGTGTCAGGCTCGCGGGCCACGCAGCATCGCGCCGAAACCTCTCGATGACCTGCCGACGGCTGCAGCGAGCCCGACGACGCTGGGCTACCTTCAGCCCATGAGACGAATTCGCTGGCCCTGGGTGGCGGCTGGCTTGTGGTGCGTGCCGTGGCTCCTGGCAGCGGCGGTGTTACTCGCGAACAAGGGCCGGATCGAGCGCGAATGCCTGAGTCACACGGCGCGCGCCGCTGCCGACATTGTTGAGTGCCGTCACGAAGAAGCCGAAGACCTGGGCTCGATCACATGGGTTGACGACCTTGCGGTCGCCCTGATGCCGGCGGCAGTCATCGCGGCGATCGGGGCCGGTCGTCGGCGCCTTCGCACCTTGCCGGCCGCCTGAGGTCGGGATCCTCCCGACCGTGGCGAGGCCGCCGAGGCCGGTCAGCCGATCTCCTGGGCCAGGGTGCACGCTCGATAATGCATGTTATGTCAACTAATGGGGCGCGCGCCCGTAGCGCTCGTAGATCACGCGCGAGCCGAACGTCCTGGTCTCGAGCAGGTCCAGCGGAACGTCTTCGGTGACCGGCGGCAGGAAGGGCGTGCCGCCACCGACGAGGACCGGAACGCGGAACATGCGCAGCTCGTCGACGAGGCCGAGCTCGATCGCTGCGGCGGCCAGGCCGGCGCCGCCGATCGAGACGTCCTTGTCGGTCGCGTCGAGCGCCGCAGCGACCTCCTCGGCCACCGACGCCGCGGCGAGCCGGGCGTTGCCCGGAACGGTGTGGAGCGTGCGGCTGAAGACGACCTTCGGGATAGCGCACCAGACGTCGGCGAACGCGGCCCCGAGCTCGTTGTCGCGCATAGACGGATCCGTCTCCCACACCAGCATGGTCTCGTACAGCCTGCGGCCGCACAGATAGCCGCCGAGCTCGCGTATCTGCGCGATGTGGAAACGAAACTGCTCGTCGTTGGGGACCGTCCACCCGAACGCGCCCTCGCGGTCGGCGATAAAGCCGTCCAGCGAGACGCTCATCGAGTAGATCAGCATGGCTTCAAGCTCATCGCGCCGGGCTCTCCTTCGCGCTGCAGGCTGCTCTGCCACAGCTTGTCACCTCCACACTGGGGGTGCCGGGAGACTCCCGGACGGCACGCGGTCCTCTGCCGTCCGTGCGTGCCTGCGCACGCGCGCGGCGGTGTCCTAGGATCAGAACCCAGACCGGCACACGACGAGGGAGAGCGCAATGGCGAACGCGATATACACGGCAGAGGCGCACGTGACGGGCGGGCGCGCCGAGGGACACGGGCGCACCGGCGACGGCGAGCTCGAGGTCGATCTGCGCCTGCCGAGTGAGATGGGCGGTCAGGGGGGCGGCACGAACCCGGAGGAGCTCTTCGCGGTCGGCTATGCGGCCTGCTTCGAGGGTGCACTCGGTGTGGTGGCGCGGCGGGCGAAGGTCGAGCCGGGCGATGTGGCGATCGACTCGAAGGTCGCGCTGTACCCCGACGGCAGCGGCGGCTTTCGTCTCGGTGTCGAGCTCGACGTGACGCTCCCGGGAATCGAGGACGCGACTGCGGCGGTCGAGCTGGTCCGCGGGGCACACACCGTTTGTCCCTACTCGAACGCCACCCGCGGCAACATCGAGGTCGCGCTCACGGCCAACGGCGAGGCGGTCGCCTAGGCGCGCGGTCAGCGCCCGAGCGTGCGCACGAGCTCGCGCGCGTTGGCGCGAACGTCGCCCAGCAGCGTGCGCACGTCCTCGAGGCCCGCTCGCAGCTCGGCGTCACCGACTTCGACCGGCAGCATCGAGTCCTGCAGTGTGGCGAGCGTGGAATCGGCCCGGCCGACGGACTCCACGGCATCCTCCACGAACCCCCTCACCCCGTGCGAGGGCGCACCCGGGATCGCCGGCAGGAACTCCCTGTCCTCCAGGTTGTGGCGCTCGGCGAAGCCCGCATACGCTCGCTTGGCGCGCCCGTATGCGCTCTGCACGGGGCGAAACAGCATCTGCTCGAGGCGATCGGCGCCGAGTTCGTCGAGCATTTCGTAGGCCTCGCTTAGCGAGGCCAGCGCAACGCCGAGGTCATCGGTCGCCTCCGCGATCACGTCGAGGAGCTGCTGCCGGGCATCGGCCGTCGTGTAGGGCACCGTCAGACAGCGTAGTCGGCCATGGCATCCCCCACACCGCCCGGGGGCGCGCCTGCAAGCGCGCGGGCGCGCTCGAGCACTGCATCGATCATCGGCGCGGTCAGCCGGCCGGTGAACGTGTTCTGCTGGCTCGGGTGATAGCAGCCGATCAGCGTGTAGCGCTCGCCCGCCACCTCGGCGCCGTGCCCGAAGCGCGGGCGCCTGCGCGCCTGCGCGCCGGGCGCGAGCGCTTGCAGCACCCGCAGGGCCGCGTCCCACGCGAAGGCACCGAGGCAGAGCAGCACGCGCACGTCGCTGAGCAGCCCCAGCTCGCGCACGCTCCACGGCAGACAGGCGTCGCGCTCGGCCGGCGTGGGACGGTTGGCCGGAGGCGCGCAGCGCACCGCCGCCGTTATCCACGCGCCGGTCAGCCGCAGGCCGTCGTTGCGGGCATGCGAGCCTGGCTGGCTGGCAAAGCCGGTCCGCCACAGCGCCGCGAACAGAAAGTCGCCCGAGCGATCACCCGTGAACATGCGACCCGTGCGGTTGGCGCCGTGCGCAGCGGGAGCGAGACCGAGGATCAGGAGCCGTGCGGCCGGATCGCCGAAGCCCGGCAGCGGGCGCCCCCAGTACTCCTCCTCGGCGAACGCCGCACGGCGCTCGCGCGCCACCTGCTCGCGCCAGCGGACCAGCCGCGGGCAGCGCCGGCATACCGCCACCTCCTCGCTCAGGCGCTCGAGTGGCGCGGAGTCCCGTGTCGGCACACCGCAGTAGTAGCATCCATAACGAAATGCCGCTGTGGGTGTGGATCCTGCTTCTCGCCGCGCTGATCAAGTTGCCGATCGCCGGGTTGATGCTGTGGATTCCCTTCCGCGATGACGCTGCAATGCGTTCGCCCAACCTCGCCGACTCCTCCGAACCCGAAGACGACGGCGGCTCCAAGGCGCTGCCCGGAGGACCGAACGACCCGCATCCGCGTACACCGCTCCCGCGAACGCCGCGCCGTGGCCCGCACGGCACACCCGCCCCGTCCGCGCCGCGTCGCGTTCGCACCTCCGTGAGCACGCGCCGTCGCGTGCGCGTCGCTCCCTGACCCCCGGCTAGCGGTTGCGCCGGCGCTGCTGGCGGGCGGCCTTCGCTTTGGCGCGGCGCTTGCGCAGCCTGACCGCCGCATCGTGTTCGGCGCTGCGTTCTGAGAGTTCGAGATCGGCCTCGCCCGCGGGCGCCACGCGGCGCGCGTCGCGAATGATCACGAACGCGATGCCGACCAGCAGGGCGATGGCGGCAACGGTGGCGAGCAGGATCACTTTCTGCGTGTCGCTGTCGGACTTTTCGCTCGATGTGGCGCTCGTGGCGGTGGTGGCGGTGCTCGTGGTTTCGGGCGATTCTTCGGTCAGGCGGTTCAGCGCACCACTGTTGCCGAGCGACGCCGCGTGCACCTGCGGGGCGCTCGCGGCCACGAGGGCGAGCACAAGCGCCAACCCGATGAGCCACGCACGGGCACTGCGACCCGGGGAGCTGAGGTGCCGTTCGGACACGCGGCGAGCATATCGCTGCGCGAGCACTGCTCGACGCACCCGCCGGCGACGCCGCGCGCCCGCGCATGCCCGCCCCACCCCATAGAATGGCCGCCCATGGCCCCCAAACAGCGTCAGGTCAGGATGGAGCAGCGCGGCGGCCTCGAGGCCATCCAGGCGCTCGAGCAGCGCTCCGACGAGGAGCTGGAGGCGGAGACGAAATACAAGTCCGCCGCGATGGCGATCCTCGGTGCGCGCGCCTCCGAGCGCTTCGACGCCGAGGCCGCCCGCGCCTACTTCCAGCGTGCGATCGCCGCCGCCCGCCCGCAGGAGCGCATGCAGATCAGGCGCATGGCCGATGCCTCGCTCGCGCTCGCCGAACGGCGCGCGGGCGACCTCAAGGATGCGGTCGAGCGCCTCGGCCAGGAGCCGCCCAGCGGGCGCCAGCTGCTGGCTTTGCGCGCGATGGGCCTGCTCATCCCGCCGTCCTCCGCGGGGATCCTTGCGCGATTGCGTGGTGTGCTTCTGATCATCCTGCTGATCATCGCGCTGCTTGCCCTGGGACTGGGCATCGTGGAGCTCGTCTCGCTGCCCTTCGGCGGCATCGGCCTGGCGCCGGGTGTGCTGCTCGGCCTGTTCGTCGCAATCGCCGCGATCTCGGTGATCGCGATGATCGGCCGGCGACGGCGCGACCGTGCGCGCGCCGGCTGATCCTCGGGGCCCGCTGCACGCCGCCTGAGCCAGGAACAGCGCCGCGGGACACTAGGCTTGCCCGGTGCCCGCACCTGTCTGCCTGATCGTCAATCCAGCCGCCGGAGGCGGGCGCGCCGCGCGCGTGGCGCCGGCGGCCGAACAGGCCCTGCGCGACAACGGCCTGACGGTGCGCCGCGTCGACACGCGCGACCTCGACCACGCACGCGAGCTCGCTGCCGAGGCGGCACGGGCCGGCGAGACGCTCGTGGGGCTCAGCGGCGACGGGCTGCTGGGGATCCTCGCGGACACCATCAGGGCGCTGCCCGGAGCGGTGCTCGGCGTGATCCCCGGCGGACGCGGCAACGACCTCGCGCGCGTGCTCGGGATTCCCGATGATGCTGCGGCCGCGGCGGCAATCATCGCCGGCGGCTATACCCGCGCTGTGGACCTTGGCCTCGTCGAGAGCGACGGTCCAGGTGGACATGTACAGGCGTTCGTGGGCATCGCCTCGGCCGGCTTTGACAGCGATGCAAACAGGATCGCCAACGAGGCCCCGCCGTGGCTGGGAGGCCTCGTCTATCTCTACGGTGCGCTCAGGGCGCTCGCCGCGTTCCGCCCGGCGCGCTTTGAGATCGAGTTCGACCCGCCGGGCGAGCGGCGCAGCTTCACCGCCTTCTCGGTGGGTGCCTGCAACTCGAAGACCTACGGCGGCGGCATGCGCGCGGCGCCGGCGGCGATGCTCGACGATGGTCTGCTCGACGTCGTGGTCTGCGAGTACGTCGGCAAGACGCGCTTCCTGACGCGGATCCTGCCCAAGGTCTTCAACGGCACGTACGTGGACGAGCCGGGGGTACACGTGTTTCGCGCGCGCGAGATCGCCCTCAGCGCCGACCGACCGTTCGTGATGTACGCGGACGGCGACCCGATCGGCGAGCTGCCGTTGCGCGTGCGGGCGCTGCCCGCTGCGATCACGATGCTGCTCCCACGCGCGGGCGCGCCCGACCCGGCCTTCTCCGACGATCGCTCGCAGGCCTCGCCCGGCGAGCCCACGCCAGGCGCCTGATGGCCGACTCGCTGCCCGCCAAGCTCGCGCTGGCGCGCGCCGTCGGCTCGCTCTCGCGCATGCGCGGCGGCGGGGCGACGAGCGTGCCGGGCAAGGTCCTGCTCCGTCTGCAGCCGGATGCGATCGGCACGCTCGGAGCCCGCCTGAGCCGCGGCAGCCTGCTGGTGTCTGCCACGAACGGCAAGACGACCACCGCGACGATGGCGGCGGGCATCTTCGAGCGCGCGGGGATCGCGCTCGTGCACAACCAGGCGGGTGCGAACATGGCGGGCGGTATCGCCACCACGCTGCTCGCGGCCGCCCGCTCGGGTGAGGCGATCGCGGGCGAGCTGGGCCTCTTCGAGGTCGACGAGGGCTGGCTGGCGAGCGTCGTGGAGCAGCTGCATCCGCGAGCGATCCTGCTGGGCAACCTGTTCCGCGACCAGCTCGACCGCTACGGCGAGCTCGAGACGATCGCCGAGCACTGGCAGCAGGCGCTGCAGGCGGATCCCGCGCAGCTCGTGCTCAATGCCGACGACCCGCTCATCGCGGACCTCGGCCGCGAGCGCCCCGGCAGCCTGTACTTCGGGCTGGAGGACGACGCGGTGGCGCTGCCCGGGCTGGCCCACGCGGCCGACGCCAAGCACTGCCGCCGCTGCGGCGCGCCGTACGTCTTCGACGCCATCTACCTCGGCCACCTCGGCCACTACCACTGCCCGAGCTGCGGGCGCACGCGGCCGGCGCCGGACGTGACGGCGCGCGAGGTGACGCTGCAGGGCGTGCACGCGGCCACCTTCACGCTGCGCACACCCGCAGGCGAGGCGCGCGTCGAGCTCGCCCTGCCCGGCCTCTACAACGTCTACAACGCGCTCGCTGCAGCCGCGCTGGCGAGCGCGCTCGAGGTGCCGCTGGAGATCATCGTGGCCGGCCTGAAGCACACGCGTGCGGCCTTCGGCCGTGGCGAGGTCGTGCGGCTCGGGCCCGCGGACGGCGCCGCTGCACAGCGCGAGCTGCGGATCATGCTCGTCAAGAACCCAGCGGGTACCAACGAGGTGCTGCGCACGCTCGCCCTGGAGCCCGGCGAGCACGATCTGCTGGGGATCCTCAACGACAACATCGCCGACGGGCGCGACGTCTCCTGGATCTGGGACGCGGACTTCGAGCTCCTGGCGGGCCGCGTGCGCCGCGCCACCTGCAGCGGCACGCGCGCGGCCGATCTGGCCGTGCGCCTGAAGTACGCCGGCGTGGATCCGGCCCGCATCCACGTCCACCCGGACCTCGCGGGAGCGCTCGCAGAGGCCGCCGGCGCCCCCGCGAACGGCGGCGCGACCCTGTACGCACTGCCGACCTACACCGCGATGCTCTCGCTGCGCGAGCTGCTCGTGGCGCGCGGCGAGGCGAGCAGCGCATGGTCGTGAGCCCGGCACCGCAGCGCTCGGCGGGGCCGGCGGGAGCAGCCGGCGCCACACCCCCCCGCGGCGTGATCTGGCATGACCTTGAGTGCGCCACCTACACGGCCGACCTGCCGCTCTGGGAAGAGCTCGCGCGCGAGGCGGGAGCCGGCCCGGACAGCGGGCGGCCGATCCTCGACATCGGCGCGGGCAGCGGGCGCGTGACGCTCGCCCTCGCGCGCAGCGGGCATCGCGTGTGCGCGCTCGATCGCGACGCCGAGCTGCTCGATGCGCTGCGTGAGCGTGCGGCGGGCCTGGCAGTGGAGCCGATCCGCGCGGACGCTCGCAGCTTCGCGCTCGAGCGCCGCGACTTCGCGCTGTGCATCGCGCCGATGCAGACGGTGCAGCTGCTCGGCGGATCCTCGGGCCGGCTCGAGTTCCTCGAGCGGGCGCGCTTGCACATGCGCCCGGGCGGCATGCTGGCATGCGCGATCGTCACCGACTTCGACACCTTCGACTGCGGCGCGGGTGATCCCGCGCCGGCCCCCGAGACCGCGCGCTTCGGGCAGGTCACCTACAGCAGCCACCCGCTGTGCGTGCGCACCGAGGCTCAGCGCGTGGTGATCGAACGCGAGCGGCGCCTGACCGTGGTCGGCGAGACGCTGGGCGAGCGCAACATCATCGCGCTCGACCTCTTCAGTGCCGCGCAGCTCGAGCGCGAGGGCGCGCAGGTGGGCCTGCAGGCCGCGCCGGCGCGGGCGCTCGCGGCGACCGCCGAGCACGTCGGCAGCGAGGTGGTGGTGCTGCGTGCCTGATCGGCCCGCCCCCACGCTGCGCGTCTGCGCGCTCTACCCCGATCTGATGAACATCTATGCCGATCGCGGCAACCTGATCGTGCTCGAGCGCCGCTGCCGCTGGCGCGGGCTCGGCTTCGAGCTGAGCGCGAGCGGCCTGGGCGACAGGCTCGAGGGCGATGCGCACGACCTCTTCTATCTCGGCGGCGGCCAGGATCGCGATCAGCGCCTGTGTGCTCAGGACCTGCTGGAGCACAAGCGCGCCGGCCTGCACGCCGCGGCGGAGCGGGGCGCGGTCGTGCTCGGGGTGTGCGGCGGCTACCAGCTGCTCGGGCGCTCCTATGCGCTCGGCAGCGAGACGATCCCGGGTGTGGGCCTGCTGGACGTGGAGACTGTGCGCGAGGAGGGGCCGCGGCTGATCGGCAACGTCGCGATCGAGGTCAGCCTGCAGCAGCACGCCGAGCAGCAGCACGCGGGCATCCTCGCGGGCTTTGAGAACCACGGCGGGCGCACCCGGCTGCTGGCGGGGACCGACGCCCTCGGGCGTGTGCTCGAGGGCCACGGCAACGACGGGCGCAGCGGGCTCGAGGGTGCGCGGCGCGGCAACACGATCGGCACCTACCTGCACGGGCCGCTGCTGCCCAAGAACGTGTGGTTCGCCGACTGGCTGATCGCGTGTGCGCTCGCCGGCCGCGCGGACGCGCTCGTCCCGCTGGACGACGAGCTCGAGACCGAGGCGCACGCGAGCGCGCTCCACGCCGCCGGGGTCTGAGCGGCGGGCGAGCGCCGAGCCATCGCTCGCAAATACCGCCTCCCCCACCCGCCTGCGCAGCGTGCACGCCCTAGGATCGCAGCGATGGAGCTCGCCGACTACCAGCGCCTCTCGCGGCGCACCGCGCAATACCCGCGCGAGGCGTGGCTCAGCTACCCGGTGCTCGGCCTGGCGGGCGAGGCGGGAGAGGTCGCCGAGCACGCCAAGAAGGCGATCCGCGACGACGGCGGCATCGTCAGCGACGAGCGGCGCGCGGCGATGGCCAAGGAGCTCGGCGACGTGCTGTGGTATGTCGCACAGGTCGCCAGCGAGCTCGGCCTGGAGCTCGAGCAGGTTGCCCAGGACAACCTCGAGAAGCTGCTCTCGCGCCAGCGCCGCGGCGTGCTCTCGGGCAGCGGCGACGAGCGCTGAGCGCCCGCGCGCTAGGACTCAGGAGGCGACCGCGAAGCGGGCGAAGCGTCCCGCCAGGCGCGCGGGGATGAGCGCGTGCACGCGCACCCCCTCGGGCGTGTCGCGGCGGTCGAGCTCGCCGGCGAGCTCGTGCAACTCGGCGAGACTGCCGCCGTCGGCATAGGGCACCAGCAGGTCCACCGGGCGCAGCGTGTGCGCGAGCTCGCGTTCGATCCGCTCGCCCAGCGCCTGCAGACCGGCGCCGCTGACGCCGCTCACGAGCACCGCGTCGGGGTGGCGCAGCTGGACCTCGGCGCGGGCGGGCTCGTCGAGCAGGTCGACCTTGTTGAGCACGAGCAGCCGCGGACGATCGCCCGCCCCGATCTCCTCGAGCGTCTGCTCGACAGAGTGGCGCATCGTCTCGCGCTGCTCGTCGGAGGCGGAGGCGTCGAGCACGTGCACGAGCAGCTCGGCGCGCCGGGTCTCCTCGAGTGTGGCGCCGAAGGCGTCGACGAGCTGGTGGGGCAGCTTGCTGATGAAGCCGACGGTGTCGGTGATCAGGTAGGGCCTGCCACCGAGCCGCAGCGTGCGCGTGGTCGGATCGAGCGTGTGGAAGAGCCGGTCGCGCACGCCCACCTCCGAGCCCGTCAGCGCGTTCAGCAGGGTTGACTTGCCGGCGTTGGTGTAGCCGACGAGCGCGATCGTCGGCAGCGCTGCGCGCTCACGCTCGGCGCGCTGCACCGCGCGCGTGCCCTTGACGTGCTCGAGGCGCCTGCGCAGCGTCGCGATGCGGTCGCGTGCGAGACGCCGGTCGGTCTCGATCTGCGTCTCCCCCGGCCCACGCGTGCCGATGCCGCCGCCGAGGCGCTCGAGGTGGCTCCACAGCCCGCGCATCCGCGCGAGGTTGTACTCGAGCTGGGCGAGCTCGACCTGGAGCTTGCCCTCGGCGCTGCCGGCATGCGAGGCGAAGATGTCGAGGATGACGGTCGTGCGGTCGACGACGGGCAGGCCGAGCGCCTCCTCGAGGTTGCGCTCCTGACGGGCGCTCAGCTCATCGTCGCAGGCGATCAGGTTGGCGTCGGCGGCGAGCGCCAGCTCCTTGGCCTCCTGCACCTTGCCTGGGCCGAGATAGGTGTTCGGGTGCGGCTGCTCGCGCCGCTGGATCAGCTCGCCCGCGACCGCCACGCCGGCGGTGCGCAGCAGCTCGCCCAGCTCGGCCAGATCGCCGTCCTGCGGCAGCGCCGCGATACAGAACGCGCGCTGGCGTGCGCGCTGAGCCGGCTCGGATCCGTCGAGCCGCTGGGTCGCCCGCGGTCTTCTCGCGCCGCGGCCGTTGCGGTTCCTGTCCATCCGAGATCCAGTCTAGATGACCGCCTCGGCGCTTCTCGTGATGCCCGAGATCGCCTGCGGAGCGTCCCCGCGCTCGCCGGCCGGGCCCCTCAGGCACCGAGCGCGCCGAGACGCGTGACGGCCTCGAGCAGGCGCTCGTCGGGCGTGGTCAGCGAGATGCGGAACCAGCCCTCGCCGGCGGGCCCGTAGATCGCACCGGGCGAGAGCACCACGGCGGCCCGCTCGAGCACGTGCTCGCAGTAGGCGGAGGAGCTCTCGAAGCCGCTGGGGACGGGCGCCCACACATAGATGGTGCCGTGCGGCGGGCGCACCTCGACGCCGATCTCGCGCAGCGCGTTGCAGACGAGGTCGCGCCGGCGCAGGTAGAGCTCGTTCATCGAGGCCACCTCCGCGTCGGCGTCAGGCGAGAGCGCGGCGATCCCCGCGAGCTGGATCGCCTCGAAGAGCCCCGAGTCGATGTTGGTCTTCAGGCGCCAGTAGGTCTCGAGCGCCTCGGCGTTGCCGACCACCACCGCGCAGCGCCAGCCGGTCATGTTGTAGCCCTTGGACAGCGAGAAGACCTCGATGCCGACCTCCTTGGCCCCGGGGGTCGCCAGGAACGACGGTGCGCGGTAGCCGTCGAAGACGATCTCCGAGTAGGCGTTGTCGTGGACCACGAGGATCTCGTAGGCGCGCGCGAACTCGACGACCCGCTCGAAGAAGCCATCCGGGACGACCGCGCCGGTGGGGTTGTTGGGGTAGTTGAGGAACATCAGCTTCGTGCGGCGGGCGATGTCCTCGTCGATCGCGCCGAGGTCGGGGACGAAGCCGTGCTCGGGCTCGAGGGCCATCAGCACGGGCTCGGCGCCGGCCAGCCACGGCCCGCCGGTGTAGACGGGATAGCCGGGGTCGGCGGCGAGCGCATAGTCGCCGGGGTCCAGGAAGGCGAGGTTGAGGTTGAAGATGGCCTCCTTGGCGCCGATCGCGGGGATGATCTCGCTCGCCGGGTCGAGGTCGACGTCGAAGCGCCGCTCGTAGAAGTCGCTGACGGCCACGCGGAAGTCCTCGCGCCCGCGGTTGGAGGGGTAGCGGTGGGTTTCGGGCTCGGTCACGGCCTCCTGCATCGCCTCCACGATCAGCGGCGGCGTCGGGCGGTCGGGGTCGCCGATGCCGAGGCTGATCACGTCGACGCCCGCGGCGCGCTTCTCGGCGATCTTGCGCTCCAGCTGGGCGAAGGCGTATGGGGGTATGCGCTCCAGTCGCTTACTCGGTCTCATCCAGCTCCTTTGTGAACTCGTCGCTGAGGCTGCCCGCGAAGACGGGTCTGGCCCAGCCTGTCAGGTTGACCTGCAGATCCTCCCCCACCTCGACCTCGAGCTCGCCGCCGTCGAGGATCACCGCCACCCTCGCGGGGCCCGCGCCGTCGCGCAGGCAGGAGGCGACCGCGGCGCCGCTCGCTCCGGTTCCCGAGGAGAGGGTCTCCCCCACGCCGCGCTCGAAGATCCGCGCACGGATGCGACGGGCGGCGGCGCTCGGCGCGTCCGGGACGTTATCGAGCTCGGTGTACCAGGAGACGTTGGTGCGGTTGGGGAACTGGGCATCGGCTTCGATCGCCGGTCCGATCGCCTGCAGATCGAGCTCGGCGAGATCCTCTGGCGTCTCGACGTGGATGGCGCACTGGGGGTTGCCGATCGAGACGTGGCGGAAGACCCAGGCGCGCCCGTCGGCGCTCAGCGCGCCCTGCCCGTCCTCGGGACCGCCGGGGAAGTCCGGCGAGACCAGCCGCGCATGGCCCATGTCCACCGTGCACCTCTCAGGCCCGGTGATCGTCGGGCGGATGTCCCCGCCGGCGGTGTGGATGGTGAAGGTGTCGCGGTCGGTCCAGCCGTGGCGGCGCAGATACAGGATCGCCTCGCGCGCTCCGTTGCCGGAGAGCTCGGCCTCGGAGCCGTCCGGGTTGAAGATCCGCAGGTCGGCCACGTGCGCGCGGTCGGCCGGCGGGGAGAGCAGCAGCACGCCGTCGGCGAACACGCCGAAGTGCCCCTCGCACAGCCGGCGCACGCGCGCGGGCGTGAGCTCGAAGGGGAGCTCGTCGCGCTCCACGATCAGATAGTCGTTGCCGAGGGCCTGCCACTTCTCGAACCTCATGGGGCGCCGGAGTCTAGGATCTCGCGCGCGACGGCGCCCGCGTCGCGACCGCCGACGTCGATCACGCGCACGCCTGCGAGCTTGCGCATCCACGTCAGCTGGCGCCGCGCGTAGTTGCGCGTACGCCGCTTCATGCGCTCGACGTCGCCCTCCAGCAGCTCCTGGAAGCCGAGCGCCTTGCGCGCCGTCTCGGAGGCGCCCGCGGCGTGCGCGCGCAGCACCTCCTCGCGCACACCCGCCGCCAGCATCGCATCGACGCGCGCCTCGATTGCGCCGTACAGTGCCTCGCGCTCCATGGTCAGCCCGACGAGCAGCGTGGGGTGGCGGACCTGCGCGCTCCACAGCTGCGAGTCGCCCTCGGGCGCCTCCAGTTCGCCGAGCTCGAGCAGCTCGAGCGCGCGCACGACGCGCTGGCGGTCGTTGGGGTCGATCCCCGCGGCAGCCCACGGCGCCTGCGCGGCCAGCCGCGCGTGCAGCGCGCGGGCGCCGTGGACTTCGAGCTCCGCGGTCAGGCGCGCGCGCACGCCCTCGGGCGGCGGCGGGCGCAGGTCGAGCTCGCACAGCGCGGCGCGCAGATAGAGCCCGGTGCCGCCCACGAGCAGCACGCGCCGTCCGGCGGCGCGCAGCGCGTCGATCTCGGCATGGGCCAGCTCAGCGTAGCGCCCCACGCTGAAGGTCGCATCGAGCGGCAGGAACGACAGCAGGCGGTGCTCGAGCAGCGCCTGCTCGGTGGGCGTGGCGGCGCCGGTGAGCAGCTCCAGCCCCGCATAAACCTGCAGCGCGTCGGCGGAAACGGCCACGGGATCCTCGCCCCGCTCGCGCAGCAGATCGCCCAGCGCGAGCGCGACGGCGGTCTTGCCCACGCCGGTGGGTCCGAACAGCGCAATGATCTGCATGGGGATAGGCTCACAGCTCGTGCAGATCTCCGGCTCCACGGTGCTGCTGACGGGCGCCACGGGCGGCATCGGGCAGGCGCTCGCGCGGGCCCTCGGCGAGGCCGGCGCGCGGCTGATCCTGACGGGCCGCCAGGAGGAAGCGCTCGAGACGCTTGCCGCCGAGCTCGGGGCGCGCGCGCTCGCGGTCGATCTCAGCGACCGCACCGCGCTCGCGCGCCTCGCCGAGCAGGCGGCCGGCGCGGACGTGCTGCTGGCCAACGCCGGGATTCCCGCGGCGGGGCGCCTGGAGTCCTTCACGGTGGCCGAGCTCGACCGGGCGCTGGAGGTCAACCTGCGCGCACCGGTTGCGCTCGCCCACGCGCTGCTGCCCGGCATGCTGGCGCGCCGGCGCGGGCACCTGCTGTTCATCTCCTCGATCGCCGGCAAGACCGCGCTGCCCGGCAACCCGCTCTACCACGCGAGCAAGTTCGCCCTGCGGGGCTTCGCAGGGGGGCTGCGCGCCGATCTCCACGGCAGCGGGGTGGGCGTCTCGTGCATCTTCCCCGGCTTCATCCGCGACGCCGGCATCTTCGCCAGCAGCGGCGTGCGCCTGCCGCGCGGCGTCGGCACCCGCTCACCCCAGCAGGTGGCCGAGGCGGCGCTCGAGGCGATCGCCGGCGACCGCGGCGAGATCGACGTGGCGCCGGCGCTGCAGCGCGCGGGCGCCGTCTCGTGGGGCCTCGCCCCCGGCCTCACCGCCGCGATCGTGCGCCGCCTCGGCGGCGAGGCGGTGGCGCGCGACATGGCACGGGCGCTGCGCGAGCTGCGCTGAGGCGGGTGCCGCGCGGAGCGGCACGGCGTGAGGGCTTTTGTAGTGGCCGCGGCGAGCCGATAGGAGAATGTGGGTCCCTCGTTGGACAAGCTCCGCCTGAACACGCGGCTGATGGCCTACACCGCCGCCGCGATGTACGGCGGTGCTGCATTCGACGCCGCGCTCGAGGGCGCCCTGCCGGGCGACCCGAGCTTCGCGGTCCTGCCCGCCCTGGTCGCCGCCGCGCTCGCTGCCGCGCTCGTGCTCTTCGGCCCCCGCCTGCCGCGCCCCGCGCTCGCGGCGCTCGGTCCGCTCGGCGTGACGCTGATCGCCTACGCACTCACGGCCACCACCGGCGCCGGCGACGGTGCCGTCCTCTACATGTGGCCGGTGCTGTGGATGACGTTCTTCTTCGGCCGTCGCGGAGCGATCGGCATCATCGTGTGCGTCGGGATCGCCCACGCGCTGACGCTGCTGCTGCTGCCCGCCGCGAGCAGCTACCCGGGCAGGTGGATCGACGTGATGGTCTCGGTCAGCGTCGTGGCCGTGGTCGTTATGACGCTCGTGCGCAAGAACGACCAGCTGCTCCAGCGGCTGCTCGACGAGGCTCGCACGGACTCGCTGACCGGCCTGCTGAACCGGCGCGGCTTCGATGAGCGCGCGCTGCTGGAGCTGGCACACGCGGGGCGCAGCGGCCAGCCGACCGCCCTCGCGGCCTTCGACGCGGACTACTTCAAGCGCATCAACGACGAGTGGGGTCATGACGTGGGCGACCGCGTACTCGAGCGCATCGGGCGGATCCTCGCCGACCAGGCGCGCACGATCGACGTGGTGGCCCGCCTCGGCGGCGAGGAGTTCGCGGTGCTGCTGCCCGGCTGCTCGAGCACGGATGCCGAGGCCTTCGCGGAGCGGGTGCGCGCGGCGATCGCGCGCGAGGACCGCTCGGGGCTGCCGCGGATGCGCGTCAGCGCCGGCATCTGCGCGGCACTCGCGCCGGAGAGCATCGAGACGCTGCTGCTGCGCGCCGACGCGGCGCTGTATGAGGCAAAGCGCACGGGCCGCGATCGCACCGTGGTGCTCAGGGACAGGGACGCGGTGCGCGTGTCCGCTCCCGGCTAGACCCCCGGCCGGCGCCTCAGAAGAGGCTCTGCTGCATCGCCCCCGCCAGCGCGCGCGGCTCGCCGGCGGGCACGGCCGGCGGACCGGCCGCGAACCGCGGGAAGGCGCTGGGAGCGTCCTCGCGGCGCACCTTCGCCGCGAGGATGCTGCGCTCCCGGCGGGGCATGTAGGCGCCGCGGCGGTATAGCTCGCGGTAGCGCGGCAGCAGGTCCGGGCGCTGGCTTGAAAGCCAGTCCATGAAGACCTGGCGCACCTCGCCGCGCAGGTGCAGCGCGATCCCGCCGATGCTCGTCGCGCCCGCCTGCGTGGCCAGCTCGAGCAGCGGCTCGAGCTGGTGCGGCGCGTCGTTGATGCCGGGCATCAGCGGCGCGATCAGCACGCCCGTGGGGATCCCCGCCCGGTTGAGCTCGGCCACCGCCTCCAGGCGCGCACGCGGGTTGGGGGTGTGCGGCTCGCTGGCGCGCCAGGCCCTCTCGTCCAGCGTGGGAATCGACAGGCAGGCGCTGATCGTGGTGCGCTGCTGGATCTCCAGCAGCAGCGGCAGGTCGCGCAGCAGCAGGGGCGACTTGGTCAGCACGGAGCACGGGTTGGCCGCGTCGCGCAACGCCGCCCAGATGCCCTCCATCAGCCGGTAGCGCCCCTCCACCCACTGATACGGGTCCGTGTTCGTCCCCAGGGCGACGTGCTCGCTCTTCCAGGAGCTGCGCGCCAGCTCCGCGCGCAGGACCTCCGGCGCGTTGACCTTCGCCACGATCTCGCGCTCGAAGTCGCGGCCCGCGTCGAAGCCCAGGTACTTGTGCGTGGGCCGGGCGAAGCAGTACACGCACGCGTGGCTGCAGCCGCGGTAGGGGTTGACGGTCCAGCGGAAGGGCATCTGCGAGCTGTCGGGTACGCGGTTGAGCACCGACCGCGCGCGCACCTCGTAGAAGCGTGTCTGCAGCGCCTGCGGCGCGTCGAAGCGGCGCACGGCGACGGCGTCGCGGTAGCCGGGCAGGCTCCGCTGCTCGCTCTGCTCGGCCGTCAGGTTGCTCCAGCGCACGAACATATGTTCGCATACGGGACGGACGCCCGTCGCGATCCTGGCCGCTCGGATAGGCTCTGCAGTCATGGAGCAGCTCGCCACCAGGCGCCCGGGGCGCCCCGCAGCGGCCACACGCGAGGACGTGCTCGGGCTGGCCAGCGAGCGCTTTCTGGCGGGCGAGCGCGTGGACATGCAGGGCATCGCGCGCGAGCTCGGCCTCGCGCGGGCGACGATGCACCGCTGGTTCGGTACCCGCGACGTGCTGCTCGGCGAAATGCTCGCCGAGCTCGCCGAAGGGCGCCTGGCGCGGATCCGCCGGCGCACCGGCGGCTCCGGCGCGATCGCGCTGCTGGACTGCTTCGACGGCTTCAACCGCGAACTCGCAGCCACCCGCGGCCTAGGCGTGCTGCTCGCCTCCGAGCAGGAGCGCGGCCTGCGGATCCTGACCTCCAGCGGCGGGATCGTGCAGCCGCGCATGACGGCCGCGATCGAAGCGCTGATCGACGAGGAGGTGCGCGCGGGCACGTTCGTCCCCACGATCCCGCCCTCCACGCTGGCCTATGCCATCGTGCGCCTGGCCGAGTCCTTCCTCTTCAACGACGCGCGCTTCGGCATCCGCGGCGACACCGACCGCCTGCGTGAAATAGAGGCCGCGCTGCTCGGCGTCATCTGAGCGGCCGTCCCCGCCGCGCCCACCGCGCCAGGCGCTCTTAGCAAACCCCTACGCGGCGCTGCCCCTGCCCTTAGCGGGCCCGCGCACGATGGAGTCACGCACCATCCATCCATCCCAGGAGGTTTCACCATGCGTGTCTCAAAGCTGCTCGGAGCGACCATGATCGCCGGTGCACTCGCCGGCGGCGGTGCGGCGGCCGCGGCCGCCGGGGCGGCATCCTCGCCGTCCACCACATCGAGCGCGAGCACCACCACGGGCTCCACACCCACCACCCCGACCACGCCGACGACACCGACCACCCCATCGACCCCGCCGGCTGGGCATTCCGGCGACCCCAAAGGTGCCACCGGCTCGCACCCCTGCCCCAACATGGGCTCGGGCGCAAAAGCGCCGAGCGGCTCCGGCTCGAGCTTCCAGGGCCCGCCGCCGACGCCGAGCGCCCAGTAGCACGCGACTACCGGGCGAGCCGGCCGGACGCCTCTCCCCTCTGCGTCCGGCCGGCTCGCCCCGGCCGGACGCCGCGGCTCAGGCCAGGCGCGCCAGCAGGCGTTCCTCGCCGGCCAGCGTCTGGCTCGTGGCGCTGAGGATCTCCACCGCGGCAAGCTCTCCCGGCGCGGCCAGGCCGCCGAAGTTGACCACCTTGTTGTGGCGGGTGCGCCCGCGCATGCGCTCGGGGTCGGTGCGCGAGCCGCCTTCCACGAGGACCTCCAGCGTGCGCCCCACGAAACGCTGTGCCCGCTCACGCGCCTTGGCCTGCACGAGCTCCAACAGTCGCTCCATGCGCTGCACCTTCACCGGATGGGCCACAAGCCCGTCTGCGATAGCCGCCGCCTCGGTCCCCCGCCGCGGCGAGAAGATGAACGTGAACGCGCTGTCATAGCCGACCTGCTCGACAACCTCGAGCGTCTCCGCGAAGTCCTCCTCGGACTCGCCCGGGAAGCCAACGATGATGTCAGTGCTGAGCGAGACGTCGGGCAGCTGCTCGCGGATCATCTGCACGCGCTGCAGGTAGCGCCCGCGGTCATAGGTGCGCCGCATCGCCTTGAGGATGCGGCTGGAGCCCGACTGCAGCGGCAGGTGGATGTGCTCGCACACGCTCGCCAGCTCGGCGTGCGCGCGGATCACGTCCTCGCGCATGTCCTTCGGGTGCGGGCTCGTGTAGCGGATGCGCTCGATGCCCGGTACGCCGTCCAGCAGCGCCAGCAGCCCGGCGAAGCTGGGGCGCTCGCGCCGGCTGCCCGCGGGCGCGCCCGCCCGCGGCGGGCCTGCGGGCAGGTCGCGCCCATAGGAGTTCACGTTCTGACCCAGCAGCGTGATCTCGCGCACGCCCGAGGCCGCCATCGCCTGCACCTCCGCCAGCAGCTCGTGCGGTGGCCGGCTGACCTCCCGCCCGCGGGTGGAGGGCACGATGCAGTAGGAGCAGGCGCAGTTGCAGCCCACGCTGATCTGCAGCCAGCCCTGGAAGGGGCGCTCGCGCCGCGCCGGCAGGTGACCGGTGAAGCCCTCGAACTCGAAGTAGCCCTGCGCGCTGAGCGAGTCGCTTGTCAGGAACTCGGCCAGCTTGTGGACCTGGCCGGGCCCGAATGCCACATCGACAAAGGGGAAGCGCTCGAAGACCTCCTCCTTGACCGACTGCGCCCAGCAGCCGCCCACGCCGACCACCCGCTCCGGCGCCTCGCGCTTCAGGCGCCTGGCCTCACCGAGGTGCGAGATGAAGCGGGCGTCCGCGGACTCGCGGATCGAGCATGTGTTGAAGAGGATCAGGTCCGCCTCCGCGCGCTCGCGCGCCTCGCTGTAGCCGAGGGACTCGAGCATGCCCTTCATCCGCTCGGAGTCGTGCTCGTTCATCTGGCAGCCGAAGGTCGTGAGGTGGTATTTCAAATCCATATTCCTGCCGGTCACAAGCCACAGGCTAGCCCGACTCCGCGGAGGCCCCCGCCTCAGCGAATGAGACCGTCGTCCCGGCGTCCCCCGCCGCCCACGCGTAAATTGCTCGCGCAAGCATTGACGAGGCTCCCCAGGTCGGCGTAGAGTGCTACGTTTAGGCGCTCATCAATCACAGGGGGGCGGAGAGATGCGCCAGCTCAAGATCATCGGTCTAGCTGTCGTGGTCGCGCTTGCGCTCGGCGCGTTCGCAGCAGCATCGTCGCAGGCCGCGTACTACGGCGTCTGTAATGCCAGGAAGCACGGCTACTACCTCGACAGCGGCTGTACCCAGGTGGCCCTGAAGCGCGGTGTACCGGACTATAAAGGCTCGTATGAAATCGAAGAATTCAAAACGTGTGTCGCCCAGAAGCACGGGAACTATCTCGACAGCGGCTGCACCCAAGCGGCCCTGAAGAATGGTGTACCCGATCACAAAGGTGGGTACGAAGCGGTCCTGCCGATCTCCTTCACCCTCTCGGGCGGCCCAACCGAATTCCGAGCCAGTGAGGGCCTCGTGAGCTGCGTGAACCGTACGGGGTTCGGACTCGTCGAAAGCGGCACTACGGCGACCGTGAGCTACATCTTCACAGGCTGCGAGAGGGACACACTGCCATGCACCGGCCATTCCTCGACGCCAGGCACGATCAAAACGTTCACGCTCGACGAGAAGCTAATCGATAACTCGTTCACGAGGGGGCCGGAGACCGAAATCACGGGCACACGCACGGAAGGCTCGGGCCCATACGTAACCGACCACATCCTCGGATTCGCCGATTGCGTGGCAGGTGAAGAATGGCTGCGGAACTCGGGCTTCGACGACGGGCAGGACCAGCCTGTCAATGCGATCACCAGCGCGGTCGACACTCAATTCGAGGAAGAAGCGTTCTCGGGGCCGAATACGCAGGGCCTCGTGTGGCAGTACGCCCTATCAGCACCTCCAGGAGGGTTTGAACCATGGTTTTACACCGACCGTGATGAAGAGATTGCGAGCATCGTCACCAATTACGCGCGACCAATCAAGATCGTTTACCCCTGAGATGATGATCAGCCTTGCGATCCCGGTCTCCGGTCTCGGATAGGTAGCAGCCCGCCGCGAGCGCGGGGCCATCGGGTCTCGCGCTCGGCGGGGCGTCGGCTGACTTGTCCTGGAGGACCAGCACAGCCGAACGTCGCGAGGTGGTAGCGCAGCCCCACTCCCTCTGCATGTCCGTTGCCAGGAGACCCTGCCACTCGACGGCCGGTCTCGCTCGAAGCAGCGCACAGGGTAGGGAGGCCCGCTTACGCGCAGCTAAACGCACCGTGGGAGGCCCACCCTTCCGGGCGGGCCTCCCACCGCGCCACTATTTGGTGATCGTGATGATGCGCTCCATGCCCAGACGCGTGTGGTCGCGCCCATCCTGGGTTTCCATGAAGCAGGCCTGCACGTAGATGCCGGGCTTGGCCGTGATCGTCTCCTGCTGGAAGGCTTCGTGCGAGAGCGGGCCCGCAAAGCCCACCGGCGCCCCCGCGATCAGTTTTTCAACCGCCTTTTCCTTTCCGGCCAGCAGGTCCTTCACCGCTTCCTTGGCGGCCTTCATGTTCTTCACGGGGAAGGCGATGTCCATGTGCACGAGGAAGCCTTCGTTTTCGAAGCGCACCAGCTCGCCGTCGTGCAGCGTGCTGGGGCCGCGGAAGCCGAACTCGATCGAGCGGACCGTCGCCTGCGGCGTCGGCAGCGCGGCCGGCGCGGCCGCCGCGGTGACCGTGAACGGCGTTTTCACCTTCGGGCCTTCGCCCTCGCCGCCGAGGGCCACGTACTGGCCGGGCACGAGGTCGGTCTGTGCTTCGTTGGCCTGGCCGGGGCTCACTTCCGCATCGAAGACGATCGTGCCGTACTTGCTCGCGCGGTTGGGGTCTTTGCCGGCGCCGCCTTTGATCGCGGCTTCCACTTCTGCGACGCTCACGCCGGGCTTCAGCAGAAACAGGATCGCCGACCCTTCTTTGATGCCGGTGGCGCTCGAGACGACGTTGACGGCGCCCGACTGCGTGCTCCCGCCGACGGTGATCGAGGTTTTGCTCAGCGTCAGCGTGAGCGTGGGCAGCGGCGCCGCCTGCGCGAGCGCGGACGAGCCCAGGCAGGCAATGGCAAGCGCGGCGGCGAGCACGCCCCCGCACAGCTTGCGAGCGGACTTGCTTCTCATATGGGTGGATCCCCCTGTGTTGACTTGGCAGGAAGAGTAGACCCTACCTTCGGCGGCTGCCCACCTGTCCGCTAGGCGGCTGCCACGACCGGTTCGCTGGCCAGCGGCGCCTTGCCCTCCTGCGCCTCGCCCGAGACGATCTTGTCGCGGTCGATCGGCGTCACGAGGTCCTTGCCAACGCCCAGCGCCGCGTAGATCTTCTCTTCTATCTCTTTCGCCACCGCGGGGTTCTCGTCGAGGTAGGCCTTCGCGTTGCCGCGGCCCTGACCGAGACGGTCGTTGCCGTAGGAGAAGAACGAGCCGGACTTCGAGACGATGCCGTGCTCGAGCCCGAGGTCGATCAGGCACCCCGACGTCGAGATCCCCCGGCCGAACTCGATGTCGAACTCGGCCTGGCGGAACGGCGCCGCGACCTTGTTCTTGACGACCTTCACGCGCACGCGGTTGCCGACCGCCTCGGTGCCGTCCTTGAGCGTCTCGATGCGCCTGATGTCCAGGCGCTGGGAGGCATAGAACTTCAGCGCGCGGCCACCGGGCTGGGTCTCGGGCGAGCCGAACATCACGCCGACCTTTTCGCGGATCTGGTTGGTCAGGATGCAGAGCGTCTGCGTGCGGTTGAGGTTGCCCGCCAGCTTGCGCATCGCCTGGGACATCATGCGCGCCTGCGAGCCGACGGTCTGATCGCCCATCTGACCCTCGAGCTCCACACGCGGGGTCAGCGCCGCAACCGAGTCGATCGCGACCACGTCCACGGCACCCGAGCGCACGAGCATGTCGGCGATCTCGAGCGCCTGCTCGCCGTAGTCGGGCTGGGAGACGAGCAGCTCGTCGATGTCCACCCCGATCTCCTTGGCATACAGCGGGTCCATCGCATGCTCGGCGTCGATGAACGCGCAGACGCCGCCGAGTTTCTGCGCCTCGGCCAGCACGTGATAGATCAGTGTCGTCTTGCCCGATGACTCCGGGCCGAAGACCTCGACGATCCGTCCCCGCGGAACGCCGCCGATCCCGAGCGCGAGGTCGAGCGACAGCGCGCCGGTGGGGATCGCCTCGCAGCGCACCTGGGCGCCCTCGTCGCCCATCCGCATGACCGTGCCCTTGCCGAACTCGCGCTCGATCTGCGTGAGCGCGCCCTGAAGGGCGGCGTCGCGCGCCTTGGCGGCCTTCTGCTCATCGGTCACGGGCATGGTCTTGCTCCTCCGGGTCGGGATGAGACGAAGAAGCTAGAGGGCGCCCCGGACGGAACAGCTGTTCGCATGCGCATGGCGCTGCAATGGTCGTCCACCCGTCTGCGGCGCGCTTGGCACAGGCGGCCGGGCGGACGATGACAGCGGCGTGAAGCCGACCTGCCCCCCGCTCCCCGGCCTCCCGCGTACGCTCCTCGCGCTCCCGCTCGCGATCCTCCTGCTCGCGATCGCGCCGCCGTCCGCGCTCGCGCACGCCAAGTCCCACCACAGCTCGTGCTCGCACCCCGCCACCGCGCACGCCGCGACGAGCGCCGAGCACGCCGCGGCCAAGCACTCCACGCGCCCGCCCGCATGCTCCCAGCAGAAGGGCAGGACCAAGAAGGACACGGCCGGCCCCGCCAAGCGGCGCAAGCGCGGGCACGCTGTGGCGAGGGGCAGCAAACCGGCGGCATCGCCCACCGTGCACGCCACCCCGGCCAGCTGTGAAGACGGCGCGGCGCCGGTGCGCGCGAGCGACGGCTCCTTCAGCTGCGCGGACGAAAGCGAACCCTCCTGCGAAGACGGCGCCACCCCGACGCGCTCGGCGAACGGCAGCGAGCTGCTGTGCCCCGTCGCGCAGGACAACGGCGAAGACTTCTGCAGCGACGGCTCGAGCGGCGAATGCACGGTCAGCTGGGCGAACTCGGGGGAACCCACCTGCGAAGACGGCACCGCCCCCGTGCGCATGGACAGCGGCTCGTTCGCGTGCGACGACGGCAGCGAACCGGCCTGCGAAGCGGGCCCCGCGCCGGCGCCCTCGCCCGACGGCAGCGAACTGCTCTGCGAAGACGTCGCCCGGGAATCCTGACGGGCAGCCCGGGGTCGGCGCCTCAGCCCGGCGCGCCGGGCGCCAGCGTGCAGCTGGCGATGCGCTCATAGGTGGCGCCCGTGGGCGCCAGCCACGAGCGATACAGACCGACCGACGACGCCACGAAGCACAGTTGCGGCGTGGCGGGCAGCATCGGCTGGGCGGGCTGGGCTGGGCTCCGTTCGCCGGCGCGCATGCGCGCCACGGTGACGTGGGCGCGGAAGCGCCGCCGCTCGGGCCGCCACGTGCCGGCCTGCGCGAGCGCGGCGCTCAGCTCCGCCTGCAGGCGTGCGAGCTCCCCGCCGCGGTCGGCGATCTCGACGGCGAGCGCCCGCGGGTGCCTTGGGGGCAGCCACAGCGGCGCGCCCACGCGCAGCTCGCAGCTGTGCCCCGCGCACGTGCCGAGCGCGTCGGCCAGCGCGTCGATCTCGGCCACGGGGCGGTTGCCCAGGAAACACAGCGTCAGGTGCAGCGACTCATCGTCGAGCACGCGAGCGGGCATGCGGGCGCTGCGCACGGCGGCGCGGGCCCACGCGCTGAGCTGATCGCACACCGCGCCCGGCAGCGCGACCGCCGCGAACAGCCTGGCTGTGGCACCGCGCCTCATCGCCGCCCGCGATGCTAGCGGCGCGCCGCGGCGTCCTCAGCCGCCGCTGAGCAGGCGGCGCACGAGGTGCAGCGCGACCGTGGTGGCACGCTCGCGCACGTCGCTGCGCCCGCCGGGGAGATTGACCGAGCGCGTCAGCTCTGCGACCTGCGACCCCTCACCCGCGGCGGCGACGCTCAGGCAGACGAGCCCGACGGGCTTCTCCGGGGTGCCGCCGCCGGGGCCCGCCACACCGGTGATGCCGACGCCCACGTCTGCGCCCAGGCGCGTGCGCGCGCCCTCGGCGAGCGCCCGCGCGACCTCCACCGAGACGGCCCCGTGGCGCTCGATCAGCTCGGCCGGCACACCGGCCTGGGCCACCTTGACCGCGTTGTCGTAGGCCACGATCGCGCCCCTGACGTAGTCCGAGGAGCCGGGCAGTTCGGTCAGGCGCGCCGCGAGCAGCCCGCCGGTGCACGACTCGGCGGTGGCGATCGTGCGCGCGCGATGCGCCCCGTTCCCGCGCAGCAGGCCGGCAACGAGCTGATCTACGGTGCGCGCGTCCTCGGAGAAGAGCGCGTCGCCGTGACGCTCGCGGACGAGCTCCACGAAGGCCTCGTAGGCCGCCGCGGCGGGCGGCTCGTAGCGCGTGACGACCTCGACCTCGCCGCGTTTGAGGCACGTGGTGACCTCGAGCGGGGCGAGCTGCACGCCGTCGCGCTCGGCCACGCGCAGTGTCTCTGCGATCTCCGACTCGGGGATCCCGAACAGGCGCAGCGTGCCCTGGCGGTAGCTCGTGGCGCCGTCCAGCACCGCGCGCAGCGCGTCGGCCTCAAGTGCCTGGCCCCACATCGGCTGCAGCTCCCGCGGCGGGCCCGGAAGCACCACGATCGTGGGGCGGGCGCCTGCGGCCTCGCCGCCCGGCCCGACCACGAGCCCTGGCGCGGTGCCCACGGGCTCGAGCACGGTGGCACCCTCGGGGATCGTGGCCTGCTTGCGGTTGGCCACACGGATCGCCTCTAGGTCGATGTTGGGCCAGCGTTTGGCGAGCGGCGCGACGATCCGCGCGATGCGCTGCGCGAGTTCCTCGTCGAGCACCATCGCGCGGCCCTGCACGCGCCCCACGATCTCGGCGGTGAGATCATCGGCGGTGGGGCCGAGGCCGCCGCTGGTGATCACGAGGTCGACCCCCTGCGCGGCCATGAAGCGCAGCGCGGCCTCCATGTCCTCACCGCGGTCGCCCACGATCGCGGTGTGCGCGAGCTCGACGCCGAGCTCGAGCAGCCGTTCGGCCAGCCACGGGCCGTTGCGGTCGCTGACGCGGCCGCTCAGCACCTCGGTGCCGGTCACCACGATCCCCGCCCGGGCGCTCATGGCGCGCTCATCCGCAGGTGGGCAGTTCGCCCGCGGCCAGCGACTGGCGCCCGCGCTTCTTGTCGAGCGAGTAGCCGATCGCCTGGCTGGAGGGCGGCACCGCGCGGGCTCGCCCATCGATGTACATGGTCAGCGAGCTGTTGCCCAGCGTCATGTCGTAGTGCCGGGAGTGAAAGGTGGGCGTGCTTTCACCGGGCTGCAGCTCCGTGCCCGGCACCAGCGTGTGCCCGCCTTCGCCGAGCAGGCACACGTAGACCACCGCGCGCGCCTTCAGGGAGAGCGCGACGATGCTCGTGGCGGCAGTGCTGTGGGCGTGCCCCGTGCTCCCGGCGCCGTGGCCGTGGCCGGGGTGCGTGGCGGCGCTCTGCCCGGCCGCGGGGGTCGAGCTGGTGGGGCTCTTCGAGGAGCCGCCGCCCGCGGCGAGCAGCACGATCAGCAGCACGACGATCGCCCCCACCACGCCGATCGCGATCATGTAGCCGCGCGAGGGGGCGGACGGCGTGGGCCGTGTGCGCGTGCTCTGGGGCGTGGAGACGATCGGCTCGAGCGCCGCGTCGCTGGGGCGCTCGTGATGCAGGCGATACTCCTCGACGAGCACCTTGCCGTCGAGGCCCAGCGCCTGCGCGTAGGTGCGCAGAAAGCTCTTGACGAACGTGGGGCCGGGCAACAGGCCCCACTCTTCGTTCTCCAGGGCGCGCAGATACTTCGCCCGGATCTTGGTCTGGGCCTCGATCTCCGACACGTCGATGCGAGCACGCATACGCGCCTCGCGGAGCGTTGCTCCGATCTCGGGCATCCCGGGGAAGGCTAGTCGCTTACATGGGAGGCGGCGGACTGAGCGGGCGAGGCCTCCAGGGCCGCGAGCACGCGTGGCAGGTCGGCCTCCGTGATCAGCACCTGGCGCGGCTTGGAGCCCTCGTAGCCGGAGATCACGCCACGGCGCTCGAGCATGTCGATCATGCGCCCGGCGCGCGTGTAGCCGAGGCGCAGGCGGCGCTGAAGCATCGAGGTGGACGCGGTCTGCATCTCGGCGACGAGCCTGATCGCGTCGCTGAGCAGCGGGTCCTCGTCGGGGTCGAACTCCTCGGGCGAGTCGCCGCGCGCCTCGGGCTCGACCTCCGCGAGCAGCTCCTCGCGCAGTTCGGGCTCCCCCTGGCGGCGCCACAGGTCGGTCAACTTGGCGATCTGGGCCTCGTCGATGTAGGCGCCCTGGATGCGCTGCAGGCGCGAGGTGCCCACGGGGCTGAAGAGCATGTCGCCCTGGCCCAGCAGCGACTCCGCGCCGTTCTGGTCGAGGATCACGCGCGAGTCGGTCTGCGAGGAGACCGCGAAGGCGATCCGCGAGGGGACGTTGGCCTTGATCATGCCGGTGATCACGTCCACGCGCGGGCTCTGCGTGGCGAGCACCAGGTGGATGCCCACCGCGCGCGCCTTCTGCGCGAGGCGGATGATCGAGTCCTCCACGTCGGCTGGAGCGACCATCATCAGGTCGGCGAGCTCGTCGATCACGCACAGGATGTAGGGCAGCGGCGGTTCATCGCGCTTGGCGCGCGCGCGGTTGAGCTCGACCAGGCTGCGGGTGCGCGCCATCGACATGATCCCGTAGCGCTGCTCCATCTCTTTGACGAGGTTCTGCAGCGCGTTGGCGGCCATGCGCGGGCTCGTGATGACGGGCGTGAGCAGATGCGGGATCGACTCGTAGTGGTTGAGCTCCACCTGCTTGGGGTCGACCAGCACGAGGCGCAGCTCGTGCGGCGTGGCGCGCAGCAGGACGCTGCAGAGCATCGCGTTGATCGCGCCTGACTTACCCGCCCCGGTGGTCCCCGCGACGAGCAGATGGGGCATCTTGGCGAGGTCGGCGCCGATCGCCTTGCCGGCGACGTCCTTGCCGAGCCACACGGTCAGCGGCGACCAGTCCTTGGGCGGCTCCTGGAAGACATCGCCCAGCCTGACGATGCGCCGGTGGGCGTTGGGCACCTCGACGCCGACGGCCTGCTTGCCGGGGATCGGGGCGAGGATGCGGATGTCGGTGGCGGCCAGCGCGTAGGCGAGATCGTCCTTCAGCTGCGCGACCTTGGCGACCTTCGTGCCGGGCGCGAGCCTGAGCTCGTAGCGCGTGATGTGCGGCCCGGCGACGGTGCCGATCACCTTGGCCTGCACGCCGAAGTGCCCGAGCGCCTCCACCAGGCGCGTGGCGGTGCGCTCCTGCCCCGCGGTGTCGGGTCGCGTCTGCTCGCCGCTCGAGCGCGTCAGCAGTGCTGCTGCGGGCGGCAGCTCCCACACGAAGTCCGGGTCGTCTGTGACCGCGTCGCGTAGCCTGCCCTGCGGTGTCAGCGCGCCGGCGTCGGTGCGCGAGACCCCGGCGATCTCCTGCTCCTCGGCGTCCTCGGGCTCGCCCCCGCGCTCCTGCGCCTCGGGCGGCGGCACGGGGGCGCGCTCGGGCGATTCGCGCTCGCCCGGTTCGGCGGGGGGCTCCTCCGCGTCCATCCAGTCGTCCTGCGAGGGCGCCTCGACGTGCGTGGCGCGCACGATCAGCTGCTCGGGCCCGGGCTCGGGCGGGCTGAGGGAGTGGCGGGCGGGACCCTCGCCCTCGCCCTCGTGCGCGGCCGCGGGGCGGCGTGAGGCGCCGGGCGGTGCGCGGCGCTCGCCCAGCGTACGCATCATGCGGGTGGTGTCGAGCAGGCCGCTGCCGGTGGCGCGGATGGCGCTCGCGAGCGAGGCGCCCGTCAGCAGGATGACGCCGGCGAGCATCAGGAAGACGACGAGGATCTCCACACCGACGCTCTGCACGAAGCGGTGCGCGGGCTCGTACAGCGCCTCGCCGAGCACGCCGCCGTGGGCCTGCAGGAAGGCCGAGCCCCATGGCCCGCCCCGGCCTGCCGGCCCGGAGCTGAGGCCGAGCGTGCCGGCGGCCAGCGCGAGCGTGACGGAGGCGAACACGCACAGCGCGCCGCTGCGCAGCGGGCGCATGGCGGGCAGCACGGGGCGCGCCAGCAGCGCGCCACCGGCGAGCGCGAGGGCGGCCGGCGCGAGCACCCGCGCGCGCCCGAGCGTCCAGCCGAGTGCGACCGCGAGCCCGTGCCCGGCGCGCCCCCCGTTCCAGCCGCCGTAGAGGACGAAGCCCATGAAGACGCCCGCGGCCAGCAGCGCGAGGCCGAGCACGTCGCGTTCGCGCTGCTCGAGCACGGGCAGACGGGGCAGCGAGCGCAAGGGATTGGAGAGGATCCCCGCGGGTCCCCGGGAGCGGCGAGCGGGGCGCTTGCGCGCGCGCGGGCGCGCGGCTTTGGCGCTGCGCGGCGATCTGCGATCGCTCGCAGGGGCGCGCTTGCGGGTAGGGGCCATCCCGCGCAACTTCGACGCCGACACCGCGGGACCTCCCTCGGGCCCCTTACTATCGCTTTACAGCAGCCCGATACATAAAGATGGACATGAACGACTTCTCCCGTGCACCCCGCGTACTGGTCGTCGAGGACGACGAGGACATCGCACAGGCCCTGCAGCGCTCGCTGCGCATGGAGGGCTATGAGGTGCGCGCGGCCGCCGACGGCGAGGCCGCGCTCGAGCAGGGCCGCTCGTTCGCGCCCGACCTCGTGATCCTCGACCTCGGCCTGCCCAAGCTGGACGGCGTCGAGGTGGCGCGCGCGCTGCGCGCCGATGACGACGTGCCGATCCTGATCCTCACCGCCCGCGACGCGCTGGAGGCCCGCGTGGAGGGCCTGGACGCGGGCGCGGATGACTACCTCGTCAAGCCCTTCGAGCGCCAGGAGCTGCTCGCGCGCCTGCGCGCGCTGCTGCGCCGCCGCCCGCCGCGCGGCTCGGCGCCGCTGCGCGTGGGCGACCTGTCGCTGAACGTGGACACGCACGAAGTGGTGCGCGGCGAGCGCATGGTCGATCTGACCCAGCGGGAGTTCGAGCTGCTCGAGTACCTGATGCGCAACGAGCGGATCGTGATCTCGCGCCAGCGCCTGCTTGATGAGGTGTGGGGCTATGACCCGTTCTCCACGACGAACACGATCGAGGTGTTCGTCTCCAACCTGCGCCGCAAGCTGGAGGCCGAGGGCGAGCCCCGGCTGCTGCACACGATCAGGGGGGCCGGCTACGTCCTTCGCGCGTAGCATCGGCGACCAGCTGGGCCCCGTCCGGCGCTTGTCGGCGAGCTTCGACCGGCTGCCGATCCGCGTGCGCCTGGCGGCGGTCTCGGCGCTGCTGACGTTCGTGATCCTGTGTGCGTTCGCGGTGGCGATCGGCTCGCTGACCGTCCACCGCATCCGCTCGGACTTCAATCACGACGTCAGCGAAACCGCCAAGCAGCTGCCCTCGGAGCTGAAAGTGCGGGGCGAACCGGCCCACGGCACCTTCCAGATCTCGCCGCCGCTGCAGTACATCGCCACGCCCGACAGCGAGATCAGGATCCTTTACCTCTCGGGCCGCGTGCTCGAACAGTACCCGCTGCGGGCGCCCACGTTCGGTGCGCCGCAGGTGGGCGTCACGACCGTCAACGGCTACCGCGTGATCACCACGATCGTGCCGGTCGTCGGCCCCGAACTGGACACGATCGGCCATCTCGTCTTCCAGTACGGGCGCCTGGTGGGCCCGACGGAGGCCACGGTGCACCGCGTGGAGCTGTTCCTGGTGCTGGGTGTGCTCGCGGGGACGGTGCTGGCGCTGCTGGCGGGCATCGCGATCGCACGCCGCGCGATGGCGCCGATCGCGCTGCTGACCACCACCGCCGCGGAGATCGCGCGCACGCGCGACCCCTCGCGCGGCGTGCCGCAGTCGCCCGCCGACGACGAGGTGGGCGAACTGGCGCGCACGCTGGAGGGGATGCTCCGCGAGCTGGACGCTGCGCGTGGGGAGACGGAATCGATGCTGGCGCGCCAGCGTCAGTTCGTGGCGGACGCCTCGCACGAGCTGCGCACACCGCTGACGAGCGTGCTCGCCAACCTCGAGCTGCTCGCGGAATCGCTGCATGGCGACCAGGGCGATGCGGCGCGCTCGGCGCTGCGCTCCTCCCAGCGCATGCGCCGCCTCGTCGCGGACCTGCTGCTGCTGGCGCGCACGGACGTGGGCCGGGTGGTGCCCCACACGCGCTGCAACCTCGCCGAGATCGTGGTCGACGCGGCCGGCGAGCTCGGCCCGGTGAGCGATGCGCACGAGATCTCCCTGGACATGCGCAGCGCGTTCGTGGAGGGCTCCCGCGACGAGCTGCACCGCCTCACGATCAACCTGCTGGAGAACGCGCTGCGCCACACGCCGCCGGGCACCGAGATCCGGGTCTCCACGGCGACGCGGCCCGACGGGCAGGTGGAGCTGGTCGTCGCCGACAACGGGCCGGGCGTGCCCGCGGAGCTCGCGCCCACCCTGTTCGAGCGCTTCGTGCGCGGCTCGGGCGACCGCGGCGGCTCGTTCGGCCTCGGCCTGGCGATCGTGCAGGCCGTGGCGGTATCCCACGGCGGCTCGGTCACGCTGGACTCGGTCGCGGGCCGAGCGGGCGCGCGCTTCGTGGTCCTGCTGCCGGCGGCCTCAGACCTCGACGACGACGGGAAGGACCATCGGCCGCCGCTTGAGGCGGTCGTAGACTAGCTTCGCGAGGTCGTCGTGCAGCAGCTGCTGGACGAGGTCGACCTCGTGGATTTCCTCGCCGGCGGCGCGGCGCAGCGTGGCGTCGACGGTGGCGCGGATCTCATCGCGCAGCTTGTCGGCCTGGTCGAGGAACGGCACGCCGCGGAAGATCACCTCGGGGTCGGCCACCGAGCCGCCGTCCTGCTCGGCGATCGTGACGACGACGATGAAGATGCCATCCGCGGAGAGCATCCTGCGGTCGCGCAGGGCGACGTCGGCCATGTCGCCGATCTCAACGCCGTCGACGAAGATCATGCCCGCCTGCTCGCGGCTGGCGAAGCGCGCGCCGCGCGCATCGATGTCCAGCGGCAGCCCGTTGTCGCCCTGGAAGATGTCATCGGCGTCCACGCCCACGGCCTCGGCCAGCTGCGCGTGCAGGCGCAGGCGCTTGAAGTCGCCGTGGAAGGGCATCACGTAGCGCGGCTTGACGAGGTTGAGCATCAGCTTGACCTCCTCCGCGTAGCCGTGCCCGGATGCGTGCACGGGCGCGTCGCGGGGCGTGATGACGTCACAGCCGATGTGGTAGAGGCGGTCGATCGTCTCGTTGACCGCGCGCTCGTTGCCGGGGATCGGCGTGGCGGAGAAGACGACCGTGTCGCCGCTCTTGAGCTGCACCTGGGGATGGTCGCGGTAGGCCATCCGCCGCAGCGCCGAGAGCGGCTCGCCCTGTGAGCCGGTCGAGATGATCACCATCCGCTCCTCGGGGAAGTCCTCGATCTCGCGCAGGCCCACGAGCAGGCCGTCGGGCACCTCGATGTGCCCGAGCGTGCGCCCGATGCCGACGTTCTTGCGCATCGAGCGCCCCACCAGCGCGACCTTGCGGTCGAGCGCGTAGGCGGCGTCGACGACCTGCTGCACGCGATGGATGTTGGAGGCGAAGCTGGTGACCACGATGCGGCCCTCGCAGCGCGCGAAGACCTCCTCCAGGTGCGGGCCCACGACCGACTCCGACGGCGAGAAGCCGTCGCGATCGACGTTGGTGGAGTCGCCGCACAGCAGCAGCACGCCCTCGCGCCCGAGTTCGGCCAGCCGCGAGACGTCCGCGGGCGGCCCGTCGACGGGCGTCTGGTCGAACTTGTAGTCGCCCGTGATCAGCACCGTGCCGAGCTCGGTGCCGAGCGCCACGGCGCTGGCGTCGGGGATCGAGTGGGTCATGTGCACGAGCTCCAACAGGAAGGGCCCCAGGTCGAGGCTTTCGCCGGGATCGATCTCGTTGAGCTCGACGTCGCGCAGCTTGTGCTCGTCGAGCTTGGAGCGCGCCATCGCCATCGTGAGCGCGCCGCCGTAGACAGGCGGTCGGTGGCGGTCGCCGAGCTCGCGCAGCACCCACGGCAGCGCCCCGAGATGATCCTCGTGCCCGTGCGTGACGACGATCGCCTCGATGTCCTGGGCGCGCTCGCGCAGGTAGGTGAAGTCGGGCAGCACGAGGTCGATGCCGACCATCTCGGGCGTGGGGAAGCGCAGTCCCACGTCGACCACGATGATGCGCCCGTCGTACTCCACGACGGTCATGTTCTTGCCGATCTCTCCCAACCCCCCGAGGGGCAGGACTCGCAGCTTGGTGCTCACGCGCGGTCGCCGACGACCGGGTGCTCGCCGACGAGCAGACCGTGGCGCTCGAGCATCGCGCGCACGACCGCGGTCTCCTCGGCGGTGGCCTCGACGAGCGGCAGGCGCAGGCCGCCGACGTGGTGGCCGAGCAGGTTGAGCGCCGCCTTGGTGCAGGTCGGGCTGGCGGTCAGGAACAGCGTCTCATAGACGTCGCGCAGGGAGGCGTCGATCTCGCTGCGCTGCTCGGGCTCATCGACCATGCGCCGCATCTGATCGCCGACGATGTGGCTGGCGACGCTGACCACGCCGGCGCCGCCCAGCTCGAGCGTGCGCGCGAAGGTGGCGTCGTCGCCGGCGTAGAGCGCGAGGCCGTCGATCAGCTGCAGTTCGTCGGGGTTGGCCTGCTTGACTCCCACGATGCCATCGATCTGCGCGAGTTCGGCGAGCTCCGCGACGGGGATGTTGGTGGCGGTGCGGGCGGGGACGTTGTAGAGCAGGATCGGTTTGTCGGTGGCCTGCGCGATGGCTTCGTAGTGGCGGCGGATGCCGAGCGGGCTCGGGCGGTTGTAGTAGGGCGTCACGGAGAGGATCGCGTCGGCGCCGAGCGCGGTGGCGCGTTCGGTGAGCGCGACGGCGTGGCGCGTGTCGTTGGTGCCGGTCCCCGCGACGATCGTGGTGCCCGCGGGGCGCTCGGCGGCGGCCAGCCCGATCAGCCCGAGCTGCTCCTCGTCGGTCAGCGTGGAGGCCTCGCCGGTGGTGCCGGTCACGACGAAGCCGTCCGAGCCGTGGTGGGAGAGGTGGCGCATCAGCGCCACGAAGGACTCCTCGTTGACGCTGCCGTCATCGGCGAAGGGGGTGACGATCGCCGTCAGGATCGTGCCGAGGTCACGCATCGGGCTCAGTATCTCACGCGTGGCCCACCGGCGGCCCTTGACGGACGGCGCCGACCGTCTACTCCGAGGTGTCGGTGTTCGTGCTCCCCGGCACTTCGCAGTCGATCTCCTGACCGTCCTGAATGACGATGTTGGGCATGATGAATGCTTCCCCGTTTTCGCCGAGCGCCTCGTCGTCCACGAGCTGTCCGTTCCAGCCCACGAGGAACAGCCCCGTGTACTCGGCGCGCGTTTCCAGCCCGGCAACAGTGCCGTCCGCGGTGAAGCAGGACACGCGGCTCGTCAGGTTTGGAGGGACCCGTGGCCCGATCGACTGGCCCAGCTTCAGGGTGCCGCCGCAAGTCGCGTCCACGACCAGCCCCTTCTCGAGATCGAACGCCGACGAGCGCCATTGCGGGACCCAGGCACGGGTCGTGTACTGCGTGCTCCCGAGCCAGTATCTGATTGTCACGTTGCCGATCCACCACCAGTGCCCGTTTCCGACGAGGACTTCCGCCGCGGAGGACGGCTGCGTCTCGGTCATCGTCCACTTGGCCCAGTGCCGTTCCTGGTTGCGGCCTTCGACGATGATCTTGGTGATGGTGTGCGTGTAGCTGCGGTCGTCGTAGACCCAGTCGCTCGGGCAGACCGACTTGCCCATGATCGCGAAGCGGATGACCTGGCCGCCCCGGTTCGGCACATTCGCCTTTTCGCACAGGCAATCGGCGATCACCGGCGCCTGAGCCCTCAGGGAGGCGCCGGCCATCCGCTTGGCGAGCAGCTGGACCAGGTGTGCGCGTTCGCCTTCGGGAAACGGCACGGCGGCCGGCAGCGCATTCGTCACGATGTCGGTCTCGAGCAGCGCCAACATACGCCCGACCCGGATCGCGGTGAGTCCGTAGAGGAGCACCTTGCCCGTCGTGCCGGCTGCCGTGTCATACAGGCTCAGCCTCACGAGGGTCGCCGAGTCAGCGCCGGGCACCGACGGCACCGGCAGCGGGGAACTGGACACGGTCGCCGTTTCTGCGAGACCGGCCTGCTTGTCGAGCACGCCCTCCAAGCACGAGATGAAGCTGCCACCGATGAGCGCCGAATAGGCGGCCCGGGCCTGCGGTTCCGAGGACGCGTACCACGCAATCGAGGAGATCACGCGTTCGACCCCGCTCACCGCGAGGGAGCCCTGCGTGAATGACGCGCCGGTCGTCGCGTCTTTGCCTTCCCGCGGAGCAGACGCAACGGTGGGCGCTGGCGCACTGGCGAGCAGCGCGTTTGCCGCAAGGCACGGACGGTAGGGCTGCGAGACGAGTTCGCCGGCGAGGCCACCGGCTTCATAGCCCGCTGCGTCGCTCGCGCGGATGACAACCTGCGCGGTGGGGCTCGGTGGCCCCGCATCCGCGACCGCCGGCGCGAGGAGCGGGGTGACGATCGCGATCGCGGCTGCGGCGAGGCGGCCCGCAGCGGCGAGTGAGCGCGCGCGCGCAGGCTGGCCGGCCGGTGAGTCATCCGTGCGCATCTGGTCTCGCAGCCTCATCCGGCCCCGACCGTACCAGAGCGGCCCGCCGCGGCACCCTCGGCGGGCGGGGTCTCACGCTGCCTATGCGTCGTCGAACAGCACTTTCTCGAGGCCGATCAGCGGGGACTCCTCGAGCGTGCCCACGCGGCGCACCGCGAGCAGCACGCCGGGCATGAAGGACTCGCGGCTGATGCTGTCGTGGCGGATCGTGAGGGTCTGCCCGAGGTCGCCGAGGATGACCTCCTGGTGGGCGACCAGACCGGGCAGGCGCACGGAATGGATCGGCGGCGCGGGGCCACCGCTGGCGGCGGCCATCAGCTCGGCGGTGAGCGCGGCGGTGCCGCTGGGCGCGTCCAGCTTGCCGTCGTGGTGCAGCTCGACGATCTCGGCCTTCTGCATGTGCCTGGCCGCCTCAGCGGCGAAGCGCATCATCAGCACGGCGCCGATCGCGAAGTTCGGCGCGATCAGCACGTTCGCGCGGGGGCGCCCCCCGGCGGGGCGCGCCTGCGCCAGCGGTGCGGGGTCGAAGCCGGTGGTGCCGATCACCACGTGCACGCCCGCGCGCAGGCAGGCGAGCGCGTTGGCCAGCGCGGTGTCGGGCGTGGTGAAGTCGATGACCACATCGGCGCCGTCGAGCACGTCCGCCAGCGGGATGCCGAGCAGCGGGTCGGCGCGCCCCACGAGCTCCATGTCCGCGGCGCCCTCCACGGCGGCGCACGCGGCCGTGCCCATCCGTCCGGCTGCGCCGGCGACGACGACCCTGATCAACCGGGCACCCCCTGCGCGCCGGCGTGGGCGAGCGGCTCGATCGCGGCCCGGAAGGCGGCCTCGTCGGGTCCCACGCCGACCACGGAGAGCCTCGCGGGATCGAACATCTCGCGTGCGAGCGCGCCCAGCGTGGCCGCGTCCACGGCGTCGATCCGCTCGATCACGTCGTCGACGGAGAGGATCGGCAGCTCGCCCAGCACGGATGAGCCCAGGCGACTCATGCGCGCGCCGGTGGACTCCAGCGCGAGCACCACGCGGCCCTTGAGGTTCTCGCGCGAGCGCACCAGCTCCTCCTCGCTGGCGGGATCCTCGACGCAGCGCTCGAGCTCGGCGGCGACGACGGCGAGCGCCTCGCCGATGTTCTCGGGGCGCGTGCCCAGATACAGCCCGACCTCGCCGGTATGCGCGTAGAGGTTGGAGAAGCTGAAGACCGAGTACGCCAGTCCGCGCCGCTCGCGGATCTCCTGGAAGAGGCGCGATGAGGAGGTTCCGCCGAGCACGCCTTCGAGCACGCGCAGCGCGAAGCGGCGCTCGTCGTCGCGGGCGATCCCCGGCCCGCCGACGCACACGTGGTACTGCTCGGTGTCTTTGGCAAGGAAGCGCACGCGCGGGCTGAAGTCGGGCTGCGCCCGGGCCGCGGGAGCGAGCGGCACGCGCTCCCCGCTGCCGGTGTCCTCGTGGCCGCTCTGCACCGCCTCGGCGAGCGCCACGAGCGCGTCGTGATCGACCGAGCCGGCCGCCGCGATCACGATCTCCTGCGGCAGGTAGCGCGAGGCGTGGAAGCCCGCGAGCTGCTCGCGCGTGGCCGCGCCCACGACCTCGCGCGTGCCGATCACGGGCCGCCCGAGCGGATGCGAGCCGAACACGGCACGGCCGAGGATGTCGAAGACACGGTCCTGCGGGTCGTCTTCATACATCGCGATCTCCTCCAGCACCACCTCGCGCTCGGCCTCGAGCTCGCCGAAGCGCGGGTGCCAGATCATGTCGCTCATGACCGCGAATGCCCGCTCGAGGTGGCGGTCGAGCACGCGCGTGTAGAGCGAGGTCATCTCCTTGTCGGTGCCCGCGTTGACCTCGGCGCCCATCGCATCGAAGATCTGGTCGATCTCCTCCGAGCCGTAGCGCTCGGTGCCGCGGAAGAGCATGTGCTCGAGCAGGTGGGAGATCCCGGCCTCGCTGTCGCGCTCCACGACCGAGCCGGTGGCAACCCAGAAGCCGAGTGCCACCGAGCGCACGCTGGGCACGCGCTCGGTGACTACTCGCACGCCCGAAGAGAGCGTGCTGATCCGGTGCTCAGGGTGCGGGGGCCCTTCGCTGCTGTGGGTCAATCGCGGTCTTGCCCGTGGCGGGGCCGGCCGGAGCCGCGCTCGCCGTCGCGACGGCGCCCGCGGTCGCGTCCGTTGCTGGAGGGCCTGCGATCGCCGCCGCCCTCGCGCGGGCCGCGGCCCCCGCCGCCGCCGGTGCCGACGCCGGCGAGCTCCTCGACGGACTTGCCGGCGATGTCGGGGTCGTGCGCGAGGCGCAGACCGATGCGACCGCGCTCGCGGTCGACCTCGACGACGCGGACGTTGACCTCATCGCCCTTGTTGAGCACGTCCTCGACGGTGTCCACGCGCTGCCCCGGCGAGACGTTGGAGATGTGCAGCAGCCCGTCGGTGCCCTTGGCCAGCTCGATGAAGGCGCCGAAGGTGGTGGTCTTGACGACCTTGCCGAGATACTCGTCGCCGACCTCGACCTCCTTCATCATCATCCGCACACGCTCGACCAGGGCGTCGCCCAGCTCGCCGTTGGCAGAGTAGATCAGCACCTGGCCGTCGTCGTTGACGTCGATCTGGGATTCGAACTCCTCGGAGAGCCCGCGGATCGTTTCGCCGCCCTTGCCGATCAGCAGGCCGATCTGGGAGGGGTCGATCTGGATCGTCTGGATGCGCGGCGCGAACTGGCTGAGCTGCTCGCGCGGCGCGCGGATCACGTCGCCCATCTTGCCGAGGATGAACGTGCGGGCCTCTTTGGCCTGCGCGAGCGCGTCGCGCAGGATGTCGAAGGTCACGCCCGTGATCTTGATGTCCATCTGCAGCGCGGTGATGCCCCGCTCGGTGCCGGCGACCTTGAAGTCCATGTCGCCGAGGTGGTCCTCGACGCCGGCTATGTCGGTCAGCACGATGTAGTCATCGCCCTCCTTGATTAGGCCCATCGCGATACCGGCGACGGGGCGCTTGATCGGCACCCCGGCGTCCATCAGCGACAGCGAGGAGCCGCACACGGAGGCCATCGAGGAGGAGCCGTTTGACTCCAGGATGTCGGAGACCACGCGGATCGAGTAGGGGAACTCCTCGATCGAGGGCACCATCGGCGCGAGCGCGCGCTCGGCGAGCGCCCCGTGGCCGACGTCGCGGCGCTTGACGCCGCCCATGCGCCCTGCCTCCCCCACCGAGAAGGGCGGGAAGTTGTAGTGGTGCCAGTAGTACTTTTTGGTTTCCAGACCGAGCGTGTCGAGGCGCATCTCCTCCTTCAGAGTGCCCATCGCCACCACGCTCAGCGCCTGTGTCTGTCCGCGCGTGAACAGCGCGGAGCCGTGCGTGCGGGGCGTGACGCCCACTTCGATGGAGATGTCGCGGATCTCGTTCTCGGCACGGCCGTCGGGGCGCTTCTTGTGCACCGCGATGCGCTCGCGGATGATCGACTTCTCGAGCTTGTCGAAGGCGAGCTGGGCCGCGGCGCGCCGCTCCTTGGCGGCCACGAGCTGCTCCTCGCCGGCACCCTCGGGCGCCGACGGGCCGTACTGCTCGAGGATCGCGGCCTCGACGGCCTTGGTCGCCTCCTGGCGCTCGAGCTTGTCCTCCACCTGCGTCGCCTGATCGAGCGCGGCGCCGTGCGAGGAGCGGATCTCCTCGAGCAGCTGCTCATCGACGGCGATCGTCTCGAAGGCTTTCTTGGGCTTGCCCACTTTGGCGGCGAGGTCGCGCTGCAGGGCGCACAGCTTCTTGATCTCCGCGTGTGCGATGTCGAGCGCGTCGAGGATCTCCGCCTCGGGGATCTCATTGGCGCCCGCCTCGACCATCAGGATGGCCTCCTCGGTGCCGGCCACGATCAGGTCCAGGTCCGAGCCGTCCTCGGCGTCGGGCAGCAGGTCGGGCTCGGCGGGGTTGACGACGAAGTTGCCGTCGACCTTGCCGATGCGCACCGCGCCGACCGGGGTCGGCAGCGGGATGTCGGAGATCATCAGCGCCGCAGAGGCGCCGTTCATGGCGAGGATGTCGTAGGGGTGCTCGTGGTCGATCGAGAGCGGGATCGCCACCAGCTGGGTGTCGTAGCGCCATTCCTTGGGGAACAGCGGGCGGATCGGGCGGTCGATCATGCGCGCGGTGAGGGTGCCCTTCTCGCCGGGGCGCCCCTCGCGCTTGAAGAAGGAGCCGGGGATTTTGCCCGCGGCGTACATGCGCTCCTCGACGTCCACCGTCAGCGGGAGGAAGTCCACGTCGCGCACGCTTCCCGCGACGGCTGTCGCGAGGACCATCGTGTCGCCCTGGCGGACGACCACTGCGCCGGAGGCCTGCTTGGCCATCCTGCCGGTTTCGAACGAGATCTCACTACCGGCGATCTCCACGGAGATCCGCGTCACGGCATCACTGCTCATATTCACTGCCTTCCTGTTCCGCCCGTCGGTCGGCGGTCCGTTTCTCTTTGTCTCAATTCCGAACTGTCTGAGCTTAGCGGACGCCCGCCGCGGCGGGCGGTCTCGGCGCCAGGCGGCGCGCGCGCCTAGGCTGCGGCCGCGGCGAGGCCCTCGCGCAGCAGCTCGACCGGCGGCAGCTCCCCCGGTGAGGAGGCCTCATAGCTCCAGCGAACGACACCGTCGGGCCCGCTGATCACGAGCGCGCGCTGGGAAAAGCCGCCGGGGTGCAGCACGCCGAAGGCCGCGCAGGCCGCGCCCTTGGGCTCGAAATCCGAGAGCTGCTCGCTGCCCACGCCGAGCTTCTCCGCGAACGCGCTCTGCGCCCAGGTGGAGTCGCAGGAGACCCCGTAGAGCGCGTCTCCGCGCCCGGCGAGCTCGCCACGGAGCTCCTCGTAGAGCTGCAGCTGGTCGGTGCACACGGGGCTGAAGGCGAACGGGTAGAAGACCAGCACGCTCGTGCGGCCCTGCAGATCCTGCTCGGTGAAGGTCTCTCCGTCGGCGCGGGCGAGGCTGAAGCTGGGTACGGGCGTTCCGGGAGCCAGAACGGCCACGGCCTACTTCCTCAGGCCGAGCTCTTTGATCAGCGCGCGGTAGCCCTCGAGGTCGCGGCGCTGCAGGTAGTCCAGGAAGCGGCGCCGTTTGCCCACAAGCATCAGCAGTCCCCTGCGCGAAGAGTGGTCTTTGCCCTGCTCGCGCAGGTGCTCGGTGAGGTGGTTGATGCGCTCGGTCAGCAGCGCGATCTGGACCTTGGTGTTGCCCATGTCCTTCTCGCCGGCGCCGAACTTGGCCGCGAGCTCGCGCTTGCGCTCAGATGTGATTGCTGCCATCGCCGAGGCACCGTAGCAGACGCCAGGCGCCCAACACGGCGCTCGGCGTGCGCTCAGCGCAGCTGCACCGCCACCCGTCTGACCCTGGCCCGGCGGCCGCGGCCGTTGATCAGCGTGAGCGTGTAGCGGCCCGCGGGCAGTGCATGGTGCCAAGCGTGGTCGCCCTCGCGGTGGGAGCGATCGCCGCCAGCACCAGCGAGCAGCTGCAGGTCACAGCGCTCGCCAGCGCGCGCACTCACTTCCCAGTCGCAGCGCAAATCCGCTCATGCCGCCCCCCGTTTCGATTGGCGGCGGACCCCTCTGCGGGCGCCCGCCCGAATGTCGCTGACCGCAGTCGCACTCTAACCGGCTCGCGGTGAGGCGCGCGGCCGGCCTCCTGCGCCTCAGGCCGCGGCCACGATCTCCCGCGTGCGCTGCACGTCGCGGTGCATCTGCTCGATGAGCAGCGCGGGGCTCTCGAAGCGCCGCTCGCCGCGCAGGCGCTCGAGGAACTGCAGGCGCAGGCGGGTGCCGTAGAGCTCGCCGTCGAAGTCCAGGATGTGGGCCTCGATGAGCTCGCCGCGGCCGGTCTGGAAGGTGGGGCGCACGCCGATGCTGACCGCGGCGGGGCGCCCGTCGGCGAGACAGGCATAGACACCGTGCCCAGGGCACACGAGCTCCTCGGCGGGGACGATGTTGGCGGTTGGAAAGCCGAGCCGGCGCCCGCGCTGATCGCCCGGGGTGACCTCGCCGGAGAGCTCGAAGGGCGCGCCCAGCATGCGGTTGGCCTCGGCGACCTCGCCGGCCAGCACGAGCCCCCGGATGTGGCTGGAGGAGACGACCTCGCCGTCGACCTCCAGCAGCGGGTGCACGACCGTCGTGAAGCGCTCATCGGCGGACAGCAGCCGCGGATCGCCGTGGGCGCGGTGGCCGAAGCGGAAGTTCTCGCCCACCGCCACGCGCCGGGCGCCGAGCGCCCCGACGAGCACCTCGTCGATGAACTCGGCCGCAGAGCGCGCGGCGAAGTCGGCGTTGAAGGGGATCACGATCAGCTCGGCCACGCCCAGCGAGGCGATCAGCTCGGCCTTGCGCTCGAGCGTGGTGAGCAGCTTCGGGGTGTGCTGCGGGGCGACGACCGAGACGGGATGGGGATCGAATGTGAGCACGCTGTCGGAGCCCGCGATCACCTCCCTGTGACCGAGGTGCACGCCGTCGAAGGTCCCGACCGCCACGCTGCGCGCGCCGCTGCGCTCGACGTCGGGCAGGCGAGTGACCTTCACGGGCGACAGCCTAGTGCGCGCCGCCGCCGCCGTGCGGGGCGCCGTGGCGCGCGCCGGGCCGCGGGCCGGGCACGGGCAGCATCGCCAGCGCCCGCTCGAGCTCGATCAGCGGCGGCTGCGCCCAGCGCTCGCCGCGCGGGGGCAGCGCGACGGCGTCGCGCACGTGGAAGGGGCCGATCGCGGTGCGGCGCAGCTGCAGGCAGTAGGCATCGCCGAGATCGGCGATCAGCGAGCGCACGTAGGTGCCGGAGCCGCATTCGATCGCGAAGGCGGCCCGCGTGCCCTCGCGCCAGCGCTGCTCGAAGCTGTACACGCTGACGATCCGCTCGGGCATCTCGAACTGCTCGCCGCGGCGCGCGCGGCGGTAGGCGCGCTCGCCGCCCACCTTGATCGCGGAGTGCATCGGCGGGCGCTGGCGCAGCTCGCCGGTGGGCAGCGGCGGCGGGTCCGCGGGGATGCGCCCCGTCTCGGTGATCTCCCCCTCGGTGTCCCCCGTGCTCGAGCGCGCGCCCAGGCGCACGACGGTCTCATAGCGCTTGGGCAGCGCCATCAGCGCCTGCTGGGATTTGGTGGCGCGGCCGACGAGCACCAGCAGCAGCCCCGTGGCGAAGGGGTCGAGCGTGCCGGCGTGCCCCGTGCGCGGGCCCCCCAGCGAGCGGCGTACAGCGGCCACGACGGCGTGCGAGCTCATCCCGGCCGGCTTGTCGATGAGCAGCACCCCGTCCATTGCACGCCTCAGCGCCCCGCGCGGCGGCTGCCGCGGCGCTCAGGCGAGCGTGGCGGCGGCGCGCCCGTCGGAGGCCGCATGCAGCTGCTCGGCGATCGCGGCGCGCAGGAAGGCGATGAGCTCGGCCAGCTCGAGCGCGGTCGAGAAGCCGGCCGCGCGGCGGTGGCCGCCGCCGCCCTGCGCGCGGGCGATGACGGACACGTCGACGTCGTCGTCGGTGGCGCGCAGGGAGACTTTGTGCTGGCCCTTGCGCTCGCCGCTTGAGAGCTCGCGCACGAGCGCCGCGACCTTCGTGCCGCGCAGCGCGCGCAACTGGTCGATGATGCCCTCCGCATAGCTCTCCTCGGCGTCAGCGCGCATGAAGTCCTCGGCGCTCAGCACCGTCATGGCCAGCTCGCCCGCGTCGTAGCGCTGGACCTGCGCGAGGGCGATCGCGAGCAGCGCGAGGCGCGCCCGGCGGCAGGTTCTCATAGAGGTGGCGGTAGACGGCCGCGACATCGACGCCGGCCTCGATCATCTCCGCCGCCATCACGTGCGCGCGCGGCGTGGTGTTCTCGTACATGAAGCGCCCCGTGTCGGTGATCAGGCCGATGTAGAGCGCCTGGGCGACGCTCGGCGCGGGCCGCACGCCGAGCCCGTGCATGAGATCCCACACGATCTCCGCGGTGCACGAGGCGTCGGGCACGACGAGGTCGATGGTGCCGAAGCGGGTGTTGTCGTGGTGGTGGTCGATGTTCAGCAGGTGGCGGCCCTCACGCAGCACTGCCGCGGAGTTGCGGTCGATGTTGCCGCAGTCCAGGAATACGACTGTGCGCTCGGCGATGTCGGGCGGCGGCGCCTGGATGAGGCCGTCGAGCGGGAACAGGCTGTACTCCTCGGGCAGCGGCAGATCGTCGGGCGCGATGAACATCGCGGAGTCCTTGCCGAGCGCGCCCAGCAGCCCCTGCATGCCGACCAGCGAGCCGAGCGCGTCGCCGTCGGGGTTCTCGTGCGCGGCGAGCACGAAGCGGGAGTCCTCGCGGATGCGCTCCAGCACGAGCTCGCGCGTGGCCTCGCTGCTCAGCTGCGTGCTCACGCGCCCTCGTTCTCGGCGATCAGCTCGTCCACGCGCATCGCCCGGTCGGTGGTGTCGTCGTAGGCGAACTCGAGCGCGGGCGTGCGCTTGAGGCGCAGCTCGCCCGCCAGGCGCGCCTGCAGGTAGCCGTGCGCGCTGCGCAGGCCCTCCAGCGTCGTCTCGCGCTCGGCCGGCTCGGACGGTCCGCCACCCTCGCCGAGCACGCTGACGTACACGCGCGCATGGCGCAGGTCTGGGCTGGTCTTGACGTCGGTCACGGTCACAAATCCCACTCGCGGGTCCTTCAGGTCTCCTGCCACCGCGTCTCCGATCACCTGGCGAATCGCCTCGTCGACCCGACGCATGCGTCCTGCGCTCATCCTAGTCTCCAATTCACCGCCGAGGCACGCGTCCCTGCAGGGCCGCCCCACATCCTGGCGCGGACGCCGGCTGCCGCCCGGCAGCACGCTCAGGAGGACAGCTCGCGCTCCACCTGCCGTGTCTCATAGGTCTCCAGCAGGTCGCCCTCGCGCAGGTCCTGGAAGTTGGCCAGCACGATCCCGCACTCGAAGCCCGAGGCGACCTCGCGCACGTCCTCGTTGAAGCGGCGCAGGCTCTCGATCGTGGTGTCGTAGATGACGGTGCCCTCGCGCACCACGCGCACGCGCGCGCCCGCGTGTGACCTTGCCCTCGGTCACGAACGAGCCGGCGATCGTGCCGATGCGCGAGGCGCGGAACAGCTGGCGCACCTCGGCCTGGCCGAGCGGCGTCTCAACCTCGGCGGGCTCGAGCATGCCCTGCATGGCGGCGCGCAGCTCCTCGATCGCGCGGTAGATGACCGCGTAGGAGCGGATCTCGACGCCCTCGCGGTCGGCGATCTGGCGCGCGTCGCCGACGGGGCGCACGTTGAAGGCGAGGATCACGCCGTCGGAGGCCGCCGCGAGCATCACGTCGGACTCGTTGATGCCGCCCACGCCGCGGTGGATGATGTTGACCTTGACCTCCTGCTGGGGGAGCTTGGCGATCTCGTCCTCGATCGCCTCCAGCGAGCCCGCCACGTCGGCCTTGACGACGAGGCCGAGCTCCTTGACGGTGCCCTCCTGGGCGAGCTTGAAGACGTCCTCGAGGGAGACCTTGCGACCGGAGCGCCGGGCCAGCGCCTCGGTCTTCAGGCGGTTCGCGCGCTCCCCCGCCAGCTGGCGGGCGCGCCGCTCGTTCTCGACCACGCGCACGAGCTCGCCGGCCTCGGGCACGCCGTCGAAGCCGAGCACCTCGACCGGCTGCCCGGGGGTGGCGCGCTTCATCTTGGTGCCCAGGAAGTCGTGCATCGCGCGCACGCGGCCGAAGTGCGCGCCGGCGACGAGCGCGTCGCCCACCCGCAGCGTGCCGCGCTGGATCAGCATGGTGACCACGGGCCCGCGGCCGGGGTCGAGCTTGGACTCGATCACCGTGCCGGAGGCCTCCGCGCTCGCTGTTGGCCTTCAGCTCCTCGAGGTCGGTCACCACTTGGATCGTGTCGAGCAGCTCGTCGAGGCCCTGGCGCGTCTTGGCGCTGACGTCGACGAACTCGATGTCCCCGCCCCACTCGGCCGGCTGCAGGCCGTGCTGGGTCATTTCGGTGCGCACGCGCTCGGGCTGCGCGCCCTCCTTGTCGATCTTGTTGACCGCCACGATGATCGGCACTTCGGCGGCGCGGGCGTGGTCGATCGCCTCCTCGGTCTGCGGCTTGACGCCGTCGTCGGCGGCAACCACGATCACCGCGAGGTCGGTGACGCGCGCGCCGCGCGCGCGCATCGCGGTGAACGCCTCGTGGCCGGGCGTGTCGAGGAAGGTGATCTCGCGCGCCGCCGTGGTGCACCTGGTAGGCGCCGATGTGCTGGGTGATGCCGCCGGCCTCGCCCGCGGCGACCTCGGTCTCGCGGATGGCGTCGAGCAGCGAGGTCTTGCCGTGGTCGACGTGGCCCATGATCGTGACCACCGGCGGGCGGTCGATGAGGTCCTCCTCGGCGTCCTCGAAGACCGGCTCGACCTCGACGTCGTCGGCCGCGTGGACGATCTCGATCTGCTTGTCGAACTCGTCGGCGAGCACCTGGATGGCGTCGTCGGAGAGCGTCTGGGTGAGCGTGGCCATCTCGCCGAGGGACATCAGCTTCTTGATCACCTCGGGCACCGCCACGCCGAGGTACTCCGCGACGTCCTTGACCGTCGAGCCCGAGTTCACGCGGATCAGGTCGGTCGCCTCGAGCGCCGCCGTGTCGATCGGCGCGATCGTCTCGTCGTAGGTGCCGCGCCGGCGGCGTCCGCGCCGGGGCCGGCGCTGGGGCTGGTTGGCGGGGCCGCCCTGCTGTCGGCGCGAGGCCTGGGAGTCGATCACCACGCGGCGCCGGCCGCCCGGGCCGACCTCGCCGGGCGTGCGCTCGCCGGTGCGCGAGTCGCGCGTGGGACGCACTCGCTCGGCGGCAGCGGCAGCCGCCGCGGCGGCTGCGGCGGGCGCGGCGGCGCGAGCGGGCGCGGCGGGCGCGGCGGTCGCGGCGGCGACCGTCTCCTGCAGCACCGGCGGGGCGCTCGGCCGTGGCGGCGGCCGACGCCGGCGGGCGCGGCAGCGGCGGCGGGAGCTGCGGCTGCGGCGCCGTTCGCGCGGGCGGGCCCGGCGCCGTCGGCACCGAGCACCTTCAGCGCGGTCGCCTCGTCGACGGAGGATGCGGCGGCCTTGGCCTCGACGCCCGCAGCGTTCAGCTTCTCGAGCAGCTCCTTGCTGATGAGGCCGTGCGCCTTGGCGATCTCGTGTACGCGCTTCTTGCTCATCGACTCACCGATTCTACGAGCTTGGCATCGACGGTCACCTTCGCGCGCAGCGCGTGGGCAAAGCCGCCGCGGCGCAGCGCGAGCGCCATGCACTCGGCTGCGGGGCGCTCGCGGTCGGAGCCGCGGCAGATGTAGGCGCCGCGCCCGGGCATCGAGCCGTCGCGGTCGAGCACGGCCTGCCGGGTGCGAGCGCCTGCGGGAGAGGACAGCGCGATGCGCATCAGATCGAGCTTCGGCGCGGTGCGCCCGCAGCCGACGCAGCGTCGCCGGGGTAGGTGCTGCCCGCCTATGGCGCCGGCTCCTCGTCGCCCGTGCTGGGCGGAACGCTCGCGGCCTGCTCCGCCGCCAGGGCCTCGGGACTGACCGGCGCCTCGGGCTCGGCGGGCTCCGCGGCGAGCGCGGCCTGCGCGGGGGCGCCGGCGTCCGCGCCGGCAACGGGCTCCTCGCCGCCGGCGGCATGCGCGGTGGCGGGGGCGGGCTCCGCGCCGGCCCCGCTGGCGAGGTCGCCGATGTTGTCGCTGTCGATGCTGGCGAGCGCCTGGTGGGCGTCCAGGCCGCAGTAGCGCGAGCCGGGCAGCGCCGCGTTGGGGCAGCGCCGGCCGTTGGAGAGGATCGCGGCGCAGCGGCCCTGCACCTCCTCCTCCTCGTAGCCGTGCTCGGCCTCCTCGGCGGCGAACTCGGTCTCCGAGCGGATGTCGACGCGCCAGCCGGTCAGGCGCGCGGCCAGGCGCGCGTTCTGGCCCTCGCGGCCGATCGCCAGCGAGAGCTGGTCGTCGGGGACGATCACGGTGGCCTGCTTGGCGTCGTCGTCGACGAGCACCTCGCGCACGCGTGCGGGCGAGAGCGCCTTGGCGACGAAGCGGGCGGGCTCGTCGTTGAAGGGGATGATGTCGATCTTCTCGCCGCGCAGCTCGGAGACGACCATGCGCACGCGCGAGCCGCGCGGGCCGACGCAGGCGCCGACCGGGTCGACGCCGTCGGCGTGGGAGATGACCGCGATCTTCGAGCGGTAGCCGGGCTCGCGCGCCACGTTGGCGATTTCGACGAGGCCGTCGGCGATCTCGGGCACCTCGAGCTCGAACAGCTTCTTGATCAGCTCGGGGTCGCGGCGCGAGACGATGATGGCGGGCCCCTTGGTGGACGGGGAGACCTCCTTGATGACCGCCTTGATGCGCTGCGAGTGGTCGTAGCGCTCGCCGTCGACCTGCTCGGACTTGGGCAGCAGCGCCTCGACGCGCTCGCGCAGCTGCACGAGCGTGTAGCGCGAGTCCGACTGCTGCACGATGCCGGTGATGAGCTCGCCGACGCGGTCGCGGTACTCCTCGTACATCATGTCGCGCTCGGCCTCGCGGATGCGCTGCAGGATGACCTGCTTGGCGGTCTGCGCGGCGATCCGGCCGAAGTCGTCGGGCGTGACGTCGCGCTCGTCGATCTGGTCGCGGTACTCGGCGAACTTCGCGGGGTCGATTTCCGGTTCCTCGGGCTCGCGCATCTCCCCCGTCTCGGGGTCGATCGTGGTGCCCTCGTCGATCGTCTCGACGATCAGGTGCGCCTCCAGGCGCTCGGGGATGATCAGCTCGATGACGCGGAAGTCGGCGGTCTCGCGGTCCATTTCCACGCGCGCGTACTTGGCCGAGCCGGGCTGCTTCTTGTAGGCGGAGAGCAGCGCGTCCTCGAGCGCGATCATCAGCTTCTCGGGCTCGATGCCCTTCTCGCGCGCCAGCGCGTGCATTGCCTCCAGGATTTCGCGTGACATGGCTTGCTCTACTCCTCGATCAGGTTGGAACGGCGGATCTCCGAGTAGGGGATCGCGATGACGCCCTCGGCGGCGGCCAGCGTGACCTCCTCCTCGGAGGCCCCCACCAGCTCTCCTGTGAAGCTCTGCACGGCGCGCGGGGCGATCGAGCGCTCCTCGCCGGGGCGCACGACGGCGCGCGGATGGCGCGTGCGGACCCGCGCGCGGTGCCCCGACGAAGCGGCGGAAGTGGGCGGGCTTGGTGAGCGGGCGCTCGCTGCCGGGCGAGGAGACCTCCAGCGAGTAGCGCTCGCGCAGGTCGCCGAGCAGCATGCTGACGCGTTCGCACATGGCCAGCGTGACGCCGTCGGGATGGTCGATGAAGACGCGCAGCGAGCGGCCGCCGAGAACCTCGGCGAGGAGCACCTCGATGTCGGGCTCGCTGTTGGCGAGACGCCTCTCGATATCGGTCTGCAGCGCGCTCATGAAAACGACTCCTTACGCAAAAAAAGCGGGCGGGCGCCCACTCTCGGTACTGCTGCCGGCGCCTGCGCGACGGCACGAAAGCTCTCGTCGAGCATAGCATCGGCAGGCCCGCCCATACGAGCCTCAGGCGCGTTCGGCGTTGCGCCGGGCGCGATCGCGATAGCGCCGGTAGTCCTCGCGCTCGGGGCGCAGCGAGCAGGCCAGCGCGAGCGGCTTGCAGGCCTCGCGGTGGCGCCCGAGCAGCTGCATGGAGCGCCCGAGGCAGAACAGCGCGTAGTCGTTGGTGGGTGCGCTGGAGGCGACCGCCTGGAACTCCGCGGCGGCGCCTTCGTAGCGGCGCGCATGAAACAGCGCGCGCCCCAGCGCCTCGCGGATGGAGGCCTTGTCGGGCTCCAGGTCGCGCGCTTTGCTGAGCGGCACGATGGCGGCCTGGTGGTCACCGTGCTCGAGCAGCTCGCAGCCACGGCGATACAGGTCGTAGACGTTCTCCATCCAGCGATTTTAACCGCTCCGGCGCAGGCGCTCGACGGCGTCGAGGATGGCCTCGGCGACCTGCGCCTTGCCCGCGCGCGGCACGTGCAACTCGCGCGCGCCGTTCTCGCCGCTCGAGGTCAGGATCGTGACCTCGTTGGCCTCTGCGTCGAAGCCGATGTCGCTGCGCGAGATGTCGTTGAGCACGACGGCGTCAAGGCCCTTGGCCTCGAGCTTGCGCCGCGCGCGCTCGATCCCCTCCGCGCCGTGCTCGGCGGCGAAGCCGACCAGCGTCTGGCCGGGCTGCCGCCGCGCGGAGAGCCCGGCGAGCACGTCGGGGGTGGCCTGCAGCTCGAGCTCCAGGCGCTCGCGCCGGGACTTGTCGATCTTGCCCGCGGCGGGCGCCGCGGGGGCGTAGTCGGCGACAGCGGCGGCCATCAGCAGCACGTCGCAGCCGGCGAAGCGCTCCTCGCAGGCGCGCTTGAGCTCGGCGGCCGTGCGGACCTCCTCGCGGCGCACGCCCGCGGGCGCGCGCAGCGCGACGTTGGCGGCGATCAGCTCGACCTCCGCACCGCGGGCGCGCGCGGCGGCGGCCAGCGCGAGGCCCATGCGCCCCGATGAGCTGTTGCCCAGGTAGCGCACGCTGTCGATCGGCTCGCGCGTGCCGCCGGCGGTGACGAGCACGTGCACGCCGCGCCAGCCCTCCCCCACCTCAGCGCCGGCGAGCGCCTGCTCGCAGGCGGCGAGCAGCTGCGCGGGCTCGGCGAGGCGCCCCACGCCCTCCTCGCCGGCGGAGGCCAGGCGCCCCACGGCGGGCTCGATGATGCCCACGCCGCGCTCGCGCAGGGTGGCCAGGTTGGCCTGCGTTGCGGGGTGCTCGTACATGCGGTTGTTCATGGCGGGCGCGAGCAGCACGGGGCAGGCGGCGGCCAGCGCGCAGCCGGTCAGCAGGTTGTCGGCCAGGCCCGCGGCGAGCTTGGCGATCGTGTTGGCCGAGGCGGGGGCGATCAGGTAGAGATCGGCGTTGCGCACCAGCTCGAGGTGGCTGAGCGGCTCGTGCGCGGGCAGCGCCTGGCCGGGGAAGGCGCCGCGCGCGGGGTCGTGCTGGAACTCGCTTACGAGCACCGGCGCGCCGCTCAGCGCGGCGAAGGATGCCTCGCCGACGAAGCGCCGGCTGGTGGGCGTCTGCACGACGCGCACGGCGTGCCCGGCCGCGGTGGCCAGGCGCACGAGCTCCAGCGCCTTGTAGGCGGCGATGCTGCCGCTGACGCCGAGCAGGATCCGCGACATGCTCAGGTTGTAGTGCGCGCGGCGCGTGCTGGCAAGGCGTGGCCGGGGCGTTGCGCCGCGCGCGAGCTCAGCGGTAGTGGTACTTCATCTTCCCCGCAGCGACCTCCTCGAGGGCGATCGTGAGGTAGTTTTTGGAGGCGGTCTCGATCATCGGCGGCGGGAACTCGTCGAAGGTGCCCTCGCCGAGGTTGTGGTAGTAGCTGTTGATCTGCCGTGCGCGCTTGGCGGCGACGATCACGCTGGCGTAGTTGGAGTCGACCTGCTCGAGCAGTAGGTCGATGCGGGGTGAGATCACGTGGGAACTGCCTTTCCTCGAGGTCTCAGTGAGTGTAGTCGGCGCCGGCCGGGCAGCCGGGCGGGGTGGCTCAGTCGAGCTCGCCGGCGACGATCGCGCCGAGGCGCTCGATGGCGTCCTCGAGGCGGTCGTTGACGACCACGTGGGCGAACTCCGGCTGGGCCTCGAGCTCGCCCGCGGCGACCGCGAGGCGCCGCTCGACCTCGGCGGCGTCGTCGGTGCCGCGCCCGATCAGGCGCGTGCGCAGCGCATCGCGCGAGGGCGGCGCGATGAACACCTGCACCGCCTCGGGCATCGCGGCGCGCACCTGGCGGGCGCCCTGCACCTCGATCTCGAGCACCACCGGCACGCCCGCGCGCACGCGCGCCTCGAGCTCGGAGCGCAGCGTGCCGTAGCTGCGCCCGGCGTAGTCGGCGTGCTCCACGAACTCGCCCGCGGCGACGCGCCGATCGAACTCCTCGCGCGTGAGGAAGTGGTAGTCCACGCCGTCGCGCTCGCCGGGGCGCGGCGAGCGCGTGGTGGCCGAGACCGACAGCTCGAGCTGCGGCAGGCGCTCCATCAGCCCCCTGATCAGGGTCCCCTTGCCGACCCCCGAGGGCCCGGTTATGACGAACACGCGCGCCACGCCGCCACCCTATTGCGATCCGCGGCGGGAACCACGCGGCGACCGCCCCCACCACGCGCCCCCCGCCAAGCGGAGCCTCATCGGCGAGCCGAAGCCGCACGAAGGTGCCGCGAGGATCGAGATGAGGCGCAGCGCCCCGCGAGGATCGACGATGAGGCGGAGCGTCAGTGATGCAGCAGCGAAATCAGCTCGCTGCGCTGGCGCTCGGAGAGCCCGCCGATCGTCTTACTGGGTGCGATGCGGCAGTGGGCGAGGATCTTGTTGACCTTCACGCGCCCGTACTTGGGCACCGCGAGCAGCATGTCGAAGACCTTGGCCGTCTCCACGTACTCGGGCGGATCGAGCAGCAGCGAGTGGATCGTGCGCCGCCCGGACTTCAGGTCGCGCTTGAGCTGGGCCCGCTGGATGCGGATCTGGTTGGCCCGCGCGAGCGCGTCCATCCGCTGGTTGAGCGAGCGCTCGGGAGCGGTCGAGGTGTTCGAGGACGTCGTACCGGTCGCCGTCGCCATGGGCGGCGAGTCTACACACCAGCAGCCCCCGATCAAGCCCAAACCGGCGAATTCACCTCGACCTCGACCTGAGGTCGAGCTGAATCGAGGCTGGTGGACGGTCTGGCCCACGGTTTGCAGGGGTTTTTGACTGCCCGGAGGCAACAGCGAGCGTCCGCCGCGGCCCCGCGAAGCCGCATTGTGCGGGTTTTTTCGCGCAGCGGACTGGCCGCACGGCCAGTGGCGGCGATCGAGGCTCACGCGAGACCCTGCGCGACGCGCGCTGCGGCGGCTGGGTCGCGGAAGCTCTCGCTGCCCACCGCCACGAGCGTGGCGCCCGCGTCGAGCAGGTCGCGCGCGTGGGCCGCGCTCTGCACGCCGCCCATGCCGATCACGGGAATGCGCACCGCGGCGGCCACCGCGGAGACCTGCGCGAGCGCAACGGCGCGGATCGCGGGGCCGGACAGCCCGCCGCTGCCGCCGCCGAGCCAGGGGGCCCGCGGCGAGCCCGCGGCGCCGGGCGCGAGCGCCGTCGCGCGCAGCGTGTTGATCAGCGACACCGCATCCGCGCCGCCCGCCTCGGCGGCGCGCGCGCAGGCGCCCACGTCGGCGCTGTTGGGCGTGAGCTTGACGATCAGCGGCTTGGCGCTGTGCGCGCGCACAGCGCTCACCACCGCCTCGAGCGCGACGGGGTCCGCGCCGAGGTCCAGGCCGGTCTTCACGTTGGGGCAGGACACGTTCAGCTCCACCGCGCCGATCTCCGCACGCTGCTCGCAGGCCTCCACGAGCGCGCTCAGCTCGGCGGCGTCGGAGCCCATCACGTTGGTGATCAGCGGCGGCGGCTCTGAGCGGGCGTGCGCGCCGGCCGCGGCGAGCAGCTCGGCGAGCGCGGGCAGGTCCTCGCGCAGGTAGCCCTCGAGGCCCTTGTTGGGCAGCCCGATCGAGTTGATCAGCCCGGCCGCGGCCTCCCACAGGCGCGGCGGCGGGTTGCCCTCGCGCGGCGCCAGCGTGATCGTCTTGGAGACGTAGGCGGCGAACGGGAAGGACGCGCACAGCGCCTCGCCGAACGCACGCCGCGCGGCGAGCGCGTCGAAGGTGCCGGAGCCGTTGATGACGGGGTGGACGAGCTCCAGGCCGCAGAAGGAGACGCTGCTCATGCGGGTGCACCGGCGTGCGCGCCGACGTGCTCGAGCTCGGCGGCGTCGATCACGGGGCCGTCCACGCACACGCGCAGGAAGCCGCCGCCGCGCCGCGCCACCACGCAGCCGAAGCAGGCGCCGAAGCCGCACGCCATGCCGGCCTCCAGCGCGAGCTGCGCGGGCGTGCGGGTCTGCTCGCAGATCGCCCTGGCCGCCTCCAGCATGCCCGCGGGCCCGCACGCGTAGACAACGGCGTGGGGGTCGCGCGCGAGATCCGCGCTGAGCAGCTCGGTGACGAGCCCGGGGTGGCCGCTGGAGCCGTCGTCGGTGGCCACGCGCGCGCCGTCCAGCAGGGCGGCGCCGTGCGCGCGGGCGCGGTCGCGGAAGCCGAGCAGCACGGTGGTGCTGGCCTGCAGCTCGTCCTGCAGGATGGCCAGCGGCGCGATCCCCACGCCGCCGCCCACGAGGATCGCGCGGCGGCCTTCAGCGGGCGGTGTGAAGCCGCGCCCCAGCGGCCCGAGCACCCACAGCTCATCGCCCGCACGCAGCTCGCATAGCCGGCGCGTGCCGGGCCCCACGTCCTCCAGCAGGAAATGCCACTCGCCCGCGCTGCTGCGCGCGAGCGAGAAGGCGCGCGGCAGGTAGGGCCGCTCGTCCTCGCCTCCCCCCCAGCGCTCCACCGCGGCGATCATCGCGAACTGCCCCGGCGCGGGCGCGGGCGCGCCGGGCGCGGCGACGCGCAGCACGCGGTAGGCCCCGAGCTCCTCCATCGCGGTGACCCTCAGCGCCTGCCGGCCGAAGGGAGCCTCGCTCACGCCACCCCAGCCCCGCGCGCCCCCGCGCGCCCGGCGCGATGCAGCTCCTGCAGGCAGAGCACCTCGGCCCCGCCCACCCCGCTGTGCGCGCCCGCGATGGCCCGCGCGGCGGAGCTGCCGGCGGCGAGCGTGGTCAGGCAGGGGATGCCGTGCGCGACGGCGGCGCGGCGGATCTCATAGCCGTCGGTCCGCGCGCCCACGCCGGTGGGCGTGTTGATCACGAGGTCCACGTCGCCGCGCTCGATCCAGTCGAGCACGTGCGGGGAGCCCTCGGCGATCTTGTTGAGCGCCTGCGCGGGCACGCCGGAGTCCGCGATCGCGGCGGCGGTGCCGCGCGTGGCGACGATCGCAAAGCCGCACCGGTGCAGGCTGCCGGCGATCTCCACCGCGGCGGCCTTGTCGGAGTCGGTGACGGTGATGAACGCGGTGCCTCGCTCGGGCAGCGGCACGCCCGCGGCGGCCTGGGCCTTGGCGAAGGCGGTGGGGAAGTCGCGCGCGATGCCCATCACCTCGCCGGTGGAGCGCATCTCGGGGCCGAGCAGCGCGTCGGAGCCCTCGAAGCGGTCAAAGGGCAGCACGGCCTCCTTGACGGACACGTGCTCGCCGTAGCCGAGGCCCTGCGCGCCGGGGGGCAGCTCCAGCTCGGCGATGCGCTCGCCGAGCATGATCCGGCAGGCCAGCTTGGCGAGCGGCAGGCCGATCGCCTTGGAGACGAACGGGACGGTGCGCGAGGCGCGCGGGTTGGCCTCGATCACATACAGCTCGCCGGCCGCGATCGCGTACTGCACGTTGAGCAGCCCCACCACGCCGAGCGCCAGCGCGATCTCGCGCGTGGCGCCGCGGATCTGCTCGAGCATGTCCTCGCCGAGGGAGTGCGGCGGCAGCACGCAGGCGCTGTCGCCGGAGTGCACGCCCGCCTCCTCTACGTGCTGCATGATGCCGCCGATCCACACCTCGTGCCCGTCGCACAGCGCGTCCACGTCGACCTCGGTGGCGTCCTCCAGAAAGCGGTCCAGGAATATCGATGGGGAGCCCTCCGGGCTCCCGGTCCGGGTCGCATCCTCGCCCTGCCCCGCGCTGCGCGAGGCCCCGGTCGCGAGCACCTCGCGGCGCAGGTAGTCGGCGAGGCCGTCGTGGGCGTAGACGATCTCCATGGCGCGCCCGCCGAGCACGTAGGAGGGGCGCACGATCAGCGGGAAGCCGACGATGTCGGCGCACTTCAGCGCCTCCTGCAGCGAGCCCGCGGTGGCGTATGGGGGCGCCTTGTAGCCGAGGCGGTCGAGCAGCGCGCCGAAGCGCGCGCGGTCCTCGGCGAGGTCGATCGCATCGACGCCCGTGCCGAGCAGCGGCACGCCCGCCTGCTCGAGGCCCGCGGCGAGCTTCAGCGGCGTCTGCCCGCCGAACTGCACGATCACCCCCCGGGGGCGCTCAAGCTCCACCACCGCGAGCACGTCCTCGAGCGTGAGCGGCTCGAAGTAGAGGCGGTCGGAGGTGTCGTAGTCGGTGGACACCGTCTCGGGGTTACAGTTGATCATCACCGCGTCGCGGCCGGACTCGCGCACGGTCATGGCGGCGTGCACGCAGCAGTAGTCGAACTCGATCCCCTGCCCGATGCGGTTGGGTCCCGAGCCGAGGATCACGACGGACTCGCGCCGCGGGTCGCGGCGCACCTCGTGCACGGCGCGGCGCTCCCAGCCGGAGTAGTAGTAGGGCGTGCGCGCGGGGAACTCCGCGGCGCAGGTGTCGACCGAGCGGAACGAGCGCTCGCCTGCAAACGGCGCGCGCGGGTCGGCGGCGAGCTCGCCGAGCTCGCGCAGGAACCACGGGTCGATGTGCGTGCGCGCGTGCACCGCGTCGATCCCCACGCCGCGCGCGAGCAGCTCGAGGATCGTCTCGAAGCGGGCCGCCCCGGGCGTGCCCAGGCGCTCGAGCAGCGTCTCGCTGGCCAGGCCCGCCAGCACGGGCGGCTTGTCGAGCTCGCGCGAGCGCAGCGCCTTGGCGAAGGCCTGCTTGAAGGTGCGCCCGATCGCCATGGCCTCGCCCACGGACTTCATGTGCGTGGAGAGGGTGGCGTCGCTGCCGGGGAACTTCTCGAAGGCGAAGCGCGGCCACTTCACCACCACGTAGTCGATCGTGGGCTCGAAGCTCGCGGGCGTCACGCCGGTGATGTCGTTGTCGATCTCGTCGAGGCGGTAGCCCACGGCCAGGCGCGCGGCGATCTTGGCGATCGGGAAGCCGGTGGCCTTGGAGGCCAGCGCGGAGGAGCGCGAGACGCGCGGGTTCATCTCGATCACGAGGATCTCCTCGCTCTCGGGGTTGACCGCGAACTGCACGTTGGAGCCGCCCGTCTCGACGCCCACCGCGCGGATCACCGCGATGGCCTGGTCGCGCAGCTGCTGGTAGAGGCGATCGGTGAGCGTCTGCTGCGGCGCGACGGTGACCGAGTCGCCGGTGTGCACGCCCATCGGGTCGACGTTCTCGATCGAGCACACGATCACGACGTTGTCGGCGTGATCGCGCATCACCTCGAGCTCGAACTCGCCCCAGCCGATGACCGACTGATCGAGCAGCACCTGGCCTATCGGCGAGGCCTCCAGGCCCCGCTCGGCGAGCATGCGCAGCTCATCCTCGCTGCGCGCGATCCCGCCGCCGCGCCCGCCGAGCGTGAAGGCGGGGCGCACGATGCAGGGCAGCCCGAGCTCGCCCAGCGCGTCCATCGCCTGCTGCACGTCGGTGGCGATCACGCTGCGCGGCATGCGCAGGCCGGCCTGCTCCATCGCGCTGCGGAACAGCTCGCGATCCTCCGCGCAGGCGATCGCCTCGTAGTTGGCGCCGATCAGCTCCACGCCGAAGCGCTCCAGCGTGCCGTTGTCGTGCAGCTCCTTTGACAAGTTCAGCGCGGTCTGCCCGCCGAGCGTGCCGAGCAGCGCGTCGGGGCGCTCGCGCTCGATCACCTGCGCGACGGGCCCCGCCAGCAGCGGCTCGACGTAGGTCGCATCGGCGAACTCGGGGTCGGTCATGATGGTGGCAGGGTTGGAGTTGACGAGCACCACCTCATAGCCCTCCTCGCGCAGCACCTTGCAGGCCTGCACGCCGGAGTAGTCGAACTCGGCAGCCTGACCGATCACGATGGGGCCCGAGCCGAGGATCAGGACCTTGTGGATGTCATCGCGCCGGGGCATCAGCCCGCCCGCCGCCGCCGCAGCCGCGCGCGACCCCGTCCCGGACCCCGTTGGGGGGTCCTCATCAAAACGTTCATGCGGCCTCCGCGATGCGCGCCAGGAAGCGGTCGAAGAGGTACAGGCTGTCGTGCGGGCCGGGCCCCGCCTCGGGGTGATACTGCACGGTCCCGCCGGGCACCTCGAGCAGCTCGAGGCCCTCCACGGTGCGGTCGTAGAGGTTGACGTGCGACAGCGCCGCGGCGCCGAAGTCGGTCTCCCAGCGCACCGGCTCGTCGCTGTCGATGGTGCGCGAGCCGCCCGGGCCGAGCGCGGCGAAGCCGTGGTTCTGGGAGGTGATCTCGATGCGCCCCGTGGCGAGATCGCGCACGGGGTGATTGGCACCGCGGTGGCCGAAGGGCAGCTTGAAGGTCTCAAGGCCCACCGCGCGGCACAGCAGCTGATGGCCCAGGCAGATGCCCCACACGGGCTTGCGCCCCACGAGCTCGCGCACGGTCGCCACGATGTAGTCCAGCGCGGCTGGGTCGCCGGGCCCGTTGGACAGGAACACCGCATCGGGATCCTCCGCGAGCAGCTCAGCGGCGCTGCTGGTGCACGGGTGAAGCGACACGCGCGCTCCGCGCGCGAGCAGCTCGCGCACCATCGAGGCCTTGATCCCCGTGTCGATGACCGCGATCGCGGGCCCGTCGCCGCTGCCGTGGCGGGTGACCATCGCGGGTGTGACCGCGCGCGCGAGGTCCTGCCCGGCCATCGCGGGCTCCGCCGCGATCAGCTCGCGCGCATCGGCTTCGGCGATCTCGGCGGCGAACACGCCGCCGCGCATGGCCCCCGCTTCGCGGATGTGCTGCACCAGCGCGCGCGTGTCCACGCCCGTGATGGCGTGCACGCCGCAGTCTCCCAGCCAGTCCAGCCAGCCGCGCTCGGAGCCGGGCGAGTCCTCGCGGTTGCACGCCTCGCGCATGATCGCGGCGCGCGCCCACGGGCGCTCGGACTCCATCGCCTCCGCGCTGACTCCGTAGTTGCCGATGTGGGGATAGGTGAACGTGATCAGCTGCCCCGCGAAGGACGGGTCGCTCATCGACTCCTGATAGCCCGACATGCCGGTCGTGAAGACCACCTCGCCGACTGCGTATCCCGCGGTCCCGGTCGCCCCGCAGCCCTCGCCGTCGAAGCGCGTGCCGTCCTCGAGCAGCACGTAGGCGCTCATAGGATCAGCTTCTGGACGGCCTTGAACTCCGGCGTGCCGGCCTGCCCCAGCAGCTCGAACAGCGCGGCCTCGACGGTGCCCACGCTCGCGCCCGCGCGCTCCATGCGCTCCAGGCCGCGCTCGTGGTCGAGCTCGTGGCGCGAGCCCACCGCGTCGGCGGGGACGAGCACCTCGATGCCCTGCTCGAGCAGGTCGTGCACGGTCTGGCTGACGCACACATGCGTCTCGATGCCGCACACGAGCGCCTGCGTGCGCCCGCCCAGGTCGAAGCCCTCGGCGCGCGCGGCCGAGAAGACGGTCTTCTCGATCGTGCACTCCTCCCGCACGCCCACCTCGGGGGCTGTGGGCCCGAGTCCCCTGGGGTACTGCTCGCTGATGAGCGCGGGCAGCGCCAGGATCCGCGCAGCCTCGAGCAGCTTGGCGCTCGCCGCAGCAACAGCCTCGAAGCTCGCATATGGACGAAACGCCTCCTGCACGTCCACCACGATCAGCGCGGCGCGCTCACGCACGAGCAGGCTCATGCGCCGGCCACCGCCGCAGCCCGGTCGCGGTGCGCGGCGGCGCCCGCGACGAGCGTCAGCAGGACCCTCCCGCGCAGGCTGCGCCCCGCAAAGCAGCAGTTCTCCGAGCGGCTCTGCCAGCCGTGCTCGCCGGCGATGAACTCGGCGTCGAGGTCCACCAGCGCGAGGTTCGCAGCCGCACCGGGGGCGATCGCGGGGGCCGGCAGGCCGAACAGCGCGGCGCCCGCGCTCATCCGCTCCACCAGCACCTCCAGCGCGAGCTCGCCCGGCAGCACGAGGCCGCTGTAGAGGGCAGCGAAGGCGGTCTCGAGGCCCGTGGTGCCCATGGGCGCCTGCTCGAAGGGGACCTCCTTCTCATCGCGCGCGTGGGGCGCATGATCGGTTGCCACGCAGTCGATGGTGCCCGCGCGCAGGCCATCGATCAGCGCCCTGCGGTCGCACTCCTCGGTGAGCGGCGGGTGCATCTTCATGCGCGTGTCCAGGCCCCGCACGTCCTCCTCGGTGAGCAGCAGGTGGTGCGGCGTGACCTCCGCGCTGACCCTGTAGCCGCGCGCCTTGGCGTCTGCGACCGCGGCCACCGAGGCGGCCGCGCTGAGGTGCTGGAAGTGCACGCGCGCGTCCTCGTAGCCGGCCAGCGCGGCGTCACGGGCGACCATGGTGGACTCGGCCACGGTGGGTATGCCCGCGATCCCCAGCGCGGCGCTCACCGCGCCCTCGTGCATGGCGCCGCCGCGCGAGAGCGTGGGGTCCTCCTCGTGCAGCGCGAGCACGCCGCCGCACAGGCGCTGGTACTGCAGCGCCTTGCGCAGCATCCCCGCGCTCTGCACCGGGCGCCCGTCGTCACTGAAGCCGAGCGCGCCCTGCAGGCGCAGCTCGGCCATCTCGGTCAGCTGCTCGCCCGCCAGGCCCCGCGTGACCGCGCCCAGGAAGCCGACCGCCACGCGTGCCTCGCGCGCGGCGGCGTCGCGCAGCGAGCGCAGCAGCGGCGCGGAGTCCAGCACGGGATCGGTGTTGGGCATCGCGATCACGCCCGCATAGCCGCCCGCCGCGGCGGCGCGCGTGCCGCTGTCGAGATCCTCCTTGTGCTCCTGCCCGGGGGTGCGCAGGTGCACGTGGGGATCGAAGAAGGCGGGCAGCGCCAGCAGCCGCCCGTCGCCCTCGATGAGCTCCTCCTGCGCGGACGGCGCGAGCGTGCCGGGCGCGCTCAGCTCGGCGATCGCGCCGTCGCGCACGCGCACGTCATGGCGGGCGTCGATACCGCCGCGCGGATCGAGCACGCGCACGTCGCGCAGCAGCAGCTCCAGCGGCGGCAGAGGGGCGTGCACGAGCGCCGGCAGATCGCTCATGCGGGCTGACCTGCACCGACCGCGGGAGCCTCGGCGCCCACGCCTGGCTGTACCCGCGGGGCGCTCTCGCGCGCGCCAGCAAGCAGCTCGTAGAGCACCGCCATGCGCACCACCACGCCGGCCTCCACCTGCGCGGTGATGACCGCCTGGGGGGAGTCCACCACCTCACCCGAGAGCTCCACGCCGCGGTTGACGGGACCGGGGTGCATCAGCACCTGGCCCGCGCCGAGGCGCGCGCCGTTGATCTGATACCAGCTTGCGTACTCGCGCAGCGAGGGCACCCACGTCTCGCTCATGCGCTCGCGCTGCATGCGCAGCGCGTACACGATGTCCGCGCCGGCGAGCTCATCGAGCGTGAAGCGCACCTCGCAGCCGAGCTGCTCGATGCCGCGCGGGATCAGCGTGGGCGGGCCCGCCACCGTGACCTTCGCGCCCATGCGCTGGAAGGCGATGATGTTGGAGCGTGCCACGCGCGAGTGCGCGACGTCGCCCACGATCCAGATCGAGGCGCCGTCGATGCGACCCACGCGCCGGCGCAGCGTGTAGACGTCGAGCAGTGCCTGCGTGGGATGCTCGTGCTTGCCGTCGCCCGCGTTGACGATCGCGGCCGCGCACCAGCGCGAGACGAGCTCCGAGGCGCCCGCCCACGGCGTGCGCAGCACGATCGCGTCGGGCTTGTGTGCGCTGAGCGTGAGCACCGTGTCCTTCAGCGACTCGCCCTTCTCCACGCTCGAGCCGCTGGCCGCGAAGTTGACCACGTCCGCGGACAGGCGCTTGGCGGCCAGCTCGAAGGAGCTGCGCGTGCGCGTGGAGGCCTCATAGAAGAGGTTCAGCACCATCCGCCCGCGCAGCGCGGGCACCTTCTTGATCTCCCTGTCGGAGACCTCCGCGAAGCGCTCCGCCTGCGTCACGATCCGCTCGATGGCGTCCCGGTCGAGGTCCTCGATCGAGAGCAGGTGCTTCACGAGCCAGCCTCCGCGGCCGCCGTGCTGAGCGTCCCCGCGCCGCGCGCGCCTGCCACCGGGCTCGCGCCCGGCGCGATCAGCACCTCGTCCACGCCGTCGAGCTCGCGCACGCGCACGCGCACGTGCTCGGCACGCGAGGTGGGCAGGTTCTTGCCCACGTAGTCCGGGCGGATCGGCAGCTCGCGGTGGCCGCGGTCGGCGAGCACGGCGAGCTGCACGCGCGCGGGCCGGCCGTAGGCGAACAGCGCCTCGATCGCCGCGCGCACGGTGCGCCCCGTGAACAGGACGTCGTCCACGATCACCACGGTGCAGCCGGTGACGTCGAAGTCGATGTGCGAGGCCAGCAGCACGGGTGCGTCGGGGCGGCTGGCCACGTCGTCGCGGTAGAAGCCGATGTCGAGGTCGCCCAGCGCCACGTCGGTGCCCAGCAGCTCCTTGAGCAGCCCGTGCAGGCGCCGCGCCAGGAAGGCGCCGCGGCGATGGATGCCGACGATCGCGGGAACCTCGCGCTGGTTGCGCTCGAGGATCTCGTGAGCGATGCGCGTGAGCGCTCGTGCCATGTCCTCCTCGTGGAGGACGACCTTCCCGTTGCTGTCCATCGCCTTCCTTCCTGGCCTCTCGGGACCCGGTTAAAGGAGCACATGGAATGTATCAGGGCGACGTGACGCGCTCGGGCGCAGGCTCCGCATCCGCACCGTCCGCGCGCTCGCGTGCGAGGCGCTCGGACCAGCGCTCAAGCGCCGCTCCGCCGCGCTCGGGGAAGGGCACTTCGATCGTGTCGAAGTCGCGCGGAGCCTCGGTGGCCGCGAAGATCGCGCGGGCCTCCTCGCGCACCTCGCGCCCGGCGTAGCGGCTGGAGATGTGCGTGAGCGCGAGCAGCCGCACCTCGGCGTCGCGCGCCAGCTCGGCGGCCTGGCGCGCGGTGCTGTGCGAGGTCTGGCGCGCGCGCTCGGCGTCCTCGTGGGTGAAGGTGGCCTCATGCACGAGCACGTCCGCCTGGTGGGCGGCGATGGCGAGCGCCTCGCACGGCGCGGTGTCGCCCGAGATCACGATCTTGCGCCCCTCCCGCTCGGAGCCCATGACCTGCTCGGGGGACACGCCCGCCACCGTCTCCCCGCGCTGCAAGCGCCCGAAGTCCGGGCCGGGCGTCACGCCGAGCTGCTCGGCGAGCGCAGCGTCCAGGTGCCCCGGGCGCGCGTCCTCCACCAGGGCGTAGCCGAAGGAGGCGGGGGCGCGATGGCGCACGGGCACGGCGGCGATCGCATAGCCCTCGAAGGCCACCGCCTCGGCGGGCGCGAGCTCGACCAGCGAGAGCTCATAGGGCAGGCGCCCGTAGACCACGCGCATCGCGCCCATCAGCTCGTTCAGCCCGCCCGGCCCGTACACCGTGAGCGGGCGCTCGCGCTCGCGCAGCGCGAAGGACTTGAGCATCCCCGGCAGCCCCAGCCAGTGGTCCGCGTGGAAGTGGGTGATGAAGATCGCGTCGAGGTCCAGCAGCCCGACCGAGCGCAGCAGCTGGCGCTGCGTGCCTTCGCCGCAGTCGAACAGCAGACGGTCGCCGCCGCGGCGCACGAGCACCGCGGGCAGGCCGCGCCGCGCGCTGGGCACCGAGCCGGCGGTGCCGAGGAAGAACAGCGACAGATCCATTGCCCCAACCGTAGCGGCGCGGGTCAGCCGGCGTTTCGCGCCGGCGCTAAGCTCCGAACCCGGGATGGCGCCACCACGGCGTCCTCTGCGCCCGTAGCTCAGTGGATAGAGCGCTCGCCTCCGGAGCGAGAGGTCGCAAGTTCGAATCTTGCCGGGCGCGCTTAGGGTTTCGACCGCTCCCCATCCCCCACGTATCGGCCACCAGCGCCGTCGCGCTTAGCGGCGGGTGAGGCGCGACCCACGGGACTTTCGCCAATCCTTTCGCGCCAACCCTCCTAGAGGCCAGCCCACCGCCCGCGCCCTAAGCGGTCCGCCGCCGCCGGCCGATAGCTCCGTAATGGGCGACGCGGACTACGACTTCTGGGCCGAGCACCCCGACCCGACGGACGAGGACATCGCCGATCTCTGCCGCGCGTGGGTGACCTACCAGCGCGAGTCGCGCGAGCGCACGATACAGCGTGGCGACCCCGGCCCACCGGGGCCTGAGGACACGATCGTCGCCGAAGGGCCCGATTGGCTCGTCTACGCCAGGAAGCGGGGGCCCGATGACATCGACACCGAGCCGGACGAGCCGGGATGGTGGGCCGTGGCAGCCGCGGACGACGCGTTGTTCGGTGGTGGTCTTGCGCTCGAGTGGAGGATCATCCTCGGGCTGTGCGCGGCGGTCGATCCCAACGATGAGTGGGTCATCGGGATGATCGGCGTAGGACCTATCGAGAGCATCCTCATGCGGGACGGCGATGCGGCAATGGACCTGATCGAACCGGCCGCCGAAGCGAACTCCGTCCTCCATCAGGCGCTGAGGGCAGTGTGGTGCCACAGCGAACCGATTCGGCCCCGGATCGATCGCTACCTCGCGCGCCGGTCCCCGTAGCCTCCCGCGACTACGCTGGCATCGTGACCCCCGAAGAGCTCGCCAACCTGGCATACCTGCGCCGCGCGCGCGACCTGATGGACCGCGAGTACGCGCGCCCGCTCGACGTGGCCGCGCTCGCACGCGCCGCGCTGATGTCCAGCGCGCACTTCTCCCGGCAGTTCCGCGCGGCATACGGGGAGACGCCCTACGCCTATTTGATGACGCGGCGAATCGAGCGGGCGAAGGCGCTGCTGCGGCGCGGTGAGCTGTCCGTCACCGAGGTGTGCATGGCGGTCGGGTGCTCCTCGCTCGGCTCCTTCAGCGCACGCTTCACCGAGCTGGTGGGCGAGACGCCGACCGCCTACCGGGCGCGTGATCACCGCGCGCTGGCGAGCGTGCCGGGCTGCCTCGCCAGGGACCTCACCCGCCCCGGCCACGGCGCCGAGCAGGATCGGAGAAACGCACGGGGCGCCCGCTCGCTAGCGTTGCAGGCATGAACCTCACTCTCTCCACATGCTTCGTGCTGGTCCATGATCCCGACCTCGCATTGGCCTTCTACCGCGACGAGCTCGGCCTCGAGCTGCGCAACGACGTCGCCCGCGGCGACTACCGCTGGATCACCGTCGGCGCCGCCGCCCAGCCGGGCGTGGCGATCGTCCTCACCAACTACCTCAACGGCAGCCCCGCCGACAGCGACGCGCTCGCCGCCCTCCTCGCCAAGGGCGCGCTCAACGGCGTTCACTTCCACACCGACGACCTCGACGCCACCTTCGAGGCGCTGCGCGACGCGGGCACCGAGATCGTGCAGGAGCCCACCGAGCAGCCATGGGGAACGCGCGACTGCGCCGTGCGCGATCCCTCCGGCAACATGGTCCGCATCGACCAGCCGCCCGGGGCCTAGCGGCGAGGCGGCCGGCGGCCGCGGCGGGTGTGATCAGCTCGCCAGGCGCTGGGCGAAGAACGCGAGGATCTCATCGCGTGCCGCGAGCGTCGGCTGGCCCTGCTCGTCGATCAGGTGAGCGGTGACCACGCTGTGCGGGCTCGCAACCACGTGCTCGAAGAAGGGCGCGGTGTCGGGGTTGGCGGCGCTGTCGGGCAGCACGCGCCCGACGAAGCGCTCGCCGAGCGCTTCGGAGTAGGCCTTGAAGCGCTGCGCCTGGCAGAAGCGGTCTCCCTGGAAGCGGTAGGCCATCACCGTGAGGTCCTCCTCCTCGAGGCGCTCGCGAACGGCGGCGAGCTCCTCTGGGGCGATCTCCAGGCCCGCGGGGTCATCCAGAGGCAGCGCCGGCTGGGAGAGCACGGGCGCGAGCATGGCTGGCTCGAGCATCATGCTCAGCGCGAAGTTGCCCGTGAAGCACATCCCGATCGCGCCCACCCCCGGGCCGCCGCACTCCCCGTGCGCGAGGCGCGCCAGCGAGCGCAGCCACACGGTCACGGGGCTCGACTCGTTGGCGGCAAAGGCGCGGAACTCGGCGCTCACGCACGCCCGCCGGAAGACCGCGGTGCCCTCCTCGACGCCCGGGACAGCGCCGTCGCGCCCGAACAGCGAGGGCATGTACACGGTGAAGCCCGCATCCCCGACCCAGCGACCGAAGCGCGCCACCTGCGGGCTGATGCCTGGCATCTCGCTCATCACGATCACCGCCGGGCCGCTGCCCGTCACGTGCACCACCTTCGTGATCCCCTCGAGCGTGACCTCACGGTGATCGAAGTCATCCAGCGGGTCGTCCTCATCGAGCTTGCGCGTCGGCACGTCACCCCAACTTCCCAGAGCCCGCGTGGCAGCGGCTCATCGTCATGGCACCCGGTCTCGCGCTAGCTTATGTGAACGATGGGCGCACCTGCAGAGGGGGCGGAATGGGAGCGGCTGTTCAGGCTCGTCTTCGAGCGCAGCTCGAATCCGATCGTCCTGCTCGACGAGCGGCGGCAGATCCTCGAGATCAACGACGCGGCCCATCGGCTGCTCGGCCGCAATGCCCACTCGGTCATTGGCACCTCGATCGCCGAGCGCATCCTGCCGGCCGAACGCCGTGAGTCCGAGCGCGAGTGGGAGGAGTTCCTGCGCACGGGCGAGTACGCGGGCACGCGATCCCTGCTGCGGGCCGACGGATCGCGGGTGGAGGTCGACTTCGCGGCACAGCTGGCCATGCTCGACGGGCGGAAGGTCGCCGTGTACGTGGCAGTGCCGCTGCAGGGCGCAGCCCTCAGCCCCGGTTCGCGCCAGGCGGGCGAGCCCGCGCTCACCACCCGCGAGCGCGAGATCGTGACGTTGATCTCGCTGGGCGCGGATACGGCCGAGATGGCGCGCATGCTGCACATATCGCCCGAGACCGTGCGAACGCATGTCCGCAACGCGATGGCCAAGCTCGGTGCGCGCACGCGTGCACAGCTCGTGGCGATCGTGCTGTGCGACGAGCAGAACATCCACCCGGGCTGCCTCGAGCCCAGCCCCTAGGGTCGGGCGTTGCCGCAGCGCCGCGGCCTACAGCGGCAGGTAGGAGTGCCCGGGCAGCTTGCCGTGGCAGGTGTGATACACCCGCTTGCCCGTGAGCTTGTGGCCGCTGTTGGTGCGCGCCACGATCTCGATCGTGAACGTTCCCGTCGGCAGCCCGCGCAGGTTGATCGCCGTCCGCAGATGCCGGCCCGTCAGCGTCCGCTTGTGTTTCCCGTCGATCGAGACGACCGCCGAGACGATCCCGAACTGCTTCACGTTCTGAATGTGAATCGTGATATCGCGCTTGCTCGTGCACAGCGCCGGCGCCGAGACTTTGAACGGCAGCACCGATGCACTCGCCACCGCGGGCGGCGGCGTCACCACGGGCGGCGGTGGCGGGGCGGCGGGTTCCTGGTACTCGTAGGCGCCGATGTCACATTCACGTCCGGGCAGGCCGGGGCGCGGCGCGCCGCGCTGATCAACCGGCTTTTCGACTTCCCCGGTTTCTTCGTTGCGCTTCGCCGGCCCGATGTTCGATTCGGGTTCGTCGCAGTCTTCCTTCAGCGGCACGAAGCCGATAGCCGGGCTCGCCGCCGTCAGCGCGAGCGTGCTCGTCGGGCCGCCGTTGTTCTTCAGTTCTTCTTCCAGCAGCGGGTTGACACCACGCAGGTTGTGTTCTTCTTCCAGGCCGCAGCTGTCAAACCGGTCTTCGGGAAGGCTCCTCGAGGGGTAGTCCAGGCTGTAGCCGGCGGCGTACTCTTCGACGTTGCCTTCGCAGTTTTCCTGCCCGCCCGACTCCGCCACGATCGTGTTGCGCAGCCCCACGTCGGCGAAGAAGTCCGCGTCAAATTCGGTGGCGATGTTGTTGCCGGGGCCCGTCGCCTCGACGACGGCCGCGTGAGCGCGCGTGTCGGGGCCAGCGGCGCCGCCACCCAGTCGCCTTTTTGCCTGTATTCCGGAGATCTCCGGTTCGACGGTGTTGTCGAAGACCGTGTCATTGATCAGGAAGTCAAAGGCCCCCTCGGCGACCGCCAGCCCGCCGCCGTCGTTGGTGGCGAAGTTGTAAGCGATCGTCGAGTTCACGATCGGGTCGATGATGTAGCCTTCCTCGTAGATTCCGCCGCCGAAGCCGCCCTCCGTCTCCTCGTCTTCGCCGGGGTAGGCCACGGCGGTGTTGTAGGCGACGGTCGACTGGTCGATCGCGACCTCCTGCTCGAAGGGTTCTACGAGCGCCGGGTGGAGGGTGGCCCCGGAGGCGTTGGCGCCGGGGTGGACCGCCGGCCTGGCCAGGGGACAGAAGTCCTGGAGCTGCAGGGAGTCGATGCCCCCGCCCCACGCGGCCGTGTTGTGGTCGATCGTCGACTGTGACACGTCAAGATCGGTGAATTCATCTTCCTCGGCCGCGATGGCGGCCTTGACGCGGGCTGCCTGGGCCGCCGCGTGCGCAGAGTGGTGCGCCGATGCTTTCGCCCCTAGGCAGTCTTCGTAGGCCTGTTCGCTGAGGTTCACCGTGAAGATGCCCCCTCCTTCACCTTCGGCCGCAGAGTTTTCTTCGATCGTGGAGCCGCTGACAACGGTCTCGCTGACCAGGCCGGTATAGACGCCCCCGCCCTCTTCGCCGGCGATGTTGTGCTTGATCGTCGAGTCGATCAGCTTGATGGAGGCGAAGTCGCTCCCGTAGATCCCGCCGCCGTCGTCGCGTGCTTCATTGTGTTCGATGGCGGAGTCTTCGACGACGAGGCTGGCGAAGTCGCCGACGTAGATCCCGCCGCCTTCGTCTTCGATGCCGTGCTGGAGGGTGGCACCGTTCAGCGTCAGCGAGCCATCGTCGCCGACCGAGATGACCGAGTAGGACTCGCCCCCGTCGATGATCGTCTTGCCCGCGCCTGCGCCCTTGATCACAACCTTCGAGTCTTCTTCGATGTTCGGCGACTCCGTGGGGCCGAGCGTGTTTTCATACTTGCCTTCGGGCACTTCGACGGTGACCGATTCGCCGCTGTTTTCCCGTGAAACCGTGCCGGCGAGTTGGACCGCGGCGAGCAGCGTGCAGTCTTTGGCGGCGTCGTTGCTTTCGCAGGTGGTGGCGCCGCTTTCAAGCGGCGCGTCCGTTTCGGAGTTGACCGTGAACGTCGTCGAGGCCGCGGCCGTCGCCGGAAGCGCCAGCACCCCCAGCACCGCCAACAGACCCACGTTTACCTTCCCCCCGAAGCGCATGGTGGAAAACGATACACCATCCCCGAGTGATGTCAAGCATGCCGCGGGGCGCAGGCCAACGCCGGCCGACCAGGCCGCCTGGACCAACCGCACCGTCGCCTCAGCCACGGCAGCTATCCGCCGCATCCTCACCCGAGCGGCCGGGTCCGCGCCGGCCTACAGCGGCAGGTAGGAGTGCCCGGGCAGCTTGCCGTGGCAGGTGTGATACACCCGCCTGCCCGTGAGCTTGTGGCCGCTGTTGGTGCGCGCCACGATCTCGATCGTGAACGTCCCCGTCGGCAGCCCGCGCAGGTTGATCGCCGTCCGCAGACGCCGGCCCGTCAGCGTCCGCTTGTGCTTCCCGTCGATCGAGACGACCGCCGAGACGATCCCGAACTGCTTCACGTTCTGAATGTGAATCGTGATATCGCGCTTGCTCGTGCACAGCGCCGGCGCAGAGACTTTGAACGGCAGCACCGAGGTGTTCGGGATCGTTGCGGGCGGCGGCGGGGGGGTCACCACGGGCGCCGGCGTCGCCGCCGGTTCCTCGTACTCGTAGGCGCCGATGTCGCATTCACGTCCGGGCAGGCCGGGACGCTTTTCCCCGCGCTGATCCACCGGCTTCAGTTCGTCTTTTTCGTTGAGCATCGCCGGCCCGAAACCAGATGCCGGTTCTTCGCAGTCGCCCGCAATGGGCACATAGCCGATCGCGGGGCTGGCCGCGGTCAGCGCGAGCGTGTCGGTAGGACCGCCGTTGTTCTTCAGTTCTTCTTCCAGCAGCGGGTTGACGCCGCGCAGGTTGTGTTCTTCTTCCAGACCGCAGCTGTCGTAGGGCTCGTCGAACACTTCCGTGGAGGGGTAGTCGAGGTTGTAGCCCCCGAGTTCGCCGTAGATTTCGCCCTGACAGTTCTGCTGCCCGCCGGACTCCGCGACGATCGTGTTGCGCAACCCGATTTCGCTCTCGCTCTCTTCTTCGACGTCGAGGTTGCTGCCCGGTTGGATCTGCCCCTCGACCGCAGGGTGCGCGCCGGCTGCCCTGGACGACGAGGCGCTGGGCGTGCTGAGATGCCTTGCCTGTATCTCTATCTCCGGTTCGAGCGTGTTGTCGAACACCGTGTCGCTGATCAGCGCCTCGTAGTCGCCGTCCGCGGCATAGACACCGCCGCCGTCCCACGTCGCGAAGTTGTCGGCGATCGTGGTGTTGACGATCGGGTCGTAGAGGCCGCCGCTCTCCCAGATCCCGCCGCCGTAGCCGCCGTCGTCCTCCTCTTCGGCCCGGTTGTAGGCGATCGCCGTCTGCAGGATCGCGAGGTCGGGCTCCTCGTAGCCGGAAAACGCGGGCCGCGCATGCACAGACGCCGTGCGGCCGCGAGCTGCGGCCTTCGAGGAGGCATGCCCCGCCGCGTCGCCGCACGAGTCCTCGTTGTGCGATTCGACTGCGACGCCGCCGCCGTAGCGGGCGGTGTTGGTGTCGATCGTGGACTGCTCGATCATCAGTTCGCGCGGAGGTTCGCCCTCGACCGACGCGGTCTTGGCGCGGGGCTTGGAGGAGTGGTCGGCCAGCCCGCAGTCGGAATCTTCGCCCACGAGTTCGGCGGCGACCCCGCCACCGTAGAAGCCGGCGCTGTTTTCGTCCACGGTGGAACCCTGGACGAACACCTCGGAGCCGCTTTCAGCGAAGACGCCACCGCCGCTGTAGCTCGCCCTGTCGTGGGCGACGGTCGAGTCGAGGATCTCCACGTACGCGGGCGATCCGATGTAGACGCCGCCGCCCAGCTCGCTGCCTTCGTCGTGTTCGATCGCGGCCTGTTCGACCGTGAGTTCATCGAACCCGTCGACGGAGATGCCGCCGCCGTAGCCCGCTACACCGTGCTGGACGGTGACCCCCTTCAGCACGAGCGACGCGTCCTCTTCGAGTTCGATCACCGGGACGGCGACGCCGCCGCCGTCGATGATCGTCTTGCCCGCGCCGGCGCCGTCGATGACGAGGTTCGAGTGTTCGGCGACGCGCAGGCCCCCGGTCGTGCCGAGCGTGTTTTCGTATTTGCCCCCGGGAACTTCCACCGTGACCGTTTCGCCACTGTTGGTGCTCGATACTTCGCCGGCGAGTTCGACCGCGGCGAGCAGCGTGCAGTCTTTGGCGGCATCGTTGCTTTCGCACGTGCTGGCGCCGCTTTCAAGCGGCGCGTCCGTTTCGGAGTTGACGGTGAAGGTCGTGGAAGCGGCCGCGGTCGCCGGCAGCGCGAGCAACCCCAGCACGGCCAAGAGTCCGACGTTGATCTTTCCTCCGGCGCGCATCACAGCGGCAGGTAGGAGTGCCCGGGCAGCTTCCCGTGGCAGGTGTGATACACCCGCTTGCCCGTGAGCTTGTGGCCGCTGTTGGTGCGCGCCACGATCTCGATCGTGAACGTTCCCGTCGGCAGGCCGCGCAGGTTGATCGCCGTCCGCAGATGCCGGCCCGTCAGCGTCCGCTTGTGTTTCCCGTCGATCGAGACGACCGCCGAGACGATCCCGAACTGCTTCACGTTCTGAATGTGAATCGTGATGTCACGCTTGCTCGTGCACAGCGCCGGCGCCGCCAGTTTGAACGGCAGCACCGAGCTCGCCGCAGCCGCGGGCGTGGTCGTGGTCGTCACCGGCGCCGGCGTCGCGGGCGGTTCCTGGTACTCATAGGCGCCGATGTCACATTCGCGCCCGGGGAGGCCGGGACGCTTTTCCCCGCGCTGATCAACCGGCTTTTCGACTTCGCCCGTTTCCGGGTTGCGCTTCGCCGGCCCGAAGCCCGATTCCGGTTCTTCGCAGTCTTCCTTCAGCGGCACGAATCCGATCGCCGGGCTCGCCGCCGTCAGCGCAAGCGTGCTCGTCGGCCCGCCGTTGTTCTTCAGTTCTTCTTCCAGCAGCGGGTTGACACCACGCAGGTTGTGTTCTTCTTCCAGACCGCACGTGTCGGTTTCGCCGCCGAGGCTCTTGGAGGGATAGTCGAGGTTGTAGCCGGATTTGTACAGCCCGAAGACCTCGCCTTCACAGTTTTCCTGCCCGCCCGACTCCGCCACGATCGTGTTGCGCAGGACGACTTCGGCGTCCTCTTCGGTGGCGATGTTGTTGCCCGGCCCCTCGTCCTCGACAGCAGTCGCGTGGGCGCGCGAGCCGCTGGGCGCAACGCCGCCATCGAGCCGCCGTTTTGCCTGTATTCCAGTGATCTCCGGTTCGACGGTGTTGTCAAACACCGTGTCGTTGATCACGAAGTCGAAGGATCCGTATCCGACCGCCAGCCCACCGCCGTCGTTCGTGGCGAAGTTGTCGGCGATCGTCGTGTTCACGATCGGGTCGTAGAAGTAGCCTTCCTCGTAGATCCCGCCCCCGAAGCCGCCCTCCGTCTCCTCGTCTTCGCCGGGAAACGTGGTGGCGGTGTTGTATGCGATCGTCGACTGGTCGATCGCCATCTCCTGCTGGAAAGGCGCGACGAGCGACGGGCGGGCACGATGCGCCGAGGCGTGCGGGCCAGCGGGACTGGCCGCCTTGGCGAAGGGAATAGGACAGAAGTCCTGTGCCTGCTCGGAGTCGATACCGCCGCCCCATCCGGCGGTGTTGTGGTCGATCGTCGACTTCGACACTTCGAGCTCGGTGTATTCGTCTTCTTCGGCCGCGATGGCCGCCCTGGCGCGCGCTGCGTGGGCCGCCGCGTGCGCGTCGCGGTGCCCCGCCGCTTTGGCCTCGAAGCAGTATTCGTAGGCTTCTTCGCTGAGAAGCAGGGTGAAGATGCCGCCGCCGCCGCCTTCGGCGGCCGAGTTTTCTTCGATCGTGGAGCCGCCGACGTCGGTCACACCGTAAGGGCTGTTGAAGATGCCGCCGCCATAGCCGTGGTCGCGCGCAATGTTGTGCTTGATCGTCGAGTCGATCACCTGGATGTCGGCGAAGTAGGCGCCGTAGATGCCGCCGCCGTCCCCGGATTCGTTGTTTTCGATGGCCGAGTTTTCCACGACGAGGCGGGCGAAGTCGCTGACGTAGATCCCGCCGCCCACGTCTTCGCGGCCGTGCTGGACGGTGACGCCGTCCAGGTGGAGCGTGGCTTCGGCACCGACCTGGATGACCGAATCCTCCTCGCCTCCGTCGATGATCGTCTTGCCCGCACCCGCGCCCTTGATCACGACGTTCGAGCCTTCTTCGATGTAGATCAGGCCGGAGGAGCCGAGCGTGTTTTCATACTTGCCTTCGGGCACTCCGACGGTGACCGATTCGCCGCTGTTTTCCCGTGAAACCGTGCCGGCGAGTTGGACCGCGGCGAGCAGCGTGCAGTCTTTGGCGGCGTCGTTGCTTTCGCAGGTGGTGGCGCCGCTTTCAAGCGGCGCGTCCGTTTCGGAGTTGACCGTGAACGTCGTCGAGGCGGCGGCCGTCGCCGGAAGCGCCAGCACCCCCAACACCGCCAACAGACCCACGTTTACCTTCCCCCCGAACCGCATGGGCGGAAACCATACATGACGGGTTGGGATTGTCAAGGATGCCGGGCCGGGCCACGGATCCCGAGCAGGCCGGTCGGGGTCGGGTTGCGCCCGCTGCGCGTGGGCGCGACGGCGTGCGTGGGCGCTCGGTAGGCTTGACCGCACGGTACGGCCCGTCCGGCCCGTGTCCTAGGTTGCGCAAGACCACCGGGGGGTGGCCCGCTCAACGGCCCGCAGCACATCACTGCAAGGCTAGACAGAGAGGCGATTACACATGCTCAAAGCTGGCAAGCATCATGCCGTCCGCACTTTCCTGCCGGGGCTCGGCGCCCTGTGCGCCGCGACCCTCGGAGCCGGTGGCCTGGCCGCAGGCCCCGCAGGCGCGGCGAGCAGCGACATCAACCAGTGGGGCGAGGTCTTCTCCAACCCCAGCGCGCATCACAACTACCGCGCCATGCCCACACCGGTGCAGGGGCTCAGCGGGGTCACTGCGATCCAGGCCGGCAACTCCGACGGCTATGCGCTCGCCGGCGGCAGCGTGTGGGCGTGGGGCTTCGGCACCGACGGCGAGCTCGGCGACGGACAGGAAGTCAACTCGTTCTCCGCGCCGGTCGAGGTGGCCTTCCCGCTCGGCACCGAAATCGTGGCGCTCGGCGAGTCCTTCGACAACGGCTACGCGATCGACTCCGAAGGTAACGGCTGGGCCTGGGGCGCGAACCACCACGGCTCGCTGTGCCTCGGCGAACCCGGCAGCGAAAGCACCCCCGCCGAGGTCACGGGCCTGCCCGGTCCCGTCACAGCCGTGGCGGGCGGCGAGTCCCACGTGCTGTGGCTCGGCGCCAACGGCCACGTGTACGCGTGCGGCAAGCAGCCGTTCGGGCAGCTCGGCAACGGCACCGTCGCGACCGCGCACACACCGGTCGAAGTGAAGGGCCTGCCCGAAGGCGACCCGGTCGTGGCGATCTCGGCCGGCGACAACTTCTCGGCCGCGCTGACCCAGAGCGGAAGGCTCTACATGTGGGGCTCCGACGATTTCGGCCAGCTCGGCAACGGCACCATGAGGGAAGCGGTGGTGCGGCCCGTGCAGGTGCCGGGCAGCTTCTCGCAGGTGGACCTCGGCGGCGGCAGCGGCGCCGACCCGGGACGCGTGACCGGCGCCGACAGCAGCCACACGCTGGCGATCACGACCACGGGCACGGTCGAGGCGTGGGGCAACGACAGCTCCGGGCAGCTCGGCGACGGGCTCACCCGCAACGAGGACTCGCCGGTCGCGGTCGACGTCCCCGCTGGCGTCGCCTTCGTCAAGCTCGCGGCGGCCGGCGTGAGCTCGGCCGCGCTCGACTCCAACGGCAACGTGTGGACGTGGGGAGCCGACGGGGTGCGCCAGCTCGGCAACGGCGAAGCGGGCCCGCCGTCGCTCGCGCCGATCGAGGTCGACCACGGCAAGACGATGCTCTCCGGCACCGCCGACAACCTGATGGACGGCTGATCGGCCGGGGCGCGGCGTCACGGCTGAGAGCGCTGCGCTCTCAACCGTGCAGGATCGGGCCGCTTTCCACGGCTTCGAATTCCGACCCGGGCACCTGCTTGATCTCTTCGAGGTTCGCGTCGTTCCAGCGCGGGTCGGGCGCGCCCGTGATGAACCACGGCGAGCCGTTGTCGGCGACGATCAGCCCGTAGCGCTTGAGCGCTTCGAGCACGATCAGTGACTCGCCGGAGAAGCCCGCCAGGCTGTAGGAGGCCTTCAGGCGCAGGCGCAGGCCCATCGGCGGCAGATTCAGGTCACTGCTGGAGGAGGCGAAGTGCGTGGCGGGGTGGATGTAGCCGCGCTGGGTCTCGGGCACGGTCACGCGGAGCGCGTGGTCGATCTGGCCGGCGGCGACCTCGGGGTAGCGCACCAGCAGGGGGAAGATCGGCAGGCCGGCGGCGTCGGCGGAGGTCCAGCCTTCGGGACGCAGCGCGTTGCTCTGCAGGTTGAAGACCGCGCCGGAGGCCGCCTTCCAGCCAGCCCCGTGGCGGTGGGCTTTGTAGAGCTCGTACAGCATGCACGTGCCTTCCTGGGCCACGAGCACGTGTTTGTCGCCTCCTCCCTCCACGGGCGCATCGGCGGGGATCGGGTAGGGCCCGGGGTCTGATTCTTCGCCGAACTCGGTGAACCTGATCGGGACCTCCTGCTGTTCGGGGCCGACGACCGTGTAGGGGATCCCGTAGGTGGGGTTGGTGCCGAAGTCGGGGTGCAGGTGCCCGCTCAGCCCGATGCTCGCGATGTAGTTGGCCGAGTTGGGGTTGACGGGGGCGTCGGCGATTTCTTCATTCAGCGCGTTGTTCGCGGGAAACACCTGGCAGTGGTATTCCGGGGAGGGCAGCGCGCTGCGTTTGCGCTCGGGCCTGGGCCGGTGCGTGACCCGGCCGTGCGCCGCACCTGCGACACCGGCGCCCGTCGCGAGCGTCGCGCACAGCGCCGCGAGCGCCACGAGCATGCGCGCGGAGCCTCTCATCGGGCCAACTGTAGAGCGCCGCGGGGCGAGCGCCGGCCCTGCTGGGCCATCCGTCCAGCGGGCCCGCGCCCTACCACTCCTCCCCCTGCTCCTCGAGCCCCTGCTCGATCTGCTCGAGCGTGAGGTCGGTGACGCGATCGTCGACCATGCTCTGCAGCGCTCCTGCGATCGTCGGCGCCCACACCCGGCGCGCCACGCGCACCTGCCCGGACTCCTCCTCGAACTGCTTCCATTCGAGCTCGACGAGCGGCACGCGCGAGGCCGGGGCGTCCTCGGGAACCGGCGCGCCCCAGCCGTAGAGGGTGATCTGCGCCTGCCAGCCGTGCGGGCACAGCTCGCCCATCACGACCAGCGCCCGCCACTCGTCGCCCACCGGCTCGGGACGCCTGGCGCGGCGCACGAGATACACGATGATCAGCGTGCCCGCCGCGGTCATCGCGGCGAGCAGCAGCACGATCAGCAGCGTGTCGCCGAAGCTCGCACGCGCGTGGCCGCCCTGCACGCCGCTGGCCAGCACCAGAGCCCCGGCGGCGCTCATGACATCCGCCTCCCCGCGCCCGTTCGGGGGCGAGAACGTCGATGCCATCCGCCGGCTCTCATGACCATCTCACGGTAGCCGTTCTGAGCCGCGCCGCCAAGCGCCAACCTCGGGCTCAGGCGCCGGGCAGACAGGCGTGGGCGCCGCGCCCGACGCGCTGGGTGGCGGCCCACACCAGCAGCCCGCAGGCCGCCACGCCCGCGCCGAGCGCGCAGGTGGTGTCCCAGCCGCCCGTGCTGTAGATCGTCGCCCCCAGCACCGAGCCGACGGTGCCGCCGATGAACACCGAGACCATGTAGGCGGTCGTCAGGCGGCTGCGCGCCTCCGGGCGCAGCCGGTAGATCGCGGTCTGGTTTGAGATCTGCGCACCCTGCAGGCCGAGATCGAACAGCACGATCCCGACGATCAGCGCCGCGAGCGAGCTGCCGCCGATGCGCATCAGCGCCCAGCTGATCAGCACGCAGCCGAGGAACAGCGTCAGCGCCAGGCGCCCGTGGCCGCGATCGGCCGCGCGCCCCGCCAGCGGCGCGATCGACGCGCCCGCCACGCCGGCGAGTCCGAACAGCCCGATCACCCCCTCGCTGTAGTCATACGGGGCGTGCCCCAGCAGGAACGTGATCGTGGTCCAAAGGATCGAGAAGCCGCACATCTGCAGCGCGCCCAGGACCATCCGCTGGCGCAGAACCGGCTCGCCGCGCACGAGCTCGAGAACCGAGCGCAGCACCTCGTGGTAGCGCAGCGCGGTGGGCGGCGGGGCGTGCGGCAGCGCCCGGCGCAGCACCAGCGAGAGCGCCAGCATGGCGGCGGCGGCCAGCACGAACACCAGGCGCCAGCCACCGAGCTCGGCGACCAGGCCGCTGGCAGTGCGCGCGATCAGGATCCCGATCAGCAGGCCGCTCATGACGGTCCCCACCACCTGCCCGCGCTCCTCCGGGCCCGCCAGCGACGCCGACAGCGGCACCACGATCTGCGCCACCACCGAGGTCACGCCGACGGCCACGAGCGCGGCGGCGAGCACGCCGAAGGCGGGCGCCGCGGCACAGGCGGCGCAGGCGAGCGCGGTCAGCACGAGCACCGCGCTGATCAGGCCGCGGCGCTCGAGCACGTCGCCCAGCGGGACGAGCAGCGCGAGGCCGAGCAGGTAGCCGACCTGCGCGCACGTCACCAGCAGCCCGGCGAGCGCGTCCGATACGCCGAACGCCTGCGCGACCTCGTTGAGCAGCGGCTGGATGTAGTAGAGGTTGGCGACGCTCGCGCCGCAGGCGACCGCGAGCAGCGCCACGAGCGGGCGCGGCAGGCGGCGCGGCGGCGCGCCGGCCGCGGGCTCCGCGGCGGCGACCGCGACGCGACCCCCGGGAGCTCCGCTGTCTCTCACGCCAACGACTCTAGCGGCGCGGCCGTCCGGCCCTATGCGAACATACGTTCGCATGACGCCGCGACCCTATCGCCCCCTCGTGGAGCTCGAAGGAGCGCTCGCCCGCGGCGACGTCGACTTCGCGGTCACGCTCGCCGTGGAACTCGCCGAGGAGCGCCGCAGGCCGATCGAGCTCGGCCTCGCGCTCGGCTTCCTGCCACTGATCGCCGCCCAGCGCCCGCGCGAGTTCGACGCGTGGGCACTGCGCTGGCTGGCGCGCTGGCTGGCCGAGACGCCCGCTGCGAGCATCGAGCAGGCGGCCGAGCTCGCCGGGCTGCTCGCCGACCTGCCCGCCGAGCCCGGCGTGCTGGCCGCGCTCAGGGCTGCTGCGCGACCGCCCGCTTGAGCAGCAGCCCGTACAGATGCTCCTCGGCGGCCGCGGGGAGCGGCTGCGGCAGCCCCGTGCTGAACAGCGAGACCTCAGCGGGCCCGTCGACGAAGCCGAGGATGTCCAGGTAGACCGGGATCCCCGCGCCGTGCACCGCGAGCGCAACCGTGATGCGCCAGCCGAAGCCCCCCGCCGTGCCGGGGGCCGGGGGATTGCCCTCGACGACCTTCACGGCGCTCTGCACCGATCCGCCCCCCCGGCTGCCGAGCACGCCCTGCATGTAGCGCGTCAGGCACACGCGCGTGCGGGGGCTGCGGATCTTGGCGAGTTCCGCGCTGGCCTGCGCGGGTGTGCTGGACACGCTCACTTCGGAGCTCACGCTCGCGCTGCTCAGCCCGGCGATGCGCTGGAAGTGCGGCGAGCTGACTTCCGCCAGGGCCTGCCCGCCCCCGCTGCCGCCGATACCCCCGAGGCAGCGGGCGGTTTCGGCCTGCAGGCGCCGTTCCGCGGGGGTCTCCCCCGGCGTCGAGGCGGGCGCCACCGAGAAGCCGGGCAGATCGGCGGCGGTCAGGTTCACGGCGTGGGCGAAGGCCTCGGCCTGGGCCTTGCTCCACGGGTGCGCAGCGCGGGGGGCCGCCTGCGTCCCGCCGCTCCCCTGGCCCGCAGCGGGTGCCTCGGCGATCGACACCGTGGTGCTCGTGCGGTCGCTCTTGCCGCAGGCCGCCACCAGCGAGCAGGCCGCGAGCGCGAGCAGCAGCGCGGCTGTCCGGCGCATTCGGTGCCTCCTCCCGGCCTGTTGTGGTTTGGCGTGGCGGGCCCAATGCGCCCGCGCGGAGCCCGCATCGCCGAGCGCTCCTGTCTCTAGGATGCCATGAACATGGCCCGGGGAGCGACGATTGCCGTTTTTGTGGCGCTCGGCGCGCTCGCCGCCGGCGGCGGCTATGCGGCGGGGCACGCCGGCGGCGAGCAGGTCCCGACGGCGGTTCTCGCGGGTGCGCACGAAGGTCAGCGGGCCGGCCGTGCGGCCGGCCTCGGCCGCGGCTATCAGGCCGGGCTGCAGAACGGCAGGGAGACGGGCTACCTGCGCGGCTTCCGTGCCGCCCACGCACAAGCTCGCAGGGCGGCGCGGGCATGAGCGCGCGGCGCGGCGGACGCATCGCGCGCGTGCTGGCGGGCGCGCTGATCGTGGTCGCGCTCGGCGCCGGCGGCTTCGCGCTGGGCCGCGCCGGACGTACCTCGCAGGCGCTCATCGACGCCGACCAGCGCGCGGCGCGCGAGCACGCCTATGCCCAGGCCTACCAGCACGCCTTCCGCACAGGCCAGCTGCTAGGCGAAGCGCGGGGCCTGCCCGAAGGCGAAGCGCGCGGCGCGGCGCGCGGCGCGGAGCTGGGCCAAGCGACGGGCGCCAACGCGGCCGCCGCGCGCGAACTGCTGCGCAGCCGCCGGCGCTCCGGCGCGGGCGGCTGAGCGCTCGCGGTCCGCCCGGCAGCGGCGCCCTGTATCGCCGCTGCCGGGCGGATATCCCGCAAGCGATGAGGTAGACGCCCGGCCGGCTCCCCGACCGGCCGGGCATCTGCACCCCCTACCAGCTGGTCTGCTCGCCCCCCATGCGCCCGGCGTCCCCTGGCCGTGCACCTCGTCGCGACCACCAGCTGGCCTTCCCTCCCCCCGAGAACCCGGTCTCCATCCCGACCGGGCCAAGACACCCGCGCGTGATCGCCCGCGCGCCCCCCTGCGCGTTGCGAAGCTCGAGCGGACGCGTCGTGTGCGTCCTCGTGCAACCTGTTCGCGCCGACACCGGCCCCCGCCTCGGACCTGACCTTCTAAGCGGCGAATATGGACACACGAGAGCCCTCCGTAGCATCTACTGGCGGCCGAGCTATCTCGTGGAGATCCCTGACTTTGCGCCCCCGCCTCGCGACGGGTTTGCCATTTTCAGTGTGGTTGATTCGATCCCTGCGGGCATTCTAAACACAGATCCACCCAATTTGTGAAATCTGGACAGATATCCGAGCGGGCCCAGCGTGCGCCGGCGCGAGCACGCCGGCGGGGCGGGGCCGGTGGTGGCCCTACACCTCGAGGTAGCGGAGCACGACGCGCCCGATCACGATCACGTCGCCGTTGCGCAGATCGCTCTGCTGGGTGCGCCGGCCGTTGACGAACGTGCCGTTGGAGCTGCGATCGTCGAGGATGCGCGCGCCACGGGGCCGCGGCACGAGGATCGCGTGGCGGCGGGATACGGAGTTGTCGTCGATGTGCAGGTCGGCCGCCAGGCCGCGCCCGATATGCATCGCCTCGCGCCCCAGCGCGATGTGCAGCGTCTGCTCGCGCCCGTGCACCTCGATGTAGCGGCCCGGCGCCGTGGGAGGGCTCGGCGTGGCGCTGTGGCGCACGCGCTCGTCCAGGCAGGCGATCGGGTCGAAGCGCTCGGTGGTCCCCTCCAGCGCCTGTTTGCGGGTGAGCGTCTGAGCGGACATGCGATCAGATTGCCCCATCCGGCTCAGGTGTAGCTCAACGCCGGATAAGAAATCGCGAAAAGCCCTGTGCGGGCGCGGCGGCCGGGCGCGTTAGGCCCGGCTCGGCGGGCCACCGGCGGCCTTGTTGCGCGCCATGCGCTTCGTGCTCCACCAGCCCCAGCCGCCCACAGCGACGACCGGCACCACGTAGAGCATCGAAATGTACCAGTGCATCAGGCACCCGAGCACGATCATCGTCCCAGAATCTATCACGATCTCACCACGCCTCTTTGGCCGGCTGCGGCGGTTCGCCCCCTGCGCCGCCCGCTCCTGGCGCGCGCGCCCGGCGACGGCGCACGAACAGCACGAAGGCGAGCCCCGCCAGCACGATCAGCACGCCCAGCACGATCGCCGCGGTGGGCGCCTTGGAGCTCTCTGGAGTCCACAGCAGCTGCCCCGCGATCGCGCCCTTGCGGCTGCCGACTTCGATCGGCACCAGCCAGTCGAAGATCAACGTCAGCTTGCTCTTGTTCTTGACCTCGGGCGGCGTCAGCGGCGACATCCAGTGGATGCGGTGGTCGTGCCATTCGAACTGCCCGGTGCGATCGACCACTTCCCACTTCGGCGGCGCGCCGGGGTCGGCGACCGGGGGGACGGTGACGTCGCCGTAGAAGTTCTGGTCGAGGTAGGTGGCGGGCGAGCGCACGTTCTGCTCGGCGGTGCCGTTGGCGAGCACGCGCGCGTAGGGCTCGCCCTGGTAGCCGTAGATCGTGACCGTCTGGCCGGTGTGGTTGGTCAGCAGCAGCCGGTCGGCGAACTCGAGCACCTCCACGCTCAGCCCGCGCACGTCGGGCGTGATCGAGGTGATGTTGGAGCGGTAGTTGTAGTTGCTGCCCTGGTCGTTGATCGGGCTGCCGCTCTCGCTGCTCGTGTAGGTGGCGGCCGCCGCGGTGGCGCTCACAGCCGCAGCCAGCGCGCACGCGATCAGCACGGCGGGAATCAGGCGACGGGACACGCGCGAGAAACCGTAGCGCAGGCGCAGCGCGCGCACCTCAGGTTCCGACCGCCGAGAGCAGCCACAGCCCGAAGCTCGTGAAGGCGACCATCACGGCGAGCATCCAGTATTGGCTGCGCACCGCCTCTTCGGGGTCGCTGTAGAGAACCAGCGCGCGGTCGTGGGCTAGCATCAGCCCGCCCACGTGGCCGGCCAGCAGCGCGGCGACCTGCACGTACCAGATGCCCGCGTAGGAGATGATGTGGTAGTTGATTTCATAGCCCGCCGTGCCGAACAGGTTGGCGCCGTTGCCCAGCGGATCGGAGATCAGGTAGCCCATCGCCTGGCTCTGCCAGATCAGCAGCGAGAAGTAGTGCGCGACCACGTAGGCGAAGGCGATCGGCACGAGCGTGTGCGCGAAGGAGCGCGTCAGGAAACTGCGGTCATAGCGCGCGCTGACGCTCGCCACGCCGATGATCCCGAGGCGGTAGACACCGGCGATGAACAGCAGGCAGAACAGCAGTCCCAGGGAGTAGGCGAGCTCCTGCGCGGGCGTGGGGTTGAAGCCGAGGCCGGCGAACAGGCTCTGCAGGCTCGGCTCGTTGTTGCGCCAGATCCCCCCGTTGCTGAAGCCGTCGAAGGTCGTCGTGCCGATCAGCGTGGTGATGAACGCGACCGTGCCGCTGCCGATCTGAAGCCCCGGCAGCCCGCTCAGCGCCCTGCGCCCGTAGACCGCGCCGTCGCGCTCGCGCACGAGCGCGGAGAGCCTGGCCATGAGGCCGAAGTAGGCGCCGAAGCCGTCGGCCTGCGTGCTCCACTCCTCCACGCCGTAGAGCGCCATGCCGAGCAGCATCACCGCGAAGTAGCCCAGCGAGAGCGCCGCCAGGGTGGAGGGCCGGTCGCGTTCGACGTAGATCAGCTCGAGCCAGGCGAAGCCCACGATCCAGCCCAGCGCCGGCCACATCCCCAGGCGCCTGGGATAGCGCAGCGGCGGCGTGCTCGGGCGCCCGCGCCGCAGCAGGCGCACCAGCGCCCACAGCAGGCGCCCGCAGGTGCGCCACGGGCTGAACGCGCGGAAGACGTCGCCGAACAGCACGCTGGCGACGGGCAGCCCGACCCAGAAGATCACGTAGATGAAGGTCACCGAGAAGTTCGCCTGCGTGACCTGCGCCCCGTCGAAGCCGCTCCACACCACCACCGCGAACAGCCCGAGGCCGATCACGCAGGCGAGCCATTCCAGCGCGGTGGGCAGGCGGAAGAGCCGGCGCAGGTGCTGCTGCTGGAGCTGCGGGCGTGTCCACATCGTGGAGAGCGCCACGAACGAGACGACGAGCACGATCGCGGCGGTCCAGCTGAACAGCCACACCGGGATCGGCAGATCCGCGCGGCCCACGATGCCGTGTGCCTGCGCGCTCGCTGGCAGCGCCAGCGTGAGGAGGATCAGCCCGCCGAGCAGCGCTGGCAGCAGGCGACGGGGCGGCACGCTCATGCAGCGGGCAGTCTATGGAACGTCCGCGCTAGCCTCGCCGCCTGCGCGCCCGCTGGCGTACCCTCAAGCTGCATGCTGCACCTGACGCTCGCCGTCTCCGCGGACACCTCGGCGGCCCTCCAGCTCGGGCCGCTCGCGCTGCTCGGCCTGCTGTATGCCAAACGCGCGCGCACGCTGGCGCTCGACGGGCGAGCGGTGCCCGGTTGGCGCCAGGCGTGCTTCTACGCGGGCTTCGTCGTGATCGGCGCCGCGCTGACCTCGCTCGGGGCCGCCAGCCAGGACCTGCTCTGGGTGCACATGATCGAGCACCTGCTGCTCGGCGACATCGCCGCGCTGCTGATCGTGCTCGGCCTCACCGCGCCCCTGATCGCGCCGATCCTGCGCATCCGCTTCTTCGACCGGCTGCGCGTGCTGGCGCATCCGCTGATCGCCTTCCCGCTGTGGGCGATCGACCTCTACGCGTGGCATCTGCCGCTGTTCTACGAAGCTGCGCTGCGCCACAGCGGCGTGCACGCGCTCGAGCACGCCATGTTCCTCGGCTTCGGCATCAACATGTGGATGTGCCTGTTCGGCCCGCTGCCGATGCCGGCCTGGTTCGGCAACCTCGCCAAGCTCATCTACATCGTCGCCGTGCGCCTGGCGGGGGCGCTGCTCGGCAACGTTTTCCTGTGGTCGGGCACCGTCTTCTACCCCTACTACGCCACCGGCGAGTCCAGATTCCACATCTCCCCGCTGGCCGACCAGAACCTCGCGGGGGCGATCATGATGATCGAGGGCTCACTGCTCACGCTCGGCCTGTTCTGCTGGCTGTTCATGCGCACCGCGCGCGAAAGCGAGGAACGCCAGGAGCTGCTGGACTTCGCACGCACGCGCGGGCTCGAGCTGACCCCCGAGCGCGCCGCGCGGGCGGTCACCGCCGGGCGCGGCGCGGAGCTGCGCAGGCGCCTTGAGTCCCGTGACGGGGCACCGGAGCGCGTGCAGGCCCGCAGCGGGGCAGCCGAGCACATCTGATATGGCGTGAGTTTTGTCAAGTGGCAGGAGGAATTGCCCCGCTTCGGCGGGGCTTTTCTTTGGTCGGGAGAGCTCGCGTGCGCAGGCGACGACGGTCACGTTGTGTGGCTTGCCGCGGCTGCGCATGCGGTGATAGACGCGGTGCAGCCTGTGTTGTGCGCGGTTGGCGATCTGCAGGATGTGGTCGGGCTGGTCCTGCTGTCGGTTTTGCAGTGTCGCGCCGATCCGCGGGTCGCGTCCGTAATGCCAGGCTGACTCGACCAGCAGCCGGCGGGCGAACGTGGAGCCGGTCTTCGTGATCGCACCTTGGCGGGATGACTCGCCGGACTGGCGCAACGAAGGGACGAGTCCGAGCCATGCGCTGAGTGCGCTTGCTCGCTCGAAGCGCTTCCAGTCACCGCCGAGCTCGAGGTGCAGCGCCAACGCGGTCAACGTGTCAACGCCCCTGAAGCACCGCAGCCTGGCGATCGTCGGCCACCACTGCTCATCCAGCGCCAGGCGCGAGAGCCGCTCAGCGATCGCTGCCTTGCGCGCCGTCAGTCCATCCGTCGCGGCGATCAGGTCGGCGAACACGATCTCGCTGGCAGCCTCCTGGAAGCGCTGACGCGAGAGCCAGCGCCGATGCTCAACTGTCCACGTCGAGGGCCGCGCATAGACCCTGCCATGACGGAGCAGCATCTTGGAGACCCTGTGGCGAGCCGTCATCAGATCTCGCCTGCAGGCATCGTGCGCGCGCATCAGCTCACGCGCCGCCTCGATCTCCACCGGCGGCACGACGACCGCGGTCAGCGAGCCAGCCAACAACAACCGCGCGAGCAACTCGGCGTCCTTGCGATCAGTCTTGACCCGGTCAGAGGGACCCCTCGGTGTCTTGCCCGGCGCGATCACCTGCACCTCGACGCCAGCAGCCACCGCAGCGCGATAGAGGCCGAATCCCGTTGGTCCTGCCTCATAGCAAGCGCGCACCGGAGCACGCAACCCACTCAGCCACGCAACCGGCTCCTCGATCCCCGGCCCGAACCTCACACGCAACACCTCGCCAGTCTCAACATCGATGGCCGCCGCATGCGTCGAGCGGGCATGGACATCAAGACCTGCACACGTCACTATTCCGGTCATGGCCGGACCTCCTCACTGATCTGGGGTCAGCCAGAGCCCGTCTCCGGCCAGACAAACCCCCGCGAGGAGCGTCCGGCCTACCTACCCCGGCGGTCAACCCCCACGGGCGACCACGCCATAGGGTCTAGGTGTAGTTCCTGAGGACGTTGTTCATCCGGGTCTCCTTGGAGGCTGGGGGTGTCCAAGCCACCCAGTCCCAAGGAGAACACCGGATGAAGCTTCACGCTAACGCTCGCCTCAGCGTCAAGGGGCGCGAGCTGCTGATCGATCGGATCCTCGTGGATCATTGGTCGCTGACGCAGGCGGCCGAGGCCGCCGGCGTGAGCGACCGCACCGCCGCCAAGTGGGTTGCTCGCTACCGCCTGGAGGGGCTGGCCGGGCTGGCTGACCGCTCCTCGGTGCCCGTGCGTCAGCCAACGCGCACGTCCGAGGATCGCGTGGCAGCGATCGCGGCGTTGCGCCGGGTGCGCCTGACCGGCGCGCAAATCTCGATGGCGCTCTCGATGCCGCTGTCCACCGTCTCGGGAATCTTGACCGGCATCGGGCTGGGCAAGCTCAGCCGTCTTGAGCCGCCAGAGCCACCCAACCGCTACGAACGCCGCACCCCCGGAGAGCTGATCCATATCGACGTCAAGAAGCTCGGGCGCATCGGCCGTGGTGCTGGGCACCGGGTGAGCGGCAACCGTGGGCCGGGGCAGCGTTCGCGCGGCGCTGGCTGGGAGTTCGTGCACGTCTGCGTCGACGACGCCACACGCCTGGCCTACGTCGAGGTGCTTCGCGACGAGAAAGCCTCAACCGCTGTCGCTTTCCTAGCAAGAGCTACATCCTTCTACCGCTCCCACGGCGTGCAGGTGCTACGCGTGATGACCGACAATGGACCCGCTTACCGCTCGATCGCGCACAAGATCGCGTGCGCCGCGCTCGGTCTCAGACATCTACGCACGCGCCCATACCGGCCCCGCACCAACGGCAAGGCAGAGCGCTTCATCCGCACGCTGCTCGGCGGCTGGGCCTACGGCGCGATCTACGCTTCAAGCACGCAGCGCACCGCTGCTCTCCGGGGCTGGCTCGAGGAGTACAACTACCGACGACCACACGGCTCCCTCAGCCACAAGCCACCCGGAACTCGCCTACACGAACTGAACAACCTCCTCGGGTCTTACATCTAGGCCTATCCTTGGGGCCATGTGCATCGGCTGTGCGATGACCGCGGCCTCCGCCGCGACGGGCTTCAGGACCTGGCTTCAGAGCAGGCCGCTGCCGTGGCTCACGCCGCGGCGCATGCGCGCGCTGACGATCGCGGCGATGTGCGCCGCGGGGCTCGTCTCCACGGTCGGGATCAGCGGCTCGAGCACGCCCGGAGCCGCGGCCGCGGGCTCACCGCCCGCCCAGCACGCGCCCGCGCGGCGCTAGCCGCCGGCGACGGCGGGCAGGATCGTCAGCTCGGCGCCGTCGGCGACGGGCGTGGCGAGCCCGTCGAGGAAGCGGATGTCTTCGCCGGCCACGTACACGTTCACGAAGCGCCGCAGCGATCCGTCCTCGTCGGAGATGCGCGCGCGCAGCTCCTCGTGGCGCGCGAACAGCCCGTCGAGGACCTCCTGCACCGTCGCGCCGTCGAGCAGCGTCTCCGACTCGCCCCCGGCGGCCGCGCGCAGCTGGGTTGGAATCTTGACCAGGACCGCCATCACCACGCGCCCGCGGGGGCGGATGCGATCTCCGAGGTGGCCTCCTCGACGCCCGTCTGGAAGGCGTCGATGTCGGGCTCGATGGTGTGCATGGCGAACGTGCCGCGCACCGCGTCGAGCGTCTTCAGGCCCTCTCCCGTGATGACGAGCACGACGCGCTCCTCGGGGTCGATGTCCCCGCGCGCGGCGAGCTTGGCGAGCACTGCGGTCGTGACGCCCCCGGCGGTCTCGGTGAAGATCCCCGTGGTCTGGGCCAGGAGCAGGATGCCGGCCCTGATCTCCTCGTCGCTGACCGCGTCGATCGCGCCGCCCGTGCGCCGCGCCAGCTCGAGCGCGTAGGGGCCGTCGGCGGGATTGCCGATCGCCAGCGACTTGGCGATCGTGTCCGGCTTGACCGGCCGGCAGACCTCCTGGCCGGCCGCGAACGCGCTAGCCACCGGCGAGCAGCCCTCGGCCTGCGCGCCGTTCATCCGCGGGGCGGGTCCCTCCAGCAGCCCGAGCTCGCTCCACTCCTCGAAGCCGCGGGCGATTTTGGTGAACAGCGAACCTGACGCGACGGGCACCACGCAGCGGTCCGGCAGCTCCCAGCCGAGCTGCTCGGCGATCTCGAAGGCGAGCGTCTTTGAGCCCTCGGCGTAGTAGGGGCGCAGGTTGATGTTCACGAATGCCCAGTCGCGCTCCGCGCACAGCTCGGTGCACAGGCGGTTGACGTCGTCGTAGCTGCCCTTCACGCCCACCAGCTTGGTCCCGTAGACACCCGTGGCGAGCACCTTCTGCTCCTCCAGGTCGGCGGGGATGAAGACGTAGGAGTCAAGGCCCAGTGCCGCCCCGTGGGCCGCGACCGAGTTGGCGAGGTTGCCCGTGGAGGCGCAGGCGATCGTCTGGAAGCCGAGCTCGCGCGCCCGCGCGACGGCCACCGAAACGACCCTGTCCTTGAAGGAGTGCGTCGGGTTGGCGGCGTCGTTCTTGACCCACACCTCGCGCAGTCCCAGCTGCGCGGCGAGCCGGTCGGCGCGGATCAGCGGCGTGCAGCCCGCCGGCAGGCCCACGCGCGAGGCAAGCCGCCCGGAGGGTCCGGGAGGCCCGCCCGCGAGGGGCAGGAAGTCGGCGTAGCGCCAGATGTTCTGCGGACCGCCCTGGATGCGCCGGCGCAGCTCGCCCACGTCGCGCGAGCGATCGGCCAGCAGCGTGCTGTGGTCGTAGGCGACCTGCAGCGGCCCGAAGCACCGCTCGCACACGTACAGCGCCTCCAGCGGGTACTCCGCCTTGCACTCCTTGCACTCCAGATGACTGACCGCCATTCGGGCTCCCTTCGCATAGTCTTCGCCGTGTCACGGTGTGGCGAAGGGCGCGAAGGCCCGCCACACATCTGACTGGAATTGGCACCTTCCCGCTGTGACTTGACGGTGGTTGCCGGGGTTTCGTAGGGCCAGTCCCTCCACCCCTCTGGATGTGTCCAGCTATGTCTGCGCCGTAGTCTAGCAACGATCTCGGCGCAAACGCAAGCGCGGCGGGTCGCTGGGCCGTGGCTCCGGGCGGGCCTGAAGGACATCCCTTCGGCTAACCCGTGAGTCCCGGCCACTCCGTCGTCGAAGGGCGACGCCACGTAGATGCTCTGCCCGCGCGGCGAGAGCGCGAGCGCGAGCCGGGCCGCTCAGCGGGTCCACGTCGTCGGGCTCTCGCTGGCCGGCGTGAGGGCTCCGTCGGTGGGGCCGCGCAGCAGCTCGACCAGGCTGTTGCCGCCCTCGCTGACCACGTAGACGACGCGGCCGTCGCGGCCCGATCGCCAGCGCCGCCGCTCCACGCAGGAAGGGAAGTCCCAGCGGGCAGCTCGCGTCGGACGCCGCCTGCAGGCAGTCCGGCGGTAGCGCAGCCAGCCGCCCGCTCGTGGGATCGCGCGCCGAGCACGACCACCGCGCCCGGATTCGAACGCGGCCACGTACAGCTCGCGGCCGTCGGGGCTGAGGGCGATCGAGCGGGCACCCGCGAGCTGGGGCACCGTCACGGCGCAGGGCACGTCGCCGGCCGCCCGATCCCCGGAGGAGATGCATCCGCCGCGGCCGTACAGAGGCGTCAGGGCTCCCGTGGAGCTGATTGCGCCGGAATCCCCTGACCGCGCCGCTCAGCTCCGAGGCGACGTACACGAAACGCCCGTCCTGGGAGATCGTGATCGCGCTCGCGCCCTCGAGGCCGGCGAGGGCACGACAGCCGCTTCCGGGCAGGCTCTGCACGCAGCCGTGCGTTCCGGGGAGCGGCCGCAGAGCCCCGCTTCGAGCGGTCGCGCTGCAGGGTCACGACCGAGTCCGTGCCCGGCTCGAGCCCGTAGGAGACGGCGTACAGGTAGCGTCCATCCGGGCTGATGGCCAGGGCGTCGACTCCGTTCAGTGCAGGCAGGTGAGCTCCGCATCGGGGCTTCGGGATGCCGGCGAGCGGCACGCCGGCGACGCAGCCGGAGTATGGCCGCCAACGCCCTGGGCCACCGGGACCGAGCACGCCGCGGCGTCCGCGGACGAACGCGCTCACCGTCGCCGTGTTGGACGCACCCACGTACACGAAGCGACCGTCAGGGCTGACGGCCAGCGCATCGGCGCCGCTCAGCGCCGCGTCCTTCGTGGCGCACGGGCTGCTCGCGCTGGAGGCGATGCACGCGCGCCGTGGACGGCGACAGCGCGGAGCGCAGCGCTCCGGTGGCGCGGTCGCGCGCCAGCGCTACGACCGCGCCTTCGCCGGCCACGTACACGCTGGCGCCGTCCGGACTGACGGCCACGGCCTGGGCGCCGGCCAGCCCCGCCGCGGCGCCGGGACAGACCTGATCGGTGTAGCCGGCTCGTCGTGCGGGTCGCGCAGACAGCCGCCGGCGACCGGGCACGGCGCGCGGCTGGCCGTAGACGATGAGCGCAGCCGCGCCGCCGGGCCCGAGCAGCAGCAGAGCGGCGGCGAGCACGAGCAGCGCAGGCAGGCGGCCGCGGCGCGACGGGCAGGCGAGGGCTCTGCAGGCTCCGCTCAGGACGAGCATCACGGGCGAGGCGGCCGCGAGCACGCCAACAGAATGCGTCGCGGGCGTCGGGAGTCGGGGAACTGCCGCTGCACCTGTCCACCGTTGCATATCGTTGGTGCGTGCGCACCGGCTGCATCCGCAACGGTCTGCTCGCGGCGGTCCTTGCCGGGTCCGCCGCGCAGCTCCTCGCCGCGCTCCCAGCCGGCGCGCCCAGGACGCTGCCAACCCCTGCCAGCAGGCGCCCACGCCGGGCGAAAGCGAGATCACCGTGCTCAGCGGCGGCGTGCGAGCGTACGGCGATCCTGCACGTGCCGCCGGCCGCCGCCGGTCAGCGCCTGCCGCTGCTCGTCGGCCTGCACGGCGCCGGAGGCAAGTTCTTCCAGTCCTACTCGGGCTTTTCGGTGCTGGCCGACGCCGAGGGCTTCATCGCGGTCTACCCGAACCCGATCTACGAGGAAGCGGACGGCCGTACCTTCTGGAACATCGACCAGGCGCCCGCGGGTCCCGACGACGTGCAGTTCATCTCCGACCTGCTCGACTACGTGGAGAGCCAGCCTATGCGTGAACACCAGCCGCGTATACGCGGCGGGGGTGTCCAACGGGGGGGGCATGGCCGCCGCTGCTGGCGTGCCAGCTGAGCGCCCGCTTCGCGGCGTTCGCCTCGATCGCCGGGCGGGTACTCGAGCCTGCCGCCGTGCCAGCCTGCGAACCCTGTGTCGGTCGTCGAGGTGCACGGAACGGCCGACGGCGTCGTCCCCTACAACGGCTCGCCGCCCGCCCGGGCGGGCGCGGTGCAGCCGTGGCTGGCGGCCTGGCGCGAGCACGACGGCTGCCACGGGGCCCGCGCGGCGGTCGAGTCGCATCGCGCCGCGGGTCGAGCGCTACGACTGGAGCCGACTGCGCAGAGGGCACGGCGGTCGAGCACATCGAGATCTTCGGCGGCGGCCACCAGCTGCCGGGAGGGCTGCCGCCCGATTCCGGGCAGACGAGCACCGTCTCGGCTCGCCTGGCTCGTGTGGAGCTTCCTGCGCCAGCACAGCCAGGCCGCGCCCTAGGTGGCGCTCAGGCCAGCGACCGCCGGCGGGCTTGATGCCGGCCTGCGGCAGCTCGAGCACAGGTACGGGTGAGCTGCGCGCCGAGGCGAAAGTCGCGTGGTAGGTTGCGGTCGTGCCCGTGCGTAAGGCGCTCATGGTGATCCCGCTGCTGGTGCTGAGCGCACTGGCACCGTCGCTCGCCCGCCCCGCACCAGAGTCGCGCGTCAGCCGCGAGCGGCCCCAGCGTTCAGGTCACAATGCCGCCCGTCGGCCTGTCGATCGAGTACCCGGTGTTGGCAGAGGACCTCGGCACGGGCGCATGCCCTCCTGCTGCCCTGGTCGCGGAGCTGCTTCGGCTCGGCTCCCCGCCGTTGGCCCTGGCTGGGGCCAGCCAGGACCTGACCGCCCCGAGCGGAGCGCTGACCGCCCCCGCCCTCTTCCTGGGAAACGGCGAGCTTGTACACCCTGCCCGCCAACTTCTGGAGTCAGCTGCACTGCCTGCTGAGTGCCACGAAGGACCCCCTCACCGTCGGCATCAACCTGAAAACCGGCCAGCTCAGCTGGGCGACGCAGACGGTCGCCGGTGCGCAGAGCGCGGCGACCAACGGCTTGGACTTCTCCCTCGGCAATGAGCCGGACCTCTACGAACTGCCCGAACTATCCCGACCTGGGCAAGAAGCTCAGCGAGCAGGAAGATCTCGCGGCAGAGAATCTGTATTTGCAGCTGGCGAACCTCCCTGCGACCGGCGATCGGCAGCTTCCCTCTGATTGGACCGGAATTGGCTGCCGCCAAGCACTGGGAGAGCCAACTCCCCGCAATCATCGAGCAGCTCCACGAGCAGACGGTGGGCGTCCACCTGTACCCGTTCAGCGCTTGTAAAGATCCGCGCGCAGCCACCGTCGCGGGGCTACTCTCGGCGGGCGCCGCCGATCAGTCCTCGCAACCTCGCGTGGGTCGTCGCCGATGCAACCGCGGCGGGAGTGCCGGCGATCATCTCCGAGGCGAACTCCATCTCCTGCGGCGGCATTGCAGGGGTCTCGAACAGTCCGGCATCTGCGGTTTGGGCCGTGCGCTTCGTTCTGAGCGCGTTGAAGACCGGCTTCCAGGAGGTGCGCTTCCACGTCAGCGGCGGCTCGTACGATCCGTTCTCGGTGCACGGCGAACAGGTCGTCGATGCGCCGCTGGAGAGCGCAATGGTCGCGCTGAACCAGTGGTTGCCCGTTGGCTCGTCGCTGAGGACCGTGACCGGCGTGCGAGGGCTTCTCGCCACCGCCGTGAGCGGTGACCCGAGCGGTCCCGGGGTCATTCTACGACAACGAGCAGGCGCGAACGCAAACCGTTGTGCTCCCCGCCACGGCAGCGGTGACCGTCGAGCGGTTCAGTGCCTCGCGCACTGGGCTGCTGACGGAAACGCTCCCGGCACTCCACGGGCATGTCAAGCTCCGCGTCGCCGCAAACAGCGTGGCGGCCGTAATGTCGTGAGGGACGAGGCGCGGCCGGGTAACGGGCGCTGGGGTGCGGTGTAGCGGTTGCGGTGAAGACGTTCATCCGCGAGCGCGAACGGCGCCCCGTAGGCGACCCCGCGTCCTTCGAGCCGGCCTCGCAGGCGCCCCGGCGGCGCATGCTGATGATCGTCAACCCGTACGCCACCACGGTCTCCGACCGCCTGCGCCAGCTCGTCGTCTACGCCCTGCGCGGGCGCTTCGAGGTTGATGCGATCGACACCGAGGCGCCCGGCCACGCCACCGAGCTCTGCCGCGAGGCCGCGCACGAGGGCTACGACGTCGTGGTCGCCTTCGGCGGCGACGGCACCGTCAACGAAGCGGCCAACGGCCTGCTCGGCTCCCCCACCCCGCTGTGCGCGCTGCCCGGCGGCTCGGCCAACGTGTTCGCCAAGATGCTCGGCATCCCCGGCGACATCGTCGACGCCACCGAGCACCTGCTGGCGATGGCCGACAGCTGGCACCCCCGCAGGGTTGATCTCGGCGTGGTCAACGGGCGCTGCTTCACGTTCTCCTCGGGCCTCGGCATCGACGCCAGCGTCGTCGAGCGGGTCGACGCCAACCCGCGCATGAAGGCCCGCCTGGGGCCCTACTTCTTCACCTGGATCGCCGTCAGCACCTTCCTGCGCCGCTACCTGCTGCGCCCACCGCGGATGAAGGTCCACACGGGCGGCGAGACGCTCGAGGGCGTCACCGCGATCGTGCAGAACGGCTCGCCCTTCACCTACTTCCAGGACCGCCCGATCGAGATCGCCGAGGGCGCCTCGCTCGACTCCGGCGCGCTCGCCGGCGGCGTGCTGCACCGGGCGACACCGCTGACGATGCCCTCGATCGCCTGGCGAGCCTTCTCCAGCAGCGCGCGCGTGGCCCGCCACCGCCAGGTCACGGGGCTCGGCGAGATGAGCGAGCTGACCGTCTCGAGCGCCGACGGGCGCCCGCTGCCGCTGCAGGTCGACGGCGACTTCGTCGGCGACGTGGCCGAGGCGCGCTACTCGATACTGCCCGACGCGCTCAGCGTCGTCGCCTGAGCGCCCGCGCCGCCTACGCGCCGCCTGGCGTCACGCGGTAGGCGTCGAAGACCGAGTCGATGTTGCGCAGGCGTGTGATCGCGCCCTTCAGCGTGTGCGTGTCGGCCACCTCCACCACGAAGCGGTTCTTCACCATCGGCGGGGTCGACAGGCAGCGCGCTTCGAGGATGTTGGTACCCGACTCCGAGAACGCGCGCGAGAGGTCCTCCAGCAGCCGGTGGCGATCCCACGCATCGATCTGGACTTCCACCACGAAGCTGGTCGTCTGATCACCTTCCCAGGCGACGCTCGTGAAGCGCTCTGGGTCCTTGCGCAGCAGCGCCGCGTTGGGGCAGTCCTCGCGGTGGATCGTGATGCCCCGTCCGAGCGAGATGTAGCCGACGATCTCATCGCCGGGGACCGGCCTGCAGCACTTGGCCAGGCGCAGCATCACGTCCTGCACGCCCTCCACCCTGATGCCGTACTGGCCCGAGGACTTCGTCGGGCGCCGCCGCGAGCGGCCCACGCGCAGCAGGTCCGCCGCGCCCTCCTCGCCGTCGGCGGACTCGCCGTGCTTGAGGCGCTGCATGACCTTGTTGACGACGAGCTTCGGCGAGACCTTGGCGGCCCCGAGCGCGATGTAGAAGTCATCCGCCTTGCGGTAGCCGACCTCGCGGATGACGTCGGCCAGCAGCGCCGAGCCGGTGATCTTCTGCGCCGGCAGGCCCTGTTTGCGCAGCGCCTCCTGCAGCAGCTCGCGCCCGCTGTGCTCGGTGTCCTGGCGCGTCTCCGCCTTGAACCAGGCCTTGATCTTGTTGCGCGCGCGGGTCGTCTTGACCATCGCCAGCCAGTCGCGCGACGGACCGCGCTCGCGCTTGGCGGTGAGGATCTCGACGATGTCGCCCGAGCACAGCTCGTAGTGCAGCGGCACGATTTTGCCGTTCACGCGCGCGCCCACACAGCGGTGGCCGATCTCGGTGTGCACCTCGTAGGCGAAGTCCAGCGGCGTGGCGCCCGCGGCCAGCGACTTCACTTCGCCCTTGGGCGTGAACACATAGACCTCCTCCTCGAAGAGGTCCGTGCGCAGCGTCTCCATGAACTCGCCGGGGTCGGAGAGCTCCTTCTGCCAGTCGAGCATCGAGCGCAGCCACTTCAGCTTGGCGTCCTCGCCCGGGCCGGGCCAGACCTCGCCGGCGCTCTTGCCGGGCGGCGGCTGCAGCGCCTTGTACATCCAGTGCGCGGCCACGCCGAACTCGGCCATCTCGTGCATCTCGTGCGTGCGGATCTGGATCTCCAGGGGACGCCCCTCGGGCCCGATCACCGTCGTGTGCAGCGACTGGTACATGTTGAACTTGGGCATCGCGATGAAGTCCTTGAAACGCCCGGGCAGCGGCTTCCACAGCGAGTGGATGACCCCCACCGCGCCGTAGCAGTCCTTGACCGAGTCGACGATCACGCGCATCGCGGTGAGGTCGTAGATCTCGTTGAACTCGCGCCCCTTCTTGGTCATCTTCGAGTAGATCGAGTAGAAGTGCTTGGCGCGCCCGGCGATCTGCGCCTCGATCGCAACCTCGGCCAGCTCGCGCTGCAGGTACTCGCCCGCCTCGCTGACGTAGCGCTCGCGGTCGTCGCGCTGCTGGGAGACCAGGCCCTTGATCTCCTGGTACTTGCGCGGGTGCAGCGTGGCGAAGGCGAGATCCTCGAGCTCCCACTTGATCGCGTGGATGCCCAGGCGGTGCGCCAGCGGCGCGTAGATCTCGAGCGTCTCTCGCGCCTTCTCCATCTGCTTCTGCTTGGGCATCGCGTCGATCGTGCGCATGTTGTGCAGGCGGTCGGCGAGCTTGATCAGGATGACCCGCACGTCGGTGGCCATCGCCACCATCATCTTGCGGTAGTTGCTCGCCTGCGCCTCATCGCGCGACTGGAAGGTGATGCCCGTCAGCTTGGTCACGCCGTCGACGATCGCCGCGATCTCCTCGCCGAAGCGCTCGCGCACCTCCTCGATCGAGGCGGAGGTGTCCTCGACGGTGTCGTGCAGCAGCGCCGCGCACAGGGTCTCGGTGTCCAGGCGCATGCCCGCGCAGATCCGCGCCACGCCCACGGGGTGCACGATGAAGTCCTCGCCCGACTTGCGCCGCTGCGCGGCGTGGTGCTCGCAGGCGAACACGAACGCGTCCTGCACACGCCCGCGGTCGATCTCCACGGCCGAGTCCGCCGCGTGCTCGGAGACGATCGCGAACAGGTCGCTGAGCAGCCGCCGCTCGGACTCGCTCAGCCCGAGGCCCTGGACGCTGTGCGCCGGGCGGGCCTCCAGCGCGAGCTCCGCCGGCGGGCGGCCGGAGGGCGCCGAGGGCACCGTTTCCTCAGCGCCGGGGCGCTCGCTCAGCTGGGTGCTCTTGGGGTCCTCCGCGATCGCCATGATCAAAGGGTAGGGGACGGCCCGCCCGGATCCAAGACGCGCTCACGGCAGCGCGAACAGGACGAGCTCCTCGGCCTCGTCGTCGGGGCTCAGCGGCACGGGCGCCTGCGCGGCGGGCTGAGCGCGGCGCAGGACCAGGCGCGGCTCGCTGACGCCGCGCCACTCGTTGACCTCGAGCGTGAACGTGGCGAGCGCCGCCTGCCCCTCCTCCACCGGCAGGCGCCCGCCGGTGCCGAACGCGACGGCGCGCGCGCGGGCGCCGCCGGAGCTAACCGTGAAGCGCACGTGCTTGCCTTCGCCCATCGGCCGTGCCTGCGCGAAGCTCGCGTCGGCGACCATCAGGCTGACCGTAGGGTTGCCCTGCCCGAAGGGCGCGAGCGCCTGCAGCTCCTCTGCCAGATCCATGCCCAGCTGATCGCCCTGCACGACCGCGTCCACGCGCTCGCGCGCGCTCAGCTCGGCACCCGCCAGCGCGCGCTCGGCGTGCGCGCCAAACGCCGCGGCGAAGTCCTCCACGCGGCCGCGCTCGATCTCCAGGCCCGCCGCCGCGCTGTGCCCGCCGTGGGCGAGCAGATGCCCTGCGCAGGCGTTCAGGCCGGCGAGCAGGTCGAAGCAGGCGATGCTCCGCCCCGAGCCCCTGCCCGTCTCCCCCGCGAGCGCGATCAGCACCACCGGGCGCTCGCTGCGCTCGGCCAACCGCGAGGCCACGATCCCGATCACCCCCGCGTGCCAGCCCTCGCCCGCGAGCACGTAGGCGGGCTGCTCTCCCAGCGCCGCCATCTGTGCCTCGGCCTGGAAGCGGATCAGCGTCTCCACCTGGCGGCGCTCGCGGTTTGCCGCATCGAGCTCCGCCGCGATCTGCCGCGCCCGCTCAGGATCCTCGGTGAGGAGCAGCTCGAGCCCCGCGTCCGCGCGATACAGGCGACCGGCCGCGTTCAGGCGGGGGGCCAGCGCGAACGCGAGCGCACGCTCGTTGACGCGGGAGGCGTCCACGCCGGCGATCGCCATCAGCGCCCGCAGCCCCGGCTTGCCCGTGCTCGCCAGCGCGCGCAGCCCGCGGCGCACCAGCGAGCGGTTCTCGCCCACCAGCGCCACCACGTCGGCGACCGTCGCCAGCGCCACCAGGTCGAGGTCCTGCTCGAGCTCGCGCGGGTCGCGCCCGAGCGAGCCGTAGAGCGCCTGCGCGAGCTTGTAGGCCACCGCCGTCGCGCACAGCTCGCGGCAGGGGTAGGCGCACAGCGCCGGGTGCACGATCGGCGCCTGCGGCAGCAGACCGTCGGCGCGCGGGGCGTGATGGTCGCTGACGACGACGTCCATCCCCAGCCGCCGGGCGAGGGCCACCTCCTCCACCGCCGTGACCGCGCAGTCGGCCGTGATCAGCAGCCGCGTGCCGCGCGCGCACAGGCGCTCGACCGTCTTCGCGGCCAGGCCGTAGCCGTCGGTCGCGCGATCGGGCAGGTAGGAGTCCACGTCCGCCCCGAGCCCTCTCAGCGCGCGCACCAGCACCGCCGTCGAGCACACGCCGTCGACGTCGTAGTCGCCGTGGACGGTTATGCGCGAGCCGGCCTGCAGGTGGCCCGTGATCACGGCGAGCGCCTCCGCGATGCCCGCGAAGGCCTGCGGCGGGTGCTCCTCGCCGGCCTGCAGGAAGGCCCGCGCGCGGTCCGGCTCAGCGAGCCCGCGGCGCACCAGCACCTGGGCCAGCGGGTCGCTGACGCCCAGCTCGAGGCGCAGCCGCGCTACCGCCGCCGGCGGGCAGTCGGCGATCTCGAAGCGCACGGGCGGCATGCTGGCGAGACTACGGCCAGGGTGAGACGGAACGCCCGCGCCCCCGCCGGGCGGGCGCTACTCGGGCAGCATCGCGGGCATGCGCCCGGAGCGTTCGCGGCGCATGCCGTCCAGATAGACCAGCGCGATGCCGATCAGCGCGCCGGGGACCGCGTAGAGCACCACCGCGATCGTGGTGGCCTTTTCGCCGGGAATCTCCAGCGCCGAGACTTTGACCCCGTAGATGAGCAGGCCAGAGAGGATGCCGCCGATCAGCGAGCCCACGAACGCACCCACGATGCCGCCCCAGAAGCGATCGGGCAGGAAGATCGTGAAGTGCCAGATCGCGAGGCCCATCATGACCCAGCCGAGCATCCCCATCAGCGCGACCTGCCGTGACGTTTGTTGCGCGGGCGCCGCGTCTTGGCGCGGGGCTTGGGGTCGTCCTTGAGCACCAGGTCCTCGGGCGCGAGATCGGCGGCGGGATCGCGCTCGGGAGGCGTGCCGGTGGAGCTGCGCGGCGCGAGCTTCGTGGGGCTCGCACCGCCCGCGGGCTTGGCGCCCGGCTCGCCGTCAACATCGAGGTCGCGCACGAGTTCCTGGAACTCGTCGCGCGAGAGCTGCTGGCCGGGCTCCTCCGGGGCGATCAGGCTGCCGCGCCGCGTACGCCGCGGCTTGCGCTCCGGTTCCACGTCGACCGGCTCGCCCGTCGCGCTCGTCGCATATGCCGGCACGGCGCCGAGGTCGCGCACGATGCGCGCGCGCCGTGCGCGGTAGGTGGGCTCGCGCTCCTTCCAGTGGGTCAGCACGGGCGAGGCGATGAAGATCGAGGAGTAGGCGCCGGAGGCGATCCCGATCATCAGCGCGAACGCGAAGTCCTTCAGCGTTTCGCCGCCGAACAGCAGCAGCGCGGTGACCGGCAGCAGCGTGCAGAAGCTCGTGGCCAGCGAACGCGTCAGCACCTCCGACATCGAGCGGTTGACGATTTGCGAGAACGCCGCGCGCGGCATGCGCGGCACGTTCTCTCGCACACGATCGAACACGATGATCGTGTCGTACAGCGAATATCCGAGGATCGTCAGCAGCGCCGCCACGGTCGCCGTGGTGACTTCGCGTCCCGTCAGCGAATAGACGCCGGCCGTGATCAGCAGGTCGTGCATCAGCGCGATCAGTACGGGCACCGCGTACTTCCACTCGAAGCGCAGCGCGATGTAGGCGGAGATCACCAGCAGCGAGGCGATGATCGCGATGACCGCGCTGTTGGCCACCGTTTTGCCGAACGTCGGCCCGATCGAGGTGGAGGAGAAGTCCTTGATGCCCGGCCGGGCGGGGCCGTTGCCGAACTTCGCGTTGAAGTCCGCTTCGATCCGCTTGACCGATTCGGGCCCCAGCGTTTTGGTCGAGATCTGATAGCCGCTGCCGCCGATGCTCGCATTTGTGAATTTCTGGACCTCGGCGTTGGGGTAGCCGGCGGCGCTCATCACGGAGGCAACTTCGCCCTCGCTGACCGACCGCGTGAAGGCCGTCTGGATGCGCGTGCCTGACTTGAAGTCGATGCCGAAGTTCAGCCCCTTGCCGCCGATCGCAAGCGCCCCGATCAGCAGGATCGTGCCCGACAGCGAGAAGAACCACCGCGAGGCGCCCATGAAGTCGAACGTCCAGCCGCGCCCGCGGCGCGCTGCGCCGAGCGCGCCCGGGTGGGTGATCAGTTTCGAGCGGCCCATCGAGCCGAGCGCGGCCTGCGTGGCGAGCACCGCGGTGAACAGCGAGACGAGCGTGCCGATGCCGAGCGTGAGCGCGAAGCCCTTGACTTCCGCTGTCGCCAGCGCGAACAGGATGAAGGCCGTCATGAACGTGACCACGTTCGCGTCCACGATCGCCGCGAAGCCGCGCCGGTAGCCGGTGGCGATCCCCGACATGACCGATCTTCCGCCTCTGATCTCCTCCTTGATGCGCTCGAAGATCACGATGTTGGCGTCCGCCGCGATGCCGATCGTAAGGATCAGCCCCGCGATCCCCGGTAGCGTCATCGTGATCGGGATCAGCTTGATCAGCGCGAAGTAGTAGATGCTGTAGATCAGCAGCCCGCCGATCGCGATGATGCCGAGCACGCGGTAGAAGAGCGCCAGGAAGATGCACACCACGAGGAAGCCCGCGAGGCCCGCGAGCAGCCCCTGGCTGAGCGCCTGTTTGCCGAGCGTCGCGGAGACCTGCGAGCGGGAGATCAGCACGAGCTTGACCGGCAGCGCGCCGGACTGCAGCTCTTCGGCGAGTTCGTCCGCGGAGGTGATCGTAAAGCCGCCCGAGATCTCCGAGCCGGTGGAGGCATCGATCCCTTCGGGGTACTTGCTGTAGTCGATCGAGGGCACCGTGATCAGCTGGCCGTCGAGCACCACGGCGAAGTGCTGCAGCGCGGCTTCGTGGGGCACGCCCGGCAGCTGGGCTTCCTGGCCGCGGTGGGCGATCTTCTTGGTGACCGCTTCAAAGACGCTCTTGCCGTGCGAGGTGAAGCCGAACGTCACGTTGGGCTGACCGGTGGTTTCGTCGGAGCCCTGCTGCGGGCTCGTGATGTCCGAGCCGGTGAGCACCGGTTCGTCGTTGAGCACGTACCAGCTGTTGGGCGAGCGGTTGGTGACCTTGCCGGAGGCCGCTTCGACGGGATGGGCCTGCACGAGCACCGTGCCCGGGTTCACGCGGACGGCCTTGACCTTGGCCCCGGCCGGCGGTTTGTAGCCGTCGGCATACAGGTTCTGTTCGGTTTCTTCGGGGCCGCGCAGCACCGTTTCGTTCTTGGTGTCGAGCAGGTACCAGCTGCCGTAGATGCAGTCGTCGAGCTGCGCGGGCGTGCAGCCCTCCTGCCAGGTGGTGTCGCTTTTGCGCAGGATCGGCGCGCGTTTGGCGGCGCGCAGCACGGCCTGGTACTCGGTCAGCCCCGCGGTCACGCCGCCGGCTCCCGAGGTGGTCGCGTCGCCCGTCACGGTGCCTTCGCTGGGCGCCGGCTGGCCGCTCGGGCCGATCACGTTGGGCTCCCAGTCATAGAAGTACAGCTGGGCGACCTTGCCGACCTCGTCCTGCGCGCGCGAGGCGTTGCTGACGTCGGGCAGCGCGACGTCGATTTCCGATTCGCCCGAGCGCTGGATTTCCGGCTCGGCCACGCCCAGCTGGTCCACGCGCTTGCGCATGATGTTGATCGCCCGTTCCAGCGATTCGGAGTCGACTTTGGACTGCGCCGTCGGCTTGGCCTGGTAGACGAGCTCGACGCCGCCCTTGAGGTCCAGCCCCAGCCGCGTCGGCTTGGTGGCGATCACGACCAGCGAGAAGGCGATCAGCAGCGCGACGATCAGCAGAACCAGGATGTTGCGGCGGCGATCGGTCATAGCTCTGATGGAGACTACTTGTCGGGGGTTAGGACCAGCAACAGTCCGCCGTCGTCGTCGTAGGCCGGGAACATGTCCGCCTTGGCGCTCGCCGCGATGTCGCGTTCGCCGCTGACCTCGACGGGGACCTCGAGCGCGCGCACGCCCCACTCGAGCACCGTGGCCACCGGATCATCGCCGTTCGCGAAGCTCAGGCCGAGCACCTCCTTGACGTGCTGGCCGATCACCTCCTCCTCCTCGAGACCCGTGAAGGCGAAGGAGTTCTTGCCGCAGCCGACCACGCGGCCCTCGCCGTCGCAGACGAAGAAGGCGGCATCGGGCGCCGGGTAGTAGTCGTCCAGCAGTTCGAACAGGAAGGCGAAGCCGCACTTGTCGCAGCCCTTGCGCTGGCGCGTGAAGCCGATGTTGCGATCGAGCTCGGTCGTGCGGTGACCGCAGTTGGGGCAGATGAACGGGTGAGCCATGCAATCACACAGACTACGCAAGCCGGAGGGCGGAGGGCCCCGCCTGCGCGCAGCGGCGCGCGCGGCGCGCGCGTGCGCTCAGAACAGCGCCGAGCCCGCGTGCGGGGCCTGCTCGAGGCCGAGGTGCACGAACGCGGCGGGCGTTGCGGCCCTGCCCCTGGGGGTGCGCTTGATCAGCCCCTCCTGCAGCAGGTAGGGCTCATAGACGTCCTCGATCGTGTCCTGCTCCTCGCCCACCGCGACCGCCAGCGTGGACAGGCCGACCGGTCCGCCCGCGAACTTCACGCAGATCGCGTGCAGGATCTCCCGGTCGAGGCGATCCAGGCCGCGCTCGTCCACCTCGAGCATGGCCAGCGCGGCGTGTGCGGCAGCCGCGGTGACGACCCCCTGCAGGCGCACCTCGGCGTAGTCGCGCACGCGCTTGAGCAGGCGGTTGGCCACGCGCGGCGTGCCCCGGCTGCGCTCCGCGATCGCCCGTGCGCCGTCCTGCTCGAGCTCGATCTCGAGGATGCCCGCGGCACGTCGCACGATCAGCGCGAGCTGCTCCACCGAGTAGGGCTCCAGGCGCGCGTGGATGCCGAAGCGGTCGCGCAGCGGCGTGCTCAGCAGGCCCGTGCGGGTGGTCGCCCCCACGAGCGTGAAGGGCGGCAGCTCGAGCGTGACCACGCGTGCGCCCGCTCCCTGCCCGACGGTGATCGGCAGGCGGTGATCCTCCATTGCCGGGTAGAAGGTCTCCTCCAGCGCGCGCGCCAGGCGATGGATCTCATCGACGAAGAACACGCTGCGCGGCTCCAGCGCGGTGAGGAACGCCGCCACGTCGCCCTTGCGCTCGAGCGCCGGGCCGGCGGTCTGCACGAAGGGCACGTCCAGCTCCGCCGCCACGATCTGCGCCAGCGAGGTCTTGCCGAGGCCGGGCGGGCCGGCCAGCAGCAGGTGGTCGAGCGCCTCGCCGCGCGCGCCCGCCGCCTCGATCGCCACCTTCAGCTGCTCGCGCAGGGACTCCTGCCCGACGAAGTCGCGCAGCCGCCGCGGCCGCAGCGAGCGGTCGAGCTCGTCCTCCTCCTGCAGGTAGGGGGTCTGGATGCGCGGCTCGGTCTCGCCTGCCTGCGCCCCAGAGGGTGTGCCCTTTAGGGTGCTCACGTGCTCACGCTCCCGCCCGCGCCAGGCGCAGCGCGTCGCCGAGCAGCTCCTCGGCGCTCTCGCCGGCCGCGTCGCGCAGAAGCTCGTCGGCCTCGCCCGGGCCGTAGCCGAGCTCGAGCAGCCCTTCGCGGGCGAGCACGCGCGGGTGCTGCTCGGTGCCCCGGCGCGCCACGATCGGCACGCGCGCAGCGCCCGTCTCGCTCGTCAGCGCGACCTTCTCGCGCAGCTCCACGATGATCCGTTCGGCGGTGCGCTTGCCGATGCCGGGAACGGCCTGAAAGCGCGCCGCGTCGCCCGCGGCGAGCGCGCCGAGCAGCTCGCCCACGGGCCCCGCGGAGAGCACAGCGAGCGCCACCTTGGGCCCGACCGCCTGCACCGAGAGCAGCATCAGGAAGAGGTCGCGCTCCTGCTCGGCGTGGAAGCCGAACAGGACGAGCGCGTCGTCGCGGACGATCATGTGCGTGTGCAGGGTGAGCTGCTCGCCGACCGCGGGCAGCCGGCGCAGCGTCTCCGCGGAGACAGCCGCGCGATAGCCCACGTCGCCGCTGAGCACGACCACGTGGTCGCTGCGGCGGACCGCCAGCTCGCCGCGCAGCAGCGCGATCATGCGCCCGCCTGCGCGAGCGCCAGCGCGCGCGGAGCGCAGTTGGCGTGGCAGATCGCCACCGCGAGCGCGTCCGCGGCGTGGTCGGGACGCGGCTCCTCGGCGAGCCCGAGCAGCGCCTTGACCATGCGCGCGACCTGATCCTTGCCCACGCGCCCGTTGCCGCACACCGCGCCCTTGACCTGCTGGGGGGTGTAGCTGGCGCAGGGCACGCCCTGCTGGCCCGCGGCCAGCATGGCGGCGCCGCGGGCCTGCCCGACGGCGAAGGCGGTGCGCACGTTGTGGCCGAAGTACAGCTCCTCGAGCGCCAGCGCGTCGGGCTCGTGCTCGGCCATCAGCGCCTGCACGCCGGCATGGATGCTGGCCAGCCGCCGCTCGTGGGCGACGCCCGCGGCGGTGCGGATGACGCCCCCGTCGAGCGCCACCAGGCGCCCGTCGCGCTGCGCGACTACGCCGTAGCCGGTGTTGGCCAGGCCGGGGTCGATGCCGAGGACGATCACGAGTGGGGATTCTGCGCCCGCCCCCGGACGCCTGCCTGACGTGGCGCCCCGGGCGTGGCATACGCTGCACCGCGATGGGCGAGCAGGCAATCGACTTCGCCGCGGAGGGCCTGCTCGACGGCCTGGAGGGCGAGCCGCGCGCCGAGCGCCTCGCGCTGCTGCGCCGCCTCGCCGGCGAAGGCGTGTCGCTGGCGGAGCTGCGCCGTACGACAGCCACCAACACGGTCATGTTCCTGCCCGCCGACCGTGTGATCGTGGGCAGCGAGCGCTACACCGCCGCCCAGGTCGCCGAGCTCAGCGGCGTGGACGCGGACTTCCTGCTGACCGCGCGGCGGGCGATGGGCCTGCCGATCCCCGAGCCCGATGACCCCGCCTTCACCGACGCCGAGCTCGAGTCCGCGCGCATGCTCGAGGTCGCGCGTGCCGCGGGGCTCTCCGACGAGGACGTGCTGGAGCTCCTGCGCGTGCTCGGCAGGGGACTCGCGCAGGCCGCCGAGACGCTCCGCGCGATGCCGCTCAAACTGGTGCTCGAGCCCGGGATCAGCGAGCTGGAGCTCGCCGCCCGCTACGGGCAGGCATCGGCCGCGCTGTACCCGATGGTCGGTCCGCTGGTCAGCAACCTGCTGGCCCTGCACCTGCGCCACGCGACCGCGAGCGAGGTGACCAGCGCGCTCGAGCGCAGCGGCGGCCAGCTGCCCGGCTCACGCGAGGTGGGCGTGTGCTTCGCCGACCTCGTCGGCTTCACCCGTCTGGGCGAGGAAGTCGCCCCCGAGGAGCTCAGCCGGCTCGCGGTGCGCCTGGAAGCACTCGCCGGCGAGGCCTGCCGGCCGCCGGTGCGCCTGGTCAAGACGATCGGCGACGCCGCCATGCTCGCCTCCCCCGAGCCCGGCCCGCTGCTCGAGACGGCGCTCGCCTTGATCGACGCCGCCGAGAGCGAGGGCGAGGACTTCCCGCAGCTGCGCGCCGGGGCGGCGCTCGGCAGGGCCGTGCCGCGCGGCGGGGACTGGTTCGGGCGGCCGGTCAACCTCGCCAGCCGCATCACCGCGCTCGCGCGCCCCTCGAGCCTGCTGGTCGAGCCGGGGATGCGCGAGGTGGTGCTCGAGCACTACCGCTGGTCCTTCGCCGGCGAGCGGCGCCTGCACGGGATCCGCGATCCGGTCGCCCTCTTCCGCGCGCGGCGCCTGGACGCCCCGCCGGGCTAGGCGCGGGCGGCGCCGGCGCGCGGGGCCGCGCCCTCCGCCGGCTGCCACGGGGCGGCGCCGGCGGCCCACAGGTCGTTGAGCGCGACGGCGTCCTTGTAGGTGTCCATGCACTCCCAGAAGCCCTCGTGGCGGTACGCGCGCAGCTCGCCGGCGCCCGCCAGGCGCTCCAGCGGCCCGCGCTCGAGCACGCTGTCATCCTCCAGGTAGCCCAGCGCGGCCAGCTCGAAGCAGAGAAACCCGCCGTTGATCCAGTGCTCCGAGCGCGGCTTCTCGCGAAACCCGCGCACGCGCCCCTCGGCGTCCAGCTCGGTCACGCCGAACTGCAGCTGCGGGCGCACGACAGTCATCGTCGCCAGCGCGCCATGCCCGGCGTGCAGCGCGAGCAGCTCCTCGAGGTCGATGTCGGCGAGCCCGTCGCAGTAGGTGGCGCAGAAGCGCTGCTCGCCGGCGAGGCGCGGCTCCAGGCGCTTGATGCGCCCGCCGGTGTGCGTGTGCAGGCCGGTGTCCACGCACTCCACGCTCACGCCCTCCGGCCACGAGCAGTCACGTGCGAAGCGCTCGATCAGGGCGCTCTCGTAGCCGGTGGCGAGCAGGAAGCGCGTGAAGCCCTGCACGGCGTAGAGCTGGATCACATGCCACACGATCGGCATGCCGCCGATCTCCACGAGCGGCTTGGGCAGCGCCCGCGCGTGCTCCTGCAGGCGGGTTCCGCGCCCTCCGCAGAGGATCACGACCGGCGGGCGCTGCACCGCGCGGCTAGCCCGCGACGCGCTCGAGCACGTCGGCGGAGACGTCGAAGTTCGCGTGCACGGCGCTCACGTCGTCGTTCTCCTCGAGCGCGTCGATCAGGCGCATCAGCCTGCCGGCCTGCGCCTCCTCGACCGGCACCGTGCTCGAGGGGCGATAGACCATCTCCGCGCTCTCCATCTCCACGCCGGCCCCCTCCAGCGCCGTGCGCACCTGGCTGAACTGGGCCGGCTCGGCGACCACCTCGAAGACGCCCTCGTCGGTGAAGATGTCCTCCGCGCCCGCATCAACCGCTGCCATCAGGTCCTCTTCGGAGTACTTGGCGGCGTCGATCACGATCGTGCCCTTCTTGTCGAACAGGTAGGCCACCGAGCCCGGCTCGCCGAGGTTGCCGCCGTTCTTGGAGAAGATGTGCCGGACGTCGGCACCGGTGCGGTTGCGGTTCTCGGTGAGCGCCTCGACGAGCACCGCCACGCCGCCCGGGCCGTAGCCCTCGTAGAGCACCGCTTCGATCGCGTCCGCCTCGCCGCCCGCGCCGGTGCCCTTGGCGATCGCGCGTTCGATGTTCTCCTTCGGCATCGACGCTTCCTTGGCCTTGCGGATCGCTAGGTCGAGCGCCGGGTTGCCGTCGGGATCGCCGCCCCCGTCGCGCGCCGCGACCGTGATCGCGCGTGTCAGCTTGGAGAACTGCGCTCCGCGGCGCGAGTCCACGATCGCCTTCTTGTGCTTGATGCTCGCCCACTTGGAGTGTCCGGACATGCGAGGGAGTCTACGAACCGGCGCGCGATCGAGCACCGCCGAGCGCCCGACCGGCGCGCGCCACCCGGCATAGGATGCGAGCACATGAGCACCAGCCCGCCGCCGGACATCTTCAAGGCCTATGACATCCGCGGCATCTACGGGGAGCAGATCGACGGCGAGCTCGCCGAGCGGATCGGCCGCGCCTTCGCGGAGGTGCTCTCCCAGCTGGCCGGCAAGCCCGTCCCCGAGCTGAGCGTGGGCCTCGGGCGCGACATGCGCCTCAGCGCCCCCGAGCTCGCGGCGCGCTATCGCGAGGGCCTGCTCGCAGCGGGCGCGCACGTGATCGACGCGGGCGAGGTGGGCAGCGAGATGCTCTACTACCTCGTCGGCTCGCGCGGGCTCGACGGCGGGCTGATGTGCACCGCTTCGCACAACCCCAAGGCCTACACCGGCGCCAAGCTGGTGCGCGAGGGCGCGATACCGCTCTCCGGCGACGCGGGGATCCAGGACATCCGCCGCACGGTCGAAGCGCAAACGGGCGACTCCCGGGGTGCCGGCGAGGACGGTGGCGCGCGCGGCAGCGCCGAGGAGGTGGACATCTACGCCGAGTTCCAGGCCGCGGCGCTGCGCTTCATCGATCCCGAGATCGTGCGCTCGCGCAGCGGTGGGGCACTGAAGGTAGTGCTCGACGGCGGCAACGGCATGGCCGGCCCGATGGTCGGGCCGGTGCTCGAGCAGCTCGGCCTGGAGCTGATCGAGACCTACTGGACGCCCGATGGAAACTTCCCCGATCACGAGCCCAACCCGCTGCTGCCCGAGAACCGTGAGCTGATCATGGAGCGCGTGCGCTCCAGCGGCGCCGATCTGGGGATCGCGTGGGACGGCGACGGCGACCGCTGCTTCTTCATTGACGAGCACGGCGCGTTCGTGGACGGGGACTTCCTGACCGCGCTGCTGGCCGCCTCGCTGCTCGCCAAGCACCCCCACCCCGCCAGGCCCGAGGCGATCCTCTACGACGTGCGCGCCTCGCGCGCGGTCGCCGACACGGTGCGCGCGGCCGGCGGGGTGCCCTATGTCAACCGCGTCGGGCACGCCTTCTTCAAGACCCGCATGCGCGCCGAGGGATCGCTGTTCGGCGGCGAGGTCTCCGGTCACTACTACTTCCGCGACTTCTACTGCGCGGACTCGGGCACGATCCCGGCGCTGCTCGTGCTCGAGCTGCTTGCGCGCGGGGGCGCCAGCATGTCCGAGCTGCTCGCTCCCTACCACGCGCGCTACTTCATCTCCGGAGAGATCAACTCGGAGGTCGCCGACCCCGCCGCCAAGATGGAGGAGATCGCCGCGCGCTACGCCGATGCCCGCCAGGAACGCCTCGACGGCATCTCGATCGACTACGAGGACTGGCACTTCAACGTGCGGCCATCCAACACCGAGCCGCTGCTGCGCCTGTGCCTGGAGTCGCTGGTCTCCCCCGAGGACATGGAGCGCCGCCGCGACGAGGTGCTCGCGCTGATCCGCTCGTGAGCGACGAGGAGACCCAGGAGCGCGAGTCGCTCGCCACGGCCGCGGCCGCAGGCATCCACCGCCTGGCGATCCCCACCCCCTTCCAGGTGGGGCGCATCAACGCGTATCTGATCGAGGACTCGCCGCTGACGCTCGTGGACTCGGGCCCGAACTCGGCCAAGGCGCTGGACGAGCTCGAGCAGGCGCTCGCCGCGCACGGGCACCGCGTCGAGGACATCGAGCTGCTGGTCGTCACCCACCAGCACATCGACCATTTCGGCCTTGCCTCGATCCTCGCGCGGCGCTCCGGCGCGGAGGTCGCGGCGCTCGACCGCCTCGCGCCGTTTCTCGCCGTCTACGGTCAGGAGGCCGAGCTCGACGACAGCTTCGCCGAGCGCACCATGCTGCGCCACGGCATCCCGCCCGAAATCGTGACCGCGCTGCGCGCCGTCTCGGCCAGCTTCCGCGCGTGGGGCTCGGCCGTGGAGGTCACCCGCCCGCTCGCCGACGGCGGCGAGCTGGCGCTGCGCGATCGCACGCTGCGCGTGCTGCACCGCCCGGGCCACAGCCCGTCGGACACGGTGTTCCTCGACGAATCGCGCTCGCTGATGCTCGCCGCCGATCACCTGATCGCGCACATCTCCTCCAACCCGCTGCTGGCCCGCCCGCTGGGCGCGGAGGCCGACTTCAAGGGCCCCCGCCCGCAGGCTCTCGTGACATACATCGAGTCGCTGCAGAAGACGCGCGAGCTGGAGCTGGAGCTCGTGCTGCCCGGCCACGGGCGCCCGATCACCGACCACGTTGCACTGATCGACGAGCGCTTCCGCCTGCACCGCCGGCGCGCCCAGAAGATCCACGGCCTGATCGCCGCCCAGCCGCGCACCGCCCACGAGATCGCCCAGGAGCTGTGGGGCAATGTGGCGGTGACGCAGGCCTATCTGACGCTCTCGGAGGTGCTCGGGCATGTCGATCTGCTGCTCAACGAGGGCAGCGTGGTGGAAGAGGAGGACGGCGCGGGCGTCGTGCGCTTCCGCGCGGCCTGAGCCGGGCTGCCCGCCGCCGCGCGCGCCGGGCCGCGGGCGACCGCGTCGCGTTGGCGACCTTGCCAACATGCGTTCTCCGGCGGGAGGCGATCGCCGCCCGCACCGAGACGACGGGAGGGGTGGGTATGGGACCCATTCGCAGACACCTCACCTACGCAAACGTCGTGGCCACGATGGCGCTCGTGTTCGCGATGGGCGGAAGCGCGCTGGCAGCCAAGCACTACCTGATCACCTCGACCGGCCAGATCAGCCCGAAAGTACTGCGGGCCCTGCGGGGCAACACCGGCCGGACCGGGCCCGCGGGGCCCTCCGGCGCGGCGGGGGCCGCGGGAGCGCCCGGCAAGGAAGGCGCCGCGGGCAGGGAAGGCGCCGCGGGCAGCGCCGGGCTGTCACTGCTCTCCGAAGAAGAACAGCGCAAGCTGCTCGCGGTGCTGCCCTACGTCAGCTTCGTCGGATCCGGTGTGGGAGGCAAACCGACGATCGAGTTCTCGGGTGCCAACGTGCAGATCGTCAACGGTGAAAAAGGGGCACTCAACGGCGCCGGGAACCTGATCATCGGTTACGACGAAGGCGCCCGAACGCAGACCGGCGCGGGCAATCTCGTGCTCGGCAAGGAACAGGAATACACCTCCGTCGCCGACATCGTCGCGGGGCATCGCAATATCGCCAACGCGGAAGCAAGCGCCCTGTTCGGTTCGGAAAATGAATCTGCCGCGGACTTCGGTGTCCTGTTCGGCAAAGGCAACGAGGTGCGAGACGGGCTTGCGCCGTCGGTCACCGGCGGCTTCGGCAACGAGGCCCTGAACAACGAGGCCACCGTGAGCGGCGGCGAGGACAACAAGGCCGAAGGCCAGCTGTCCACCGTGAGCGGCGGCTATGAGAACAAAGCCGAAGGAGAACAGTCCTCCATCCTCGGCGGCGAAAAAATCACGCTGAACACCAAAGCGGGTGTCTCGCCATAGGCGATTGCGGCCGCGTGCGGGGCGCCTCAGCCGGCCGGAGCGCCCCGCGGCCGCGACGCCCCGCTCGCCGAACCGCCCCCGCATCGCTCCATCTCCTGCAGGTGCTCCACGTTGGCCCGATCCTCGGCCTCCCCGCTGGGCCGGCCCGCGAACCATGCATCGAGAATCTCCGCCAGCTCCGCCGGCGAGGTCGAGCGCAGGCTGAGCGCGAGCACGTTCGCATCGTTCCAGCGGCGCGCGCCGGCTGCGGTTGCTGCATCGGCGCACAGCGCGCAGCGCACGCCGTCCACCTTGTTCGCCGCGATCGAGGCCCCCGTGCCCGTCCAACAGCACACCACACCCTGCTGCGCGCGTCCGTGGGCCACATCGCGAGCGGCCCGCTCCGAGGCCCAGGCCCAGTCGCTGCGCTCAGCCTCGTGCTCCACGAGTGCGCCGTGGGCGATCACCTCGTGCCCGCGGCGTTCGAGCTCGCCCTGCAGCGCGCCCGCGACGCCCGTCAGCTCATCCGCGGCCAGCGCGATCTTCATCGCGCGAGCATTGCACGCAGGCCGCTCAGGCGTGCGCGGAGGCGGAGCGCACGAGCTCGAGGAACATCCGGTGCAGGCGATCGTCGTCGGTCAGCTCGGCGTGAAAGGCGACCGCGAGCAGTGCACCCTGTCGCGCCGCCACGCCACGGCCCTCCAGCTCGCCGAGGATCTCCACATCGGGCCCCTGCTCGGCGATCCACGGCGCGCGGATGAAGATGCCGCGCAGCGGGCCGCCGGCGAGCCCCTCGATCTCGACGTCCGCCTCGAAGCTCCTGATCTGCCGGCCGAAGGCGTTGCGCTCGGCGCGGATGTCCATCATGCCGAGGTGATCGCGGTCGAGCATGATCAGCCCGGCGCACGAGGCCAGCACCGGCGTGCCCGCCGCGGCCAGCTCGCGCAGCGGCCCCGCGAGCCCCTCGCGCTCGATCCCGAGCGTCATCGTGGTCGACTCCCCGCCCGGCAGCACGAGGCCGTCGAGGCCCTCCAGGTCGTCCGCCACGCGCACCTCGCGCGTGCGCGCGCCGAGACGCCGCAGCACCCGCTCGTGCGCCTCGAAGCCCCCCTGCAGCGCGAGCACGCCGATCAGCGGACCGCGCACTACGCCCACAGGACGGTCGAGGGTCGCCCCGGGCGAGGACGCAGCGAGGACGCCGCCCCGCGAAGCGCCATCGGACGCCCTGTCACCAGCCGCGCTGGGCGAGGAGCTGCTCGTCCTCGAGCTTGGAGCTCTCCAGGCTGACCATCGGCGTGCCGAGGCCGCGCGAGGCCTGCGCGACGCGCTCGGGGTCTTGCCAGTGCGTGGTGGCCTCCACGATCGCGCGCGCCCGCGTGGGCGGGTCGGCGGACTTGAAGATCCCGGAACCCACGAACACCCCTTCGGCGCCGAGCGCCATCATCAGCGCCGCGTCGGCCGGCGTGGCGATTCCGCCCGCGCAGAACAGCACGACCGGCAGGCGCCCGTCGCGCGCCACGTCGCGCACCAGGTCAAGCGGCGCGGCGAGCTCCTTGGCGGCCGTCGCCAGCTCGTCTTCGCCGAGCATCCCCAGACGGCGGATTTCGCCGGTGATCTGGCGCATGTGGCGGACGGCCTCGACGATGTCGCCGGTCCCCGCCTCCCCCTTTGAGCGGATCATCGCGGCGCCCTCGCCGATCCGCCGCAGCGCCTCGCCGAGGTTGGTGGCGCCGCACACGAAGGGCACCTTGAAGGCCCACTTGTCGATGTGGTTGCGCTCGTCGGCCGGCGTGAGCACCTCGGACTCATCCACATAATCCACCTCGAGCGCCTCCAGCACCTGCGCCTCCACGAAGTGCCCGATGCGAGCCTTGGCCATCACCGGGATGCTCACCGCCTGCTGGATCCCGGCGATCATCTCCGGGTCCGACATGCGCGCCACGCCGCCGTCGCGGCGGATGTCCGCGGGCACGCGCTCGAGCGCCATCACCGCAGCCGCGCCCGCGTCCTGCGCCACGGAGGCCTGCTCGGGCGTGACCACGTCCATGATCACGCCGCCCTTGAGCATCTCCGCCAGACCGCTCTTCACCCGGAACGTCGCCTCGTCGCGCATGGGCGTCAGTCTACCCGGCAGCAGGGCGCGCTCAGGGAGCGCCGGGCGGCGGCGCGATGCTCGTGCCGCCGGTGATCCGGGCGGCGCTGCTCGAAGCGTTCGCGTTTGTCAAGGGCAACGGTGGCGCGCTCCCGTCGACGGCGCCGGTGCACGTCGGGCGAGCTACCCGTGACATCCTGCCCGGATGCCGCACACCACCACGCCGCAGGGAGTGACGCTCGAGTATGAGACGGTGGGCTCGCCCGAGGACCCGCCACTGCTGCTGGTGATGGGCTATGGCTCGCAGCTGATCGCATGGCCGCGGGCGTTCTGCGAGCGTCTGGCGGCCGGCGGGCGCTTCACGATCAGCTTCGACAACCGCGACTGCGGGCTCTCCTCCAAGCTCGACGGCGAGGGCGCAGACGTTTCCTCGGTGATCGCGGCGGCATCAGCGGGCGACTTCGAGCAGGCCAGGGAGCTGGCTGCATACACGCTGAGCGACATGTCGGACGACGGGTTCGGGCTGCTGACAGCGCTCGGTATCGACCGGGCCCACGTGGTTGGGGTATCGATGGGCGGGATGATCGCCCAGACGATGGCGATCGAGCATCCCGACAGGCTGGTGACACTCACCTCGATCATGTCAACCACCGGCGAGCCAGAGGTCGGGCGGGCCACGCCGGAGGCCCAGCGGGCGTTGCTCACACCGCCCCCGGCTGACCGGGCCGGATATGTGGACGCAGCAAAGCGGATGCTGATATGGCGCTCGAAGAAATACCCCGAACTGGAGGCCGCCCGCCGGCTGGCCGGGGAAAGCTACGACCGCTGCTACTACCCCGAGGGCATCGCTCGCCAGCTGGCAGCGATGGTCGCGAGCGGATCACGTGCTCATGGGCTGCGGCAGCTGGAGGTGCCCACGCTCGTGATCCACGGCCTCGACGACACGCTGATTGTGCCGAGTGGCGGCGAACGCACCGCTGAGCTCATACCGGGTGCTCGTCTGCTGCTCGTTCAGGACATGGGACACGATCGCCCCGAGCCGCTCTGGCCGGAGATCTGCGCGGCGATCCTCGAGCACACGGCGACGGAGCGCACGGCAGGCCACGCCGCCGGGTGACTGCCCACGTCTGCGCATGGCCCCTGACGACCCCCTGCGAGAGCTCGACGGCTGGATCGCCGAGGCCCGCGCGGCGGGCCTCCCGACACCGTCGTCGATGGCCTTCGTCACGGTCGGCGCCGGGGGCCGGCCCTCGGCGCGCACGGTGGAGCTGAAGCGCCTCGAGCGCGACGCGCTCGTGTTCACCACCGCGCTGTGGACGCGCAAGGCGCGCGAGCTCGAGTCCAACCCGCATGTGGCGCTGCTCTTCCACTGGCCCGCGCTCGGACGCCAGGCGCACATCACCGGTCGCGCCGAGTCCGCCGAGCGCTCGCTGGCGCTCGAGCTGTTCGCCGAGCGCAACCTGCCCAACCAGCTGCAGACCATCGTCTCCCGCCAGGGCGAGCCGATCGAGGCCGCTGATCTGAGCGAGATGCGCGCGCGCCACGCCCACCTGAGCGCGAGCATGGAGGCGCCGCCCGCCTGCCCCGAGGACTGGGGCGCGGTGCGTGTGCGCCCGGAGACGGTGGAGCTGTGGAGCGAAGCGGGCGACCGCCTGCACGATCGGCTGCTGTATGAGCGCCGCGAGGATGGGTGGCACCTCACGCGGCTGGCGCCATAGCGCGACCCGTCGACCTGGGGCGCTCCGCTCACAGGAGGTGTGCTGCCGTCGCGATACACCTCGTCGGCGATGGGTGACGAGGACCCGCGGGCAAGCGCGGTGCGACCCGCGCGCGCTACTTCAGCCGGAAGGCCTTGATGCGGTCGTCGTACTGCGCGGTGTCCTGCGCGTAGACGCCGTAGGCGAGCGCCTGGATGACGCTCAGCAGTGCGGTGTGCGAGCGCATGTAGGCGGGGCTGTTGGAGGAGTAGTACAGCTTGATCTGGGCCAGCTTGGCGACCTCGGAGAGGGTCGCGTCGGTGATCGCCGCGGTGCGCGCTTCGCGGTGGCGGGCGAGCTTCATGGCGCGCACCACGAGCGGGTGCGGGCGCCCCGCGGAGAGCCCCAGCACGAGCGTGCCGGTGTCGATGCGCCCGAGGCGGCTGAGCGCCTCCTGCGAGGGGCTTGCAACGACGTCCACGCGCAGGTCGAGCAGCATCAGCAGGTGGCGCATGTAGCTGGCGAAGAAGGCCATCTGGTCGGTCCCCGCGACGAGCACCTTGTCCGCATCCACGATCGCCTGGATGAGCGCTTCCACGGAGCTGCGCGAGACCTTGCGCGCGGTGTCCTCCACGTTGAGGTGGTCGGCCGTGAGCGAGGCCTCGAACTCGTTCTGGTCTAGCGAGAACAGCGGCGTGGAGCTGGAGGCGCCGTTGGTCACCGCCTTGGCGTTCACGCGGCGGTATTCCTCGCGCGCGGCGGCCTGCAGCTCGGGGAAGCCCTCGAAGCCGAGCGCCTGTGAGAAGCGCACCACGGTGGAGCTCGAGGTGTTGGCGCGGCGGGCGAGCTCCTCGGCGGTCTGGAAGGCGGCCTCGTCGAGGTGGTCCACGATGTACTGCGCAACGTCCTTCTGCGAGCGCGAGCACTCATCGAATCGGGCCTGGATGTACTTGGACAGGCTCTGGTGCTCGCTGGTGCCGTTCACGGGGGGGCGCTCGGTCGTATCGGTCGCGGCACGCTTCATCGGCGGTTCTGTTCGACGTGCCCGCCTCTCACTCCTCCCCGCAGCTCGCGCGAGCATTGGGCGCTAGGCTCCCGTGCCCCATGCGGCGCACCCTTTTCGACGACGTGCACGAGGACTTCCGGGCGAGCTTTCGCACGTTCCTGCAGCGCGAGGTGATCGGCGAGGAGGGCCGCTACGGGGAATGGGAGCGGGAGGGCATCGTCCCGCGCGAGGTCTTCGAGCTGGCCGGGCGCGGCGGCTTCCTGGCGATGGCGGTGCCCGAGGCCCACGGCGGCGCGGGCGCGGATGACTTTCGCCTGAACCTGGTGATCGGCGAGGAGACCCAGCGCGCGGGCGTGGGCGGCTTCGGGCTCGGCATCACGCTGCACAACGACATCTGCCTGCCCTACTTCCTGCGCTACTGCACCGACGAGCAGCGCGGGCGCTGGCTCGCGGGGATCGCCTCGGGCGAGCTGCTGAGCGCGGTCGCGATGACCGAGCCCGGCATGGGCTCCGACCTGGCCGCGATGTCCACGCGCGCGCTGCGCGACGGCGATCACTATGTGCTCGACGGCGCCAAGACGTTCATCACCAACGGCATCAACGCGGACCTCGTGATCGTGGCCGTGAAGACCGACCCCAGCGAGCGCCACCGCGGTATCAGCCTGCTCGTCGTGGAGCGCGGCATGGAGGGCTTCGAGCGGGGGCGCAACCTCGAGAAGATCGGCCAGCACGCCCAGGACACCGCCGAGCTGTCCTTCACGCAGGTGCGCGTGCCCGTGGAGAACCTGCTCGGCGAGGAGGGCGCGGGCTTCGGCTACCTCGTCGCCAACCTCCCCCAGGAGCGCCTCTCGATCGCCGCCTCGGCGGTGGCCGCGGCAGAGGCCGCGATCGCCTGGACGCTGGACTACGTGCGCGAGCGCCGCGCGTTCGGCCAGCCGATCGGCTCCTTCCAGGCCTCGCGCTTCACGCTGGCGGAGGCCCGCACGGAGGTCGAGATCGCGCGCACCTTCATCGACCGCTGCGCGCAGGCGCTCGGCGAGGGCGAGCTGAGCGCGGAGGACGCGGCGATGGCGAAGTGGTGGTGCACGGAGCTGCAGGGGCGCGTGGTGGACCGCTGCCTGCAGCTGTTCGGCGGCTACGGCTACATCCTCGAGTACCCCATCGCGCGCGCCTTCGCCGACGCGCGCGTGACCCGCATCTACGGCGGCGCGAACGAGATCATGAAGGAGATAGTCGGGCGTTCGATGGGGCTCTGAGGATGGCCGGCGCGACACTCCAGCTCTTCAGCAGCGGCACACTCGCTTTCGGGCAGATCGAGGTGCCGGTGCCCTTCTACCTGATCCGCCACCCGCAGGGCGACGTGCTCGTGGACGGCGGCAACCCGCTCGCGCTGGCCCGCGACCCGCGCGCGCACCTGGGCCCGCTGGCGGACATCTTCGAGGTGCACATGAGCGAGCGTGAGCACTGCGCCGCGCAGCTGCGCGAGCTGGGGATCGCGCCCGAGTCGATCGCCCGGGTCGTGCAAACCCACCTGCACATGGACCACACGGGCGCGCTCGGGCACTTCGCAGCGCCGATCGTCGTACAGGCCGCCGAGCTGGAGCGCGCGCGCACGGTCGAGCGGCCCTACGCCCAGGGCTACGTGCGCAAGGACATCGAGCAGCCGGACCTCGACTGGCAGCCCTTCGACGGCGAGCTCGATCTCTTCGGCGACGGCAGCGTACAGCTGCTGCCCACGCCCGGGCACTCCGCCGGGCACGTCTCGCTGCTGCTCGAGCTGGAGCGCACGGGCCCCGTGCTGATCACCGCCGACGCCGCCGACAATCGCGCGCAGTGGGAGGGCTCGCAGCCCGCGCGCGGGCTGTATGACGCGAGCCTCGCGGAGAGCTCGCTGCGGCGCCTGCGCGAGCTCGCCGACGAGCTCGACCCGCTGCTCGTCTTCGGCCACGACCCCGCCAACTTCGCCGCGCTGCGCCGGGCGCCCGAGCTCTACGACTGAGCGGGGCCCGCCGTCGCCGGCGCGCCGCCGGCCAGCGTGCCGGCCAGCTCCACGAAGTAGTCAAGCGAGCGCGGGTCCGCGAGCGAGTCAACGCTCGCGGCCTGCTCCGCGGGGGCGCCCATCAGGATCCGCTTGACGGGCACCTCCAGCACCTTGCCCGACAGCGTGCGCGGCACCTGCTCGATCTGCAGCACCTCGTTGGGCACGTGGCGCGGCGAGCAGTCCTCGCGGATGCGCCGCTTGATCGCCGCGGCCAGCTCGTCGTCGAGGCTCACGCCCTCGCGCAGCACGACGAACAGCAGCATCCACAGCTCGCCCTCGCGCTCGCCGTGGGGCACGTCCACCACGAGCGCGTCGAGGACCTCGTCGAGCGCGCCCGCCGCCCGGTAGATCTCGCTGGTGCCCATGCGCACGCCCTGGCGGTTGATGGTCGAGTCCGAGCGCCCGTAGATGACCGCGCCGCCGCGCGGGGTGATGCGGATCCAGTCGCCGTGGCGCCAGATCCCGGGATACATCGAGAAGTAGCTCTCGCGCAGGCGCGAGCCGTCCTCATCCCCCCACAGGAACAGCGGCATCGAGGGCATCGGCTCGGTGATCACGAGCTCGCCCACCTCGTCGAGCACGCTGTTGCCCGCTTCATCCCACGCCTCCACCGCGCAGCCCAGCGCGCGGCACTGCAGCTCGCCCTCGTACACGGGAAGCAGCGGGCAGCCCGCCACGAACGCGGTGCACACGTCGGTGCCGCCGCTCGTGGAGAACATCCAGATGTCCTCTCCCACGTGCCCATAGACCCAGCGGAAGCTCTCCGGCGCAAGCGGCGAGCCGGTCGCGCCGAGCGCGCGCAGGGCGTGCAGGTCGAAGTCGCGCGCGGGCTCCACGCCGGCCTTCTCGCAGCTGGAGAGCAGGCCGGGGCTGACGCCCATGCAGGTGATCCCCGCCCGCTCCGCCAGGCTCCACAGCGCGCCCAGGTCGGGGTGCGCGGGGCTGCCGTCGTAGAGCACGATCGCGGCGTCGCTGAGCAGGCAGCCGCCGAGGAAGTTCCACATCATCCAGCCCGTCGTGGTGAACCAGAACATGCGATCGCCGCGGCGCAGGTCGAGGTGCAGGCGCTTCTTCAGCTGCTCCACGAGGATCCCGCCGTGGCCGTGCACGATCGCCTTGGGCAGCCCGGTGGTGCCCGACGAGTAGAGCACCCACAGCGGGTGCTCGAAGGGCACCTGCTCGAAGCGCAGCTCGGAGCCCTCGCCGCGGGCGCGCAGCCCCTCCCAGGTGATGACGCTGCGAACGCCATCCACGCCGCCGCCCCCGGCGGCGGCGCCATCCCCTCCATCGCCCGCCAGGTAGGGCAGCATCACCACGTGCTCCACCGTGGGCAGCTCGGCGAGGATCCGCTCGAGCACCGCGCCGCGCTCGAAGTCCTTGCCGCCGTGGCGGTAGCCGTCGACCGCGAGCAGCACCTTCGGCTCGATCTGCGCGAAGCGGTCGATCACGCTGCGCGCGCCGAACTCGGGTGCCGCGCTGGACCAGATCGCGCCGATGCTCGCCGTGGCCAGGAACGCGATGAGCGTCTCGGGGATGTTGGGCATGTAGGCCACCACGCGGTCGCCCCGCCCCACCCCCAGCGCGCGCAGGCCGCCCGCCACCGCCGCCACCTGCGCCTCCAGCTGCGCGCGGCTCAGCGTCGCCAGCTCGCGCAGCTCCGAGGCGTGCAGCACGGCCGCTTCATCGGGGCTGCGCGGCCCCTCCGGCCCCGGCGTGCTGCGCCCGCGCAGCAGGTTCTCCGCGTAGTTCAGCCGCGCGCCCTCAAACCAGCGCGCGCCGGGCATCTCGTGCGAGCTGAGCACCCGCGTGTAGGGCTGCGAGGCGCGCACGCCGCAGAACTCCCAGATGCCCGCCCAGAACTGCTCCAGCTCCGCCACCGACCAGCGCCACAGCTCCTCGTAGTCGGCGAACGCCTCCCCGCGCCGCTCGCCCGCCCACTCCATGAAGCGCGTCATCTCCGCCCGCTGCACGCGCTCGCGCGAGGGCGTCCACAGCGGAGTCGGCTGGCCGGCGGCTGGCATGCGGCTATTGTCGCGGTTTGTGAGCCTCTCCGCCCTGCGCGCCGAGTTCCCCGTCCTCGGCGCGCTGGCCTACCTCAACGCGGGAACCGACGGCCCGCTGCCCTCCGCCGCGATCGCCGCGGGCGCCGAGGAACTGCGACGCGAGGGCGAGCGGGGGCGCGCGATGGCCCACTTCGAACGCCGCCGGGAGCTGGGCGGGGCGCTGCGCGAGGCCTACGCCCGCGCGCTGGGCGCTGCTGCAGAGGATGTCGCTCTGACCACCTGCACGACCGAAGGGATGGCGCAGGTGGTCGGCGGCCTGGGCCTCGGGCCGGGCGATGAGATCCTCACCAGCGACGAGGAGCACCCCGGCCTGCTGGGCGCGCTCGGCGCCGCCCGCCAGCTGAACGGGGTGAGCGTGCGCGAAGTCCCCTTTGCCGAGGTCGCCGCAGCCGTGGGCCCCGCCACCCGGCTCGTCGCCTGCTCGCACGTGGGCTGGATGAGCGGCAGCGTGGCGCCCGCCGAGCTCGCCGAGCTGGACGTGCCCGTGCTGCTCGACGGCGCGCAGGGCGTGGGCGCGGTGCCTGTCGATGTGAACGCGCTCGGCTGCGACGCCTACGCGGGCGCGGGTCAGAAGTGGTTGTGCGGCCCCGACGGCACCGGCATGCTCTACGTCAGCCCCGCCCTGCGCGCGCGCCTGGCCGTGAGCAGGCGCGGCTACGGCAACCTCGCCGACCCCTCCGCGGGCCTCGATGCGCGCCCGCACGATGACGCGCGGAGCCTCGACGCGCTCGCCCTGAACGCCGAGACGCTCGCCTGCGCGCTCGCCGCGATCGGCGTGCTCGAGGGCACCGGCTGGGCCGCCGTGCACGAGCGCGCCCGCTCGCTCGCGGCGCGCCTCGCCGAGCTGCTCGCCGCGCGCGGACGCCCGCCCGCTCCCCGCGCGCGCACCACGCTCGTGTCCTTCCCCAGCGCCGACCCCGAGGCCGAGCGCGAGCAGCTGGCCGGATCCGGGGTGATCGTGCGTAACATTCCCGATCGCCCGTGGCTGCGAGCGTCGGTTGGGGCATGGAACGACGAGAATGACCTCGATCGGCTGGTGGGGGCGCTCGCCCGCTGAGGAGCCCGCGCCGGCACCCGCCGTCGCAGCTGCCGCGTCGCACCCCACCGAGCCGACACCATGGACCCCCTGCCGCAGACCGCCACCCACGATGCGACGGGAACGCCCCCGCCCGCGCCCGGCCCCGCGCCGCTGAGCAGCTCCGGGCCCCCGCCGCGCACATCCGCGCGCCGCCTCGCGCCCCACCACATCGCGCTCGCGGGCATCCTCGCGCTCTCGGCGGTGCTCAACATCAACCACCTCTCCCGGAACGGCTACGCCAACATCTTCTACTCGGCGGGCGTGAAGTCGATGCTGCGCTCGCTGCACAACTTCGTCTTCGTCTCCGCCGACCCCGGCGGGCTGATCACCGTCGACAAGCCTCCGCTCGCGCTGTGGCTGCAGGCCATCAGCGCCAAGCTGTTCGGCTTCACACCGCTCAGCCTGCTGCTGCCCGAGGCGATCGCGGGCGTGCTCACCGTATACCTGCTCTACCGGGTGCTCACGCCGCGCCTGGGCGTCGCGGCCGGTCTCATCGGAGCGCTCGCCATGGCCGTCTTCCCCTCCTTCGTGGCCGTCTCGCGCGACAACGGCGTGGACCCGCTGCTGATCCTGCTGATGGTGCTCGCCGCCGGCGCCGCGCTGCGCGCCACCGAAACGGGGCGCTGGCGCACGCTGATCTGGAGCGGCGTGCTCGTGGGGCTCGCCTTCAACACCAAGACGCTCGCCGCCTGGCTGATCGTGCCGCCGATCGCGCTCGCCTACCTGGTGTGCGCGCCCGGCGCGCTCGCGCGGCGCCTGCTGCAGCTGGTGGTGGCCGGCCTCGTGATGTTGCTTGTGTCCTTCTCGTGGATCACCTTCGTGGATGCCACGCCGGCCTCGCAGCGCCCCTACGTGGGCAGCTCCACCGACAACTCCGAGCTCGGCCTCACCTTCGAATACAACGGCTTCGGCCGCGTGGAAGGCCAGGAAGGCGGCCCCGGCCAGGTCAAAGTGCTCCCCGGCGCGCTCGTGCCGCTGCCCTCGCCGCCGCACGCGGCCTCCACGGCGAAGGCCAAAGCGAGCACCACCGAGCCCAGCGTGGACAACCCGGGGCCGCTGCTGCCCGACGGGCGCTACGCCAACCCGTTCCCCTTCGGCGGCCCGCCGGGACCGCTGCGGCTGTTCGGCGTCGGCCTCGGCGACCAGGCCGGCTGGCTGCTGCCGCTCGCGCTGTTCGGGATGATCGCGCTCGCGCTGCTGCTCGTGGCCGACCGCCGCACGCCGCCCGTGAGCGAGCCGGGGAGGGAGGGCGCGCAGGCGCGCGGGCGCCGCGACCCGCGCCTGGCGTGCCTGCTGATCTTCGGCGGCTGGTTCCTGGTCGAGGCGGTGGTGCTGAGCACCTCGAAGGGGATCGTGCACCCCTACTACGTCTCCGCGCTGGCGCCCGGCACGGGCGCGATGATCGGCGCGGGGGCGGTGGCCATCGTGGCGCTGGCGCGCGGCGACGACCGCCGCCGCTGGGCCGCGATCGTGCTGAGCGCCTGCGCGCTCGCCGGCACGATCGCCGCCGAGGTCGTGCTGCTGCACCGCGAGCACTACCTGCTGTGGTTCGTCCCGGTCCTCATCATCGGCGCGGTCGCGGGCTTCTGCGCGCTGCTCGCGCGGCGCCGGCTGGCGGCGCCCGCGATCGCGTGCCTGTTCGCGCTGCTGCTCGTGGCCCCCGCCGTCTACGCCCACACCGCATGGCTCGCGCCGGTCGAGGGCACGTTCCCCGTGGCCGGGCCCAAACAGGCCAACGGACCCGGCGGATACGGCATCAGCAAACGCGATCTGGGGATCGACCTGGCCATGCTGCACTACATCGCCGGCCACCATCCCGGCAGTCGCTGGGCGCTCTTGACCGTCGGCGCGGACACCGCCGCGCCGTTCACCCTCAACGGCCTGGATGCGGGCGCGCTGGGCGGCTACGGCGGCACCGATCCCGCCGTGGACGGGCCGCGCCTGGCGCACATGGTGGCCCGCGGCGAAGCCCGCTACGTGCTGCTCGGCGGCGAGTTCTCCGAGCGCGGCGGCAACGCCGCCACGAAGGCCGTGCTGCGCGCGTGCCGCCAGCTGCCCGCGAGCACCTGGAAGAGCCCCGTCCCCTACCCCTTCGGGCTCGTGCTCTTCGACTGCGCCGGACGCGAACGCGCACTCGAAGGCTGAGCGCCGCGGACGCTCAGGCGGCCACCGCGAGCCCGCGGTGGAAGGCACGCGCGAACAGCTCGCGCTCGCGGCCCGCCGCCCAGCGCGGCACCGCGGACTCACCCTCCACGCTCAGGCGCAGCTCCACCACGTCGTCGTGCAGCGCCACGCTGGTGCTGCGCACCAGCTGGTCGCGCGAGCGCTCCAGATCCTCGGCGAGGCGCAGCAGGACCGCGCAGCGATCCAGGCGCTCGGCATCGCCCTCGCCGAACAGCGCCGCCATCGGCCCCGGCACCGGCATGCCCTTGCGGTGGTAGCGCACCGCCTGGGCGATGATCGCGGTCTCCACCGGGCTGAAGCCCGGCAGCCCGCCGTTGAGGATCAGGTAGCGCGAGTGCTTGTGATGGTCGTCGTAGTCGATCGACATGCCGATGTCGTGCAGCATGCTCGCCGCCCACAGAAGCTCGCGCTCGCGCGGATCGCCCTCGTGCAGCCCGAGCTCGGCGAGCTCGTCGAACATGCCCAGCGCGAGCGCGCCCACATGGCGGGTGTGCTCGCCGATGACCTGGTACTGCGCGGCCATGTTCAGCACGCTCGCCCGCCGCACATCGGCGAACAGCGGCGGGTCGCGATCGGCGAGCAGGCGCTCGAAGAAGACGCCCTCGCGCAGCCCCGCCTCGGTGCACTGCAGCGCGTCGAAGCCGCCCGCCCGCAGCACCCCCTCCACGACCACCGCGCCCGCCAGGATGAGGTCCGCGCGCGCCGGCTTGACGCCCGGCACGCTCGCGCGCTCGGCCGCGGGCAGCGCCGCCAGGCGCTCCACCAGCTCGGCGAGCACGCCCGCCTCGATCAGCGCGCCCTGCACGCCGTTGGTCGGCAGGCCGCTCGCGCGCTGGGCGGCCGCGGCAAGGTTTCGCACGGTGCCGCCGATCCCCACCAGGCAGCCGCCGGACGCGGCCGCCGCCTCGCCCAGCCACGAGACCCCCTCGAGCTCCGCCGCCACGCGCTCGCGCAGCTCCTCCAGCTGCCTGCGCTTGGCCGGCCCGTTGGGCGGCAGGAAGCGCTCGCTCATGCGCACCGTCCCCACCCGCCAGGAGCCGAGCTCGACGGGCAGGCGCTCGCGCACGCGCACGAGCTGCATCGAGCCGCCGCCGAGGTCCAGCACGCAGCCCTCGCGCAGCGTGGTCGAGTTGACCGCCGCCAGATAGCCGTAGCGGGCCTCCTCCTCGCGGCTGAGCACGCGGATCGGCATGCCGAAGCACTGGCGCGCGCGCTCCAGGAACTCGGCCGCGTTCTCCGCGTCGCGGATCGCGCTGGTGGCCACCGCGTCGACGCTCTCGGGGCCGAGGCCGCCCGCGCGGCAGAAGTGAGCGAACACGTCCAGCGTGGCCAGCGCCCTGCGCATTGGCGTCTTGCCGAGCCTGCCGGTGCCCATCAGGCCCTCGCCGATGCGCACCGGTTCGTAGATCTCATCGGTGCGCTTCCACCAGCCCTCACCCGCCGTGAAGACAACCAGCCGGAAGGAGTTCGAGCCGAGGTCGATGACGGCCAGCCGCTCGTCGGGCACCATGCGCTGAGGTTATTCGCCGCGTCGGCGGGCTCCCGGCGGCTCGCGGCGCGCGGGCGGCCCGCCGCTCAGGCGCGCCGATCGGCGTCGCCGCGCCGCGCCGCCCACATCGCCTGGCCGGCATCCTCGAGCGCCTGCTCCGCGCTGATCGTGCCGCGGTCGACGATCGCGAAGCCGATGCTCGCGTGCGGGTGCAGGATCTCCTCGCCGGTGTCCACGCCGCACGCGGGCACCACGCGCGAGAGCCCGTCGGCGACCACCGCGAGGCCCTCGGCGTCGATGTGGGGCAGCAGCACGGCGAACTCGCCGCCGCCCAGGCGGGCGATCAGATCGGTTTCGCGCAGGCGGCGCGTGAGCGCGCGGGCGACCGCCTGGAGCATCCGCTCGCCGACCTCGCCGCCGTGGCTCTCGGTGACCAGGGCGAACGCGTCGAGCTCGACCACGATCAGCCCCGCGACCTCGCCGTAGCGCTCCGAGCGGGCGACCTGGAGTTTGAGGTCGTGCTCGAACAGCCTGCGGTTGCGCAGGCCGGTCAGCGGGTCGTGGTCGCCGAGCCGGCGCAGGTCCTCCTCCAGGCGCCTGCGCTCGGAGATGTCCTGCAGCTGCGCGATGAAGTGCAGCGGCGCGCCGTCGCGCGCGCGCACCAGCGACATCGACACGATCGCCGATACGACCTCGCCGGCCGCGTCGAAATAGCGCAGCTCGGCCTGGCAGGCGGGCAGCTCCCCGGCGAGCAGCTGCTGGCGGCAGCGCAGCTCCTGCTCCACGTCGCCGGGGTGCACGATGCCGTCGGCGCGCTTGCCGATCAGCTCCTCGGCGGTGTAGCCGGTGATGTCGCACAGCGCGCGGTTGACCAGCAGCCAGCGCCCGTCCACGTCGAGCAGGCCGGTGCCGACCGGCGCGCGCTCGAAGACCTCCTCGAAGCCGCCCGCGGGCGGCACCGCGGCGATCAGGTCGGCGTGCCTGCGCGCGGTGATGTCGCGCACCACCGCAACGCCCGCCGCGAGGCTCGCGCCGCGCGGCTCGCCCTCGTGGGCCGCGGGGCCCTCCGCGCTCAGCGGCCCGACGTCGGCCAGAAGGCAGCGCTCGCGCCCCGTCGTCCAGATCTCGCGCGAGCGCGTCTCGCCGTCGAGCGCCGAGCGGAACAGCGGCTCGAGCGAGCACCACACGTCGGCGGGCATCGCCTCGCCGACCGAGCGGCCCTCCACGCACGCGCCCGGGTCGCTCAGGCGGCCCAGCGCCTGGCCGGCCGTCAGGACGAAGCGCAGCTCACGGTCGAAGACGACGCTGAGGGCCTCGGGCAGCTCGCGCAGCGCCGCCGCCGCGGCGTACTCCGCGCTCGCACGCACGCCGTCGCTGTTGCCATCGAAAGGGGACACCCCCCATGCATCGGCCGCAGCGCGCGCATTCTTGAGAGCCCCTTGGGCGGAGCCCTGCAGCGCTCAAGGCCGCACGAACGTGTCCGGGTCGGGCCCCGTGCGCTGCCCGCGGTCGAGCGCCGCGATCGCGTCCATCTCCCCCTCGCTGAGCTCGAAGCCGAACACCGCGATGTTCTCCTCGATGCGCGCCGCCGTCACCGACTTGGGGATCACCACGTTGCCGAGCTGCAGGTGCCAGCGGATGACGACCTGCGCGGGTGTGCAGGAGTGGCCGCGCGCGATCTGCACGATCGCGGGATCGTCGAGCACGAGCCCCTGCGCGAGCGGGCTCCAGGCCTCGGTAACGATGCCGAGCCGCTCGTGCTCGCGCCGCAGCTCGGGCTGCTGCAGGTAGGGGTGCAGCTCGACCTGGTTGATCGCGGGCGTCTCCCCCGTCTCCTCGATCACCCGGCGCAGGTGCGCCTGCGTGAAGTTGGAGACGCCGATCGCGCGCGCCAGGCCCTCGGCGTGAATCTCGATGAAGGCCCTCCAGGTTTCCACGTAGAGGTCGTGTGCTGGCACCGGCCAGTGGATCAGGTACAGGTCCACGTAGTCGAAGCCGAGGCGCTCGAGGCTCGCGCCGAGCGCCCGTTTGGCCCGCTCGTAGCCGTGATCGTCGTTGAAGCACTTGGTCGTTACGAACACCTCTGTGCGGTCCACGCCGGAGGCCCGGATCGCCTGCGCCACCTGCGCCTCGTTGCCGTAGGCTGCGGCGGTGTCGATGTGGCGATAGCCGGCCGCGAGGGCCTTCTCGACCGCCCCCGCGGTCTCCGCACGGGGCACCTGGAAGACCCCGAAGCCGAGCTGGGGAATCTCCACGCCGCCCTGCAGCGCGACGTTTGGAATCTGTTCGGTGCGTGTGCTCATGTCCTCACCTCTGCCCCTTTCGCCAGCTCCTCAATCGGCCGCGCTCGAGCCAGCGCCCGCGCTCGAGCATAACGCCGCGGAGCTCGACGTTCCCCCCGCGCGCGCCGCTGCCCGGCGGCTGCCCCGCCCCGCCGTCTGCGCTGCGCTGTACGCGGCCTCGATCGGAGCGCTGCTGGCCAGCCATCTGGGCCACGGATGGGGTTTCGGGGACCTCGCCATCTACCGCGACGGGGCCGCCGCGGCGCTGCGCGGTGCCCAGCTCTACCGCCTGCGCTTCCCCGGCGCGCTGGCGTTCACATACCCACCGCTCACCGCGCTGCTGTTCGCCGGCCTGACGCTGCCCTCGGCGGGCGCCGCGGAGCTGCTGGTGAGCGCGGCGAGCCTGCTCGCGCTGCCCGCGATGCTCGCGCTCGCGCTGCGCCTCGCGCCGGTGCGCGCGTGGTTCGACGGACCCGAGCGGGCACGCATCGCGCTGCTCGCCGCGGCCGTCGCAATCTGGCTGGAGCCCGTGTGGACGACGCTGCGCTACGGGCAGATCGACGTGCTGATCGCGGCGCTCGTCCTCTACGACCTCAGCCGGCCCGACCGCGCGCGCAGCAAGGGCGCGGCGATCGGGCTGGCGATCGCGATCAAGCTCACGCCCGCGATCTTCGCGCTCTACCTGCTGCTCAGCCGCCGCTACCGCGCCGCGATGCTCGCCGCAACGGTGTTCGTGGGCACGGTCGCCCTCGGCTTCGCCGCGCTGCCGGGCGATTCCCGCGAATACTGGGGCGGAGCGTTCGCGGACTCCGGGCGCGTGGGACGCGTGGAGAACGCTGCCAATCAGGCGCTGCGCGGAGCGCTCGCGCGCGTGCTGCACACCGTGGATGTCCAGACGGTGTGGCTGCTCGGCGCGCTGGCCGTGGGGGCGGCAGGCCTCGCGCTGGCCGCGGCCGCGGCGCGCCGCGGCGACGAGGCCGGCGGCTTCTGCCTGTGCGCCCTCACCGGGCTGCTCGTCTCGCCCATCTCCTGGTCGCATCACTGGACGCTCGCGGTCCCCGCTCTTCTGCTGTTCGCGCTGCGCTCGCTGCGTGGGCGCTCGGCGGCCGGGCTGCTCGCCTGCGCGGGCATCGCGCTGGTGGCGCTGACGCACATGATCTGGTGGGTTCCGGTCAACCACCCGCCGCACTCCGAGCTGCACCTCGACGCGCTGCAGCTGATCTACGCCGACGCCTACGTGCTGATCGCGCTGATCGCGCTCGCGGGCGCCGCGCTGCGGGCGCGCCGCGTAGCGCAGTCGCGGCAGGCGCCCGCGCTGCAGCGCTGAGCGTGGCGCGACGCCTTCGGGACTAACGCGCGATGGTGTCTCACTGGCAGCGCTCAAGGTCGCCCGTTCAGCGACGAAATAGCTTCCATGCGTCAGCTTGCCCTGATCGGCCTGGTCGCGTCGTTGCTGCTGGGCGCGACCACGATCTTCGAGACCAGTGAGAGCGTCACCTCGCGCCGCAACCAGCAGGATCGCCTGCTGCAGTCGGCGGTCAGCCGCGAGCTCGTGCTGATCAGCGGCGGCGAGCGCCAGAGCGTGACCGCGCTGTCGCTGATGATGGTCAACCCGGCGGTGCGCGAGCTGCTGGTGGATCGCAAAGTGAGCGCGGGGGCCCGCAGCAGTGCCCTGCAGAGCGCCGCCGCGTCGCTGGCCACGATCCAGCGCTACTCCATCGTGCCGCTCTCTGCGGCCTGTCTGGATAACCAGGCGGGACGCCAGATCGTCTGCGGACAGCTCGCGCGCGCGGCGCAGTTCCCGGCGGCGCTCGGCCGCCGCTTCGCCGAGCTGGCCGACGGCGCGAGCATCGCGACGGGCAGCGGGCCGTTCGTATCGCCTGTCACCGGACAGCCCTCCGTCGCATTCGTGGCGCCGTTCCGCCTGGACGGCCGCCCGCTCGGGCTCGTGCACCTCGACCTCGGCCTCGCCAGCACGCACGGCTCCTCGCTCGTGCCCGAGACCACGCCCGGCGTCACGACCGAGCTCGCGAGCTTCCAGCACGGAGAGGTCTTCCTGCAGGGCCCGCCGACCGTGAGGGCGCTCAGCGGGGTGCGCCCGAGCGCGCCGCTGCCGGTGCACGGCGGGCTCGGCGAAACGCCCGTGCACAGCTTCAGCGCGGGTCACCGCGCGATGGTCGCAGCGCTGCCGCTGACGGTGGGCGGCACACAGCAGAACATGGCCGTGGCGGCGATCGCGGTGGCCGCCAACCCGGACCTCCTCAACACCCTGCGTGCGGGCACGCTCGCGCTGCTGACGCTCGCGCTGCTGATGCTGATCGGCGCCGTCGTCGCGCTCGTGATCTCCAATCGCAGGGTCGAGCACCAGCTCTCCACCGACCCGCTCACCGGCCTGCGCAACCGCCGCGCGCTGCTCGACGAGCTCCCGCGCGCCTGCGAGCGCGCCGCCGAGGAGGCGCCCGCGTTCCTTTGGTTCTTCGACCTCAACGGCTTCAAGAGCTACAACGACTCCTTCGGGCATGTCGCCGGCGACAGCCTGCTCACGCGGCTGGGGGCGCGCCTGCGCGAGACGGTGGGCCCCGCGGGGGGCGTCTACCGCCTGGGCGGCGATGAGTTCTGCGTGCTCATCACCGCGCCCCTAGCCGATCCGCACGCGCTGTTCGTGCAGGCGCGCGATGCGCTCACCGAACGGGGCGGCGCGTTCACGGTGACGGCCGCCGCGGGCGCCGTCGAGATCCCGCGCGAGGCGCGCGAGGCCACGAAGGCGCTGCGCTACGCCGACCAGCGCATGTATCGCGAGAAGGCCAGCAGCCAGGGCGGCGCCGCCGAACTGATAACCGCCGTGCTGCACGCCGCGCTCGCGCAGCGCCACCCCGACCTCGGCGAACACTCCGACGACGTCGCCGGCGACGTCGAGCTGCTCGCGCGCACGATCGGCCTGGAGGATGAGATGATCGCGCTGATCAGCAAGGCCGCCGACCTGCACGACGTCGGCAAGCTCGGCATCCCCGACGAGATCATCAACCGGCCCGGCCCGCTGAACCCCGACGAATGGGAGTTCATGAAGCAGCACACCGTGATGGGCGAGCAGATCATCGCCGCCGCCGGCCCCTCGCTCGAGCGCATCGGCCCGCTCGTGCGGGCAAGCCACGAGCGCTGGGACGGCAAGGGCTACCCCGACGGGCTGACCGGGGAGGAGATCCCGCTCGGCGCCCGCATCATCACGATCTGCGACTCCTTCCGCGCAATGCTCGACGAGCGCGTCTACAAGCCCGGCATGTCGCTCGCCGACGCGCTCACGGAGCTGCGCCGCTGCGCGGGCACGCAGTTCGACCCCTACCTCGTGGAGGTCTTCTGCCGCCTGGTCACAGAACGAATCGCGCCGGACCACCTGACCCGCACGAGCGGCTGAGCGGGCGCGCCCCGCGCGCGCGGTGCCTCAGGGTCGCAGCACGATCTTGCCGCGCGTGTGGCGGCGTTCGAGCTCGCGGTAGGCGTCCTGGACGTCCTCCAGCGCGAACACGCGCGCGATCGGCACCTCCAGCTCGCCTCGATCGACCAGGCGGGCGAGCTCGGCGAGCACCTCTGCGCTGGCCCCAGCCGCGTTGCCCTCGCTGCGCACGCCGTAGCGCGCCGCCGCGGCGAAATCGGCGATCGTGTCGATCCGCTGCGCGTCCACCCCGAGCGAGAGCGCGAGCTCCACGTAGCCGCCGCCGAAGGTGTCGATGAAGGCGTCCAGCGACCCGCCGGCGGCCTCGCGGATGCACTCGGCCACACCGTCGCCGTAGCTGACCGGGACCGCCCCGTGCTCGCGCAGCCACACGTGGTTGCGCTCGCCTGCAAGGCCGATGACGCTCGCGCCCGCGAGACCGGCGAGCTGCACGGCGAGCGAGCCGACGCCGCCCGCGGCGCCGGAGACGGCCACGGTGTCCCCCCGCGCGAGCGCCACCGCGCGCACCGCCGCGTAGGCGGTGGTACCCGCCACGAACAGCGCGCCCGCGACATCCCAGGGGACGCCCGCAGGGCGCGCCACCAGATGGCCCTCCTCGACCAGCACCAGCTCGGCCTGGCTGGCACGCCGGTCGGTGAAGCCGATCACCTCCTCACCCGCGGCGAAGCGCTCGACGCCCGCGCCGACCTCCTCGACGATCCCGGCGAGGTCGCTGCCCTGACCCGAGGGGAACTGCGCCGGCCAGCGCTCGTGCATGGCACCCTCGCGGATCGCCGCCTCGCCCGGGTTGATCCCCGCAGCCTTCACCCGCACGAGCACCTGTCCCGCGCCGGGCACGGGCCGCGGCACCTCGACCACCTTCAGCACATCGACACCGCCGTAGCTGTCAAACCTCACCGCTCTGGGCATCGCAGCTCCTCAACATATTCGCCTGGGCGGGTCATGCGGCCGGGCCGCGGTGCGGGGTCCTGGCGACCCACGCGCTCAGGACCTCCTCGCCCCACTGGTCGCTGAAGCGCACGCGCCCGGCCAGGTGCATGTGCGCCTGCGGGCGCTCGCCGTCGAGCAGCAGCAGCGTCCACTGCGTGGGCCGGTTGTAGAGCTCGTAGTAGGGGCCCAGCCGCGGCAGGGAGCCGGGCGCCAGCACGCGATCGCCGTGGCGCACGAGCAGGAAGCGGAGCGCGGGCTCCATCGGCTGGGTGCCCAGGTCGAGCGCGCCGAGGCGATAGTCGACCGCGACCGCGGGCGGGATCGCCTGCTCGATACCCGCGGCCAGCGCGCGCACCGGGCGGTACTCGTAGGCGTGCGAGTCGGGCCTCGCGTCGCCGGCCACCGCGCTGCCCACGGCCGCGGTCGCGCCGAGGCCCGCAAGGACGGCCAGCGCCAGCGCGCCGAGCCGCGCGCGGGCCGGCAGCCCACGCCACGGCGCAGGCCGTGGGCGCGATGAGCGCAGCGCCGCGCGCGCCAGCGCGAGCAGCCCGAGCCACAGCGCCCAAGCGAGGATCAGCCACACCCACAGTCCCAGCTCGGAGCCCCACCACAGCGTGTAGCCGAGCGTCGCGGCGAGCAGCGGCGAGGCCGGGTTGGATGCGGCCTGCAGCGCGATCGCGCCGCACAGGCCGAGGCCGATCGCGGCGGCCGCCGCCACGTCCCGGCGCCGCGCCAGCGCACCGAGCAGCCCCGCCAGAGCGAGCGCTGCGAGCAGCGCGATCGCCGAGTCGTTCGCCGCGCTGCTCGGCGCGGCGCGCACGTCGGCCTTGCGCTCCCACTCCGAGGCCGGAACGTAGAGCCACCACGGGCGCAGCCCGATCGAGCGCACAACCGCGTGCCAGCCCACGGTCGCGCCCAGCGTCTGCCCGCGGTGCTCCGCGCTGCGCACGATCATCGCGAGGTTGCCGGGGCTGTGCTCGAGCTGATCGATCGCGGGCGGACTCCAGCACGCCGCCGCCACGGCGAGCGCGGCGAGCGCCCAGGGCCACACGCGGGGGCGCGCCACACGCTCCGCGGGGCCCGCCGCCCGGCGGGCACGGCGCCGGGCGGCAAGCAGCCCGCCGCAGAGTCCCGCGCAGCCCACCGCGAGGAGCACCGCGCTCGGCGCCAGGTACATCAGGTGCGTCTGCGCGAGGAAGCTGGCGACGAGCGCGGTGAGGGGAAGCAGGCGATATTCCCCGCAGGCGAGCGACCAGCCCAAGAACAGCAGCAGCAGCAGTGCGAACAGGCCCGCGGCGGGGTTCCAGATGTCGTGCATGGCCTCTGCGGGCAGCGACTGGCACATCAGCGCGATCCCGATCGCGCTCGCGAACATCAGCACCAGGCCGCCGCGGCGGCGGGCGAGCACAACGCAGCCGATGATGGCGAGCGTGTTGAGGATTCCCATCGTCACGGCGATGCTCGTGACGCTGCCGAAGCGCGCGGGCAGGGCGAGCAGCCAGTAGAGCATCGGACCGGGGCTGTGCAGGGCCTGGCCGCGGACCACCAGGCCGGCCTCGGAGTACTGCCCGACCAGCGGCGTGTGCGCGGTGAGCACATCCCACGCGCGCGTGGCGATGATGCCGTCATCGCCCGCCGGCACCCAGCCGGCGCGCACCGCGGCGATCGTGGAGCTCATCACGGGGATCGCGGCGGCGAGGCCCGCCGCGACCGCGGGCACCGACGCGAGCGCGCGCCGCGCGACGCGCGCTGCGAGCGCGCCCCTGCGCCGGGCGGCGGGGAGCGCGTGGGCGGGCTCCGCGAAGCCGCCCCCGGCGTCCGCCGGCAGGGCGCTCGACGCGGACACCAGCGCGCCGGCGCTGCCGGCTCGCTCGCTCGCCTCGATCAAGTCCGCTCGTGGCACGTCGACCCGTCGCTGCGCGGAGGCGCGGCATCGGCACATGCCACGCCGACGCCCCGGCGCGCCGCAAACGATACGGCCTCGCGCGCGCCTGTAGAGTCCCAGCGCATGACGTTGGTCCTGCTCACCGGCGCCACCCGCGGCATCGGACAGGCCGCAGCGCTCGAGCTGGCGCGCCAGGGTGCGGAGCTCGCCCTCGTGGGCCGCAACAGCGAGCGCGTGGCGGACGTGGCGCGGCAGGCCCGGGCCGCGGGCGGTGGGGCGGCGGTCCACGAGCACGTGGCCGACCTGACGCTGATGGCCGAGGTGCGCGGGCTCGCGGCCGAGGCGATGGAGCGCTACGAGCACATCGACGTGCTGGCCAACAACGCGGGCGCGCTGTTCGCCACCCGCAAGGAGACCAGCGAGGGACTCGAGCGCACGTTCGCGCTCAACCACCTGGCGCCGTTTCTGCTGAGCAACCTGCTGCTCGAGCGCCTGCAGGGCGGGCGCGTGGTGACGACCGCCTCCGACGCCCACCAGTCGGGGCGCCTGGATCTCGATGATCTGCAGTCCGAGCACGGCTACAGCGCGATGCGCGTGTACGGCACCTCGAAGCTGTGCAACATCCTGTTCACCCGCGAGCTCGCCCGGCGCGTACCGGAGCTGCACGCCAACTGCTTTCACCCGGGGGTGGTTCGCACCGGCTTCGGCAAGAACGAGGGCGGGATCTGGAAGCTGGCCACGACGCTCGGCGGCCCGTTCTTCCGCTCGCCCGAGCGCGGCGCGCGCTCGCTGGTCTGGCTGGCGCTCTCGCGCGAGGCCGCGCTGCTGGACGGCGAGTACGTCGAGGACGAGAAGGTGCGGGCCCCCAGCGCCCAGGCCCAGGACCCGGAGCTCGCCGCGGAACTGTGGGAGCGCAGCGCACAACTCGTCAGCCTCGCCGCGGTGTAGGGCGGATGCGCGCACGGGCCATCCCGGCAGCGCTCGCCGCGCTGCTCGCGGCACTCGCCGCGCTGCTCACCGCCACCGCGATCACGGCGCGCGCGGGCGGCGCGGCAGGGGTCACGACGGCGGGCTACGGGACGCTGCGCGACAACTGGGACGCCCAGGAGCCCGCGCTCAGCCCCGCAGCAGTGCAGTCGGCCGATTTCGGCAAGCTCTTCTCGACCCCGGTCGCCGGCGCGATCTACGGCCAGCCGCTGGTGTATGAAGGCAACGTCATCGTGGGCACCGAGAAGGCCGACGCCTATGCCATCAACGCGACGACCGGCGCGATCGTGTGGCAGCGCTCGTTCGGCTCGCCCTTCAAGGCCTCGACGATCGGCTGCTCGGACCTCAAGCCCGACCTCGGTTCCACATCCACGCCCGTGATCGACCCGAGCAGCGGCACCGTCTACATGACCACGCGCCTGCAGGGCAAGAGCAAGGGCTCGGGCAAGCTCGAAAGCTCGCACTGGTACCTGCAGGCGTTCTCGGCGGCGACGGGCGAAGAGAAGGCCGGCTTTCCCCTGCAGATCAGCGGCACGCCGGAAAACACGCCCGGCGTCCCCTTCAACGAAAGCTATGAGGAGCAGCGGCCCGCCCTGCTGCTGCTGGACGGGGTCGTCTACATCGCGTTCGCCTCGGACTGCGACATCACCCCCTACCGCGGCATCGTGGTGGGCGTGAGCACCAGCACGCGGGCGATCACGATGTGGAGCGACGAGTCGGGCGTGGGCACGAACGAAAGCTCGCAGGCCGGCATCTGGCAGAGCGGCGGGGGACTGGTCTCGGACATCCCCGGGCGGATCATCCTCACGAGCGGCAACGGCGTCTCACCCCAGCCCGCGGCCTCGGACGCGCCCCCGCCGACGCTCTCAGAGTCCGTCATCGGGCTCACCGTGGGCGGCTCGGGGGCGCTCACGCCGACACAGTTCTTCGCGCCGAGCAACGCGCCCACGCTGGACGAGGACGACGAAGACCTCGGCTCGGGCGGGCCGATCGCGCTGCCCACCGAATACTTCGGCACCAAATCGATCCCTCACCTCGTCGTGCAGGTGGGCAAGGACGGGCGCATCTTCCTGGTCAACGCAGACAACATGGGCGGCTATCGCCAGGGCCCGGGCGGCGGCGACGCGGTGCTGCAGACCGTGGGGCCCTACGGGGGCGTTTGGGGCCACCCCGCCGCCTATGGCGGGCAGGGCGGCTGGGTGTACGTGCTGGAGAGCGCCGGCGGCGGCTACCTGCGCGCGCTCAGCTATGGACTGGACGGCGGCGGGCAGCCGGCGCTCACCTCGCAGGCGACGAGCGCGGAAAGCTTCGGCTACACGTCGGGCTCGCCGCTGGTGACCAGTGACGGCACGAACAGCGGCAGCGCGATCGTGTGGGTGGAGTTCGCCGACGGCCCCAGCGGCGCGCACGCGCAGCTGCGCGCCTACTCGGCCACGCCGAGCGCGGGCCAGCTGGCGCTGCTGTGGTCGGCCCCGATCGGCAAGGCCTCGAAGTTCGCCACGCCCACCGCGTATGAAGGGCGCGTGTACGTGGGCACGCGCAGCGGGCAGCTGATCGCCTTCGGCCCCTCAGCCGATGCGCCCGTGCAGGCCGCCCCGGTGGAACTGGGCTCGGTCGCGGTGGGTCACAGCACGAGCGCCACGCTGTCGCTGTCGGTCACACGGTCGCTGACGCTGACGGGACCGGTGAGCGCCTCCGGCGAAGGAGCGGTCTCCGCCCTGCAGCCCGCTGCGGGAGCGCCCGGGCGCGCGGGGCACGCGGCGGCGAGCGCGCCGAAGACGGCGGGCCCGAGCACGCTGCCGCGGGCGAGCACCGTAGGGCTCGCTCCGGGCGTGCTCAGCATCCAGCAGCCGCCGCGCGGCGCGGCGATCCAGGCGGGCACCACGCTGCACCTGCGCGTGCGCTTCAGCCCCCGCCAGGCCGGACCGGTGGTCGGGGTGATTTCCATTCGCACCAGCGCGGGCACCCGCACGGTGGCGGTGTCGGGTTACGGCACGAGGCCCGGGCTGCTGCTCTCGGCCCAGCCGCTTGCGTTCGGGCGCGTGCGCACGGGCGCCGGCGGGCGCTACCTGGGGATCACGTTCAGCAACTCCTGGAGCCGGCCCGAGCGGATCGAGGGCGTGCGGCTGCCCGCGGGCCCCTACCGCGTGAGCGGGCTGCCGCGGCCCGGCACGGTGCTCGCGCCGCGCCAGGCGGTGACGCTGTCGCTTCACTTCGACCCCTCACGCGCGGGCAGCTACCGCTCGAGCCTCGCGATCCTCACCGACCATGGCGCGAGCACCATCCCCACCAGCGCCAGCGCGGTGACCGGCCGCGCCCGCCTGGCGGTGAGCCCCGCGCGGATCGACTTCGGCTCGGTGCGGCTCGGCGGCTCCCGAAGCAGGACCTTCTACGTGCGCGACGCCGGCAACGTGCCGCTCACGGTCAGCCGCGCGATCGCCCCGCTGGGTGAGTTCAGCGCAGCGGTGCCGCTGCCCGAGGGCATCACGATCGAAAAGGGCGCCACGGCGGCCGTCACCGTAACCTTCCGCCCCACCGCGCCGGGCGCGGCGTCGGGGAGCTACCGGCTGAACGGCAACGACGGGCGCGGCTACGTGACCGTGACGTTCACGGGCCGCGGCGTGTGAGCCAATCAGCGCGAGAGGCCCACGAGCTCCTCGCGCACGGCCTGCAGCGGCCCCGGATCGCGCCGCGCGCGGGCGAGGATCAGCGCGCCCTCGATCGCGGCGAGCACGAACTGCGCTCGCCGCGCCGCATCCTCCGTGCTCATACCGGCCGCCTGCAGGCGCTGCTCGAGCACCTGCAGCCATGAGCTGAACACCTCCGCGGCGCTCGCGCGGACGGCCTCGAACTCGCTGGCGGCCTCGAGCGTTATGGTGGCGATCGGGCAGCCGTCGTGATAGCCGGAGGACTCGAGGCCCGCGGCCAGCGAGTCGACCAGCGCCGCCAGGCCGCCAGCGAGGTCCTCGCGAGAATCGAGGATCGCGGCGATCGCGCGCTGCAGCCGCGCTCCCGCGCGCTCCATCGCGGCGAGCGCCAGCTCCTCCTTGCCGCCCGGGAAGTGGAAGTAGAGCGAGCCCTTCGGCGCGCCGCTGCGGGCCACGATCTCGTTGAGGCCGCTGGCCGCATAGCCCTTGCGCTGCAGCAAACCCACGGTGGCCTCCACGAACGCGTCGCGGGAGGAGCGGGCGGGCGGCTGCGCGGGCACGCGTGTAGTATATCGACCGGTCTACCTAGAAAGGAGCGCCGACATGCAGCAGCTCACCTACACCGGCCCCGGCGAACTGCAGTGGCTGGAGGTGCCCGCGCCCTCGCTGGACTCCGACGCGGCCGCGCTCGTGCGGGTGGGCGATCGTGTCTGCTCGTTCGCCCCGGGGCAGCTCGTGGGCGTCCCCTTCCAGATCTCCTGCGGCAGCTGTGCGGCGTGCGCGGCGGGGCGGACCTCCAACTGCTCGGCGGTGCCCTTCATGGCGACCTACGGCTTCGGCCCGGCGGTGCAGGAGCTGGGCGGCTTCCTCTCAGAGCTCGTGCGCGTCCCCTACGCCGAGCACATGCTGGTGGCGATCCCCGACGGGCTTGACCCCGCGAGCGTTGCCAGCGCGTCTGACAACATCAGCGACGCCTGGCGCAGCGTGGCGCCGGCGCTCGAGCGCGAACCGGGCGCGTCGGTGCTCGTCGTCGGCGGCGCGGGTCCCGGCTCGATCGGCATCTACGCGGCGGCGATCGCGGTTGCGCTCGGAGCCGAGTCGGTGCTCTACGCCGACAGCGACCCCGGCCGCTGCGCCACGGCGGCCGAGCTGGGTGCGCAGACGCTCACCGAGCTGCCGCGCCGTCTCGGCCCGTTCCCGATCACGGTGGACGCCAGCGCGAACCCGCGCGGCCTCGCGCTGGCGCTCCGCTCCACCGCGCCCGACGGCACCTGCACGAGCGCCGCGATCTACTTCGAGGATCCCGCCGGGCTGCCGCTGCTCGAGATGTACACCAAGGGCATCACCTTCCGGACCGGCCGCGCGAACGCGCGCGCCGACATGCCCGATGTGATCGCGCTCGCGGCGTCGGGCGCGCTGCACCCGGAGAAGGTGACGAGCCGTGTGGTGAGCTGGCAGGACGCTGCCGCAGCGCTGCTGGAGCGCGACTGGACGAAGCTCGTGATAGAGCGCGTTTGAGATGGTTTCGCGGTGAGCGAAGCTAGGAGCAGGGCCTTCGTCGAGGAGTCCGTACCGCAGGCCTATGAGCGCCATCTGGTCGGCCCGCTGTTCGAGCCGTGGGCGCGGGAGCTGCTGCGCCGAGCGGGCCCCCTGCAGGGCGACGCGGTGCTCGACGTGGCCTGCGGGCCGGGCACCGTCGCGCTCCTGGCCGCCCGGCTGGTGGGCGCGCAGGGCCGCGTGGTGGCGAGTGACATAAGCCCGGCGATGCTCGAGCTGGCCGCCACGGCGCCAATCGAGCCAGGCTCGGCACGCGTGGAGGTCGTGGAGTGCTCGGCCGACGAGCTGCCGACGGCGGAGGCGAGCTTTGAGCTCGTGCTCTGCCAGCAGGGGCTCCAGTTCTTCCCCGATCGCCCCGGCGCCCTGCGCGAGCTGCGCCGCGTCCTTGCGCCCGGCGGCTCGGCGTTCCTCTCGACGTGGGCCGTGGAGCGCCCCCTCGGGCTGTTCGGACCGATGGCAGAAGCGATGCGCGGCGCCGGCGTCGCGGAGCCGTTCCCGGGCGCGTTCGACCCGCGCAGCTTCGCGCTCGGCGCGGCGGAGCTGGGCGAGCTGCTCGAAGCGGCGGGCTTCGACGAGGTGGGCCTCGAGACGGTGGAGCTCGACTGCACCTGGGAGAGCGGCGAGGATGCGATCGCGGCGATCGCCGGCACGCCCTACGGCCCGGTCCTGGCGGCGCTCCCACCGGCCACCCAGGCGGCCGTGCGCGAGGGCCTGCGCGAGCGGCTGGGAGCCGCGGGCAGCGGCGGGGTCAGCGTGAGGACGGTCAGCCACATCGCTCACGGCATGCGGTAGGTCCGCGGCGACGCGCGCTCCTCAGCGCAGCAGCGCGTAGCCGACGACGACGGCGCCCGCCACGAGCAGCGTGATCGCGGCCGCGATGCGCCGTTCACGAGAGTCGCGCTCGCCCTCTTCGCGCGCGACCATCCAGCCCTGGAGGCCGCGCACCGCCGGGCTCCAGCGCCGCGTCGGCCCACGCCCGGACCGTGCAGAGAGAGTCCTCATCGCCCTGATGTTGCCGTCGTGCATCCACCGCCACACGCCGCGATGCAGGAACAGCAGGCCGCCGACCAGCAGGAACGAGCCGAGGTAGAGCAGGCCGGCGGTGGGCACGCGTTCGGCAGGCCCTCCGCGCGTCCACATCAACAGCGCGCGCAGACCGAAGAACGCGCCGGCGATCACGCCGGCTACGATCGGGGCGGCAACCCTGAGTCTGTGGATGGCGCGGTAGCCCTCGCTGGAGGGCTCCTCGTCTCTGACGGGAGCAGGGCCCACAGAGGATGAATCGGCGCTCCGCGAGGCCGGCTTGAGGGCGCAAAGCGAACCTGGTCAGCTTGCCGATGGCGCGGCCAGTCAGGCGGCGCGCACGATCGTGATCCGAGCTCCACGTCCGGTCGTCGCCCGCGAGGCTAGCGGCGCGTGAGCATCACGACCGGGATCTCCCGCTCGGTCCTGGCCTGGTATGTGTCGTAGTCCGGCCACACCTCGGCCATCAGCGACCACAGCCGCTCGCGCTCGGCGCCCTCGGCGGTGCTGGCACGGACGGGGATCCGCTCCCCCATCACCTGGATCTCGATGTCGGGATTGGCGCTGAGGTTCTCATACCAGCCGGGGTTGGTGGGGCTCCCGCCCCTGGAGGCCACCACGATCCAACGGTCGCCGTCGGTGCGATGGATCAGCGGGGTCGTGCGGGGCTCGCCCGAGACCCGGCCCACGGTGCTCAGCAGCAGGATCGTGGTGCCGCGCCAGTGATAGCCCCGTTGGCCACCCGTCTCGCGGTAGACGCGGACGTGCTCCTCGCCGAACAGCTGGTCGTCTGGGGATTCCGCGGCGGACATGGGCAGAGTTTAGGCGCCGATCGGGGCCGGCGCGAGCACCCGAAGCCCGCGCCGCGAGGACGCCCGCGGGCCGGCTCAGCGTTGAGCGGCGCGCGGGCGCCGGGCGGCCTTTGCGCGGCGCCCCCCCGCGGCGGCGTCGCGGGGCGCGCGGGCGAGCGCGAGGAGCTCCTCGATGGAGCCGGCCAGGGCGCCGAGCATCACGTCGATGTCGGGAACTGTGTCGCGGTCGGCGACGACGCCGAAGCAGAGGGTGCCGTCGTAGCTGAGTGCGGCGACGCCCACTGCGTGCTCGGCGGCGAGCGGCACGAGCGGGTGGATCTCGCGCAGCGGCGCACCGAAGGCGTAGAGCGTCTGCTGCGGACCGGGCACGTTCGTGACGGTCACGTTGAAGAGACGTGTGGCATAGAGCGCCTGAGCGAGCGTGGCGTGGATGACCGGCGGGGCGAGGCCCGCGACATCGATCACGGCGCTCGTTCCCGCGGCCTGCTGCCCGCCTGACTTCAGCGCCTCGGAGCGGGCGACGACCTCCTTGTAGCGGCGCAGCGGATCGGCCTCGGCGACGGGCAGCTCGAGGAACAGCGAGGAGATGCGGTTTCCCAGCGCGAGGTGCTCGCCCGCAACTCGAACGTTCATCGGAACCATGGCGCGCACCCCTGTGGCGGGGAGCGCCTCACCGCGCGACTGCAGCAGCGCCCGCAGCCCGCTCGTGGTGGCAGCGAGCACGACGTCGTTGAGCGTGCCGCCGAGCGCGCTCTTGATCTCTTTGAGGTCGGCCAGCGGAACGCGGATGACGTCGAAGCGGCGCCTTGTGCCGATGGGGACGTTGAGGCTGGTGTGCGGCGCAGCGTGCAGCTCCTCGCTCACGACCATCGCGAGCGCCGAACGCGCGTTGCGGAGGGCATCACGCGGGTGAAGGAGGCCTTGCGCGCCCATCCGCGCCGTCCCCACGATCGTCTCGACGGGCACCACGCCCATCCCCGCGCGCGCCAGCGAGGACAGCGCCCCGGTCGCCGAGGAGAGCGCGCCGGCGGCCGGGTCGCCCGCGTCCATCGCGGCCGCGCCGATGGGCCGGGAGGGCCCAGGCGCAGCGCTCTCGGCGCTCTCGGCGGTCTCGGCGGTGGCATCGAGCATCAGGTGCCCGACATCGACCGAGCCGACGCCGTCGACCATCGAGTGGTGCGTCTTGTGCGCGAGCGCCCAGCGCCCGCCGGCGAGCCCCTCGACGAGGCACATCTCCCACAGCGGCCGACGCCTGTCGAGGCGCTGGGAGAAGAAGCCCGACGCCCACTCCTGGAGCTCCTCGTAGCCGCCCGGCGCCGGCAGCGCGGCGCGAGCGATGTGCGTGGCGATGTCGAATGCTGGGTCCTCTTCCCACGCGGGCCATGACATCCCGCCGGTGTGCGGCTCTGACAGGCGCTGGCGGTAGCGCGGCAGCTGGCCCAGGCGACCCCCCAGCAGCCCGCACAGCTGAGCACGCGAGGGTGCGCCGCCGCCCGGCAGCGCCTCGAAGACGAGCACGCCGCCGATGTGCATGTGCGCACTCTCGTCCGCCTGCTCGAGCTCGAGGAAGGTTGCGTCAAGGGCTGAGAGGTGCTCGCTCATGGCAAAACAGGTGGGCCGGCGCTGCCGCAGCGACACGCCCCAGTGGCGGCCTTCGGCGGCTCAACAGCCTCAGTCAGGACGCTAACCTCGGCGCCCCGCGCGTCGCATCCGGAGTATGCCGCGGGTTGCTCCGGAGATCCACGTATTGCGGTGCATGCGCATTCCAGGCTCCGATGCGCCGTCAGACGCACAACCGTGCTGCACTTAGCACCTGGCAAGCACCCAACGCGACACGGAAAGGGGTCGTGATGACCGATCAGCAGTCCGAGGTCTCACCTGCTGCATCTCCGGCTAGCTCCAACGGGCCCGCAGAGCTCACCACGAAGACCGCTACGCGCTCGGTTGCCGAGACGGTTGCCCGGCTTCAGTCGCTCGCGCAGGAGAAGGGCATGAAGATCTTCGCGGTGATCGACCACAGCGGCGAGGCCGCGCAGGCCGGTCTCGAGCTGCGCGAGACCAAGGTGGTCATCTTCGGCAACCCCAAGGCGGGGACTGCGGTGATGGCGGCCGCGCCCCTCGCCGCGCTCGACATGCCGCTGAAGGTCCTGATCTGGTCGAACAACGGGCAGACGACGGTCACCTACACGGCCCCCGCGGCGCTCGCCGCGCGCTACGGGCTGAGTGAGGATCTCGCAGCGAGACTGGCGGGCATCGACGGTCTCACCGACGCCCTCGTCGCCGGATGACCGGCGCACCCACTTTCGCGAGTATTGGTTTGACATCGCGGGGCGCGCCGATCCTTACTTCGGCTGGGGTGACTGGAGCGGGCTGTCGCTGCGGGATACTGCCTGAATGTCTGCGCGTAGCAAGTCCCCCGAGCGCCTGGCCCGGGAACGCGGGTAGGCGGTGTCGGCGGAGGAGGAGATCGTGCGGGCACAGTTCGAGGCGGCCACGCGGCGTGACTTCGCCTCGGCCCTCGACGCCTTCGATGAGAATGTGGTGCTCACCGTCGATGCCGAGGCGATACCCACTGCGGCCGGCGTGTTCCGCGGGCGAGCAGCAGTGGCAGACTGGTTCGCGGAGTGGTTCAGCTCCTTCGCCGACTATCGCTTCGAGGTCGAGGAGGTTCGCAGCGCCGGAGAGAGGGTGTTCGCGTTCGCAAGCCACAGGGGACGCGGCCGTGCCAGCGGGGTTGAACTCGACTGGTCGCTTGCATATGCGTACACCGTCCACTGCGCCAAGGTCGTCCGGCTGGAAATCTTCCGCGACCGCGAGGACGCCCTGCGAGCCGTGGGGCCTGAGGGCTAGGCAGTCCCGCAAACCCGCCACAAAAGAAACCCCCGCGTTGACGGGGGTTTCTTGGGGTGGACTTTGGGGCGCGAGCACGATGCGTCCTCGCGATGCGGAGCTCAAGCGGATCTCAGCTCCCGACTCGCGCGCTGGAGCGGCCTAAGTGTAGTTCCTGAGGACGTTGTTCATCCGGGTCTCCTTGGAGGCTGGGGGTGTCCAAGCCACCCAGTCCCAAGGAGAACACCGGATGAAGCTTCACGCTAACGCTCGCCTCAGCGTCAAGGGGCGCGAGCTGCTGATCGATCGGATCCTCGTGGATCATTGGTCGCTGACGCAGGCGGCCGAGGCCGCCGGCGTGAGCGACCGCACCGCCGCCAAGTGGGTTGCTCGCTACCGCCTGGAGGGGCTGGCCGGGCTGGCTGACCGCTCCTCGGTGCCCGTGCGTCAGCCAACGCGCACGTCCGAGGATCGCGTGGCAGCGATCGCGGCGTTGCGCCGGGTGCGCCTGACCGGCGCGCAAATCTCGATGGCGCTCTCGATGCCGCTGTCCACCGTCTCGGGAATCTTGACCGGCATCGGGCTGGGCAAGCTCAGCCGTCTTGAGCCGCCAGAGCCACCCAACCGCTACGAACGCCGCACCCCCGGAGAGCTGATCCATATCGACGTCAAGAAGCTCGGGCGCATCGGCCGTGGTGCTGGGCACCGGGTGAGCGGCAACCGTGGGCCGGGGCAGCGTTCGCGCGGCGCTGGCTGGGAGTTCGTGCACGTCTGCGTCGACGACGCCACACGCCTGGCCTACGTCGAGGTGCTTCGCGACGAGAAAGCCTCAACCGCTGTCGCTTTCCTAGCAAGAGCTACATCCTTCTACCGCTCCCACGGCGTGCAGGTGCTACGCGTGATGACCGACAATGGACCCGCTTACCGCTCGATCGCGCACAAGATCGCGTGCGCCGCGCTCGGTCTCAGACATCTACGCACGCGCCCATACCGGCCCCGCACCAACGGCAAGGCAGAGCGCTTCATCCGCACGCTGCTCGGCGGCTGGGCCTACGGCGCGATCTACGCTTCAAGCACGCAGCGCACCGCTGCTCTCCGGGGCTGGCTCGAGGAGTACAACTACCGACGACCACACGGCTCCCTCAGCCACAAGCCACCCGGAACTCGCCTACACGAACTGAACAACCTCCTCGGGTCTTACACCTAAGGGGTCAGACGCCGGGCCTCCGAGTCGACGCCGACGAGCAGAAGCCATGCCCCGGACACTATGAACAGGAACGACGCCATCATTCCCACCCCGACCGCGTACAGGCCCCATGTGTGTCCGAAGAACAGGATCGCAGCGCCGGTCTGCTCGATGATCAGGCAAGCGGCGTAACCGAGCGTTCGGAAGAGAACGCCGCTCTGGCCCGCGCCGCTGCCGCGGAGCACCTCGTTGAGACTTCGGAATAGAACGCCGCGCTGTGCCGCGCCGCTGCCGCGGAGCGCTTCGTCGAGACTTCGGAACACGGTGACCTCGACGCCAACGATCACAACGAAGATCTCGACGCCCACAGCGCGCGCGGTTTGGCCGCCCATCAGGACGAGGGCGCAGCGGACGAATACGGCTGTGAGCGCGGTGAGGATGGTGCGGGCGCGGTGGCGGTGCGTCGGATTGGAGGCGATGTCTGAGAGGTGCTGCGACATCGCGACGAACACCAGGCCGGTCAGGGCGGCTGCCCCGCCGCCGACCATCACGAAGTAGTCGTGCCAGACTGCGGCTTCAAACATCGGTGGCCACCGGGAGTACGGGTGGCGCCGAGTTGCGGTGAGGCGGTCCGTCGGTCATGACGCGGTGAATGATCGTCACACGCCCGGCGTCTTGCTTGTGAGGAGCTTCGGTGCGCTCATCCCGGATCGCCCCCCTCGGTCGGTCGATTGCCCTTCGCATCGTGCTCGTCAAGCCCCCGAAGGACCAGCCATATGCCCGCGGAGCCGATTGCGAGGAAGCCCAGCGCAGCCAACCCCAGGAGCAGCCAGGCCAGGCCGCCATTCCGCGCCCCGAACAGTTCGGTTGTCTGGGCGACAAATCCGAGCACGAGGACGGCGACCCACAGCGCCACGAGCGCCTTGACGATCACCCGCCCTGTCATCGCCACAATCTCCGCCACACACCTGCCCGCCCGAGCAGACGCCCCAGCGCGATGTTCTTGGCGCGGCGGGGTGCTTTGCCGGTGCGGATCGCCCGTCCGGTGGCGCTCAGCCTCGCGGCCCGGTACAGCTCGCTCGTAAAGGTTCTCCGACGAGCCATCAGCGGGCCCTCATGTAGCGTGAGGCTCGCATGGGAGCTTCTACCTCCTGTGCCATGCCCCCGGCCGCATCAACGGCGCGGGGGCGCTTAGCAGATGTCGTCACCCTACTCTCCTGCCCGGCGATAGACCCGCGGATCCACGGCGGCCACGGGTCAAGTACGCGGCTGGCGCGGAGAGGTGATTTGCGCGGGCTGCTGGTGGTCGGACTCAATTGAAGCTACCGTTCGGATATGTGCAGCCTGGCGCGCGACTTCAGGCTCGCGGGAATCATGCTCCTCGCTGTCTTCGCTGTGGATGCGCTGTTCGTGTTCCCGATCCAGCGCGCTCGGCACGATCTGAAGCGCCGCCGCTCACCCGAATCGGACTGAGGTCCTGGTTGAACGCGCACGGCCGTCAGCTGCCGCCGGTCGCCGTCGCGCTCGTGGTCGTTCAGGTCGGCGGCTTTGCCTATGGCCTGTCGAGGATTACGAAGCTCTCTCACCACGTCGTCCTCGTGCTCATCGTCGTGGTGCTCGCTGCGCTTTGGCTCGCAGCGGTTGTGGTTTGGCGCCAGCGGTGGGCATGGTGGCTGTACGTGTTGCTCTACGTAGTTGCCGTAATCTCTCCCGCGTGGCAGGAATGGAGCTGGTTCATCCCGTACGCGCTGGATGTCCTAACGCTTGCGCTGCTCGTCTCGCGATCGATGCGTCGGTACGTGGGAGTAGGGGGCATCGGACGCCGTCTTCACCGAACCTCAGCACGCTGAGAAGGCCGCCGCCGCTATCGACGCGGCCGCTCAAAGGGTTGGGGTGAGCGACGGCGCGGGGGTGCCCCACATCTCGCCGCGGTAGACGGGATACTCCCTGCAATGGCTGAGGAGTCCACGGCCCTCGACCCGGTCGAGCTTGCGCGCAGATTCTTTGAGGCCATGAACAAGCGCGAGTTTGACTCGATCCCGAGCTTCTACGCTAGCGATGCAGTATTGGACTCGATGGGGATGGGTGCCAGCTTCGAGGGCGTGGCCGCGATCAGAGGCTTCTTTGAAGACTTCATCAGCGCCTACGAGGAGTTCGAGGTCGAGCCCGAGGAGATTCTCGACCTCAGCAACGGAGTCATGCTCAGCGTGGCCCTCCAACAAGGCCGTCCGGTTGGGAGCAGCGGTCGCGTGCAGATGCGCTTCGCAAGCGTCACCTTATGGGTCGATGGCGCGATCGTCAGGCAGACGTTGTATACCGACATCGACGAGGCCCGTGCCGCCGCCGAACGTCTCACGCAGGAGCGGGGATAGGTGATCTTGATGAATACGTGCTGATCACGGGCAGGCAGCGCGGACGCGGCCGCGTGAGCGGCGTTGAGGTCGACTCTCCGCGAGCCTGTGTTCTTGCGGTTCGCGACGGGGCGGTGACCGAACTTCGCTACTTCACTGAGCCCGCCGAAGCCCTCAAAGCCTTAGGGCTGGCGGAGTAGGCGCCTCACGGCTCTCAGCCCTTGGGCGCTCGGCCGTAGTCGCTGCCGAACGCGCCACCGCCAGGTCCCGGGGCTGTAGGGCATGCCGCTCGGCCGCCGCCGCCAGCTCATGCGCACGATATGTGGCGCTGCCCTTGAGCGTGTTCGGCGCAGACTCAGCCGCGCGCTCATCGCCAGCGCGGAGAAATCGAGTGGGCCCGCCTGGACTCGAACCAGGGACCTACCGATTATGAGTCGGCAGCTCTAACCAACTGAGCTACGGGCCCTCCACGCACCGCGACCGCGTGGGCCGGGCGCGCTCCGGGGACGCTACCAGCGAGATGTGGGATGCTGCCGCCGGCCGTGCCGTTGCGGGCGGCCTACTGGATTCGGCCATCAAGAGAGGGGACGGCAGATGTCAGCGGAGCGCGCAGCCATCGTCACGGGAGCATCCAGCGGTATCGGCCTTGCGATCGCCAGGGTGCTCGCCGAGGAGGGCTACGCGATCACCATGGCCGCCCGCCGGCCCGAAAAGCTCGACATCGCCGCCGAGGGCCTCGCCGCAGAGAGCTTCAACGTGCAGGCTGTACCCGCGAACCTGGCCGACGAGGCCGAGATCCAGAAGGTGGTCGAGGCCCACCGCGAGCGCTACGGGCGCCTGGACGTGCTCGTCAACAACGCCGGTGTGGGCGTCGGCGCGCCGGTCGGCGAGATCGAGACCAAGCGCCTTGACATGCAGCTCGACATCAACCTGCGCTCGATCGTGATCTTCTACCGCGAATGCCTCTCGATGCTGCGGGAGGCCGCGGCCGAGCACAAGAACGTGCTCGTCGTCAACACCGCCTCGATCGCAGGCAAGCACGGCGAGGCGTGGCTCTCGGTGTACTCGGCCACCAAGCACGCTGTGGTCGGCTGGACCAGCTCGATGAACCGCGAGCTCGCCACCGAGGGCATCAAGTCGACCGCGCTGTGCCCCGCCTTCGTGGACACGCCCATGACCGACTTCGTCAAGGGTCAGGTCGCAGCCGAGGAGATGATCCGCCCGCAGGACATCGCCGAGGCGGTCCGCTACCTGCTCAGGGTCTCCCCCGCGTGCGTGGTGCCCGAGATGATGTTCATCCGCCCCGGCGACGAGCTCTAGCAGGAGCCTCGAGCAGCTCGGCCGCGCGCCGGGACCGCCGCCGCCGGCTGCGGCTCGCCGGTGTGCGCGGGACCCTCGCCGGGCGATCTGCGCCGGCGCGCCCGGCCCAGGCGCCGCGCTCGGATCTCGCCCTGCGGATCGGCGAGCTCGGCGCGGGGACGGCGCAGACGCCTGCTGCGGCTCAGCAGCCGGCGGTGATCCTTGATCGCGTGGTCAAGCTCCAGGCCGTCGGAGCTGTGCAGGCTGTCTTCCAGCTGGGAGATCAGGATGCGGACCTCCCGCGCGGTGGCCTCCCTGCGCTTGCCGTCGGCGTGCGCAAAGCGGTCCCAGGACTTGGCAAAGGAGAGAAAGTCGGTGCGAGCGCCCGAGCGGTGCGCGGCCAGCATCGGGCACACGCCGCCGTCGCCATCGGTGTAGGCGCCCGCGATGATCCGCTCGCTCGCGTGCACCCCTGCGAGCATCGCTTCGCGCGTGGCAACGGGCAGGCAGTCGATCGCCAGGCGAAGGCTCTCGACGTTGTGGACGCGGCGGCGGCGACGGTTTCGCATAGGCTGTGCACCGCCGCACGCGAACCTCGCCGCGGCCGGATGCGCGGCCAAGGCTAGGGCACGCCTTCCGCGCGGGCAACCGCTTCCCTCCTGCTGAAAGGAAACTTGCACATGAAGCTCGGCGTGCACCTCGGATACTGGGGCATGGGCCTGACCTCGGCCGATCAGCTCGAAATCGTCCAGGAGGCCGAGCGGCTCGGCTATGACTCCGTGTGGACCGCCGAGGCCTACGGCTCGGACGCGGCCACCGTGCTCGGCTGGCTCGCCGGTCAGACGAGCAAGATCCGCCTCGGTTCAGGGATCTTCCAGATGCCCGCGCGCTCGGCCGCGATGACCGCGATGACCGCCGCGACGATCGACCAGCTCTCCGGTGGTCGCATGATCCTCGGCATCGGCTCCTCGGGGCCGCAGGTCGCCGAGGGCTGGCACGGTCAGCGCTTCGGGCGCCAGCTCGCCCGCACGCGCGAGTATGTGGCCGTCGTGCGCATGGCCCTGGCGCGCGAGCGCGTGGAGTTCCATGGCGAGACGCTCGAGCTGCCCCTGCCCGACGGGCCCGGCAAGGCGCTCAAGCTGACCATCGCGCCGGTCCAGGAGCGGATCCCCGTCTACCTCGCCGCGATCGGCCCCAAGAACACCGCTCTCGCCGGCGAGATCGCCGACGGCTGGATCCCCACGCTGTTCAGCCCCGAGCACGTCTCCGAGCTGCGCCCGCTGCTGCAGGGAGGCGCCGAGCGCTCCGGCAAATCGCTCGAGGGCTTCGACATCGCCCCCACGGTCAGCCTCAACATCACCGACGACATCGAGTCCGCGCGCAACAGCATGCGCCCGTTCATCGCGCTCTACGTCGGGGGCATGGGCTCGCGCAAGCAGAACTTCTACAACCAGCTCGTCCAGCGCTACGGCTATGAGGCGGACGCGCAGCGGATCCAGGACCTCTACCTCGAGGGCAAGCGCGAGGAGGCCATGGCGGCCATCCCCGACGCGCTCATCGACCAGGTCTCGCTGTGCGGGCCTAGGGACGTGGTGCGCGAGCGCCTGGCGGTCTACCGCGACGCGGGCGTGGGCACGCTCGGGGTCACCCCCACCGCGTTCACCGCACCCGAGCGCCTCGAGCAGCTGCGCCTGCTGGCCGAGCTCGCCGCCTAGCGAGCACCGTGGCGGCGCCCGCTGCCCCGCCCAGACGCCTGCTGCTGGGAGCCTTCGGCGACCCCGGCCACGCGTTCCCCATGATCGCCCTCGGACGCGCCCTCGCCGCGCGCGGGCACCACGTCACGCTGCAGACCTGGCAGCGCTGGCGCGAGCACGTGGAGGCGGAGGGACTCGCCTTCGCGCCCGCTCCCGAGTATCGGGTCTTCCCGAGCGGCCCCGAGCCGCTGGACTTCTATGCGGCCGTCGCCCAGGCCACCACGGACACGCTGCCGCTCGTGCGCGAGCTCGCCCCCGAAGTGGTCGTCTCGGACATCCTCACGCTGGCCCCCGCGCTCGCCGCCGAGCTCGCCGGCGTACCCCGCGCGACGCTCATCCCCCACGTCTATCCCCACACCCCTCCCGGCTTTCCGATCTACTCGCTCGGCGCGCGCCTCCCGCGCACCGCGGCGGGCCGCGCGCTGTGGCGTCTGGGCGATCGAGCGGTGCAGCGCGGCCTCGCGCAGGGGCGCAGCGAACTGAACGAAACGCGCGCGCAGCTCGGCCTGGCGCCCCAGGCGCACGTCCACGGCGGCATCAGCCGGGAGCTGGCCCTCGTGGCCACCTTCCCCCAGCTGGAGTACCCGCGCGCCTGGCCACCCAACGTGAACGTGGTGGGTCCGCTCATGTGGGAGCCGCCGGCGCGCGATGTGGAGCTGCCCGGCGCGCGTGGCGCGACGGGCGGGACACCGCTTGTCCTGATCGCGCCTTCCACCGCGCAGGACGCCGAGCACCGGCTGCTGCGCGCCGCGCTGCGTGGGCTCGCCGAGGAGCCCGTGCGGGTGATCGCCACGTGGAACCGGCGCCTGCCGCCGCGTCCGCTCCCTGTGCCCCCGAATGCCACTGTCGTCGAGTGGCTCTCCTATGCGCGCGTGATGCCCCGCTGCGATGTGGTGGTCTGCCACGCCGGCCACGGCACGCTCGCCCGCGCGCTCGCCAGCGGATGTGCGGTCGTCGCGAGCCCCGCCGCCGGCGACATGAACGAGAACGCCGCCCGCCTGGACTGGTCGGGCGCCGGGGTGCGCGTGCCCCGGCGCTTCGTCAACCCGCGCGTGCTGCGCCTGGCGGTGGAGCGGGCACTCGGGGAGCCGTCGATCGGGGCCCGGGCGCGCGAGCTGGCGGCGTGGGCGGCCTCGCACGATGCCGGCACGCAGGCCGCCCAGCTCGTCGAGCAGCTCGCCGAGCGCTCCGCTTGCCTCCCGTAGCCGTACACCGGCCCGAGAGTGGAGCGGGGATTCAAGCTCCGGGGGACCGACTCGCGCGCTACAACAACGCTGCGCCAGGACTATCGCCTCAGCCGGTAAATGACACGTTGCGCCCGGCCGGGTGACCGTCCCGGTTCCGCCCCGGTTCCAAACCGATCGGGGCGAACGGTTAGAGTTGGCTTTCCTAGGCGGTTCTCGGGGCGCCTGCGGTCCCATCTGCGGTCCTCATACCGCGTCCGTGCCGGGCAATCAGCCAGCCCATACCGAGCGTATGCCATCGTGAACGATAGTTTGCTGTCGTTATCGCAGCCCTAGATCGCGTGACCCGCGCGGCGCTGCGACTACTTGGTGCCCGGTGGTCTGCCTCCACCCCGGATTTCGGTTTCCGGTGGTGGCGCGGGCGGCGGTTCCTGCGGTGGCTGCGGTGCGGGTCGCTCTTGACGGTGCATCGACTTCATCGTACTCCGATGCTAACGAGCCACAGGACGGTATCGGCGAGCAGCGCCAGACATGCGAGCCGGAACCACAGGTAGCGCCATCGGAGCCTCTTAGCGTTCGCCTTCCGGTGCTCCGCGCGACCCCGCGCCATAGACCGGCACGCTTCGGTGGCGTCCACCTGCTTCTTGATGTAGGTGTCGTCCAGCGTCTCCGCGTTGTAGGCGAACGTCCACTTGGTGCCGGGCCAAAGGACCAGGAGGCAGAACCCGACGACGAGGCCGAACGCGATCAATGCGGAGAGGTTCGCCCAGTAGGTGACGTGGTGCCGCGTTAGCGCGGACGCACCCAGGAGCGCGGCGGCGACCGTCGCCGCGGCGATCAGGACGCCTGTCCGGCTGCGGATCTCATCGAGCGATTCGCTCTGCATATCGAGCCCCCGCACGGATTCGTCGTAGACCAGCTTCGCCAAGGGATCGACGTCGGGCATACACGCATCAGTTTCGCGGCAGCGGCGGATGAGACGACTACGATCTGATGCTGATGTCCTCGGGACACGGATGCCGCACTTCCGCAATGTCGAACGCCGCCAGCCGTAACAAACCGGCGCCGAGCGGCGTCGTGCTTCGCATCCCGTCGCGCCCGCCCGAGAGTTCAGCCTCGCTCGTCGTCCGCCCGCATACCGTCGAGCTCGGTGCGCCACGTGTCTGCGAGCGCCGCCGCGTGCGAGTCGCCGGGCAACGCAGCAGCAATCTCGCGGGCGATCGTGAACGGATCATCCTCGGTCGGTCCAGCCTCGATCATTTGGCGCGCGTGCTCGCGGACGGCGTGAACGGGATCGGTAGGTCCAGCGTCCATGCCCTCGTACATGCCGTCGATTCTCTCAAGCCACGCTCGCGCTGCCTCACTCACGTCCGCCATCCACGTCCTCCTCTCCGGGGTCTACATCGGCTTCGACCTGCGGGTGTCGCTCGCGGAACGCTCGCGCGATCCGTTGGACGGCCGCAAGTGCGGCTGCGCCGATCAATCCGGCCTCAGCATCGGAGCCCACCTGAATCAGCACGTGAACGACATCCTGATCTACTCCGCGCCGCTCTTGCGGCGGCTCGTACTCGACGGGCAGACCCTCGGCCGACATCTCGTCAACGAGCATGTACAGACCCCGAGATGGCCCCGAGTAGCGAACGACGATCACAGCTTCAAGCCTAGCTCGGAGCCCTGACGCTTCCACCGGCCCCGACAGTATGCTCAGCAGCATGATGGGGCTCAAGAAGGCCGGGCGCCACACCCGAAAGGTGCCGGCAAGCCGAGCCCTCGCACGCTCTGCCCGTTCCCTGAACAGCGGCTCGAGCACCCGGTCGGCGAGCAGGCCGAGGGCGCCGAGCGTCGAGAAGCCCGGGCCCTGGCTCAGAGCGGCCAGGCCGGGGATGTGCACCCGCGGGCGCGCGCCCTCGAGCTCGAGCGCGCGCCCGATCGCAACGTCGTCGCACGGCTGGCCCCACAGCGGCCCCACCTGCCGCTCGAGCTCCTCGCGCGCCTCGGGCGCCAGCAAACGACGCAACTGCTCGAGCGGGTCGTAGCCTGTGCAGTTGATCACGTAGTCGTGCCGGCCCTTCGTGGCCCCCGACGCGGACACGTACGCGACCGACAGCTTGCGCCCGGCCTGTGCCGAGGCGACGTGCGTGACGCGCCCGGTGACCAGGCGCAGCCGCTCGTCGTAGGCGAACGGGGAGGCGCGCTCCGCGCCGAACACGCCACGGTCGCTGCGCACGACGAAGTCGCGGCGCGCGTCCTCGGACAGCGCGGTCCAGTCGACGTCGTCGGGTCGCGAGAAGATGCGGTTCTCGAGGAAGCTCTCGACGCGGCTCATCGGCAGGTTCGCCGTGTATACCGTGAGCCGCGCGTCTGGTCGCCGCGCGCGCACGAACTCGAGGCAGCTCAGGGCGCTCTCGCCGCCGCCCACAATCGCGACGTCCGAGCTCTCCTCGCTTGGCACTCGCGCGATCTGCATGCGCCCGCTCTCGCAGTCGAGCACGCGCGGGGCCGCGTCGAGGTCGTGGGGGAGGATGCGCTGGGCACCCTGGCCCGTCAGCGCGAACGCCCCGCAGGCGAAGCGAGCCGGCTCCGCGGAGCCCTCGACGTCGATGAGCCAGCGCTCGCCGCCCGGCTCGAGGGACACGCGGGCGACCGTGCCGTGTACGACCTCGACTCCCTCGGTCGCGCGAGCGAGGGCCCATACGAGATACGCACCGAACACGCGGCGCTGCACCGCTGGCGAGCCAGCGTCGATCCACTCGGCGTAGCGACCTTCCTCGACCAGGTGCTGCTGCCAGGAGAATGACAGCGCGGCCCGGTCGACCGCTGCGCCCGCCTCGCCGAACGCGCGCGCGCCCTGGTAGGGGAACCCGATGTCTTTGCATGGGCCGAGGCCGAGGATCTCCCTGCTGGAGGTCACGCCCTCGCCGTCGCGCCACGCGGCGGCGGGCCCGACGGCCTCGACGACCGTCAGCGAGATCGGCCCCAGGCCGAGGGCGTTCAGGACGTGGGCCTTCATCGCGATCGCCGTGCCCTTGGCGCCGGCGCCGAGCACGAGCAGGTCGGTGTCCGCCCGGTTCGTCACCGCGTTCAACCGGCCACGGGGACCGTCTCCCCGCAGTTCGGGCACACGAGCGTGTGCGCGACGGCCAGTTGCTTCGGGGGATCGTCGTCGCCGGCGCGCTCGACGCCGGCGCGCCGCGCGCTGCGCAGCTCCACGCGCAGATCGGCCACGGAGAGCTTGTCGGCGCTCGCTCGCGCGAGCCAGTGCTCCTGCTCTGCCACGTCGAGCGCCGCGACCGTCGCGTGGTGGCTCCACGACAGGTTCTCCCGACGTCGGTAGATCTCGAAGCGGGACGCGACGTAAACCATGTTCATCAGCGACTGCGCGTCGTAGCCGGTGAGCTTGACCGCCCTGGAGTAGCGCTCGCCGAACCTGGCGTTGCCGTAGTGGATCCAGTCGCCGAGCCACCACTGGCTGCAGCGGCCGATCTCGCCGAAGCGTCGGCCGACGGCCGACCACTCCTCGAGCCCGATGTTCGTGCTGGGAATCCAGCCGACGTGGGTGAGTTCCGCCGACGAGCGTCCGGATGGCAGCGACTGCTGGGGCCGAGGAGTCTCGGCCCCAGGCTCAGGCGTCTGCAATGCGGATGCCATCTTAGATGACTCCACCCATGTTCATGTGACCGCACGCTCTACGCAACTGTTGACCCCGCTCGACGACGCCCAAGCCGCATCCCCAGTACGGTGGATGCCCGTGTCACGAACTTTGCAACGGCTGAATGGTTTGTCAATGGCGGCGTCAAAGCGATATGCGGGACCGTGCTTGCCTCGGGACTTTTTCCTGCAAATCCCCGTAATCCGCAGCTCAACACCGCCGGTCCAGTCGGAAACGCCAGCGCGAATCGTCGCGGGAATACGCCTCTCGTCTGCGAGGAGGTTGCCACTGCGAGTCTTCCCGTCGAGGTCCCTCGGGGCGAGGTGTGGGCCTCCGCCGGGCTCGTCCTCGCGGCCAAGCCGGCTACGTGAAGCGGCGTGTTGAGGGAGAGCACGCCCGACGGGATCGTGGACGCGATGATCGCCGACCTTCCGTCCAGAGATCTCTTTGCCCTAAGTGCGTAGACCTACCCGGTGTGCGGATTTGATCGCCGTCGTCGGGAACACGAGCTTTCCTGTCGGCGAGTCTTCGTGGAGCGCCGGCGCATGCTGGAGGAGTTCGAACGGCGCGCGCAGGACCTCCTCGACAGCACGCCGGAGGGCGGCACAACGCTCGACCTCCCCGCGCTGGCGCTGGTGGGGGCGACCCGCGCGATCGTCACCCGCCATCTGCGCACGGACGCCCAGGACGAGCTGCCGGCGCTGGCGGACGAGCTCGTCGCGTGGCTGGAAGCGTATGCGGTGCCCGCCGGCCAGCTGCACTGGAGCACGGGACCGCGGGCGCTGCTCCCCGCCAGGCGCACGTCGCGCGCCACGCCTCGCGGAGAGCGGGCGCGCCCGGCGCAACGGCTGCCCCGCGGCCGCCATGGGCTGCCAGCTGGCGTCGTCGCACGCAGCCAGCGCACGCGCATCATCTACGGGATCGCGGAGGTGACGATGGCCAAGGGCTACGCGAACGCGACGGTCGCCGACATCGTCGCCGCGGCGGGCGTCGCACGCGACGTGTTCTACGAACACTTCACAGACAAGCACCACGCATTCCTGGAAGCCCAGCAGCATCCCACCCAGCACATCTTGGACACGTGCGCGGCGGCGTACTTCGCGGCGGAGCACTGGCCCGAGCGGGTGTGGCGGGGGCTGGGCACGCTGCTCGAGCTGATAGTCGAGAACCCGGCGATCTCGCATCTGCGCCTGGTCGCGTGCTACGCGGCGGGGCCGGAGGCGATCCGCCGCGCCGAGGAGATCACCAGGTCCTTTACGATCTTCCTCGAGGAGGGCTACCGCTACAGGCCCGAGGCGGACGGGTTGCCGCGCCTGTCCTCCCAGGCGATCGCTGGCGCGGTGTTCGAGGTCGTGCGCCGTCACATCGCCCGCGGCGACTACGTGGGGCTCACCGGGCGGCTGCCGCAATTGACCTACATCGCGATCGCTCCGTTCACGGGGCCCCAAGAGGCGGTCGAGCTGGTGGCGGACTTGAGCGCGCGACGCTAACGTGCGGGACATTGCGGGAGCACTCGCCCGGAGTCATCCCTAGTTCTTCTTGCTCGTCTTCTCCCGAGAGCTCTTGGCGGCCTTCTTAGGACCGTATCTCTTGCGAGCCCGCTTTTCGCAGGCGAGCCGCTTGCTCTTGTTCTTGTACTTCTTCTTGCAGGCTTTGAGCGCTTCTTCGAGCTTGGTCGCTTTGAAGGGTTCGACCCCGTGACAGCCGGTGACGACGATCTTCGTGTCCTGTTCGATGACGGCGCCGTTCTGACCGGTGATAGTGGTGGGCATCGACAGGCTAGTCCTGCACAGGTTGAAGTCCTCCTTTTCGGGCACGTTCGGGGCGAACGCGGAGTGCGGCCCGGCGGGCAGCTCCGTTTCAAACGTGGTGAACGGCGCGTCGGGAGCGCTTTCAAACCTCGAGTACGTGACGCCCTTTTTGATGTCGGTCTTGCCGTCAAGAACGAGCTTGATGCCTTCGCCCTGGAGTACGAACTCGACGTGTGGGAATTCCGCGCCACCGTGGGAGACCAGGTAGCCGGGACCCGTAAGCGGGCTGCTCAACACAGGCGTATGCACGGTCGCCTCGCCGATCACGGAGCCTTCGTCGCACGAGGCGGGGTTGGCTTCGAAGACCGCAGCGGGGCACGCTTTCTGGATGGTGGTCAGGCGCGAAGGCAGCGCGGCGGGGATCGTGAGGTCGACTTTGGCGATGTTCGCCTGTCCGAGCCCGGCCGAGGTCACCTTCACCTTCAGGCTCGTCCCGTCCGCTTTGCTGCCCTGCCCGGCCGCTTCCGCGGTCAGCTTCGGCGCGAACGGCAGGTTCGCGCAGTTCTGCACCTGGAAGGGATAGGAGACCGGCTCGCTCGCGCCTTCGTTCCCGCCCAGGCTGCCGGCGATCGCGAGCGTTTCGCAGTCGGTCGGGTTGAACAGGAATTCGGGACGGTCGACGCTCACCTGGATCTGCTGGAGCTGCGCCGGGACTCCCTTCAGGCGCGCGGGGATCGCTTCGCCCCGTGGTCCGGGGTCGGTGGTGATCGTGACAGAGGCGTTGTTGGGATCGACGTTGATGCGCGAGCGCACGTTGATCATGCCGAGGTTGAACGGGCCCGCGACTGCGGGTGTCTGCACGAGCACGCCAAACGGCGCTCCGTCGTAGCCGCTCGTCAGGTAGGCGCTGCCCGGGAGCGCGACAGGTTCTGAGCCCAGGCCCGCGCTGGCGACGGTGTGCCCAATCAGGCTTTCGGGGCCGCAGCTCCATTCCTGGCCCAAGGGCGGTTCCGGACAGGGCCTCACCTTGGAGAGCAGCCCCGCGACCCCGGGCGGCATGTGCACGGTGATGCCGGTGAGCTGCTGCTGATCGTCGGGCCGGTGGATCGTGAGGCTGAACGGCGTGAAACCGCCCGCCTGGCCGCTTTCGGAGTACGCCTTGAAGGACGGCGCGAACGGGAGCGGGCTCGAGGGGCACGGTGCGCCACCGGCGCCGGTTTTGATCGTGAAGGCCGCCTGGGGTCCCGCCGGCGCCGCGTCGGACCACGGCGTGAACTCCGTTTCGGCCGCGTAGGAGCCGCACAGCGGTGGGGTGGAGAGCGATCCGCGCTGGCCGCCGAACAGGTGCAGTTCGAGATCCGAGAACGGCACCTGCGGGGTGTTCCTGAACGTCGTCACGATCTGGCCAGTGGCTTCTTCGACCCTGACTTCGCCGGCGAGCTTGACGAGAATGCCGTCCGGCTTATCTTCGGCAAGAAGGTAGAGCGCCAGCGGCGAGCGGAACGGGTTTGTATTCTGCGCCGCGAGGTACAGCGAGCCGGTGAGTTCGTTTTCCAGCAGCGGCGTACGGATGCTGACGGTGCCCAGCTTGGCGGCGTCCGGACAGTTGGGGGGGCCGGAGGTGAAACCTCTGTTGAGGGTCTGAAGATCTTCTTCGGCGCCTTCGAGCAGGTGCCCGTTCGGTTCCGGTTCGCTCAGCGAGCCGAAGTCGAACACCGAGCAGGCCTGCAGGGCGTTGGCCGCGGATGGGTTGAGCTGCATGCCGGGCGGCAGCGCCACGGTGGTTTCCTGCAACGCCGATTCGGCGAGCCCAGCAGCCGAGAGCAGGCCTTCCTGGGGCATCGTCACGCCGACGTTCAGCCCGCTCGGCGTGCTCGCAGCGTGCTGTTCAGGTTCCATGCTCATCCTCGGTTCGAAGCCGAGCAGAGCGCAGCCGGTGAGCGTCGCGGGAGCTTCGTACCGGGTGTTTTCGGGCGCGAGCACGCTGCCCGTGTTGCCCGGTTCCCCGGTGGGCCACGAATCGCCGTCCATGCTGCTCGTTAGCGGCTTCGCGCAGGAGGTGGGAAGCGTCAGGAACGCCGGTGGTTCCTGCTGGAGCGTCGGCGCGCACGACGGCGTCCGCCCTCCGACTTCTTCCCAGTAGCCGTTGGCGAGGCACTCCCAACCGCGGGCGGAGTCGTGCAGCCGGCTGCCGGGCACCCCCCAGACGGTCACCTGGCTGCTCAGGATCTGGCCGAGCTCGGTTGTTTCGCTTGTGCTCACTTCCGCCGCGTAATCACCGCCGCTCGGAACCGCGGTGTTGAGCACGACCGTGAGGTTCTCGACCTCGAAGCCGAGCCGCGCCGGCTCGCCGGGCGTCGGCACCAGGTTGAACAGGGGCACCACGAAGTCGAGGGGATTGCCGTTGTCAAGGTTGGGGATCACGGCAAGCACAGACACCGCGCCCAGTGCCGTGTCGGCCGGGCAGAGATTGACGGACCCTTTCAGAAGCGTCGAGAACTCCACGTCCGAGCACCGCGACACCGCTGTCGCGTCAGCGACCAGCCCCGGCGGCAGCTTGAAGTGCAGGTCGCGCGGCAGCGCCGGCGCCGACAGGGCTTCCCGGCCTTCGCCCTGGGCGGTTAGCGTCTGGTTGAAGTCGACGGTCGTCGTGAGCTGGAAGGGGTGCGAGCCGGCCTGGGTGGCGGGCGAGCCGTCTTCGCCTTCCGGTGTCATTTCATAGGCCTGGACACCGAACGGCGTGCGTTCTCCAGGCGCCTTCTCCAGCGTCAGCGGCTTTTCCAGTGGAGCCACGAGAGGCGTTTCGCCGCCTTCGATCTTGACCGTGTTGAGCAGCGGCGTCTCTTCGGGGTCTTCCATCTGCACGTAGATGCGCAGGCTCACCGCTTCATAGGGCGGGAGCTTGCCGGCGAACGTGCACGTCACGACCTGGCCTTCGGGACGTTCGGGACAGCTCAACGTCGTCTTCAGGTGCCCAACCTGGTCTTCCACATCTTCCACTTTGACCGGCTTTACCCCGACGGGCAGCACGTCTGACATGGTGACATGTTCGCTGCTCGCGTTCACTTCGCCGTCGCCGAGGTTGGTGGCCGTGACTACGATCTGGGCGACGCCGGTGCGGGGCAGGAGACTCGGCGCGGAGCTGGAGGTCAGATGCCACCACGAGGAGCCCTCGGCGGACGCCGGGCCCGCGCACGCGAGGGCCGTAATCACGGCAAGCGTCGCGCCGGCGAGCACGATCGCCGGGCAGCGCCTTGTGCGTGTGCGCTCGTGGCCGATCATCGCACGCCTCTGCGTCCGCCCTCGCGGTCCACGTTGCTCTTCTCGGCCTGCTTCTTCTCGAGGGGCCCAAACTTCTTGCGAGCGATCGCTTCACACGCGGCGCGCTTCCTGTGCGAGTGCCTGTGCTGCACGCGGCACGTCTCCAGCGCCTTCGCGAGCTTCTGCGCGCGCGTCAGCGGCTTGGGCTTTGTCGTTTTGCTCGAGAGCACCTTCTGCCGCCCGGTGAGATTGCCGTTGCCGGAGGCGGAGGGGCTCCCGCTCGCCGCGGTGCCTCCCGTAGTCGGCGAGTAGGAGAACGGCCGGCATGATTCGGTGGTTTCGCAGGGCGAGGAGGAGCTCGTTTCCTGCGTGTAACACGGCTCTGCGGCGGTGCATTCGTGGGCGTCGTAGGCGGCGAACGCCCCTTCGACGTCCTGCGGCACCAGCTTTGCCGCGGTGGCGAAGAACGCGTCTCCACCGCCTTCCTGCAGCTGTTCTCCGTGTTCGCCTTCGCCGCCCGATTCGCTCGCATCGAGGAACGCCGATTCACTGGTGGACGTGCCCGAGGAGATCAGCCCGACGCAGCCGGCTGAGCTGGCGCTGAAGGTGGCACTCGCGCCCGTGCACTCGTGCGAGCCGCGCGGCGCCCCCTCGGGCTCGTACTCGTAGACGTCCTCCTCGCCGTTGGTGGCAGCCGGCACGAGGTCGGCAGGGCTGTCGAAGAACAATCGCCCGTCGTCGGTCAGGTAACGCGACTGGTGCAGCGCCTGAGTCGAGTAGCCGGTGAACCCTGGCCACTCCGGCACGCTCCCGGCGAGCCAGCTTCCACACCAGTCTCCAGACTGATCGATGAAGAGCTCCGAGCTTTCCTGGTCCGATTCGCCCGATTCGTGCGCTTCGCATCGGCCCTTTCCACCTGTTCGCGCCGGATCGAGCACGCCCGCGGGCCGCGCTCCGGAAGGGTCGCAGGAGGCGCATGCGAGCGTGCCCGGTTCGCCCTGCAGTTCTTCGGCGGCGGTCGCAGCGGCGTACTCGTAGACCTCCTCGTCGTGGGCGCCGCTTGCCTGCAGGTGTGTGTCGGCGTTGTCGTAGCCGGTCAGCTCTCTGTCCGACATGAACGCTAGGAAGCGCCCGTTTGGCGAGACCCGCGAGGTCAGCTCGCCCTGACCTGATTCCGCCTGCCAGTCTCGTTGGTCTTCGGATGAAAGCGTGGCGATGAACCTCGGCGGTTCCCAGCTTTCCTGCTGTGAGTCGTAGTGCTCCACGTAGAGATTGCAGGTCGTTCCCGGAAGGCCTTCGCTGCCGCAGAGCCCCGGCGTCGCCTTTTCGCCCTCGGCGTTCGCGGCTTCACTGAGCACGCCATCGGCGACGAAGTAGACGTAGGAGCCGTCTTCGCTGGCGCCCAGCACTCCGCCCGTGTCCGACGACGGGAGACCGGGTGCGCCTTCTTCTTCATAGCCCTGCACGTCCGCGCTTTCCTGTTCGTGCTCGGCGTTTGCGCGTTTGGGAGTCAGGTCTGTGAGCTTGCATTCTTCGAGCCCGTGGGTTGTCTTGCTTTCCGCAACTTCGCAGACGTAGAGATCCGGCTTACCGGGTTCGCCGGATTCCTTGGTCAGAGGCTCCGTGTCGGTGAAGAACACCCGTGACCCGTCCGCGCTGGCCACCTGGAACACCGCTCCGCCCGACGTTTCCGCAACACCTTGAGACTTGTCGAGTCGGATGGTTTCTTCCGGTTCGGCAGCCGTGTTACGCACAAAGAGCCGGCCGCTCTGACCGGCGCCGGCCGTCCAGACGATGCGTGAGCCGTCTTCGGAGATCGCGTGGCTTCGGTTCGCGCCCACCGAGTATTCACCGCTACCCAGGACCGCTTCTTCGGCCTGCGTGCCGTTCGGGAGCAGGTTGACCTGTCTGAGCACTCCTTCTCTGGCGTCTCCGTCGTTCCACTCATACAGGCCCTGCCCGGCGGCGCCTTTCGTCAGTGGAACCAGTGATTTGATCACGACGTGGCTCAGGTCTGACGTCGCACCGAAGAAGAAGAGGTTTTCGCCGCCGAATTCGGCCCCTGGCGCGTTCGCCCCGGTTATCAGCGCCAGGTACCCCGGGTTGCTCATCTTGACGCCGTTCGCCGCGGCCGCTTCGTAGAGTGCGCTCTCCACCTCTCCGTGCGGTTCGACCGCCTCTTCTCCGTGCGGTTCTTCGCTCAGCGCTTCTTCTCCGTTGGGTCCAATCGGCTTGTCGTCGCGCACGTAGATCGTCTTTTCCTGCTTGCCCGCTTCTTCTTCTGTGACGGGGGGCGACAGCGGCGGCTCGGCCAGTTTTCCGTCTTGTGAAGCGGGAAGTGAGAACGGGTGCAGCAGGGCGAGCGACAGATCGGGCGAGAAGAACTCGTACTCCTGGAAGTGCCTGGTCCCGAGCGTGATGCCCGACCCACGGCTGTTGGGCGTGGTGAGGTCCTTCGACTGCCAGCCGCCGTCCGGGCCGCGCGTGGAGAGGATCTGGGCCGGTTCCACGCTGCGACTGCCTTCCGGTTCGGCGAACGGCCCGGTCGCCAGGTAGCTGATCGCCCGCCCGTTGGCGGCTGCTTGAATCAAGCCCGCCGATTCCGTCCCCAGGGGAAGGACGTCGTAGCCGTTCTTGCCGGGCGGCGAGACCATTTCCCAGCCGCGCCCGTCGGCGACGTATTGGCCGCTCGCCGGCAGCGTCGTGAAAGCTCCTTCCCCTTCGCTTTCCCATGTGCCGGGCACGCGACCCGCGAGCACCCGATAGTGGTAGGCGGTGCTCGGCAGCACCGGCGCGCCCGTGCCCTCCTGCAGGTGCGCACCCACGGCCTCGTCGCCATAGCCCTGGCCAGGCACCAAGCCTTCGACCTGCACACACGGCTGCGTGCATGCTTCACCAGCGCCGGGAACGGCGCCTGGGGCATAGCGGAAGGCGTACGCCGCGGCGGCGCCGGCGGGGTCTATCTCGGCTTCCAGTTGCGCCGAGGCGGAGGTCACATCCTGGGCGGAGACGCCGTCCACGCTGGGTGCGGCTCCTGCTTCGAGCTCGAAGGCGTCGATCTCGCCCGTCGCCGCGTCGGATACGTACACCGCACCGGTGTCTGCGTCCACGGCGATGCCGGCACCTTCCCTCAGGCCGCCGATCGTAAAGCGCTGGAGCAGCTTCCCACCCGGCCCGAACTGAGCGACCGTGGTCGACTCTGTGCCGTCGACGCTCTTGAGGTCGTCGACGTACACATCGTCGCGTTCGTTGACCTCGTTTGCCGCGACGTCGAGCGGGTTCGTCGCGACGGCCGCGTTGTCTTCGTCGTCCAACGCTTCGGGCGCTTCGGCCACTTCTGCGAGTTCCCGCTCGCCCGCTTCGCCGCTCACGACTTCCCACTTCGACGTCATCCTCAGTAGGCGTCCAGTCGTGCCGACGTCTCGCTGGTGCCCGATGTAGAAGTGTTCGCGCGCGTCGACCGCCAGGTCCGCCGCCGGTTCCCCTGTCAGCCCGACGGACAGCGGTATCTGGCTTTCGGTGGCTTCCTTCAGCGCCCTGTCGCTAAGCCCGAAGAGTTCTTCATCGTAGTAAAGCCACACAGTTCCTTTTGGGGCGACGGTAAGACCATAGGCCTCTTCCGCTTCCAGTTCTTCTTCGTCTGGTCTTTTTTCCCCCGCTTCCTTCCACTTGACCTTACTGATCTCTTCAAGCGGCTTCCCGCCCGGGGTGAACTTGACGATCGCCTCCCGTTCCTCCTTGCCGCTTTCCTTCGCGACATAGACGTCGCCCACCGAAGGGTCTTCTTCTTCTGTGCACGGCTTGCTATCGCTCCTCGTACAGTTGTCCACGGCGATAGCCTGCACGTTCTGATTGAACTCGTCCTTGCCTGAGCCCGACACCCCCGACGAGTTGCATTCACCCGCGTCGCAGACTTCATATTCCTTGCCGGCGCTGCCCTTCTTCACGCCCCAGCCCCACGCCGAGATGAATTCGCCGTGCGGTCCGAACTGAACGATCCGGCCGTGGCCACGATCGACGACGTAGACGTCGCCCGTTGCATTGTTGACGGCGACGGCGCCTGGGTTCAGGAGTTGGCCTTCACCGGGTTGAGTGGCCTTCTGGACCCGTACGAAAAGCCAAAGACATGGCCCCGCTGGCTGAGAGCCAGCGCCGGAGCGCTCGAGAGCACGAGACCACCGAGCAAACCACACAACAAGAGCACTGTCCATCGCGCAAGGCGCCGAGATCTCATGCGAGCGGCCAAGCGAGCACACGCACGGCGAGGATCCGCACCCTCCCTCGAAGTGCCGTTCACACTGCCACCCATCGCCTTCGCCTCCCGCGTTCCATGCGTTCCGATGCCTCGTTTTAGTCTACTCTGTCGTCGCCGTCTGTCAAGTGGTTGGCGCAACGCGCGGTCAAGCAAATGAGGCTCTCTAGTTGACACCTCGCCCGGTTCCAGAAGCAACAGCAAGCCGAAGTGCCAGACATACGTGCCAGACATGCGTGGTGGAGCGCGTCCCAAGACACGGGACGCGCTCCACCCACCACAACAGCTATGTGTCTGTCGGCGCTCGCTACGCTTTCAGCTCCAACTCTTCCCCTTTGTTCGTCGATTGGGTCGACTCGGCGGACAGCGCCTTCGGCCCTGTGAATACTTTTTCTTCCGAGGAGTCCTGCGTGAGAAGCACGTCTTCTCCCGACACGCCGCCTTCGAAGTGCGTCCAGTGCTGCCTTCCGGCGGACTGGGCGAACGTCAGCGTGAATTCCTTGGTGAAGACATTCACCGCCGCGGCGTCGACTTCTCCGATCACGCTGCCGGTGACCCTGAAGTACAGCGGCAGGCAAGTGAATTCGGCGTCCACTTCGCCCGTTTCGGGCTCCAACAGGTCGCCTATGACCGGGTGTTCAGAGCCTTTGCCTTCAAGGTACCCGACTTCACCCTTCAGGGTGTTTGTCTTGACTTCGCCAGCTTTCCCGGTGTTGGTGCAGCTGTGCTCTTCAAAGGTGCAGCCCGTGAACGTTACGTGTACTTTGTTTGCGGTTTTCGGCGTGTAGAAGATCCGCCGTGGGGCGCTCTTCGAGCACTTCACACCGGCGAGACCTTCGATTTCCAGATTGGCGCCGCCGCCCTTGCCCTTGAATTCCTTGCCTTT
>CAVYSB010000001.1:0-84801 GCA_963771085.1 uncultured Solirubrobacteraceae bacterium | reverse complement strand
TTCCGCTGCTCTAACCGACTGAGCTACTCCGGCGGGGTAGCGCAGTCTAGCCTCGTGGCCATGACACCATCAACTCTGCTGGCCGTGCCGAATGTCTCGGAGGGCCGCGACGAGGCCACCATCCGGGCGATCGGCCGGGCGTTCGCCGCGAGTGAACCCGGCGAGAGCGAGCAGGGGCTGCGAGGGGTGCGCCTGCTGGACGTGCACTCCGATCGCGACCACCACCGCTCGGTCTTCACGCTCGCCGGCGCGCAGGGCGAGCTGGCCCGCGCTCTGCTCGACGGCGCACGCGCCGCGGTCGAGCGGATCGACGTGATGAGCCGCCCCGGTGGCGGGGCCGAGGATGCCGGCCAGCATCCACATGTCGGCGCGCTTGATGTCCTGCCGCTCGTCTACGTCGATGCCGCGGCGCGCGGCGCGGCCTGCGCCGAGGCGCTGCTTGCCGCGGACGCGATCGCCCACGAGCTGGCGGTGCCGGTGTTCCTCTACGGAGAGTTGAGCGGCGCCGGGCCCGCTGCCCGGCGCACGCGTGCGCAGCTGCGCCGTGGCGGCGTTCGTGGCCTGGCCGGGCGGATCGCCGACGGCACGCTGCGGCCCGACTTCGGCCCTCCCCGGCTGCATCCCACCGCCGGCGCCGCGCTCGTGGGCGCGCGCGAGCCGCTCGTAGCCTTCAACGTCCAGCTCGCCGCGCCCGCAAGCGTGGCGGATGCGCGCGCCATCGCCACGCTGATCCGCGAGGGCGGTGAGGAGGGGCTGCCCGGCGTGCGCGCGATCGGCGTCGCGCTCGCCGGGCCCATCGCGCAGGTCTCGATGAACATCGAGCGCCCGCTCGAGGTGCCGCTGGCCGCGGTCATCGACGCCATCGCCCGCCACGCCGAGCTCGCCTCCGCCGAGCTCGTGGGCCTCGCGCCGCGCGCCGCGCTCGAGGGTTTTCCCGCCGGCCTCGCCATGCCGGGCTTCGACCCCGAGCGCCACCTGCTCGAGAACGCATTAGGCTGCTAGGCGTGGCTCCCACAAAGCGCAAACGCCAGACCAAGCACCGCGGCAACGCCGCGGGCGTCGTCGAGTCCCGCGGCCGCACCGGGCGCAAGCCCACCAAGGCCGAGAAGACCGGCGGCACCCAGGCCGAGCGCGCGCGCGAGAAGGAGAAGCTCCTCGACAAGCGCGACCGCCCGCCCACGTGGCGCGGCGCGTTCCTCAGGGCAATGTTCGCCTCGATCCTGTTCCTGCTGGCGGTCATCATCCTGTTCAACAAATCCAACCAGGCGATCGGGCTGTTCCCAATCGTGCTCGTGATGTACACGCCGATCAGCTACTACACCGACCTCTGGATCTTCAACCGGCGCCAGCGCCGCAAGGCGCGCCCGGGCGGCGGGAAGGCCTCACCCCGATGAGCGCCCCGGACGTGCGCTCGTTCACCGTCGGCCCGGTCCAGGAGAACTCCTACATCGTGCGCGCCAGCAACGACGCGCAGCGCGCGGTGATCGTCGACCCGGGCGATGAGGCCGAGCGCCTGCTCGAGGCCATCGACGGGCTTGGCGTGGAGATCGAGGCGATCCTCATAACCCACTGCCACTTCGACCACATCGGGGCGGTGGCACCCGTCGCGCGCGCAACCGGTGCGCCCGTCTACTGCCCCGTGATCGAGCGACCCGTGCTGGCCGACGTGATGAGCTGGGTGCCGCCCGGGTTCGGGCCCTTCGAGAGCCACGAGGCCGAGCACACGCTCGCGGGAGGCGAGCGCCTGAATCTCGCAGGACTGGACATCGGCGTGCTGTTCACGCCGGGGCACAGCCCCGGCCATCTGACCTACGCGATCGACGGCGCGCTGCTCTCCGGCGACGTGCTCTTCCAGGGCTCGGTCGGGCGCGTGGACCTGCCCGGCGGGGACTGGGCCACGCTCGAGCGCTCCATCGAGGGCCTGCTCGGCTCCTTCGCGCCAGAGACGGTCGTCTATCCAGGGCACATGGGCATCACCACGCTCGCGCGCGAGCGCGACACCAACCCCTTCCTCAGCGAGGTCCGCCTGCGCGTCCCCGGTCCGACGCCCGCGCCGCAGACGGCGCCGGCCGAGCGTTGAGCGGCTCCGCGCTCAAAGCGCCGCGCGGCACCTACGACGTGCTCGGCGAGCAGGCTGCCGCGCGCAGCACGCTCGAGGCGCGTGCGCGCGCGATCCTGCAGGGAGCCGGCTACGAGCGGATCGAGACGCCGGTGTTCGAGGCCACCGAGCTGTTCGCGCGCGGCGTGGGGGAGTCGACGGACATCGTGCGCAAGGAGATGTTCACCTTCGAGGACGCCGGCGGGCGCTCGCTCACGCTGCGCCCCGAGGGGACAGCGCCGGTGTGCCGCGCCTACATCGAGCACGGCATGCACAAGCGCCGCCAGCCCGTCAAGCTGTGGTACCTCTCGAGCTTCTTTCGCCACGAGCGCGCCCAGGCGGGGCGCTACCGCCAGTTCTGGCAGGTCGGCGCCGAGGCACTCGGCTCCGATGACCCCGCCGTGGACGCCGAGTCGATCGCACTGCTGGCCGCACTGCTGACGGAGATGGGGGTCAGCGACGTACGCCTGCGCCTGTCGAGCCTCGGCAGCCCCGAGAGCCGCAGCGAGTACCGCGAGCGCCTGCAGGCGCACCTGCGCGCGCACGAGCAGAGCCTCTCGCCCGAGGTCAGGGCGCGCATCGAGCTCAACCCGCTGCGCGCGTTCGACTCCGAGCACGAGGGCACCCGCAGCGTGATGGCCGGCGCACCGCGCCTGCTGGAGAGCCTCGACGCCGCCGACGCCGAGCACTTCGCCGAGGTGCGTGCGCTGCTCAACGCCGCCAACATCGCCTACGAGGTCGATTCCACGCTCGTGCGCGGCCTCGACTACTACACCCGCACCGTCTTCGAGTTCACCTCCGCCGCGCTCGGCGCGCAGAGCGGGGTGGGGGGCGGGGGACGCTACGACCGGCTCGTCGAGGCGCTCGGCGGAGTGCCCACGCCGGGCATGGGCTGGGCGGCCGGGATCGAGCGGATCCTGCTCGCGGGCGAGCTCACCGAGCTCGACTCCGCGGCCGGGCCCGAGCCGGTCGAGCTGTTCATCGCGCTCGATGCGCCCGGCGCGGAGGAGCGCAGCAGCGCCTTCGCGCTGCTCGCCGAGGCCCGCAGGGCCGGGCTGATCGCCCACATGGACCTTGGCGGGCGCTCGCTGAAGGGCCAGCTCGGCCACGCGCGGGCGCTCGACGCGCGCTACGTCGCGATCCTCGGCCAGTCCCACACGCTGCTCAAAGACACGCAGGCAGGCACCCAGGAGCCGACCGCCACAGGCGCCGTCGTGCACGCCGTGCTGCGCGGGCTCCACGACCTCTGAGCGGAGCCTGGCGAGGCGCCGCGGGCGCCCGCAAGCGTCCAACGGCTCATCCGCCGTTCAACTTCTTCGCCCGATATGCCGAAGTAGGGGGCGATGGCGCAGCTCTCCCGTCCATTCCAGGCCCTCCTGGTCGCCTTCTGCCTGCTGGCCGCGGTGTGGTTCTTCGCCGTGCACGGCCGCTCGACGAGCACCAGCACTCCGCCGGCGCCCGCCACCAGCACGCCCGGGGTCGTCACCGCCCCCAGCGCAGCGCCCGCATCCAGCGCCGAAGCCGAGGCCAAGGCCGCGGGTAAAGCCAGCCACGTCTACCACGGGCCCGTACCGGGGCTTGAGGGCCTCACGCGCGACATCAACAAGGCCCACGGCGCCGTCGCCACCTCCCAGCAGAACGCGCAGCAGCTCGAACAGAAGTCTGCTGAAGCCTCCGACAGCTCCACCGTGCCGACCGCCGCCGCGACCGTTCCCGCGCACTCCGCGCCTGCCGCAACCGCCGAGCCGAGCGTGGCCACCGTCCCGCACGTGACGCGCACCACGACCGTTACCGGCCCCCACAGGACGGCCACCGGGAGCGTCACCGTGATCCGCAGCCACGCGCCCGTCGCCAAGCATGCCGTGCACGCCGCGCTGGCAAGCCGTCAGGCCTCCGTCGAAGCGCAGCTCGCACGCGGGGACACGGTGCTGCTGCTGTTCTGGAACCCCAGGGGCGCCGACGACGTCGCAGTGCGCTCCGAAGTGCGCGCCGCCGCGCACGGCCACGGCAAGATCGGCGTGCAGGAAGCGCTCGCCGGCGAAGTCGCCGCCTTCGGCGCGATCACGCGCGGCGTGCAGATCTACGGCACGCCAACGCTGCTGGTCATCGACAAGGCCGGGCGCGCCGCCACGCTCACCGGCTTCATCGACACGTTCGCCATCCAGCAGGCGATCGAAGAAGCACACAGCGCCTAGATGATTGATTCCACGGTGGGGCGCGTGGTTTCGGAGGTTTTGTAGGCAGCAGGGTCGAAGTCGGCGGTGCTCAATGTCACCGCCGACCCGAAGGGGGCCTCGATGGACGCCGACCTCGACCTGCTGCTTACTGCCGTTTATGTGACGGCTGACGATCTCCTGCCCGAGAAGGCCGGGAACGCCCGGCGAAGCGTCACAGACGCGGAGGTCGTCACGCTGTGCGTGGCGCAGGCGATCATGGGCATACCCTCCGACCGACGCTTTCTCGCGGTCGCGGGCAAGTATCTGCGCCACTTGTTCCCGCGGATCCCGGGCCAGGCCGGCTACTTCAAGCGCCGCCGGCGTCTGGTGGACAGCCTGGAGTGGCTGATGAGTGTGTTCGCCAGCCAGAGCCCGGGGTTCTATGACGATCTTCTGCTGGTTGACTCAACCCCGGTGGAGTGCGCCAGAAGCCGCGAGACCGTGAAGCGCTCGCAGCTCGCGGACGCTGCCGACTACGGCTACTGCCGCAGCCATTCCCGGTTCTTCTGGGGTTTCAGGATGCACGGGATCTTCGCGCCCGACGGGACTCCAAGGGCGCTCGCGGTCGCTTCCCCCAAACGAGACGAGCGCGACGTCGCCCTGGAACTACTGGCTCGCACCAGCCGCCACGGGCCAGTGACCCTGATCGGCGACAAGGGCTATGCCGGGAAAGCGTTCGCGAAGGCCGTCAATGACATGGACGCCAAGATCCTGCGGCCAGCGCGCAAGGACGAGCCCGGACGGGGCCCGCACCTCGCGCCGATCCGCCAACGAATCGAGAGCATCTTCTGGAGCTGCAAGAGCACCCTCACCCTCGAGCGCCACGGAGCACGCACCCTCCAAGGCCCCAGAGAGCGCGTCCTACAACGCCTACTCACCCTCGCCGCCGCCGTCTCCCTCGACCACCAACTCGGCCGCCCCAGCCGCGCACTCGTCGACTACTGCGCCTAAACCGTGGAATCAATCATCTAGCCCTACACTCGCTCGCATGAGCACGAGTGCAGAGCGCCTCGCCGGGCATCTCGAACGGCCGCTCGGCCGCGGCCACGTCCCGCCCGAGGCCTACACCGGCGCCGCCGGGGGAGCCGCGTGCGGAGACCTGATCCGCATCTCGATCGCGATCGCCGGCCCGGAGGGGCGCATCGAGGACGCCGGCTTTGACGCGAGCGGCTGCGGGATGATGCTCGCCGCCGGCAGCGCCGCGGTCGGACTGCTGCGCGACGCTCCTCTGCTGCAGGCCGCACGAATCGGCGCCGAGGACATCGCGGCGGCGCTCGGCGGGCTGATCCCCGCCAAGCGCCACGCCGCCGAGCTCGCCGCCGACGCGCTGCACCGCGCCCTCGGCGCCGCCGCCCGCGGGAGCGCCTCGCTGGCGGGCTGCGGCGGGCGCACGCTAGTGGCGATGAGCGGCGGCGTTGACAGCGCGGTCGCTGCGCTGCTCGTCGCCGAGGATGGCGGGGAGGCCGTGGGGGTGACCCTCGAGCTGTGGTCTGATCCCGCCAACGACGGCGAGGAGAGCTGCTGCTCGGCGCAGGCGGTCCGCTCCGCCCGAGCACTCGCCCACCATCTCGGCATGGCGCACCTGTCGATCGACCTGCGGGCCGAGTTCCGAGCCGGCGTGGTGGAGGGCTGGCTCGCCGACCACGCCGCCGGCCTCACGCCCAATCCCTGCGTTCGCTGCAACGGCAACGTGCGCCTTGACGCAATGCTCGAGCTGGCCGAGCGCCTCGGCGCCGAGACGCTCGCCACCGGCCACTACGCGCGCGTGCTGGACGGTGGAGCGCCGCCGCTGCTGCGCGTCGCCGCGGACGAGTCGAAGGACCAGAGCTACGTGCTCTGTGCGCTCGCGCCCGCCTCGCTGGCACGGCTGCGCTTCCCGCTCGGGGAGATGCAGAAGCCGCATGTGCGCGAGCTGGCCGAGCGCGCCGGGCTCGCGGTGGCCCGGCGGCGCGACTCGCAGGACCTCTGCTTCCTCGCCGGAACCCGTCACGGCGCATTTCTCGAGCGCCACGGCCGGCTCGGCGCGCGCCCCGGTGCGATCATCGACCGGCGCGGGCGCGTGCTCGGCGAGCACGCCGGCGCGCACCGCTTCACCGTCGGGCAGCGCCACGGCCTGGGACTGGGCGCCGCCGCGCCGCTGTATGTGCTGGCCACCGACACGCACGCCAACACCGTCACAGTCGGCCCGCGCGAGGAGCTGCTCGCGGGCGCCATGAGCGTCAGCGGCCTCACCCTGCACCGCCACGCCCGCTGCGTGGATCGGGTCAGGGTGCGCGCGCACGGGCGCCCGCTGCCCTGCCGCGTGCGGGGCGGCCTGCCCGCGGGACAGCACGAGCGCGCCACGGTCGAGCTCGAGGAGCCGGCCGAGCGCACCGCCCCGGGTCAGATCGCCTGCCTGTATGCCGGCGATCTGCTCGTCGGCCACGCCAACATCGCTGCGTAGCGCCCCGGGCGCGGCCTAAGATCCGTCGCATGATGAGCTCCGATGAGATCCGCGAGCGCTACCTCAGCTTCTTTGAGGAGCGCGGGCACCGGCGCATTCCGTCGGGGTCGCTGGTGCCCTCCGCCCACGACCCCTCCGCGCTGCTCACCGTCGCCGGCATGCACCCGCTGAAGCCCTACTTCCTCGGGCAGGAGACGCCGCCCGCGCCGCGCCTGACCAGCTGCCAGAAGGTCTTTCGAACGGTCGACATCGACAACGTCGGCAACACCTCCCGGCACCTCACGCTGTTTGAGATGCTCGGCAACTTCTCCTTCGGCGACTACTTCAAGCGCGAGGCAATCGCGTTCGCCTGGGAGCTCTCGCGCGACGTCTTCGGCTTCGCCGAGCGCGATATCTGGGTGACCGTGTTCGCCGGCGACGAGGAGCTCGGCCTCGGCCCCGACGAGGAGGCGATCGAGCGCTGGCTCGAGGTCGGCGTGGAGCGCGAGCGGATCGTCGAATGCCCGCGCTCGGAGAACTTCTGGCAGGCCGGGCCCTCGGGCCCCTGCGGACCCTGTTCGGAGCTCTACGTCGACCGTGGCGAGCACCACGGAGCGGCCGGGGACCTGCCCGGCGGCGAGAACGAGCGTTTCCTGGAGTACTGGAACCTCGTCTTCATGCAGTTCGACCAGCAGGACCGCGAGGACGGCGCGGGCACGGTGCTCAAGCCGCTGCCCGCCAACAACATCGACACGGGGCTCGGCCTCAACCGCATGGCAGCGATCCTCCAGCAGAAGGAGTCGGTGTTCGAGACCGACCAGTTCCTGCCGCTGATCGAGCTCGGCGAGGAGCTCGCCGGCGCGCGCTACGGCGCCGCCTTCGCCACCGACCGCGCGCTGCGCATCCTCGCCGACCACTCCCGCGCCATGACCTTCCTGCTCGCCGACGGCGTCGTGCCCTCCAACGAGGACCGCGGCTACGTGCTGCGCCGCGTGATGCGCCGCGCGATCCAGCAGGGCCTCTCGCTCGAGCTCACGCCGGGCTTCCTCGCGCGCTACGCCGAGCGCGTGCGCGAGGTGATGGGCGGGGCCTATCCGGAACTGATCGAGCACGCCGAGGCGATCGATATGTGGCTCTCGGCCGAGGAGGAGGGCTTCGGGCGCACGCTCGCGCAGGGCCTCGCCGCGCTGCGCCTGCACATCGAGCACGCCCGCAGCTCCGGCGCGGGCACCGTGCCCGCCGCGGAGGTCTTCACGCTGCACGACACGTACGGCTTCCCGTACGAGATGACCAGCGAGCTGCTCGCCGAAGAGGGGATCGCGATCGAGGGCGAGTTCGAGGAGCTGATGGAGGAGCAGCGCGCGCGGGGGCGGGCCGGCGCGCGCGCGGGGGCGAGCGGCGCCGATGTCGCCCAGGTGCGGACCGCCGCGAGCGCCTTCGCCGGCGAGAGCGGCTTTGCCACGCACTTCACCGGATATGAGACCGAGCGCCAGCAGACCACGCTTGGCGCCGTGCGCAGCCTCGAGGGGGGTGCGGGCGAGGGCAACGGCGCGGGCGCCGGGCCACCCAGGCGTTACCTGGTCAAGCTGCCCGAGTCGCCCTTCTACGCCGCCGGCGGGGGCCAGGTGGCCGACGTTGGCGTGATCGAATGCGAGCACGGCGACTGTCGCGCGCGCGTCGAGGAGGTCTTCCGCGTCGGCGATGACCAGGCGCTCGCGGTGGTCGTGGAGGAGGGCAGCCTCGAGGCCGGCGAGGCCGTCCTCGCGCGCGTGGACCACGTGGCCAGGCACGCCACCGAGGCCAATCACACGGCCACCCATCTCCTGCAGGCAGCGCTGCGCGAGCGCCTCGGCAGCCACGTGCGCCAGGCCGGCTCCTACGTCGGGCCGGACAAGCTGCGCTTCGACTTCAGCCATGGCCACGCGCTGAGCGCCGAGGAGCTGCGCGACGTGGAGGACCGCGTCAACGAGTGGATCGCCCGCAACGACCCGGTTCGCCCGATCACCACCACGCTCGAGGAGGCCAGGCACCTCGGGGCGATGGCGCTCTTCGGCGAGAAGTACGGCGAGGTCGTGCGGATGGTCGAGATCGGCGACGGCGAGTATTCGCGCGAGCTCTGCGGCGGCACGCACGTGCGCTCCACCGCCGAGATCGGCGCCTTCCGCATCCTCAGCGAGACCTCGAGCGCCGCCAACGTGCGGCGGATCGAGGCGCTCACCGGGCCGGGCGCCGTAGAGCTGCTGCGTGCGCACGACGAGCTGCTGAAGGACATCGCCGCGGAGCTGCGCGTGCGCCCCGAGGACGCTCCATCGACCGTCGGGCGCCTGGCGGCCGAGCGCAAGCGCCTGGAGAAGGCACTGCGCGACGGCGGCGGAGGCGAGGCCGGCGAGAGGCGCGTGGACCTCGATGCGCTGGCCGGGCGCGCCGAGGAGATCGCCGGCGCGCGCGTGCTCAGCACGACCGTCGAGGTCGCCGACGCCAAGGAGCTGCTGGCCGTCCTCGACCGCGTCAAGGGCCGTCTCAAGGACGCCGCGATCCTGCTCGGGACGGCGGCCGACGGACGCGTGCACCTGCTCGCGAGCGTGGCCCCCGAGCTGGTGGCGCGCGGTGTGAAGGCCGGCGCGGTGGTCAAGGTCGCGGCCGAGGTCGTCGGCGGCGGGGGAGGAGGGCGCGACACGATGGCGCAGGCGGGCGGGCGCGATCCGGACAAGCTGGACGAGGCGATCGACGCAGGACGCGCAGCTATCGCCGCGGCGCTCGGCGCTTGATGAGCCCTCCCCGCAGCGCGAGCTGCGCACAGGAGCTCTGAGAGACGTCGTGCGTGTGCTCGCGCTCGACTACGGCAGCGCGCGCTGCGGCTGCGCGCTGAGCGACCCCAGCGGCACGATCGTCACACCGATCGAGGTCGTCGCCCGGCCCGCCAGCAAGCGCGGGCTCGCCGCGCTCGGCGAGATCGTCCGCGAGCGCGGCGTGCAGCGCGTGGTCGTCGGGCTGCCGCTGTCGCTGCGGGGCGGCGAGACCGAGCAGACCCGCGAGACGCGTGCGTTCGCCGATCGGCTCGCGCGTCGCCTCGGCGAGGGCGTCCCCGTGGAGATGCACGATGAGCGCTTCACCACGCGCATGGCCCAGCGGATCGGAGCCCCGGACCGGCGTTCTGACAGCAGCGAGGATTCACGCGCCGCCGCACACCTGCTCGAGAGCTGGCTCGCCACTCGATCGCGTTAAGGTCACAGGTCTTGTCTCGCGGCGATCGATCACGGCAGGCGCAAGAACGCAGCGCCGAGGAACGCGAGCGCGCGCGTGAAGAGCGCGAACGGCGCCGGGCCGGGCGCACAGCGGGCCCTGAGGCCGCCCCCCCGCCGCCCGACGCGCCGCCGGCCGGCCAGCCGCCCGCCGGCGAGGTCCCCGTGGAGGGCGCCCCGGTCGAGCCGGCGTTCGAGCCGCCCGCCGAGGCCGCGGACCTGGAGCCCCCTGCCGAGCCCGCCTACATAGAGCCGCCCGCCGAGACTGTGCCGCCGGAGCTCGCCGCCGAGCACGTGCCTGTCGAGCCGGCTGCAGAGCCGGTGGCGGTCGAGCCGGTGGCGGTCGAGCCGATGCCGGTCGAGCCGTCTGCAGAGCCCGCGCCGCCGGCTCCGGCCGGGCCCGTCGAGCCGCCGGTACCGCCGCCCGCTGCCGCGCGCCGGCCCCCGCCCGCGCCGCCGCTCGCTGCCGGCACGCGCGTGGCGTCCTCCGCGAGCGGGCCCGGACGCTCGTCACTCGCGCGCCTCGGCGCGGTGCTCGCGCTGATCGCCGCGGTGGTGGCCGTGTTCCTCGTACTGCAGTCGCTGTTCGATTCGGGGCACGCCAAGACGCCGCCGCCGCCGACGGTCGTGAAGGTGCTGATCCCCGAGGGCCTCACGCGCCTGCAGATCGCGCAGATCGCCGTCGCGAAGCACCTCAGCGGCAGCTATCTGCTCGCGTCGAGGCGCTCGCCGCTGCTCAGCCCACAGGCATACGGCGCGCCGGCCAGCACCTCCACGCTGGAAGGCTTCCTGTTCCCCGCGACCTACTTCGCCAACCCGGACGAGCAGGTCACACGCCTCGTCGAACAGCAGCTCGTCGCGTTCCGCGAAAACTTCGGTGCGAGCGTGATCTCACGGGCGCGCGCGCTGCACGAGACGCCCTACCAGCTGCTGACGGTCGCCTCGATGGTCGAGCGCGAGGCGCAGATACCGGGCGACCGGGCGAAGATCGCCGCCGTCATCTACAACCGGCTGCGCGAAGGGATGCCGCTCGGGATCGATGCCACGATCTACTACGCGGTGGAGGCGCGCGATGGGATCCCCACCTACACCCACGAACTGACCGAAGCGCAGCTGCACATCAACTCCGCGTACAACACCCGTACACACCACGGGCTGCCTCCCACGCCGATCTCCAATCCTGGCGTCGCCGCGATCACCGCAGCCGCGTACCCGGCCAACGTCCCCTACCTCTACTACGTGGCCGGCGCCGACGGCTGCGGCGAGCAGGTCTTCTCCGTCACCGCCGCCGAATTCGAAGTCAACGCGGCGGCCTATCACGCAGCCGTCGCCAAGAACGGCGGGCGCCCCCCCACCTGCAGGAAGAAGTGATGCCCAGGCTGGGCGTCCTCGGCTGGCCGGTCGCGCACAGCCGCTCACCGGCGATCCACAACGCGGCGCTCGCCGCGCTCGCGATGGACGGCTGGCGCTACCAGCGCCTGCCCGTGCCGCCCGCGCTGTTCGAGGAGACGACCCGCGCGCTGCACGCATCGGGGTTCGTGGGCGCCAACGTGACCATCCCCCACAAGCAGGCCGCGCTCGCGCTCGCCACGCACGCCAGCGAGAGCGCAACAGCGATCGGCGCCGCCAACACGCTCAGCTTCGCGCCCGACGGGACGATCGCCGCGGAGAACACCGACGCGCCCGGCCTGCTCGCCGCGCTCCCCCGCTCGCCACGCGGACTGCGCGCGCTCGTGCTCGGCGCCGGTGGCAGCGCACGGGCGGCGGTCTGGGCTCTGCGCGAGGCGGGAGCGGCCGATGTTGCGATCTGGAACCGCACCGCCGAGCGCGCCGAGACGCTTGCGCGCGAGCTCGGCGTGCGCGCCGTGCGGGCGCCCGAGACGGCCGATCTGCTCATCAACTGCACCTCTGTGGGCCTGCAAACACGGGCCGGCATAGAACGCTCGGCTACTGAGGCCGAGGCGCTCAACCAACTCGGATTGACGTTCGATCAGATCGGTGAGTACTCATATGTCATCGACATGGTCTACCGGTCCGGATCCACCCCACTGCTTGCAGCTGCCAGCAAGCATGGAGCGCATATCGTTGACGGCCTCGAGGTCCTCGTCGCCCAGGGAGCTCTCAGCTTCCGTATCTGGACCGGACGCGAGCCGCCGCTCGAGCTCATGCGCCGCGCCGCACGCGAGGCCGACGCCGAGGGCTGAGCGCGGGCGAGGGGAGGTGCGCGCAGCATGAGCGACGCCCCCCATCCCGCAGGGCCCGACCTGCACGCCATCTTCGGGATCGAGGAGGCCTCCACCTCCGAGGCGGAGCGGCTGATCTCCCTGCAGCGCGACGAACACGGTGACGCCGACATCCAGGCCAGAGGCACCGAGGTCGAGTCACGCGTGGACTATGAGGGCGGGGCCGTGGGAGCCGGGGAGATCGTGATCGACTCAACCGACCCGGGACTCGGAGGCGACGCGAGCCCCGAGAGCTACCTCGAGCTCGACGAGCCGATCGCCGCGCACAGCGAAGAGCGCTACGAGGCCGACGACGGCCTCGGGCGCGCCTCGCCCGAGCTGCTCGAAGAGCCCGTCGCGGACACGCCCGCGGGCGGCGAAACGGGCCCGCGGGCGCCCGCCGGCGACGAAGCTCTGCCCGGTATCACCAGGCCCTCGCGCCGCGGCTCCTCTGCGCGCTTTCTCACCGACGTGATCGTCGACATGGGCCTCGTATCGCGCAAGCAGGTCGACGAAGCGCTCGAGGCCTCGCGCAACTCCGGCACCACACCCGAGCGCGTGCTGCTCGAGAGCGGCGCGCTCACCCAGGACGGCCTCGCGCGCGCGCTCGCTGAGCGCTACGGCCTCGACCATCTCGACCTCGGTGTCTTCACGGTGGACATGAGCGCCGCCAACCTCGTCACCACCGCGATCGCCAAGCGCTACCAGGCGGTCCCCGTGGCGTTCTCCGACAAGCGCACGCTGCTGGTGGCGATGTCCGATCCCTCCAACGTGCTCGCCGTGGATGACATCGCGATCATGACCGGCTATGAGATCCGCGTCGCGGTGGCGCCCTCGGACGACATCGCCGCGCTGGTCTCGCGCCTGGATCGCCTCGAAGACGTCGTCGGCGAGTCAGACGAGCGCCTGGTCGACGCCGAGGAGGAGGGCCAGGGCGATGAGGTCGTCGCCCTGCACGAGACCTCCGAAGACGCCCCCGTCATCAAGCTCGTCAACCAGATCGTGGCCCAGGCCGTCGAGCGCCGCGCCTCCGACGTGCACCTCTCCCCCGACGGCCGCGAGCTGCGCGTGCGCTTCCGCGTGGACGGGGTGCTACAGGACATCACCACCGTCCCGCGGCGCATGGCCGCCGGCGTGGTCTCGCGCGTGAAGATCATGGCCGAGCTGAACATCGCCGAGAAGCGCCTGCCCCAGGACGGGCGCGTGGGCCTCGTTGTCGACGGGCGCCACGTGGACCTGCGTGTTGTCACGCTGCCCAGCGTGCACGGCGAGGGCATCGTCATGCGCGTGCTGGACAAGGCCTCCGTCGTGGTGGAGCTCAACAAGCTCGGCATGGCCGACGCCGAGCGCGAACGCTTCGAAGCGGCCTGCCGCGAGACGCACGGCGCGGTGCTCGTCACGGGGCCCACCGGATCCGGGAAGTCGACCACGCTGTATGCGGCGCTGCAGCTGCTCAACACGCCCGAGAAGAACATCATCACCGTCGAGGACCCCGTCGAGTATGAAATGACCGGCCTCACGCAGGTGCAGGTCTCCTCGAAGTTCGGCCTGACCTTCGCCACGGGCCTGCGCTCGATGGTCCGCGCCGACCCCGACGTGATCATGGTCGGTGAGATCCGCGACGGAGAGACCGCGCAGATCGCTGTTGAGTCCGCGCTCACGGGGCACCTCGTGCTCTCCACGCTGCACACCAACGACGCCCCCTCCGCGATCACGCGACTGATCGAGATGGGGATCGAGCCCTTCCTGGTCGCCTCCGCCCTGGAGTGCGTGGTCGCCCAGCGCCTCGCGCGCATGCTGTGCCCCAACTGCAAGCGGCGCACCATCATCCCGGCCAAGGTGCTGCGCGAAAGCGGCTACAAAGCGCGCGTGGACCTCGAGGCCTACGAGCCCGTCGGCTGCCGGCGCTGCGGCGCCAGCGGTTACCGCGGACGCGTGGGGATGTATGAGGTGATGAAGGTCACCCCCGAGATCCAGACGCTCGCGCTCGAACGCAGCCCCGCCGAGGCGATCCGCGATGTCGCCGTGAAGCAGGGCATGCTGCGCATGCGCGACGACGGCCTGCAGAAGGTTCGCCAGGGCCGCACCTCGATCGCTGAGGTGGTTCGCGTCATCGGCAGCAGCTGAGCGTCCAACGTTCGTCCAGTCGGCCGCCTCCGCATGCGTGAGCGGCCGCATGATGGTCGATTGGGCCAACCATGGACATCGATTTCGCTGACCTCCTGATGGAGGTAGTCAACCGCAAGGCCTCTGATCTGCACCTCAGCTCCGGTGCGCACCCGACCGTCCGCGTGCGGGGGCGCCTCACGCCGCTCGAGGAGTATCCCGAGCTCTCTCCCACGGACACGCGGGAGATCGTCTACTCGATCCTCACCGGCGACCAGCGCCAGCGCCTGGAGACCGATTGGCAGCTGGACTTCGCCTACTCGGTTCCCGGCCACGCCCGCTTCCGTGTCAACGCCTACTACCAGCGCGGTGCCATCGGCGCAGCGTTCCGCCTGATCCCCTTCGGCCTGAGCTCGATCGACGAGCTGGGGCTGCCCGCCGCGGTGCACGAGTTCACGCGCCGCCCGCGCGGCTTCGTGCTCGTCACCGGCCCCACCGGCTCGGGCAAGTCCACCTCGCTCGCAGCGATGATCGATGAGATCAACCGCAGCCGCGAGGAGCACATCATGACGATCGAGGACCCGATCGAGTTCCTGCACGGTCACAAGAAGTGCATCGTCAACCAGCGCGAGCTCGGCGCCGACGCGCACAGCTTCGGGGACGCCCTCAAGGCCGCCCTGCGCCAGGACCCCGACGTGATCCTCGTCGGAGAGATGCGCGACCTGGAGACCATCTCCACCGCGCTGACCGCCGCCGAGACCGGGCACCTCGTGTTCGCCACGCTGCACACGCAGGACACCGCGCAGACGATCGACCGCATCATCGACGTGTTCCCCGCTCACCAGCAGGGCCAGGTCCGGGTGCAGCTGTCGGTGGCGCTCGAGGGGATCATGACCCAGCAGCTGATCCCCAATGCCGACGGCTCGGGCCGCGTCGTGGCCTGCGAGGTGCTCGTGCCCAACCCGGCGGTGCGCAACCTGATCCGGGAGGGCAAGACGCATCAGATCTACTCGGTGCTGCAGACGAGCTCCGCCGCGGGAATGCAGACGATGGACACCTCGCTGGCGATGCTCGTGCGTCAGGGCAAGATCAGCCAGAAGGTGGCCGAATCGCGCTCCAGCACCCCCGAGGAGCTCAAACGGCTGCTCGGCTCACCCTCGCTGGCGGCGGCGTAGGCGCGCGCCATGAGCACCTACGTCTTCAAGGCCATCGACACCGCCGGCGGCAAAGCCCGCGGCGAGGTGGAAGCCGAGTCCAAGCAGGCGGTCTCCGACCAGCTCAAGCAGCGCGGCCTGATCGTCCTCGACATCAGCGACAAGCACGGCTCGCGCGAGATCGAGCTCGCCTTCCTGAAGAGCGTCAAAGCCTCCGAGCTGGCCGTCTTCTCGCGCCAGCTCTCCACGATGATCTCCTCCGGCATGAGCATCCTGCGGGCCCTGTATGTGCTCGAGGAGCAGACCGAGAGCAAGTTCCTGACCGAAACCATCGTGGCCGTGCGCAAGGACGTCGAGGCCGGCCTGTCGCTGAGCGCCGCCATGGCACGCCACCCCAAGGTCTTCAACCCGCTGTTCGTCGCCATGACCGAAGCGGGGGAGATGGGCGGTGTGCTCGAGGACGCCCTGATGCGCGTCGCCGATCAGCTGCAGAAGGACGCCGGACTGCGCCGCCAGATCAAATCCGCGATGGTCTACCCGGTTCTCGTGATCGTCTTCGCGGTCGGCGTGATGATGGCCCTCGTCGCCTTCCTCGTGCCGGTCTTCGCCAACGTCTTCAAGGAATTCGGCGGCGAACTGCCCGCCATCACGCAGGTCTCCGTGTTCCTCTCACACGCCGTCACCGGCTACTGGTGGCTGATCTTCGGCGGCACCGGCGCGATCATCCTTGTGTTCATCAAGTGGAAGAAAACGACCTGGGGGCGCAAGCAGTGGGATCACTTCCGCCTGCACGTGCCGATGAAGATCGGCTCCATCGTCCAGCAGGTCGCCGTCGCGCGCTGGTCGCGCACGCTCGCCTCGCTCACCTCCGCCGGCGTGCCGCTGCTGCAGGCGCTGGAGATCACCGGGCGCACCGGTGGCAACGTCGCCGTCGAGGAAGCCATGGACGGCGTCATCGCCTCGGTCAAGCGCGGCGGCACGATCGCCGCGCCGCTCGCCCAGGCCCCGATCTTCCCCGCCATGGTCACCCACATGGTCGGTGTCGGTGAGGAAACAGGTGCGCTGGACGCGATGCTCGACCGCGTCGCCGAGTTCTACGAGGAACAGGTCGAAGCCTCCGTCAAGGCGCTCACCTCGATCCTCGAGCCGATCATGATCGTGGTCATCGGCAGCATCGTCGGCTTCATCGTGATCTCGATGTACCTGCCGCTGTTCGAAGTCTACAACCACATCGAATAGGCCCGGCCGCTCTACAGAGCGCTAAACGGCCGATTCTGTCAACGGCTTGTCAGCGAGAACCGCGGCGACCGCTTCGGCGGCTACGCGTCGGAGCGGGGGAGCAGGTGCGCCCAGGTGCTGAGCAGCGTCGTCGGGTCGTCGCCCAGAGCTTTTTGGCCCATCACTCGCGACCCTGACGACACTCGCGACACCGTTATCGCGTGTCGTGTGTAGTGTCGCGACTGCGCTCGGCCACCGCCATTCGCGCGGCGCCTGCGGACACGCACGACACTGAAAACGAGTGTCGTGAGTGCGTCGCCAGTGGCGATTTGGGCGACAACCGCTGAAGGGCTGACAGCCGTGAGTCGCCTACTCCTCCAACCCCACGGCTTTGAGGCCTTCGGCACGGTCGAGGTAGAGATCGACGCGAGCGATCTTGCCGTCACGGACGGTCCAGACAGCGGCGGGCGCTTCCTTGAGCTCCAGCATGCTTCCATCCAGGCGTCCGAGAACAGCTGTACGAGATCCACGCTCGGGCCAGGCTGCAACCCGAGGACAAGGTCCACATTCTCCGGCAACATGGCCTACTCCTCCAGGCCGAGGGCCGCGAGGGCCTCGCTCAGGTCAAGGTAGATTCTGAGCCTCGTCATTCGGCCATCCGCTCCGAAGTCAGCGATCGTCGCGGCCGAGAAGTCGACGATCACACCGCTGGCACGCCCACGCGCGTGAACGCTGCCCCACGTGAGCACGGCGTTGCCGATCTCGCGCGTGTCGTCGAGGCCGAGTCGCCACTCGGAGAACTGCTCGTCCACGTCGCGCGTCCATTCCACGATCCCTGCATGGCCTCGATAGGGCTCGCCGACGACGGAGGAAAATGGGGACACCAGCTCGATCGCGGGATCGAAGTATGCGACGATTGCATCTGCGTCACGCACACCCGCGTTCCAGCGCTCGACGATCGCGTGCACGGTCGCCACGTTCTCCTGCGACATGGCCTACTCCTCCAGGCCGAGGTCGGCGAGAGCGCTGTGGCGGTCGAGGTAGACGACAAGCTTGGTCACCGTGCCGTGTCGGATGTCGAACAAGCGCGCCCCCTCGGTCCCCATCTGCCTGAGGTCCAGCCCGCTCACCTTTGCGCGCCCGCTGCGGTGGTCGAGCACCAGCACGCGCGTGTCGTCAACCTCGCGGTACTCGTCTGCATGAAGCCGGAAGTCCTCCCAGCGACTCAGGAAGTCGCGAACTCCCTCGGCTGTCTCCTTGAGCCCAGCGGTGCCCGTTTCGGCACCGTCGGCGGCCACGAACTCGAGTTCGGGATGGAACTGCTCGCCCACGGTGAAGTCGCCGCGTTCCCACGCTGCATAGATCGAGCGCACGACATCGACGTTCTCCTGCGACATCGCCTACGCGTCGACCCCTGCGTCTCTGAGCGCCTCGACGCGGTCGGAGTAGAACTCGGCAACCGTGATCCTTCCGTCGCTGAGGGTGAAGAGCGCGGCCCCGTCCATCCGTATCTCCTCAGTGCTGCCGTGGAGGCATCCGAAGTTGTATGCAGGCACCAGCACCCGATCCCCGAGATCGACCAGATCGTGGATCTCGATCCGATAGCTCGCCCAAGGTGTCAGCCAGTCGAGCCACGCAGCTCGCAAGCTTGCCAATCCCCTGTAGGTCGCCTCGCCGTCGAACCGAACCATCCGGCACTCGACGTCCTCGTGGAAGTAGCGCGCAGTCGCTTCAGCCAATTCCGCCCAGGCCGTGTCGTCTCCGAACATGCGCACGTAGTCCACGGCCTCAGGCATCACGCTCATCACCATTTCTATGTTCTCTTGCGACATCGCCTACCGCCGTTCCTGCGCGAGGCGTTCGGCGACCGCGCGGCCCTTGTCAACGTTGACAAAAAACGACAGCCGCGCAATCAGTCGGCCCTCCCACTCGAAGACCCATGCCTCCCTCTGCTGGGCGCGACTGGCGGAGCCCACGGGACGGCCGGTCTGCACGATCACGGCGAGCACGATCCTATTACCTTCGTCGACGACCTCCTCAGGCCGGTGCTCCAGCTCCTCCCAATTGCGGGCGTAGTCTTCTACAAACGCCCGGATCGCCGAGCGGCCTTCGAGGATTCCCAGACCCCGCATCACGGCGTCGGGAGCATAGAGACGCATCATCGCGTCCAGATCGCGCCTATCGTTCGCCTCGAACGCCTGTCGCGTCAGCTCCACCAGCTCGGGGGTCGTGGACTCCTCCCGCGTCACTCGTCCAGTATCCCCCACAGGCGCGTGCCAGCGTCAGCAGTCTCTCAGGTGGCGCGCCAAGCAGATGACCCACCGGGACCACGCCCGCGTAGGCGTTCCATCCCGTTTCCCCATCGGGGCGCCCAGTGGGCCACACACGCGACTCTATGCCGCTGCCCTTTGGGTTCCATCCGTAGTACCGGGCAGACATGCTCCGACGCGAGATCGAAACCGATCGAGCCTTCGCTTGGTGGTCGTGTGACACCCGCGCCGACCCGGAAAGCCTGGGGAGCTATTACCGACCCCCCGCCGCAGCATGAACTTCGCGACCGATGGTGGTTGCGGTCGCTCGCGGGCTTTCCTGGACCTCCGGTCACTGGTGAGCACCGCCAATCACGGCCCTGCCATAACCACATCGAATAGGCCTAACCGTCCTCAGGGCGTGACGAGATGATGCAGCTCGAGGATCGTCACGTCGCCCTCAGCGGCAATGCCGAGCGCCTCGAGCGCGGGGTAGAGTTCATCCTCCTCGAAGCGCTGCGCGTACTCGAGCGAGTCCCACACCTGCGCGATCTGAACATGCCCGCCGACCTCACCGGCGCCATGCATGATCAGACCGAGCGGGTGCCTGTGCTCGACGTCGATGCGCTCGATCACCGCCTGGTAGGTCTCGAGGCTGACCGGGCGGCTGACGAACCGCAGAATGGGCATTTTGCCCCCCTTTCCCGAGGAGCTGGAAGCTCCCCTGTGCCTCCTACGCTAGCCGACCCGGTGCCGGTCAGGGGATTCGCGTCAGCCCGGCTCGCCCGGGCGCTGCACCCGCAGTCGCCGGCCGCGCCCGCTGTCGACCACCGACAGCCACACCCGGCCCTCCAGCAGCTCGAGCAGCTCCGCGCCGACCAGCTCGCGCCGCCAGCCGCGCAGCGTGCGCACGTCGGCCTCCGCGCCGCCCGCGCGGGCCGCCGCCACGATCGCCTGCAGGTCCGCGCGCGCGGCCAGCAGCTCATACGCAAGGCCCGCCTCGCGGGCGCGCGCGCGCAGCAGCGCCTCGCCCAGCGCCACCAGCGGTGCGTCGTCGGGCTTGGGGGCGGGCGTCTGCGCCCGCGGCGGCGGCGCATCCAGCGGCCGCCGGCGGGCGTCCTGCACCGCCTGCAGCAGTTCACCCGCACGCCGCCCGCCGGCGTTTGCGCCGATGCCGCGGATCCTCGCCAGATCGCTCGCCGACGCGGGCTTGCGCCGGGCGATCTCCATCAGCGCCGCGTCGCTCAGCACGCTCTGCACCGGCCTGTCGTGGCGCTCGGCGGTGCGCTCGCGCCACTCGACCAACTCGCGCGCCACCGGGCGCGCCGACGCGCCGAGCCCGCCGATGCGCGGCAGGCGCGCGAAGATCGCCTCCGGATCGCGCTCATCGCTCGAGCGCGCCAGCGGATCGCACTCCTCGCGCGCCCACTGCAGGCGCCCGAGGCCCTCCAGGCGGCGCTCCAGCTCGCCCGCCAGCTCGAGCAGGTGCACCACGTCCTCGCGCGCGTAGGCCAGCTGCTCGGTGGACAGCGGGCGCGCGTCCCAGCGCGTGAAGCTGGCCGTCTTGGCCACGCGCAGATCGAGGATCTCCGCCAGCAGCGACTCGTAGGAGCTCTGTGCTCCCAGGCCCGCGAAGCCGGCCGCGACCTGCGTGTCGAAAACGTTCGTGACCTCCGTGTCCAGGCGTCTGCGCAGCAGCGCGATGTCCTGGCGGCCAGCGTGCACCACCACCTCCACCGCCGGGTCGGCGAGCACCGCGGCCAGCGGCGCGCCGTCGAGCTGCTCATCGAGCGGGTCGATCAGCACGATCCGCTCGCCCGCGCCCGCGCCCTCGGGGATCGCCAGCTGGATCAAGCACAGCAGCGTGCGGTAGCGGCCCTCGCCCATGAACTCGGTGTCGAGCGCCAGGCGCCCCGCCGCGCGCGCGCTCGCCGCGAGTTCCGCCAGCGTCGGCTGCTCGCCAGCCTGGCTCACGCGCGCGCGCCCGGCAGCAGGTACAGCGTCTTGTCCTGGAGGCCCGCCTGCCGCGAGACGTCCGTGCCGTGCGCGCGGATCCACAGCGCGGGCGCCGAGCACGCCGCGTTGGTGGAGGTCGCGCTCGGTTTGCTCTCATCGCAGTAGCTGTTCAGGAACGCGTAGCGCACCAGCCCGCTCGCGATCAGGTGCTGAAGCTTGGCCACCGAGGTGAACACGCGGCCTTCATACGTGGTCAGCACCACGATCGGGCGGGCGTCCTGGACCACGAGCGAGCCGATCGAGGTCGCCGACTCCGCCGCCAGCTCGTAGCGCGCGCCGCCCTGGTGCGCGCGCACGTATGAGCTCAGCAGGTCCTGCTCTTCGGTGGGCAGCGCGCCCACGTAGCCCGCGTCCGTGACGCCGTTTTCGATCGAGCTGATGTCCGCGCTCATCGGGATCGCGAGCACCGCCACCATCATCAGCGCGAGCACCCCCCACGGCGCCGCCAGCGCGCGCACGCGCGCCGGTGCAGAGGGCACGCGCGCCAGCAGCGCGCACGCGATCGCCCCCAGCGCCCCCAAGAGCCCCACCCACCAGGCCCCCGTGGTGCCGTACTCGAGCAGCTCCGCGTAGATCACCACGATCGCCATGCTGCCAGCCAAGAAGGCCAGGCGCGTGCGCCCGCGCGGCACGGCCGCCCACGCCGCGCCGATCCCGAACAGCGCCGCCACCGCCGGTGTGAACGCCTCCACGTAGCGGGGGTGAAGGCGCGCCATGTCGCTGAACAGCGCGATCCCCGTCAACATCCAAACACCCAGCCCCGCGATGCTCGCCCGGCGCATCCGCGCGCGCCCGTCCGCTGCCTGCCCCACCACGGACGGCTGCGCGCCCGCCGCCAGCGCCGGCTCGCGCGGCGCGGTGACCACCGCGCCGCGTCCCGCCAGCACGGGCTCCGGCTGCGGCTGCGGCTGCGGCGGGGGCGGGGCCGGTGGCGCCTGCGCGCGGCGCACCGCGCGACGGCGGCGCTGGCGGCGCAGCTCCCACACCATCGCCGGGATCCCCAGCAGCAGGCCCAGCAGGATCTCCAGCCCGAGGCGCTGGCCCGACAGCGGGCCCACGCGCGCCAGCAGGCGCCACGGCGAGGGCGGCACGATCGGGATGTGGTCGCGCTCGGACTGCGTGGCCACGGGGTAGTGGTAGCCCGGGCGGTACAGCGTGAGCGGTTCGGTCGTCTTGCCGTTCAGGCGGTCGGTGCCGTTGAACACGAACGCCGCGTTCCATGCGCTGCCGTTCGTCGAGCCGATCGCCCAGGGGCGATCGTGCGCGGGCACCAGCAGCGTGGCCGTCAGCCACGACAGCGCCACCACCACGTAGACCAGACCCGCCGCCAGCATCTGCAGCAGGCGCCGCCGACGCGGACCCGGCAGCGCAATCCACGCGAACACCACCAGTCCCGGCACCGCCACCAGCGACTCCAGCAGCTTCACGTTGAACGCTATCCCGAGAGCCGCCGCCGCGCCCAGCAGCCACGCGCTGCGCCCCGTCTCGCCCGCGCGCACCAGCAGCAGCAGCGCCAGCACGATCGTCGCCATCATCACCGCGTCCATCGTGTCGCTGCGCGCCGTGATCACCTCGACCGGCAGCACCGCGATCCCCACCGCCGCCGCGAGGCCCGCGGGCACGCCCCACACGCGCTTGACCGCCGCGTACAGCAGCGGCACCGCGATCACGCCGCCGAGCACCTCGGGCAGCTTCAGCGTGGTCGAGCTGAAGCCCAGCAGCTTCACGCTGGCGACCTGCAGCCACAGATCGACCGGCGGCTTGTCAATCGACACGCTGCCGCCGGGCTCGAAGGCGCCGAAGAAGAAGTTGTGCGCCGACAGCGACATGCTGCGCACGGCCGCGTCGTAGAAGGGGTCGGGGGAGACGCGGTTCAGGTACACCAGTCGCAGCGCCGCCGCGCCCAGCGTGATCAGGGCGACCGCCGCCCAGTCGTAGTGTCTTCGCGCTGTCCTCACGCAGGGAACGCTAGTCTCAACAGCCGGTGGCAGGCGACGATCAGCAGAACGAGGATCTGGCCGGGGCTTCCCATGGGCCGCGGGAGTGTATGCCCTGCCGCGGTAGCGGGCAGGTCATCTCGAGCCTCGGCGGCACTCCCGTGCAGGTGAGCTGCCCGTGGTGCGGGGGCGACGGGCTGCGCAAGGCCGGCATCGACGCTCAGGCCAGCTGGCTGGAGGCCCGCGGCGAGAAAGGCGGCGCAGGGGAATCCGCAGCACCGCCCGTCGAGCCCTAGTGGCAGTTCCCAGGTACGTCCGTCAGTAGACCTCCGGCCAGCCTCAACGCGGGTGCACGTGTGGACGTGTTGACCATGTGTCCAAGCTTCTGTGCAGCTGTAAAGGCGCTCCGCGGCGGAGTCGATGCACCGGCTGACAAAGCCAGTGCCGAGGTGCCAGGGCAGAGCATCTAAATGATGCGTAGCAAAGCCGGCGGCTCTCGCAAGGGGGACGCATCGCCGCATGAGGCGAAACCGAGGGCTGGCGCCCTGTAAACCGGATCCTAGGAGGATCACATGTTGTATCGACTGCGCCAGCGCTCAAGTGATGAGGGTGGTTTTACCCTTATCGAGCTTCTGGTTGTCATCCTGATCATCGGCATTCTTGCCGCTATCGCAATTCCGTCGTTCCTCAGCCAGAAGGGCAAGGCATACGACGCCTCGGCGAAGGAGCTTGCCCGCACCGCTGAGACGACCGCGGAGACCATCGCCACCGACAACAACGGCGAATACTCCAAAGTCAGCACGACGGAACTCCACTCATACGAAAAAGCGCTGCCGATCACCGCAGCTGAAGCGGGCGCGAACGCCTACCTCAGCGGTGCGACGAGCACGTCGAACGAATACACCGTCACCGCGACGGCGTACAACACGGGCGACACGTTCACGATCTCCCGCAACTCGAGCGGTGTCATCAGCCGCACCTGCACCGAGTCGGCGAACTCCAAAGGTTGCCCCAACGGTACCTGGTAAGGACAGCGGCGTATACGTGTAACGCGAGAGAGGTCTCCGATCGACTCGCGTTGCCAAGAGGGGGGCGGCCTGGCCGCCCCCTCGTCCTTCCGGCGGCAAGGCGCGCTGCACGCCTCGCCCCAAGGCGCTGCTGGGCCGATGCTCCACCACCCATCGCCCCGAGGAGGCTCAAAATGCTTCACCGTCGAATTCAAGATGACAGCGGCTTCACCCTTATCGAGCTCCTCGTGGTGATCCTGATCATCGGCATCCTCGCCGCGATCGCCATTCCCTCGCTGCTCAACCAGAAGGGCAAGGCCTACGACGCCGCCGCCAAGGAACTGGTGCGGACCGCCGAGACCACCGCCGAGACCTACGACGTCGATCACGGCAGCTACGAAGGCATGAGCACCGAAGCGCTCAAAGGCTACGAAACGGGCCTCGTGAGCTGTCCCAGCAGCAGCGGCGCGTGCTTCAAGGAATCCGCCTCGCCGACCAAGACCGAATACACGCTGGTGGCCGTGGCGGCCAACACCGGGGATGAATTCACGATCCACAAGGAAGCCAGCGGCGAAATCGTGCGCACGTGCAACAGCCCGACAGCCAAAACGGGCTGCGCGGGCAAAGAAACCGGCACCTGGTAGCCGGCCCCGCTCAAGCGCAGCGCGCTCGCTGTCGATCAGAGACACATGGCAGAGGCGACCTTTGCAGGCCTGTTCGGAGCGATCTTCGGTTCGTTCCTGAACGTCGTCGCCTATCGCCTGCCACGCCACGAGTCACTGATCACGCCCGCCTCGCACTGCCCCAGCTGCGGCGCGCCGGTCAGACCCTATGACAACATCCCGATCCTCTCCTGGCTGCTGCTGCGTGGGCACTGCCGCAGCTGCTCCGAGCCGATCTCGCCGCGCTACCCGCTCGTCGAGGCACTCACCGCGGTGCTGTGCGTCGGGGCCGTGCTCGTGCACCACTCCGCTGCGCAGATCGCGCTCAGCATCGCGCTGATCCTGATCGTGGTGCCCGCCGCGATCATCGATCTCGAGTACCGCATCATCCCCAACCGCCTCACCGCGCTCGGTGCGGTGCTCGCGCTCGCCATCGGGCTCGCACTCGACCCCGCCGGTGAGCCCGAACGCCTGATCGCGGGCGTGGCCGCCGGTGGCTTCCTGTTGCTGGCTGCGCTCGCCTACCCCGGCGGGATGGGCATGGGCGACGTCAAGCTCGCCGGCGTGATGGGGCTGTTCCTCGGCGCAGCGGTCGCGCCCGCGCTGCTCATCGCCCTGCTCAGCGGCGTGCTGCTGGGCGTCGTGATCATCGCCCGCAAGGGTGCCCAGGAGGGGCGCAAGACGGCCGTTCCCTTCGGGCCGTTCCTCGCGCTCGGCGCGGTCGTGGCGGTCTTCGTGGGGCAGCCGCTCGTCGATGTCTACGTCAATCACCTGATCCGCTAAAGCGTTCCCGGAACCCCGCCGATACCCCCCGTGCGGTCGACCAGCGCTAGCCAGCGCCGCCACCAGAGATGCGACTCCCTTCAAGAATCCCCTCACTGAACCTCAACATGGACCTGCGGCTCGGCCGCCGGTCCGATCCTGCGCTCGTCGGCCTGGACATCCAGCCCGGCTTCGTGGCCGCCGTCCAGGCCCGTGTCAACGGTTCCATCCTGGCCGAGCGCGCGGCCGCGCTGCCGCTCGCGGCGGACACCGTGCGTGACGGCGAGGTCGTCGACGAGGGCGCCCTCAGCGAGGTCCTGCGCGAGCTCTTCAAGGACAGCGGCTTGAGCAAGCGCGTGCGGATCGGCGTGGCCAACCAGCGCACCGTGCTGCGCACGCTCGAACTGCCCGCCCTGACCGACGAGAAGGAGCTCGCCGCCGCGGTCCGCTTCCAGGCCCAGGACCAGGTGCCGATGCCGCTCAACAACGCAGTGCTCGACTTCCACCCGCTCGGCATCGTCGAAACGCCCGAGGGCCCGCGTCAGCGCGTGGTCCTGGTGGCCGCGCAGCGCGACATGGTCGAGCGCCTGCTCAATGCGGTGCGCAACGCCGGCCTGAGCCCCGAGGGCGTCGACCTGTCGGCCTTCGCGCTGATCCGCTCGCTCTATCACTCCGGCTCCGCCGAGGACGAGCGCGTCCTCTACCTCAACGTCGACGGGCTCACCAACCTGGCCATCGCCGAGGGGCGCATCTGCCGCTTCACGCGCGTCGTCGGCAGCGGCCTCGAGGGGATCGCCGCCGAACTCGCCGTGCGCCGCGGCATCGCCCTCACCGAGGCGCGCGCGCTCCTCGCAGCCGTTGACCTCAGGGCCTCGATGCGGAGCGCCGGGCTAGACGCAGAGGCGCCGGTCGTCGAACTGGCGCCCGAAGAGCCCCGTGAGGAGGAGGCACAGCCGGAGACGGCGCCGCTCATCGATCTGCAGGACGAGGGGCCCCACGCCGAGGAGCCCGTCTTCGCCGGCGAGCCGCTTGACGCTGAGGAGCAGGAGGCGCGCGAAGCGGCCATGAGCTATGAGGAAATGACCGCCGCCGGGCAGGTGGGGCCCGTCCCCGAGCCCGAGGAGGCGCAGCCCGCGGGCGCACAGCCGGGCGCGGATGTGCTGGAGGTGCTCGACAACGGCATCCGCGAGCTCTCCGGCGAGGTCCGCAACTCGCTCGACTTCCACCGCTCCCAGGACGGCGGCGGCGATGTCTCGCGCGTCGTGCTGAGCGGCGCCGCACAGGACATCCCGGGCTTCGCCGAGGCGCTGCAGGCCTCGCTCGGCGTCGAGGTCATCTCCCAGGCCGTGGGCCTCGCCGACGAGCGCCTCGAGGGCACCGTCTCCACACACCGTCTCGCCATCGCCACCGGCCTGGCCGCACTCGAGGCGCCGCAATGAGAGCAGTCAACCTGATCCCCGCCGAGCAGCGCGGCGGCTCGGCATCCGGCGGCGGGCGCTCCCAGGGCGCCGCATACGCCGTCGTCGCCGTGCTCGCGGGCCTGGCGCTGTTCCTGTTCCTCTACGGGCGCGCCGACCACCAGATCTCAAGCGACAACGCGCGCGCCGCGCAGCTCACCGCCCAGGCCGCCGCCGCACAGGCCAAGGCCGGACAGCTGGCGCCCTACGCCAGCTTCATCGCGCTGCGCGAACAGCGCGAGCAGGCCGTCGCCGAGCTCGCCGGCACGCGCTTCAACTGGGCGCATGTGCTACACGAATTCGGCCGCGTGCTCCCGCGCGGTACCTCGATCTCCGCGCTCAGCGGCACCGTCGGCTCGGCGTCGAGCGCCACGTCATCCTCGAGCTCCAGCAAAGCAAGCGCGGGCGCGGTCGCCTCATCAACACCGGCGGGCAGCGTGCCCAGCTTCACGCTGTCGGGCTGCGCTACCAGCCAGCGCGAGGTCGCACTCGCGCTCGAGCGCCTGCGCCTGATCGACGGCGTCAGCGAAGTCACGCTGGCGAGCTCCACGGTCGGCACAGCGACCGGCGCGGCCGCCTCGGCGGCGTCCGGAGGCTGCCCAGCCAAGGCGGCCCAGTTCAGCGTGACCGTCAACTTCCAGCCGCTGCCCACGCCGGCCAGCACGGCCGGCTCGCCGGCGAGCGCACCCTCGACCGCGACCGCCGCGGCCACAAGCGGAGCCACGCCATGAGGGGTCGCGACCGCATCATCGCCACCGTCGCCGCAACACTCGTCGTGCTCGTCGCCGTGTGGCTGCTGCTGGTGGCGCCCGAGCGCGAAAAGGCCAGCCAGGCGGCCACGGCGGTGACCGCCGCGCAGGCCCAGCTCGCCACCGCCGAAAGCGCGGTGTCGACCGCGCGTGCCGCACAGGCCCAGTACTCCACCGCCTACGCCTCGCTGGTGAGCCTCGGCAAAGCCGTGCCGCCGTCCCAGGAAGTGCCCTCGTTGATCTACCAGCTGGCGCAGGCATCGGGTGAGAAGAACGTCGAATTCGCCTCCATCACCACGACCGGATCGACCGGCTCGGGCTCGAGCGTCACCGCGCCGAGCGCCACCAGCGCCGCGGCGAGCGCCGGCTTCACGCAGATGCCCTTCACCTTCGTCTTCAACGGCAGCTACTTCGACCTCGAACACCTCTTCAGGCAGATCGACGGCTTCACCGTCCAGAAGAGTCACGGCATCGCGGTCAGCGGGCGCCTGCTGACGATCCAGAGCGTCAAGCTCGCGCCCTACGCCGACGCCGAAGCGAAAGGCCCCACCGAACGTCTCGCGGGCACGATCACCGCGACCGCCTACGTACTGCCCGCCGGGCAGGGCGTCACCGGCCCCGCCACCCCCAGCTCCCCGACGGGCACGGCGACGCCCGCATCCTCGACCACCTCGACCTCCAGCTCGCCGACGCCTGCGGCGGTTGCCCGGGTGACGCCATGACCGGCTTTCTGAACTCCATCAAGTCAGACCTGCTCGACCGGCGCATGGTGCCGCTGGTCGCGCTCGCCGGCGTGGCCCTGCTGGGCGCGGTCGCCTACCTCGTCCTCGGCAACAACTCCACGAGCACGCCCACGGCGTCCGTCCCGCCGCCCGTGGCCAGCGCCCACAGCCTCACGATCAGCGCCACCGCGTCGCCGAACAGCCCCGCCACCTCCGAGACGACCAACGGTCCGACCGTGCAGCGCCACGGGGTCGCTCACAACCCGTTCGCTCCGATCCCGGGGACGAGCAGCAGCGCGAAAGCCGCGAGCGCCGCCTCACCCGCGAGCAGCACGGCCTCCGGCAGCGCGGGCTCCTCCTCGAGCTCTTCCTCCTCGTCCTCGTCCTCGAGCACGGGCAGCGGATCGAGCACGCCGAGCACCCCGACGAAGAGCTCGCCGCCGCCCGCGAAACCGGCCCCCGCATACAACGTCGCGGTGCTGCTGGGAGTCGTGCAGACGCCACCCGCCACCACCTCGCTGACGCCCTATGAGAACCTCAGCCTGGACGCCCCGCTGCCCTCCGCCAAACAGGCCCTGGTGGTCTACAGAGGCGTCACGCAGGGCGGCGCCAGCGCGATCTTCACGCTGATGGGAGAAGCGATCCTGCACGGCAACGCAACGTGCCTGCCGAGCAGCACGCAATGCCAGGCGATCGAGCTGAAGCCCAAACAGGCCGAGCAGCTGGAAACCCTGACGAGCAGCGGCGCGGTGGTCACCTACGAACTGCAGGTCGTGAGCATCGAGGCGGGCAAGGCCTCCGCCGCGTCCGCCGCCGGCGTCGAGCGCGGCCAGTCCAGCGCGGGACGCGAACTGCTGAGCCGTGCCGGCCTCGTGACCGTCCCCGGCCTGCACTACTCCGCGCTCGCCGGCGTGCTCGCCTACACCAAGCACAGCGCCTCCAGCGCGAGCGCCCACGCGGCGAGCATCGCGCGCCGCCGCAGGGGCTGAGTCCCCAGCAAATAAGCTAGGGGCCGTGGCGCTCCGTCTCATAACCGCCGGCGAGTCGCACGGCCCCGGTCTCACATGCATCGTGGAGGGGCTGCCGGCCGGCCTGCAGCTCACGCCCGAGGATCTCAATCGCGACATGGGCCGCCGCCAGCTCGGCCACGGCCGCGGCGGGCGCATGAAGATCGAGCGCGACAGGGCGGAGGTCACCGGCGGCGTGCGCCACGGGCTCACGCTCGGCGGCCCCATCGCCCTGCAGGTCGCCAACCGCGACTACGCCAACTGGGAGCAGCGCATGAGCCCGTGGCCGGTCGAGGAGGCTGCCGCCGAGGTCCACCTCCCGCGCCCCGGCCACGCCGACCTGATCGGCACCCAGAAGTACAAGCAGAGCGACGTGCGCAACATCCTCGAGCGGGCCTCCGCCCGCGAGACCGCCGCCCGCGTGGCCGGCGGCGCGCTCTGCAAGGCCTTCCTGCGGGAGCTCGGCGTGAGCGTGCTCTCGCACGTCATCCAGATCGGGTCCGTGAGCGCGCCGCAGCGCGACGCGCCGCTGAGCGCCGATGACTTCGCCGAGGTGGACAGCTCGCAGGTGCGCTGCCTGGACGGCGATGCGAGCCGGGCGATGGTGCGCGAGATCGACACGCAGCGCAAGGCCAACGAGTCGCTCGGCGGCGTCTTCGAGGTGCAGGCCTTCGGCCTCGTGCCGGGGCTCGGCTCGCACATCTCCTGGGAGGAGCGCCTCGACGGGCGCCTGGCGATGGCGATCTGCTCGATCCAGGCGCTCAAGGGCGCGGCCATCGGCGACGCCTTCACGATCGCTGGGCTGCCCGGATCCCAGGCGCACGATGAGATCTTCTACTCGCCCGAGCGCGGCTACTTCCGCGAGACCAACCGCGCGGGCGGGCTCGAGGGCGGCATGAGCACCGGCTCGCCGCTGATCGTGCGCGGCGCCATGAAGCCGCTGCCCACTCTCACCAAGCCGCTGCGCTCGGTGGACACGGAGACGCACGAGCCCGCGCAGGCGCTGCGCGAGCGTACCGACTCCTGCACCGTGCCAGCCGCAGGCGTGGTGGGGGAGGCGATGGTGGCGCTGGTGCTCGCCGACGCCTACCGGCGCAAGTTCGGCGGTGACCACATCGACGACGTCCGGCAGGCCCTCCGCGCCTACGAGGAGCGGATCGGGTGGCGCTCGTCCTGATCGGCTTCATGGGCGCCGGCAAGTCCACCGTCGCCGCCGAGCTGGCCGCGACCCTGGGCCGCGAGGCACTCGACAGCGACGCGCTGCTGGAGGCGCGCCTCGGGCACTCCATCAGAGAAGAGTTCGCGCTGGGCGGCGAGCCCGCGTTCCGCGCCAAGGAGGAGGAGCTCGTGTGCGCGCTCCTGGGCGAGGCCGACGGCGGGCAGGTGATCGCGCTGGGCGGCGGCAGTGTTCTCTCACAGCGCGTGCGCGAGGCGCTCGCGGGCCACGCCACGGTGCTGCTGGACGTCGACCCCGCGCACGCCTGGGAGCGCGTGCAAGCAGGCCCGGACGCCTCCGAGCGCCCGCTCGCGCGCGATCGGGAGGCGTTCACCGCGCTGCACGCCGAGCGCCAGGGGCTATATCGGGAGCTCGCCGACGCCACGCTGCTGTGGGCGCGCTCGGATTCGGGCGAGTACCCCGTGTTCATCGCGCGCGGCCTGCTCGGCGGCGAGGCGCTCGACGCGCTGTGGCCGCTGCCGCGGAGCTCCTCGCGGGCCTTCTGCGTGAGCGACGAGAACGTGTGGGCGCGCTACGGCGAGCGGCTCGGCGAGCTGGCGGGCAGCGTCACGATCCCCGCCGGCGAGAGCCACAAGACGCTCGCCAGCGCCGAGCGCGTGTGGCAGCAGCTGGTCGCGCAGGGCATGACGCGTGCCGACCACGTGGTGGCGCTGGGCGGCGGCGTGGTGGGGGACCTGGCGGGCTTCTGCGCGGCCACCTACCAGCGCGGCGTGCCCGTGGTGCAGTTGCCGAGCACGCTCGTGGCGCAGGTCGACTCCGCCTACGGCGGCAAGACCGGCGTGGACCTGCCCGCCGCGAAGAACTACGTCGGCGCCTACCACCAGCCGGCCGGCGTGATCGTCGATACCGCGCTGCTCGACACGCTGCCCGCCGCGGAGCTCGCCGCGGGCTGGGTCGAGGTGCTCAAGACCGCGCTGATCGCGGGCGGGAGCCTGTGGCAGAGCGTCGCCGAGGGGGGCGAGGTGGACGAGCGCACGATCATCGCCTGCGCTGCCACGAAGCTCGCGGTCGTGGCCGCGGACGAGCGCGACGGCGGCCGGCGCCAGGTGCTCAACCTGGGGCACACCATCGGGCATGCCATCGAGACCGCCACCGGCTATGCGCGCTACCGCCACGGCGAGGCCGTGGGGCTGGGGCTGCTGGGCGCCCTGCGCCTCTCCGAGCGCGGCGAGCTGCGCGCCGCGGTGCGCGAGCTGCTGATCGCCCGCGGGCTGCCGGTGAGGCTCGAGGGGAGCACCGCAGAGGCGGTCCTGGAGGCGCTGCAGCGCGACAAGAAGCGGATCGGCGAGCGCGTTCCGTTCGTGCTCGTGCACGCGCCGGGCGATGTGCGCGTCGGCTGCGAGGTCACCGATGAGCAGCTGCGCGAGGCCGTCGAGGAGCTCCTGCGATGAGCGGCGAGGGCGCGCTCGTCGAGGTCATGCACGGGGTCAACCTCGATCAGCTCGGGCGCCGCGACCCGCTGCTCTACGGCACGCTCACGCTCGCCCAGCTCGAGCAGCGCATCGAGCGGGAGGCCGCCGCGCTCGGATTGCGCACGCGCTTCTTTCACACCAACCACGAAGGCGACTTCATCGAGCACCTGCACGGGCTGCGCGGCGAGGCCGACGCCGTGCTGCTGAACCCGGGCTCGTGGACGCACTACGCGTGGGCGATCCGCGACGCGCTCGAGATCGCGGCCCTGCCCGCACTGGAGATCCATCTCTCCGACGTCCAGCACCGCGAGCCGTGGCGGCGCGTCTCGGTGATCGGCGATCTGTGCTTCGCGACCGTCTCCGGGCGCGGCCCCGACGGCTACAGCGAGGCTCTCGCGCTGCTGGCCGAGGAGCTCGAGGGGCGCTCGCGGTGAGCGCCACGCCCAGCGCCGGGCAGGCGGCCGGCGAGCGCACCGAGCGGCTTGCGGGAGAGCTCGAGGGGCTCGGCGTGGACGCGCTGATCGTGACCTCGCTGTTCGACGTGCGCTACCTGACGGGCTTCAGCGGCAGTCATGGCCTGGCGCTGGTGCTCGCTGGAGCCAGCGGCGGGCACTGCTTCCTGACCGACTCGCGCTATGCGATCCAGTCAGCGCAGGAGGTCGCGCCGCAGTTCGGGCGCGAGATCGTCGGCGGAGAGCTGCTCGAGGCGGCCGCTGCGCTGCTGCCCGCCGGCGGCGGGCGCCTGGGCTTCGAGGAGGCCCAGCTGAGCGTCAAGGCGCACCGCAGCCTCGGCGAGGCGCTGGGGGAGGGGTGGACGCTCGTGGCGTGCTCCGGTGCCGTGGAGCGCATGCGCGCGGTCAAGGATGCGGGCGAGATCGAGCGCATCCGGGCGGCCACCCAGCTCGCCGACGAGGCGCTGCGGGGGCTGCTGGAGGATGGCCTCGTCGGGCGCAGCGAGCGCGACGTGGCGATCGAGCTCGAGCTGCGCATGCGCCGCATGGGCGCCGAGGCGCCGAGCTTCCCCTCGATCGTTGCCGCGGGCGCGCGGGGCGCCCTGCCGCACGCCCAGCCCGGCCCTGAGGCGATCCCGCCCGACGTGCTCGTCACGATCGACTGGGGCGCGCTGCTGGATGGCTACTGCTCGGACTGCACCCGCACCTACGCCACCGGCGAGGGCATCTCCGAGCGCTCGCGCGCGGTGTATGAGCTCGTGCTCCACGCCCAGGAACGCGGCCTGGCCGCTGTGTGCGCGGGGCGCAGCGGGCGCGAGGTCGATGCGCTGGCGCGCGCCGTGATCGAGCAGGCGGGCGAGGGCGAGCACTTCGGCCACGGCCTCGGCCACGGCGTCGGCATGGAGATCCACGAGGCGCCGCGCTTGTCGCGCACCGCCGGCGAGGACCCGCTGCTGGCCGGGCAGGTCGTGACGGTCGAGCCGGGCGTCTACCTGCCGGGCGAGCTCGGTGTGCGGATCGAGGACCTGGTGGTCGTCGGTGAGGGCTCTCAGGATGTTCTGACCGGCTTGCCCAAGGCGCTCACGGTCATTCCCTGAGCGCGCCCGGCGGCGCCCGCCGGCGCCTGTGCCGTGCTCGCCGCCGAGCGCGCGGTGCCCGCATAGAGTTGGGCGCCGAGCCAGCCGGCCAGCGGCAGCGTCCAGGCCAGGAAGAACGCGGCCTGCACATCGGCGGAGGCGTGTTCGGGCAGCCACTGGAAGCTCACCCATACGAGCACCGTGGCGCACAGCGCGAGCACGGGCGGGCGCCCGTTGTAGGCGTCGAGCTCCCAGGCCATCAGCGCGAAGATGAACGGCAGCGGGTAGTAGGCCGCGTCCCAGGTGTCAAGCACACAGCGCAGCAGCAGCAGAAGCGCGAGCGCGAGCAGCGCCTGGCGCTCGTCGAGCCGGCGCCGGCGGGCCCACAGGGCGAGTCCAATCGCAAGGCCCGCCAGGATGATCAGCGGGTGGCTGATCAGGCCCGTCCAGGCAGGCGCCGTGCGGTAGCCCGGCTTCACGTTGCCGAAGGTCCCGTGCACGAGCGCACCGTGGTGGCCGAAGAACCAGAACACCTGCCACGGCTGGAAGATCGGGCTCACCGAGCTGGCGATCGCGGTGGTGCCCGCGCCGAACCACTGCGCCGAGAAGATGATCGCGGGCGCGAGCACCACCAGAGCGCCCGCGCCCGCGCCCAGCAGGCAGGCGAGCCGCTGGCGGGCGGGCAGCACGAGCAGCACGGGGCCGAGCGCCAGCAGCGCCCACTCCTTGTTGGCGACCGCGAGGCCCAGCACGACGCCCGCCCCGATCGCGCGCCGCCGCGTGGGCGGCGGGGAGGCCGCGAGCAGCAGCGCCGCGACGCACAGCACGGCGCCGAGCAGCTCCTCGGGGTGGCCCAGTTCGAGCGCGAGCAGCGTCACTGGGTTGGCGACGCACAGCCCGAGCACGACCGCGCGCGCGAGCGTCGTGCTGCCCTGCCGGCGCATGCGCGCGAGCAGCCACATGCCGAGCAGCGCCGATGCCAGCAGGCACGGCAGCGCGACCATGCGGTAGACCGCCAGCTGCCCGCCGCCCCACAGCTGGGGCACCAGCGCGAACGGGGCCCGCTCGATCAACGAGCCGCCGTAGGCGGGCAATGCCCGCAGGAAGCCGAGCACATGGCCCGCGCCGAGTGCCTCGAAGGCGGGCCGCGCCTCGGTGTCGTAGTCCGTCCAGGCGTAGCCGTAGAGCCCCAGCCATGCCATCGCGGCGCAGCCGGCGGCTGCCAGGAGCGCGCACAGGGCGTTCTCGCGTACGACTCGCCGCATGGTTTGGCATCGGCTTGCGCAGCGATCCGCTTGAGCCGCGCGGCGCCAGCCGAGCGCCTGGCATCACGGTCAAGCGATATGGTCGCCGTGCTCGCCGCGAGCCCGCTCCACGTCCACGGGAGGCCCCGCCACACATGCCCTCGCTTCTTGATCTGACCAGCCCGGGTGATGTGGGCGCCCACAGCGAGGAGCCCGGCCACGCGCCGCTGATGCTGCTGAGCCCGCAGGAGCTCTACGAGCTGTGGGAGCGCCAGAACTGGCAGTCGCACACGATCGACCTGGCGCGCGACCGCGAGGACTGGGCGGCGATGCCCGCGCCGGTGCGCGAGCGCCTGTCGTGGAACCTGTCCTCCTTCTTCATCGGCGAGGAGCGGGTCACGACTCAGTTCTCGGGCCTCGTAATGGCCTACGAGAGCCAGAGCGAGGCCGCCTTCCTGGCCACCCAGCAGGTCGACGAGGCCCGCCACACGCAGCACTTCAATCGTTTCTACGAGCAGGTCCTGGGCATCGACGGCAGCTTCGAGGACCGTCTCGCGCAGGCGCGCACGCAGCTCAACCGGGCGTTCATCCGCATGTTCGACGGCCTGCTCGTGGAGTCGGGTGCACGGCTGGTGGATAATCCCGCCGACATCGAGGCCAAGGTTGATTTCGTGGTCCTCTACCACATGATCATCGAGGGCACGCTGGCGCTCACCGGGCAGTGGTTCCTGACCGACTACATGGAGCGCCAGGGGATCCTGCCCGGCTGGGTGGAGGGCTTCAGGCTGATCTCGCGCGACGAGCACCGCCACGTGGCCTATGGCACCTGGTTCCTGCGCGAGAAGGCGGCCGACCCGGCGCTCAAGCGGCGCATGACAGAGTGCCTGGCCGATCTGATCCCGCTGGCCTCCGCTGTGCTGGTGCCGCGCCGCGCCGATCCCGAGCGCGATGACGTGCTCGACTTCACCGTGGAGGAAACCGACGCCTTCGCGTTCAACGCGCTGCAGCGGCGGCTGCGGGTCATCGGGATCGAGGCCGGCGAGCTCGCGGAGGCGGCATCCAGCCCCTCCCAGTAGCGGAGGTGAGCGCGCTCAACGGTCACGCGGGCCGGCTCAGCCGACGCTGCAGGAGAGCCTGAGGGACACGCGCCGGCCCGCCCGCGCCCTCACGACGCGCGGCACCCCGCAGTTGCGCGAGGAGGGGTTCACGAGCGGCGGGCCGATACGCGCCGCGACGCGGTAGAGGCCCGGGGGGAGCACGAGCACGAACGTGGTGTTCGTGATGACCGTCTCTCGCCGCACGAGCGCGCCGGTCGGCTCGTCGGTCACGCTGAGCGCCGCGTGCGCCCTGAGCGGGGCCGGGTGTTCGTGGCGTGCCCTGAGCCGTTCCCGCGAGGCCCGCGTTTCCGGTCGCGCGACCGCAACCACGCCCGAGATCCTCGCGCGGGAGCCGTGTGCCGTGGCGAGCGCGGCGGCGGCGAGGATGCCCGCCGAGAGCAGCATCGCGGCGGACGCGAGGGGGGCGCAGCGCCTGGCCGCGGGAAGCACGCCGATCCTCCTACGGGAGCGCCCGGGCGCTCCCCAGCGCGGCGATCCCCGGCGACGGCGCATCGGACAGTTCGCGCAGGTCGACCCAGCCGGTGCGGGCGTCGATGGCGAGCGTCAGCACGTCGCCCCTCGGGGCGGCGTGCCCCCTGGGCACCGACGCGTCGCGCAGCTTGAACTTCCCGTGCATGACCACAACCACGACCTGGCTCTGCTCGAGCGCCGCCATCGCCGGCGAGGATGCCAGGATGCGGTTTCCTTCGCGGGCTTCCACCACGCGCTTGAGGGTCGTGTCGACGGCGCTCATGCTCGCGTCCTGCTGGCCGGCGCCGGCGGCCTGGACCCTTGCAACCTGCGCGATCCGTTCGTCGCCGAGCAACGGGCCGCTGCTCTGCTCATAGCCGCTGAGCGGTGCGGCCGCCTGCGCTTCGGCGGCCGGGAGCGCGGGTGCCTGGTCCGGCGAGGGGCTCTGCGTGCCCGGTGTCGAGCCGAGCACCGCGCCGGCCCCGCCGAGCGCCCCGAGCGCCACCATCGCCACACAGCCGGCCAGCAGGCGCCTGCGGGTGTGAACCGAAAGTACTCTCATGTCGTCTCCTCGCTCCTAGCACCCCGGTGCAGCGAACGCCACCGAGCCCAGGTTGAAGCCCGGAGCCGGCACGTTGATGCACAGAGGTTCTTCGACGTAGGGTTCGGCGTGGCTGTAGGCACCCGCCCACAGTTCGTGCCACGTCCAGTTCGTCCACTGCTCCCAGCCGACGCTGCGGCCGTTGTTGTCCGCGCCACCGCGCTGCTTCGTTGCGAACTCCATCCCCGTTTCAAGTTCGTCGGAGGCGGTCCACAGCCCGCTGAAGCAGAAGTCGGGTTTAGAGTCCCACGCCCACTGCGCGCACCATTCGCCGTTCGCGCCGTTCGGCTCGTCGATGTACAGCCCGTACCAGCTGTTGTAGCCGGGACTCGCGCCGGGATAGTCGAATTCCCAGTAGCAGGTGTTGCATCCGTATTCGCTGGCCACGAAGTAATCGGGCGTGGTCGCGTTCAGGTAGTTGCCAATGGTCGCTCCGCCCTCCACCCATTTGTTGCCGCCTTCGAAGGACACCCACAGCTCGTTGTTGATCCGGTCCCCGTCCGCCCAGCGGGGCACGTTGCCGTAGAAGGTCTCGATGTTGGCATACGCTCCGTATACCTCTTCGCCTTTTGGCTGGTTCATGTCGTAGTAGGTGAGCGAATAGCAGTGGTGGCGTTCGGCGGCCGAGCAGCCGAACGCGGGCGACACGCCCGTCAGCAGGAGCAGGGCGAGCGTCGCGAGGAGCAGCGGCAGGCGGCCGCGCGCCACGCCGGGGGTGACCGTTCGGTAGCGGTGAATCATCGGGGATGGCATGGCGGGCATGCTAGGCGGGGAAGTGTGAAAACGCCAGCCGCGTTTCTCACTTCACTCAAATATGGCGGCATTTTCAACATAGCGAATTATCTTGATTTGAAAGAGTGAAATCTGCGGTCGTGCGACGGTGGCGCCGGGCGGTGCGGGGTAGGCACTCGACGCCGCTCCTCACGTCAATCCGACCGGTGGGGTCGGGCGGGACGGGCCGTCGGCGGCTGACGGACCGGCGCGCGATCACACAACAGGCATTTGAGTGAGCCGAAGGACGCGGGCCGGGGGATCGAGCGGGAAAGGCGACGGGGGCACGCCGTCGTCGGCCTTCGTGCCCTGCGCGCCGCGTGCCGGGCGTCTCGGTCGAGACGCTCAGGGCACCTCGGGGTGTCGATCAGCGCACAGCCGGCGGCACCGTCCGCCGGTCAGCCCGAGTCGGCCAGCAGGGCGTCGAGGCCTCGACTATCAGGGATCACGTGCGAAATCTCTGACACCGTGGCGAAGTCGCTGTCAGCTGAGACCAGTGCGTCAATTCCGCGTCGCGCTGCACATGCTGCGAGCACAGCGTCGAATGTGCCGAGCTGCTCGCTGCGTGCGAACAGGGCAAGGCCGGCGTTCAAATCCTCGACCGTGGGGACCAGCAGCGGTGAGAGCAGGTCCGCGTAGTCGCGCCCGAGCACGGCAGCGTCGGCTCGGCCGCAACGCCGGGCGCGGACATGTACGAACTCCTGAACAACCTCAACCGTCGTGGTCGCTTCGATCCGCCGGTCGGCGATTGCAGCGATCAGACCGCGGCACGGATTTCTCAGCGGGTGATCCTGTCCCTTGGCGTAGACCAGGACCGTCGTGTCGAGCAGGATCACGCGTGGCGTCCGCGGACCTCGTCCAGCTCGCTGCGCAGCTCGCGCGGCTCGGGGGCGGGCATGTCGGGCGCGTCAAGGAGACGTTTGCCCGCCTCCTCACGCAGGGTGTCCGAATTGGTGAGCCCACGATCGATCGCCTCGCGAACCACCGTTGCCACAGACACGCCCCGCTCCTGCGCCGCGGCAAGGATGCGACGCTGGCGATCATCGTCGATCAGGATCTGGAGACGATGGTTCAAGGACATGCACATACTGTAGCATGCTGTGCTGTCACCCCGTTCCGGCTCGAGCTGCCCTCCGGCGGGCCATGTTCGCCCTGTGGAGCCTGAGCCTGGCGCTCCGCGCAGCGTGGAGGCCCGGCACGACCACGTCGGGCGGCGCGGGCGCTGAGCCCCTGCGCCCATGCCTCCCGGCGGCGCTACGACTCGCACGGGGACGAGCACTTCGCGATAGCAGTCGAAGACGGTCGCCTCGACCGATATCGTCCCGGCCGTGGTTCGTCTTATTGGAATTGCCACAGCGATTGCGATTGCGGGAACCCTGGTCTGCGGGGTGGCGCTTGCGGTTGCTTCCCCAGCCACCGAAACCGTGTCAGACCCTTGGTGGCTGATCGAGGTTGGGCCGGCTGCACGGTCTCTCGAGATCGGCTATGAGTTCGGCGGCTGCACCGGACCCGGTACACCGCGAGCCGTCCAGTCGCGGCTCACCGTCGCGGTGTCGGTTCTCAGCCAGGAGGCGCTCGTCGGGGTGTGTCCCGCCATCGCAGCCATCGGCCATCTTTCGGTCGCACTGTCAGCCCCGCTGGGGGGACGGCATCTGAAGGGGGGAACGGCGGGCAACGGGATGACGGGACCCTTCCTCCCTGGCACAGGACAAGTTGGCGGGACCCTGGCGGTCCCGCGACTCGTTGGCCTCGCCCCGTCGGATGCGAGTTTCCTGCTTGCCGGCCTGCAGCTGCGGGCCTCGATGCACGTGATCGGGCGGGAGCACGGCTTGCCGCGCGTCATCTCACAGTCCCCGGCGCCCGATTCGCCTATACCGGGCGACCGGCTCGTTCGCGTGACCGTCGCTCGCTGAGGCGACCACCGTCCTGGGCCGGGGCCGATGGCCCTGGCGGCGCTCCTCCTATGATGCTTTGCCGTGGCGATCTCGACCAACCAGTTCAAGAACGGCAACCACATCGAGGTGGACGGCACGATCTTCAAGATCGTGGACTTCCAGCACGTCAAGCCCGGCAAGGGCGGCGCGTTCGTGCGCACGAAGCTGCGCCGCGCCTCGGACGGCAACGTCATCGACCGGACCTTCCGGGCGGGCGAGAAGTTCCGCTCGGTGCGCACCGAGACGCGCAAGATGCAGTTCCTCTACGCGGACGGCAGCGAGGCGCATTTCATGGACACGGAGTCCTATGAGCAGATCGCGGTGCCCGAGGCCGCGGTGGCGGACGCGCTGCGCTTCATGGCACCGAGCAGCGAGGTCGAGGTCCTGTTCATCGACGATCAGCCCGGCGATGTGCAGCTGGCGAGCGCGGTCGATCTCGAGGTCACCCAGACCGATCCGGGCCTGCGCGGAGATTCGGTGTCGGGCGGAGGCACGAAGCCCGCGACGCTCGAGACCGGCGCGGTGATTCAGGTGCCGCTGTTCGTGGAGCAGGGCCAGCGGATCCGCGTGGACACGCGCTCGGGCGACTACGTGGCGCGAGCCTGAATGCGCCGCTCCGATCAGCGCCGGGCGGCGGTGATCGCGCTCTACCAGCACGATCTGACCGGCCGGCCGCTGGCGGAGACGCTCGGTCCGAACGCGTCGCTGTTCGCGCGCGCGCTCGCGCACGCGGCGGCGGACCGCTGCGAGGAGCTCGACGAGGTCATCGACCGCCACGCGCACGGCTGGTCGGTGGAGCGCATCCAGCCGTTGGAGCGCAGCATCATGCGCGTCGCGCTGATCGAGATGCTGCATCCCGACGCGGCGCCCGCACAGGAGCCGATCCCGCCGGAGGGTGCGATCGAGGAAGCGGTGGAGAGCGCCAAGACCTTCTGCGGAGCGGACGCTCCGGGATTCGTCAACGGGGTGCTGGGAGCAGCGCTGCGGGAGGTGCGAGAGAATGCGCAGATCAAATGAGTAGCGTCGAGCAGCTTGATGATCTGATCTCCCGCCTGGAGCGCGCGGCCGAGCAGCTGCGCTCGGGCGAGCTCTCGCCGGATGCGGCGGCCACGATGGTGGAGGACTGCGCCGCGCTGGCCACGCAGGCGGCGGCCGAGCTGGAGCAGCTGACCCGCGCGGAGGTGCCCGCCCCGCCGCCCGGCCAGGACTCGCTCCTGTAGGGGGCCGGTCCGCACCAGCCTGTCCACCGCACCATGGCCGAGAGCTCGAGCTATCCGGAGAGCCTGCGAGAAGAGGTCGAGCGCTACCTCGAGGGACTGCGCTTCTCCGACGAGCCGCTCACCGCGGGTCTGGAGGAGGCGATGCGCTACTCGCTGCTGGCCGGCGGCAAGCGCATCCGGCCGGTGCTCGCGCTGGCCACGGCGCGGGCGGTGGGCCTGCAGCAGCGCGATGTGCTGCCGCTCGCGGGCGCGATCGAGCTGATCCACACCTACTCGCTGATCCACGACGACCTGCCGGCCATGGACGACGACGCCCTGCGCAGGGGCGCGCCCACCTGCCACGTGAAGTACGGCGAGGATGTGGCGATCCTGGCCGGCGACGGGCTCTACGCCGAGGCCTTCCGTCACCTGCTCACCCACCAGCGCTCGGCGCCCGAGCGGGTGCTGGCCGCAGCCGCGGAGCTCGCCGCGGCCACCGGCGTTGGTGGGATGGTGGGCGGCCAGTACGCCGACGTGAGCGCCGATGCGCCCTCGCGCCCGGAGGCGCTGCGCCGCCTGCACGAGCTCAAGACGGGGCGTCTGATTGGAGCTTCGGTGCTCTGCGTACTACTGTTGACGGGGATCGACGATCCTCAGGAGACCGCTCCCTTCCGTCGTTTCGCGGCTGAGCTCGGCGTTCTCTTCCAGATCGTTGACGACATACTCGATGTGACCGGCACCGATGACGCACTTGGAAAGCCACGAGGTAGCGATGAGCGCCACGGGAAGAGGACATACGTGAGCGAGTTCGGGATCGACCGTGCCCGGGAGCTCGCCGGCGAATCGCACCGCACCGCGCTGGCCGCGCTCGAGCAGGTCGCCCAGCGCTCCGCCGCCGGGCCCGGCGGCTCGCCGGCCGCCGCGACGGGCGTGCGCGCGACGGCGGAGCTCGAGGGGATCGCCGACTTCATCTACACCCGCACATCGTGACGATCCTCGAGAACATCGACGGTCCCGAGGACCTGCACGAGCTCTCCGAGCAGGAGCTCCAGCAGCTCGCGCAGGAGGTGCGCGAGCACATCATCGACACCGTGGGGGAGATCGGCGGGCACTTCGGGGCCAACCTCGGCACGTGCGAGCTGGCCGTGGCGCTGCACTCGGTGCTCGACTCCCCGCGCGACAAGATCCTGTGGGACGTCGGCCATCAGGCCTACCCGCACAAGATCCTCACGGGCCGCCGCGACCGGCTCAGCACGATCCGCCAATATGGCGGGCTGGCGCCGTTCTGCTCGATGGCCGAGTCCCCGCACGACATCATGGGCGCGGGGCACGCCTCGACCTCGATCGGCTACGCGGTGGGTATCAAGGAGGGCATGCGCCACCTCTCCAGCGAGGCCGACGGCAGCGTGGTCGCCGTGATCGGCGATGGCGCCATGACGGGCGGGGTGGCCTTCGAGGCGATCAGCCAGGCGGGCGGGCTGGGCACGCCGATCGTGGTCGTGCTCAACGACAACGGCATGTCGATCGCGCCGAACGTGGGAGCGCTCTCGCGCTACTTCAACCGTGTGCGCCTGAACCCCAAGCTGTGGCACGCGCGCGCCGGCGTGGAGGGAGGCCTGACGCGCCTGCCGGGCGGCATCGGCGCGGCCTTCGAGCGCCTGGGCCCGCACCTGAAGGAGTCCATCAAGGCGTTCTGGGCACCGGGACTGTGGTGGGAGGAGCTCGACTGGGCCTACATGGGTGTGGTGGACGGCCACGACGTGAAGGTCCTGCGCGAGGCGCTGCGCGAGGCGCTGGCCGCGGAACGCCCCGTGGTGGTGCACATCGCGACGGTCAAGGGGAAGGGATTCGCGCCGGCCGAGGACGGCGGCCTGGAGGGCATGGAGAAGTGGCACGCGGCGAAGCCCAACTCGATCATGAACGGGATCCCCACGCTGCCCAAGGCGCCGCTGCCCGCCGCTGAGGGTGCCGCACGGGGCAGGCGCGTGCGCCGCGCCCCGCCGCCGCAGTACACGCAGGTCTTCGGCGAGGCGCTCGTGCGCGAATGCGAACGCGACGAGCGCGTGGTCGGGATCACGGCCGCGATGAACTCGGGCACCGGCCTGAGCATCCTGCAGAAGGCGATGCCCGACCGCTACTTCGACGTCGGGATCGCCGAGCAGCAGGCCATCCTGTTCGCCGCGGGCCTCGCGCTCGAGGGCGTCAAGCCGGTCGCCGCGATCTACTCCACCTTCCTGCAACGCGCCTACGACCAGATCGTCCACGACGTCTGCCTGCAGAGCCTCAACGTGGTCTTCGCAATGGACCGCGCGGGCCTGGTCGGCGATGACGGGCCCACCCACCACGGCGCCTTCGACATCGCCTACCTGCGCTGCCTGCCCAACATCGTGCTGATGGCCCCGCGCGATGAGGCGATGCTGGTCAACATGCTGCGCACGGCGCTGGAGTACGACGCCGGCCCGATCGCGCTGCGCTACCCGCGCGGCGAAGGTACCGGGGCGCCCCTGCCCGCGGAGGCGCAGGCGATCGAGATCGGCAGCGGCGAGATCCTGCGCGAGGGCGACCCCGAGGGCATCGCGCCGGCGGGCAGGCGGGTTGCGCTGATTGGCTACGGCAGCGGCGTGGGCAAGGCGCTCGAGGCGGCAGCCGAGCTCGACAGCAGGGACATCGCGGTGACCGTTGCCGATGCGCGCTTCGCAAAGCCGATCGACGCGGGCCTGATGGCGCAACTTGCGGCCGAGCATGACCTGCTGGTGACGATCGAGGAGGGCGTGCTGGCGGGCGGGTTCGGCTCGGCTGTTTGGGAGACGCTCAACGACGCGGGCACCACGGCGCGCATCCTCAGGGTGGGGCTGCCGGACCGCTTCGTCACCCACGGCAAGCCCGCGCTGCTTCACGAGGAGGTCGGCTACACGGGCACGCGCATCGCCGAACGTGTCGCCGCGGCGGTTGGCGAGCACGGGCAGGCCCCGCGCCGGGGCGGCTCTGCGATCGTGGGCGCCTGAGCGCGCAGCGGACGGGCTCCCGGGGGCCGCGGACGCCCCGCGCAGATACCGGGCCCGCTTAAATGAAACGACCCGCCGGGGAAGCGGGCCGTTTCGGGGAGGAGGGAATCAGGAGAGAAAAACTGCTGCCCTCGAGATCACCAAGAATGATCGCGCTCAGATCCCGCGGCATGTGTGATATCGCGCACATACGCGCTGCGAGGGCATCGCGCTGCGCGGCCCGCTAGGTGACGTGCCTATAGACGTTGTGAACGGTTGAGGAGGCATCCGGGTCTCTCCCGAGGCTGTGGGTCTGCGAAGGCTCACGACTCCAGGAGGACCCGGATGCAGATCCACGGTAGAGCGAAGCTCGGACCCGCGGGGCGGCTCGCGCTGTGCGAGGCGATCGAGCGCGGGATGACGTTCAGGCAGGCCGCGGTGTTGATGAGCGTCTCGCCGGCGACGGCGCATCGCTGGTGGCATCGTTATCGAGCGGCTTCGCTTGCAGAACGCCACTCGTTGGCCTGGGCGGCTGATCGCTCCAGCCGTCCTCACCGCTCGCCGAGGCTGCTCAGGGGCAGCGAGCAGGAGCGCATCTGCGAAGCGCGTCGCCACACCGGCTGGGGCCCCCGGCTGGTTGCCGGTGTGGTGGGCCACCCGCACTCGACGGTCTGGAAGGTGCTGCACCGTCACGGCCTCTCGCGCAGACCACGACGGCCACGAGAGGCGGTGCAGCGCTATGAGTGGCCCTGCCCGGGAGACCTGCTGCACATGGACAGCGCCCGCTATGCGCGCTTTGCGCGGCCGGGACACCGGATCACCGGGGATCGCAGCACAACCAGCGCGAGGATGGCCGAGCATGTCGGCTACGACTTCGCGCACGCGATCGTCGATGACCACAGCCGCTTGGCCTACGTCGAGCTGCACACCGACGAACGAGCAGCGACCGTCACGGCGTTCGTGCAGCGCGCTCTGGCGTGGTTTGAGAGCAACGGCATCCACGCCAAGCGCTTGATGACCGACAACGCATTCACCTACGTTCACAACCGTTCGCTGCGCGAGCTGCTCACCGCTCAGCAGATCAAGCACCTGCGAACACAGCCCTACCGGCCCCAGACCAACGGGAAGGTAGAGCGCTTCCACCAGACCATGGGCAGAGAGTGGGCCTACGGCCTCAGCTACCGCTCACACCACCACCGCAACCAAGCCCTGCCACACTGGCTCGAGCACTACAACACGCGCAGGCCACACTCAGGGATCGACAACCGGCCACCCATCAGCCGCGTTCACAACCTCCGTGGGCAGAACAGCTAGGCTCGCGGGGCATGTCCGACGAGCTCAAGCTGCTGACGACGGTCGCAAACCAGGCCGAGGCTGAAATGGTCAGCGAGACGCTGTCCGAGGCGGGCATCCGCTCGCTGGCCCAGATGGGCACCGGCATCCGCCTGGGTCCCGCGGCTGAGCAGGAGATCCTCGTGCAGGCGGCGGACTACGAGCGGGCGCTCGAGGTCCTCAACGCCGAGATCCCCAGCGAAGAGGAACTGGAGGCGCTCAGCCAGGCGCCCATCCGCCCCGAGCAGGAGGACGGGGACGACACGCCCTGAAAGTCGCGTTGCCGCTGCGCCGGGCGGTGGCGGCAGGCGGCGCGGTCGGCCTCTTGGGCATCTGACGGGCCCTGCTTTGTGCAAGGGTTCGCGAGCCATGGAGAAGCGGCGCCTCGACACCCTGCTGGCCGAGCGCGGACTGTTTCCGTCGCGCAGCCGCGCGGCTGCTTCGGTGATGGCCGGAGAGGTGCGCGTGGGCGCCGGCGGGCGCAGGGCTGAGAAGCCGGGCGAGCTCGTCGACGTGCAGGCGCCCCTGGTCATCGACGAGCGGCCCGCGTTCGTCTCGCGCGGGGGCATCAAGCTCGACAACGCGCTGTCGGCATCGGGGCTGTCGGTGGCCGGGCGCGGGGCGCTGGACGTGGGAGCCTCGACGGGCGGGTTCACAGACTGCCTGCTGCAGCGCGGCGCACGCGAGGTGATCGCGGTGGACGTGGGCTACGGCACGCTCGACTATCGCCTGCGCACCGATCCGCGCGTGCTGGTCATGGAGAGGACCAACGCGCGCGCTCTCACACCCGCGCTGCTCGGCGCAGGGGAGCCGCCGGACCTCGTCACGATCGACGTGTCGTTCATCTCACTGGCCAAGGTGCTCGGCCCGGTGCTCGGCTGCCTGGCGGACAGCTATGACGTGCTGGCACTCATCAAGCCGCAGTTCGAGGTCGGCCGCGGGAAGGTGGGCAAAGGCGGCGTGGTTCGCGACGCGGACGATCGCCGGGCCGTGCTCGTGGCGGTGGGGGAGGCCGCGGGGGCGCTGGGCGCGAGCGTGCGCGCCTATCACTCCTCGCAGCTGCCGGGGCCGAAGGGCAACCGCGAGACGTTCGTGTGGCTGAGCGATCCAGCGGGGCACCCCGCTCGCAGCGCCGAGGAGCTGGAGCGCCTGGCCCGCGAGGTGGAGCCGTGAGGGAGATCACGCTGTTCACCCACCGCCGTCCCGACGATACGACCGAGACGCTTGAGCGGCTGGCCGATGAGGCGAGCCGCGCCGGTGTGATGCTGCGCCTGGACGAGGAGGAGACGAGCAAGCACGCGCTGCAGCCGCGCCCCGGTGTGGAGCTGAACGCACCGACCAAGGACGACGTCGAGCTCTGCGTGGTGCTCGGCGGCGACGGCACCATCCTGCGCGCGCTGCAGCGCTACGCGGGCACGGGCGTACCAGTGTTCGCCATCAACTTCGGCGAGATCGGCTTCCTCGCGACGGTCGAGCGCGCGGACATCGAGGACGGCATCCGCCGCGCCCTCGCAGGGGATTTCGAGCTGCTGCGCCTGCCCGCGATCGTGCTTGAGGGGGAGGCCGCGGGGGAGCCAGCTGGGCGGGTGTCCAGCGACGCACGCACCGCCGTGAACGATGTCGCAATCCACCGCAAGGTCGGCGAGCGCGTGGCCGACATCGCCTACGCGCTCGAGGGCGAGGAGGTCGGCAGCGTGCGCTGCGACGGTCTCGTGGTCGCCACGCCGGCCGGCTCCACCGGCTACAACCTCGCCAACGGCGGCCCCGTGATGGCGTGGGGGGTGGAGGGCTTCGTCGTGTCGTTCATCGCGCCGCACTCGCTCACCGCCCGTGCGCTCGTCGTCGCGCCCGATGACCGCCTCACGGTCTACAACCGCTCCCGCGAGCCGCTCGACGTGGCCGTCGACGGACGACCGGCCGGCGAGATCCTGCCCGGCGCCACGATCGAGGCCCGCTTCGTCAACGACATCGGAACGATCGCGCAGCTGCCCGGCTCGTCGTTCTACCGCAGGCTGCGCGACAAGTTCGGCCGCCTCGCCAGCTGAGCTGCGCTATGCGACCTGGGCGCCGCGGTGCGCAACAACCTCGGCCTGGGCCGTGGGGCCCTCGCGGTGCATCGAGGCGACGAACACGTCCAGCTGCTCGCGCGAGAAGCGCCGCTGGCCACCCGGTGTGCGGTAGCAGCTGATGTGCCCTGCATCAGTCCAGCGGCGGATCGTGGCGAGCGACACACCCAGGTAGCGGGCCGCCTGGGAGCTCGTGAAAACGAGCTGGCGGTCGTTGCGCTCAGGCGCGGGAGAGGAGGCGAAGGGGATGGCCATGTGGCCTTCTTCGTCAAAAAGCTCCCGGAACTTGAGCGGGGTGCAGCTTTGCGGACGTTTGGGGCAACTGCGAGCTCCCGTCCGAGCCGTCCTCCTCGACGGACGTCGCGTCGCGGTCCGCGATCCCTCCCCGGGCCCCCACCCGGATGCTCTACGAGGCGCCCAGATCCCTCTCCAGGCGTGGGAAAAAGGGCGCTTGCGGCATGGGGTCGGGTGGCGCACGGGCCTGCAACCGATCGTGCACAAACCTACGCAAACTGGACATTCCGACTAAACCTAGGCTATTCTCCGCGTACGTACGTAAGGTTGCGGTCTTCTGTGGATGGAGACATACGGGTGACCGCCGCAAATTGGCTCAACGCCTGGGAAAAGGAGCTAGCCATGGCGGAATCGCACAACCGATAGAGCTGAAGCATTGAAGAAAGTCCGAGGGCGCCGTGCAGGATGCATGGTGCCCTCGTCTTTTGTGCGCTGTCGATCAGGGCTGCGGCGGGGGTGAGCCGACGGGGTCGCGTCGCGACCGAGCAGGGCGAATTCCCGCGCCGGCCGAACGCGGCTCGGCCATCTCGCGAACCCGCCGCTCGAATTCGAGCTCTACCTCGAAGTCGGCGTCCTGCGCGAAGAGGGGGCCCTCGCGTTCGAGCAGTGCGATGAACGTCTCGACGAGCTCGCTATCGAGCTGGCCGTTCTTGACGCCTTGCCGTAGCTCGCCCATCGCTTCCTCAGGGCTCATCTGTGTTCGATAGCCCTCGCGCGCCGTAATCGTGTCGTAGATCGAGCAGATCGCCAGGATGCGTGACGCCAGGGGAATCTCCTTGCCGATCAGCCCGGCCGGATAGCCGCGCCCGTCCACCCGCTCGTGGTGATACAGGATCGCGTCAGCCACGGGGCCGTAGCCGTCGAGCGCTCCCACGAGGATGGCGCCCTCCTGGGGGTGGTTCTTGACGATCGCCATGTCCTGATCCGCCACGGTCTCCGCGTGCAGGACCCGATCAGGCCACGTGAACTTGCCGATCTCATGAAGCAGGCCAGCTGCATGGACCTCATCGAGCTCCTCCTCGCTGCAGCCGAGCTCCGTAGCGAGGGCCTTCGCGTAGCGAGCGACCGCCGCGGCGTGGCGACCACTCGTTTCGTCGCGCATCCCCAGGGCGCGGACGAGCGTTCTGAGAACCCCCAACTGCAGCCCGACCAGCTGCCGTGACCGTGCTTCGAGCTGCTCGGCACGGTCCTCGGATCGCAGCAGGGCGACGGTCAGATGCCTCAAGATCAGCAGCACGGCGATCGAGCCGAAGAGCATCGGTAGGCCGACGGTTGTGTAGCCGACTGCGAGCAGCGTGGCCAGCATGCCGGCCGCCAACTGCCCGGGAAGCAGTGGCAGGAACAATTCGCGCACGAGGCGCCGCAGCGAGCGCCCTTCCTCGAAGTGCACGTCCAGCGCGAAGAGCACGAAGTTGATCCCGATCAGCGAGACGATCAGAGCTCCTAGCACCACGAGCCCGAAGATCACGCTCTGCGTCAGATCGTGGTTCGCCTGATGGGCCATGTTGCCCACCAGCCCTCGGACGATCATCCCCCCGACGAACGCGGTCACCGCGAAGGTCGCCAGGTTGTTGAGCCACAGGGCCGGCGCCAGGCGTCTCAACGCCGAGGTCAGAACCATCGCGGCGATGCCACAGACGACAGCTGGGGCTGGTCCGAGCAGACTCATCGCCAACGCGATCGTCACCATCGACGCGCTTAGCTGTCCGGCGCTCGTCTCGATGCTCAGCCATTGGCCGAGCAGCGTGAGCACCAGGAGCAGCGCGACCAGGATGAGCGGTTGCCATTCTTCGCCCCGGGAGAACCAGGCTGCCGCCACGCAGGAGCCGACCAGCAACAGGATCTCGACTCCCCAGAAAAGACGTCTTGTAAGCGTGGTCGCTGGCATCGTCGCCCTGTCGTACTTAACGGCCGACAGAGCGTTGTACTTAAGGGCCCTCTGTGGTCGGCTGTGTACAAGGCCCAAACCGCCGATCCCCCTGCCTACACCCGCCGGTCCGCGGCGCGTTGCCCTACTTGCCGACGGGCTGCTGCCGTGGCGCCTCGCCGAGCCCCTCCTCGGGTTGTGGCCGGGGCGGGGCCGCCGAACCCCGTCTAATGCTGCTGGGCGAAACCACGAAAAGCGCCCCCGTGGCCGCGATGGCTCCGAGCCCCACCGTCAGGAACGCGATCCTGGGCGTGCTCAGTGCCACTAGCGCACCTCCGAGCGGCAGGCCGATCGCCAGGCTGAGGGCTCCTAGCGATTCCAGCGCACCCATCAGACGTCCCTGCAATGCCTGCGGTGTGAGCCGCTGGACGATGCTGATCATCGAGGGCCACTGCAGCCCGTTGCCGATGCCGCCCACGACGGCCGCCATGCAGCCGAGCAGGAGGGACGGCGCAACACCGAACCCGACATAGCCAAAACCGATCGCCAGGGTGCCAGCGCTCAGCATAATCGCCAGTGGGCGGCTCACCAGCCGCGCGAATACAAGGCTTCCCAGGACGGCGCCAACTCCCCAGCTCGTCAAAAGCAACCCGTAGCCGCGGTCGCCCGCGTGCAGGCTCACCTTGGCGTAGGCGACCTCGATGGGCCCGCCGGTTTCGAAGAACAGCAGCGCCACGAACTCCGCCATGAGCAGCCTACGCATCGAAGGCGTCTCGTTGATGTGCTTCCACGCGGCCCGTAGTCGCGCCGCCACCGAGTCGTCTCCGGCCTCCTCCACACGAGGATGCAGGTCGATGAGCATGACGCCGCAGATCAGAAAGGAGCCAACGTCGATGAAGAGCGCGGCCGGTGCCCCGGCGGCAGCGACCAGCGCACCTGCAAGGGCGGGTCCCAGCACGAACGTCATCGAGAAGGCCACGTTGAGTGCTGCGTTCGCCTTGCGCTCCGCCTCGCTTGTCGCGGGCTCCGACTCCTCCTCGGTGGTTCCCTGTGGCTCAGGCTCAATCGTGTCGCGCGCCGCGCGGGCGACCTCGGCGCGCAGGAGTGCGCTTGCCGCCAGCGCGGCCGTCCCATCGAGGGCGGCGAGCAGGAGGATGGCGGGCAGCCAGAAGTGCCACAGCAGGACCGCGAGCGCCGCGGTCACAACAGCCTCGAAGAAATACAGGTTGCTGAGCTCGCTCTTGCGTTTGGATGCCTCGACACGCGCGACCAGGGCCGGCACCACGAATGCCGGCAGCGCCTGCCCGGCGAACAGCAGCGCCGCGACCGCGAGCGCGCTGTGCGTGTGATCGAACACCGCCAGCGACAGGGCGACCACGCCGAACCAGGTGCCGAGCCGGTTGACGGTGTACGCAGCGATGATCCGACGCAGCCGCGGGGATCGAAGCGGTGACTGCACGCCCTCACGCTAACGGCTGGCACGGTCGCCGGGGCGGCCTGCTCGCTTCGCCCGCGACGCCTTCCGCGCGGGAGCAGCTTGGGCGGGAACGGGGGAGGCCCTCGGCGCGGGCGCCCACCGCGCGGCCTCCGCAGCGCCGAGGGGCGGCCATGGATATAGCACTACGTCCAGAAGCGCCCAATCGGTCTTCTCCAGGCGCTACGGTGTCGTTCGATGGACGCAGGCACGCCCGGAGTGACCCGACCTATCGAGGTGATCATCGCCGACGATCACACCGTCGTGCGCGACGGCATCCGCGCCGTGTTGCAGCGCGAGTCGGGCGAGTTCCGCGTGGTGGCCGAAGCGGCTGACATCCCCACGATGGTCCGCGAAGTGCGCGAGCACAAGCCCGACCTGCTCACGCTCGACCTCACCATGCCGGGGGGCTCCAGCCTGGCGGCGCTGCCGCAGTGCTTCATCGCTCACCCAACGCTCGCCGTCGCCATTCTGACGATGCGCGAGGACCCCGAGTATGCGCGCCAGGCGCTGCGCGCCGGCGCGCGCAGCTACGTGCTCAAGGAGGCCGAGCCCGCCGAGCTGTTGCAGGCCTTCCGCCTGGCCGTCGCGGGCGGCAACTACCTGCACCCGCGGCTGGGCGCGCTGATGGCCACCGGGGACGACGGCAGCGGCGACGGCGTCGTGCTCAGCGAGCGCGAGCGCGAGGTCGTGCGGCTGATCGCCAACGGCTACACCAACCCCGAGATCGCCGAGCAGATGAACGTCGCCGAGCGCACCGTCAAGACCTACCGCGCCCGCGCCATCGAGAAGCTCGGCTTCTCCTCGCGCGCAGAGATCACCGCCTACGTGCGGCGCACCGAACCCGCCGAGTAGCGCGATGCGAGCAGGGGGACGGCAGCGGGCGGGGGCGGCGTTGAGCTGTGTGCGCTCGCGCGCGTGACGTCACCAACGGAGCAGACGCAGCGCGACGCGCAACGCGAGCGCGTACACGACGATCACGATGATGCCCCCGATCAAGCTCACGTGGTTCCAGGTCCACACCGCCGCGATGACGCCCAGCAGTAACAACGCCTGCCCTATCCAATCGTGGCGAGTCCAACGCCCCATGGCAAGAGGATCCCACACGGAGCAGAGGCTGTCCGGAGCTACCCTGGTGCCGCTCGCGCTCTGATTGCCACCCTGCAAGAACGCACCCCGGGAGAGGCCTCACCGTCGATGGGCCGGCATGCAGGAGGCGATGGCGGGCATCCCTCGCGGGTGGACGGGCGGGCAGGATCGCCCGCACGCTGGGGCGGTAGGCTGAGCCCAATGGCATCGAGCGTGCCCGCCAAGGGCCACCAGCTGACCGGCATCTCCGCGCGCGCCTTCCAGCATCCTGCCGACCGGGCTGCGACCGCCGCGCTCGCCTCGATTCCCTACCTGGACCGCGTGGTGCGCAAGCTCGTCGAGCTCGGCTATGAGCGCGCGCTGCGCCAGAGCTACCTCGGCTCCTCCGTGCGGCTCTCCGAAGAGCAGCTGGGCGATGTCTGGCGCGAGCACGCTATCGCCTACGCCACGCTCGACATGGCCGACGTGCCGGACCTCTACCTCACGCAGTACCCGTCCCCCAACGCGCTCGCCATCGGCGCCCGGCGTCCCATCGTGGTCGTCCAATCCGAGCTCGTGCGGCTGCTCGACGCACCGCAGCGACGGGCGGTGTTCGCGCACGAGGCCGCTCACATCCTCGCCGACCACCAGCTCTACCGCACCGCGATGGTGATCCTGGTGCAGCTCACGCGCACCGCCCGCCTGCCGCTGCCGCTGTCGCCCGTGCGCACAGCGCTGATGGAGTGGGGCCGAGCGACCGAGCTCAGCGCCGACCGGGCCGCTGCGATCGTCACACGCGACCCACTGGTGGTCTGTCGCACGCTGATGTCGCTGACCGCGGGCACGATGGTCGACGAGCTGGATCTCGATGTGTTCATGCGCCAGGGCCTCGACTACAGCGAGAAGGGGGGAGGCCTCGAGCGCCTCACCCGGCTGATGATCGACCTCGGCGTCACGCATCCGCTGCCGGTCAAGCGCACGCATGAGCTGATGTCCTGGGTGCGCTCGGGCGAGTTCGACCGCATCGTCGGCAGCGGCGAGTACGTGCGCCGCGACGACCCCGTCGACGCCCGCGCCGACGGCGGCGAGGCGGTGTCCTTCTACGCCGAGCGCGTCCGCGACGGCTTCCGCGAGGCGGGTGAGTCGATCAGCTCCGTCGGCCAGCAGCTCGCGGGGTGGCTGCGGCACGGAGGAGAGGGCGAGGAGCCCGACGAGGAGCCCGGGGACGAGCTCGACACGCTCGGCGAGCGCTCCTGAGAACAGCAGCTAGGCGCCGAGCTCGGCGGTCGCCGGGGCCGGGCGTCCGGCCAGCGGCACGCTCAGGCGCACCGTCGTGCCGCCTCCGGGGGCGGGACCGAACTCCAGCTCGCCGCCCACCAGCTCCGCGCGCTCGCGCATCCCCGACATCCCGAAGCCACCCTCCAGGCCGTCGCCGCGCGGACCCAGGCGCTCCGCGCCGGGCAGCCCGCGGCCGTCGTCGGTGATAGACGCCTGGATCACGCCCGCGCGCTCGGTCACGCTGACCACCGCGCTGCTCGCCTCAGCGTGCCGGCTGACGTTTGTGAGCGCCTCCTGCACGATCCGGTAGATCGTGCTCTCGAGCTCGGGGTCCAGGCGCCTCTCGGTGTGCGCCTCCGCGCCGTTGGGCACCGCGTCGGCCTGCGAGTCGAGGGCGAACTCTGTCCGCACCTCCAGGCCGTCGATCGCCTGCGCGCGTCTGGCCAGGGCCTCCAGCGCAGCGGGCAGTCCAAGGTCGTCGAGCGCCGCGGGGCGCAGCTCGGTGATCAGGTGGCGCAGCAGGTCGATCTCTTTGCCCATGCCCTCGAGCACCGCGTCCACCGCCGCGCTCAGCGCCTGCTTGTCGTCCGCGTCGCGTGCGTTGGCCAGCTGCATGCGCAGCGCACCGATCCCCTGGATGCTCTCGTCGTGGATCTCGCGGGCCCACCGCGAGCGCTCGCGCTCGCGCGCCTCCATGCCGTAGCGCAGCCGTTCGATCTCGACCGAGCGCTCCGCCACGAGCCGCTGCGAGACGCTCGCCGCGAACGCGCTGAGCGCCTGGCGGTCGGGCCCGCGGAAGCCGCCATCGCGGCGCAGCGCGATCACCAGGCCGCCACCCTGGCCCGCCATCTCCAGCGGCTCCACCAGCACCGAGCGCGCCTCCAGGCCCAGTTCGTGAAGCCATGCCGCCTCCGGTCCGCGCGGGCGCTCCAGCGCGATCGGACGCCCCTCCAGGTAGAGCGCCCCCAGCGCGCTGCCCTGCACCGGGACGACGCGCACGCGGACCGTTCCCGCTCCGCTCGCCGCCGCCACGCGCAGCTCGCCGCGCTCCTCGATCACCATCACCAGCGTGCTCGCGTCCAGCAGCGCGAGGCCGCGATCGGCCATCAGGCGCAACAGCCACAACTCTGAACCGGAGAGCACTGTTGATGATTATGAACGGACGGTCCCGCCGAACGGCGGTGCCGGGCGCTCCGTGGAGGCGGACGCAGGCGTGGCACGCCACTGGGGGACCGCGTGTGTTCCCGCGACCGCGCCCGGGTGATCGCCGCCGTTGACGGGGGCGCCGGCCGCACGAGCCCGCAGCAGCAGCTCCTCTGGACCGTCGTCCCGCCGCCAGGCGGTCAGCCCCACACTCACGCGCATGGGCCGGCGCGTTCCGTGCGATTCGATCTTGATCGCGCGCACGCGCTCCAGCATGCGCCGCGCGACCATCTCACCGCGCGGGCCGTCGGCGCCGGGCAGCAGGATCAGCAGCTCGTGGTCGCTGCAGCGGCCCACGCGGTCGAAGCGACGCAGTTCGTGGCGCACCGCCGCGGCGAGGTACTCGAGCGTGTCCTCGGGCAGCTCCTCGGCGCGCTCCTTGAGGTCCTCGATAACCACCAGCAGGCAGCTCAGCTGCGTCCCGTGGCGCGCCGCGCGATCGATCTCCTCGGCGAGGCGCTCCTCCAGCTCCGCCACCGACAGGCAGCGCAGAGCATCCGCCGAGAGCGGGTTGGAGCGCCTATGCGGTTCGCGGGCAGCCATGCCGTTTGGCGGAACGAGTGTACGCGGCTGGCCGATCGTCCATCGACCTGGTCCGTCCCTGGACCGCCAGCACTGATTATGCAGGCTCTCGCGCGATGTTCCAGTCCTGGGCGCCCGCTGCCGCGGGGTGCCGATCCGTCGGCAGGCGCTGCTAGACCTGCTGGCCATGATCCAGGAGCTGCGAGTCGAGAACCTGCTGTTGATCGAGCAGGCCCAGCTGCGTCTCTCGGGCGGCCTGAACATCATCACGGGCGAGACCGGAGCGGGCAAGACGGTGCTCGCGCACGCTCTCGATCTCCTGCTCGGCGGGCGCGCGCGAGCGGGAATCGTGCGGCCGGGCGCCAGCGAGGCCTACGTGGAGGGTGTCTTCGACCTGCCCGAGTCGATGCGCGAGCAGCTCGCCGAGCGCCTCGGCCCCGATGTCGAGGAGCTGATCCTGGCCCGGCGGGTCGGGGCCGACGGGCGCACCCGCGCCTACCTCAACGGACGCTCGGCCACGGTGGGGGAACTGCGCGATCTCGCATCCGGCCTGCTCTCCTTCTACGGCCAGCACGAGCACCGCCGCCTCACCCTCGCCGCGGCCCAGCTCGAGATCCTCGACGAGCTGTGCGGCGCCGAGCACGAGGTGGCGCTGCGCGCTTGCGCGCAGGCGCATGCCGAGACACAGCGCCTTGAGGGGCGCCTCGAGCAGCTGCGGGAGCTCGCCGCCGCGCGCGAGCGCGAGCTCGACCTGCTCGACTACGAGCTCGCCGAGATCGACGCGGTCGCTCCGCAGGAGCGCGAGCACGAGCTGCTGCTCGGCGCGCGCGAGCGCCTGCGCAGGCTCGACGCCCTGCGCGCCGGCGCGGGCGCCGGCGTGGAGGCGCTCGCCCCGGACTCGCCCGACGCTCCCGGGGCCGTCCAGCTGCTCGCAGGGGCACTCGCTGGGCTCGAGTCCCTCGCCGGGGTGGACCCGAGCCTCGACCAGCTCGCCGAGCGCATGCGCGCGCTAGCGCTCGAGTCCAGCGACCTCGCCGCCGAGCTGCGCGACTACGGCGAGCGGGCTGGAATGGACGCCCTCGATGGCGCCCTGGGCGAGCTCGCCGGCGGCGAGCTCACGCTGGATGCGCTCGAAGAGCGCCTCGCGGCGGTCGAGCGGCTCGCGCGCAAGCATGGCGGGAGCATCCAGGCGGTGCTGGAGTACGGCGCGCGCGCCCGCGCCCGCCACGAGGAGCTCAGCGGGGCGGCGCTCGCGCTCGCGCAGGCTGAAGCGCAGCTGGCCGAGGCGCGCGCCGCGCTCGAGCGCCACGCCGGCGAGCTGCGACAGGCGCGCAGCGCCGCCGCGGCGACGCTCGGGGGCTCGGTGCGCGAGCAGCTCGCCGCGCTGGCCATGCCCGACGCGAGCTTCGCGGTGAGCATCACCGAGCGTGCGCCCGGCCCCCGCGGCGGCGACGCGGTCGAGTTCCTGATCGCGCCCAACCCAGGTGTGCCCGCCGGTCCGCTGCGGGAGATCGCCTCCGGCGGCGAGCTCTCGCGGATCATGCTCGCGATCATGAGCGTGGCCAACTCCTCCGCAGGCGAGGCCGCGCTGGTCTTCGACGAGGTCGACGCGGGCATCGGCGGGCAGACCGCGCGCGTGGTGGGCGCGCGCCTGCGGGCGCTGGCCGAGCACCGGCAGGTCATCTGCATAACCCATTTGCCGCAGATCGCCTCGCTCGGCGAGCGGCACTTCGCGATCGTCAAGGACACCGCCGCGGACCCCACACGCACAACGGTCGTGCACCTGCAGGAGCCAGAGGTGCTCGCCGAGCTGGTGCGCATGCTCGGCGCCGACAGCGACGATACGACCGCGCGCCGCCACGCGCGCGACCTGCGCCGCGCGGCCTGAGCGCAGCGCCAGACGCGGCGCCCTGGGCCTGCGGGCGTTACTCTCGCTGGGATGGCCACAACGCGACTGAGCGGACAGGAGGCCACGGCGGCCGCCACAGGCCACGCGCATGCGCCGGGCACGCCGGCCTTCACGCGCGGGTGGGTGCCCGAGCGAGCCGTCAGCGGCCCCGTGCGGCCGGGGCGCCGGACCAAGCTGCTCGTCAAGCATCTCGTGCGCGGCGATATCGCCCTCGTCGACCATCTCGACATCGACCGCGTGTCCGCCGAGGAGCTGATCGCCGCGGGTGTCGTCGCGGTGCTCAACTGCAAGCCCTCCTCCAGCGGCTCCTACCCCAACCTCGGCCCGCAGCTGCTCGTCGAGGCCGGGATTCTGCTCGTGGACCTCCCCGACGACTCCCTGTTCGACGCCGTCTCCGACGGGGACCCGCTGCTGGTGCGCACCGGCGCGGGCGCGGCCACGCCCGCGCCCGAGGAGACCGCGGGCGGCGTGCTCGCCGAGGTGCTGCTCAAGGGCAAGCTCCTGGCCCGCGGCGAGGTGCTCGACCGCGATCGCATCGCCGCCGAGACCGAGCTGCGGCGGCGCGAGGTGGGCGAGGCGCTGGAGCGCTTCGCCCACAACACCATCGAGCACATGCGCGAGGAGCGCGAGCTGCTCGCCGGCAGGATCCGCCTGCCGCGCTTCGCCACCGACTTTCGCGACCGCTCCACGCTCGTGGTCGTCCGCGGCGTGGGCCATCAGCGCGATCTGCGCACGCTGCGGCCGTTCATCCGCGACAAGCGACCCGTCATCGTCGCCGTCGACGGCGGCGCCGACGCGCTGCTGGAAGCGGGGCTCACACCCGACATGATCGTCGGCGACATGGACTCGGCCGGCGAGCGGGCGCTGCGCTGCGGAGCGGAGCTCGTCGTGCACTCCTATCCCGACGGCCGCGCGCCCGGCCGCCATCGCCTGGAAGAGCTCGGGCTGGCCTTCAAGCTCGTCCCCGCGCCAGGCACCAGCCAGGACGTCGCCATGCTGATAGCTGCGGAGAAGGGCGCGCGCCTGATCGTCTCGGTGGGATCGCAGTTCAACCTGGTGGAGTTCCTCGACCGCAACCGCAAAGGGATGTCCTCGACCTTCCTCACGCGCCTGCGCATCGGCGAGATCCTCGTCGATGCCAAGGGCGTCAGCCGCCTCTATCAGCCACGCCCCGGTCTCACGCCGCTGCTGGTGGTGATCCTCGCGGGCCTTATCGCGATGGTCGCGGTCGTGGCGCTCACCCCTGCTCTGCGCGACGTGGTGGAACTGCTCTGGGTCAAGATCCAGATGCTGGCTGCGCTCCCCGCGCTCGGCCCCGCCGGCTGACCCGGCCTCCCACCCCGCCGCAATGTTCGACTATCGCTACCACGCGCTGTCTCTCGCCGCCGTTCTGTTCGCGCTCGCGCTCGGGGTCCTGCTCGGTGTGGCCATCGGCGACTCCAACCTCGTCTCCTCGGCCAAGAACGGGATCGTGCACAACCTCAACTCCGAAGTCAGCCAGGCGCACGACCAGATCGACTCCCTCCAGCAGAAGCTCACCGACGAGGAAGCGTTCACGAACGGCATTTACCCGCTCGCCGTCCACGAACTGCTGAACGGGCGCAGCATCGGCCTGGTCTTCCTGGGTGCGTCCTCCAACCAGATCAACGGCCTCGCACGGACCGCCGTTACGAGCGCCGGCGGCTCGCTGGCGACGGTGGTGGCGGTGCGCGAGCCGCTGGATCTGGAAGGCATCGCCCAGGCGGCAGCCGGTACGCACTTCGCCGGGCTCGCCACCTCCGATCCGCTGCTGCACAGCTTCGGCGAACTCGCAGGGCATCAGCTGGTGGGGGGCGGGCCGCTCGTCAACCGCGAGCTGCTGAGCCGCGTGCGGGGCAGTCTGCTCAGCGCCTTCGACGGGCAGCTCACGCGTCTGGAAGGCCTCATCGTGATGCGCGCCGAACCGGCCGGCATGAGTCCCGCGCAGAGCGAAGCCAGCGAAGCGTTCGAGGCGGGCCTGCTCGCCGGCGTGGGCGCGGCGGGCGTTCCCGCCGTGGGTGTCGAGCTGACCAGCACCGAACCCTCGCAGGTGCCCTGGTATCGCAGCAAGAGCATCTCCAGCGTGGACAATCTGGATGCCCTCGCGGGGCAGTCCGCGCTCGCCTACGCGCTCGCCGGATACCGCGGCACGTTCGGCGTCAAGTCCACCGCGGACTCGCTGCTGCCGAGCCCCACGGCCACCCCCACACAGCCCTGAGCGCGTCCGCTCGCGTCGCTAGCTTCCGCCCATGCATGCCCTGCCATTCCTGTTCGCGCTGCTCACCGGGGTGCTGCTCGCACCCCCGCTGCTGCGGGCGCTGCGCGACGGCGGGCACACCCGCGCCAACTACCGCGATCGCCAGCTGCCCTTTCCGTTCGGCGTGCTCGCACTCGCCGCTGCGCTGATCGCGCTGATCCCGCTCACGCTGCTCGCCCGGCTTGCATCCACGGATCTCTTCCATCCCGAGCTGCTGCCCATCGCCCTGTACGCCACCGGCGTGCTCGCCCTGGGTTTGATCGACGACACGCTCGCGCGCCAGGCGCCGGGGGAGAGCCCGCGTAGCGCCGATCGCGGCTGGCGCGGACACGGTGCCGCGGCACTGCGCGGCGAGCTGTCCACCGGCGCGCTGAAGGCCGCCGGCTCGCTCGGCCTGGCGCTGTTCGCGATGAGCTACCTCGGGCTCTCCAACGCCCGTTGGCTGCTCGCGGCGGGGGTGCTCGTGCTGGCCACCAACGTGTTCAACCTGCTCGACCTGCGCCCCGGGCGCTCCACGAAGGCCTTCGTGCTGCTCGGCGCGGGCCTCACGATCGGCTCGAGCCAGCTGCGCCCGCTGTGGGCGCTCGGCCTGTTCGCCGCGCCCGCGCTGGTCGCCGGCTTCTACGACCTGCGCGAGCGGGTGATGCTCGGCGACACCGGCGCGAACCTGCTCGGCGCGCTCGCCGGGCTGTGGCTGGTGCTCACGCTGTCGGGAACCGGGCAGCTGGTGGCGCTCGCGCTGCTCGCCCTGATCACCCTCTACGGCGAGCTGCGCTCGATCTCCGCGCTCGTCGAACGGACTCCGCTGCTGCGCGAACTAGACTCTTGGGGCAGGCCCTCATGACCTTGCGCCATCCCGACCGACACGCCCAGGCTCCAGCCAAGACCCGCTTCATCTTCGTGACCGGCGGCGTGGTCTCATCGCTGGGCAAGGGCATCGCCGCCGCCTCGATCGGGCGCCTGCTCGTCTCGCGCGGCTTCAGCGTGGGGCTGCAGAAGTTCGATCCCTACATCAACGTGGACCCCGGCACGATGTCGCCCTACCAGCACGGCGAGGTGTTCGTCACCGAGGACGGCGCCGAGACCGACCTCGACCTGGGTCACTACGAGCGCTTCACCGACGCCAACACCAGCCGCGCCTCGAACGTCACCGCAGGGGGCATCTACGACACGGTGATCCGCCGCGAGCGCCGCGGCGACTACCTCGGCGGCACCGTGCAGGTGGTGCCGCACATCACCGATGAGATCAAGCAGCGCATCGCGCTGATCGCCGAGTCCAGCGACGTGGACTTCGTGGTCACCGAGATCGGCGGCACCGTCGGCGACATCGAGTCGCTGCCCTTCCTCGAGGCGATCAGGCAGTTCCCCGTGGACGTCGGGCGCAGGCGCTGCATGTTCATCCACCTCACGCTCGTGCCCTATCTGGGACACGCTGGCGAGCTGAAGACCAAGCCCACCCAGCACTCCGTCAACGAGCTGCGGCGCATCGGGATCGCGCCCGACATGCTGATGTGCCGCTCGGAGAGCTCGCTCTCGCCGGACATCCGCAAGAAGATCGCGCTGTTCGCCAGCCTGCCCGCGCAGGCGATCGTCTCGGCCTCCGACGTGGACAACATCTACAAGGTGCCGCTCACCTTCCGCGAGCAGGGCGTCGATGACTTCATTCTCGAGCACTTCGGTGTCGAGGCGCCGGCGCCGGACCTGACCCGCTGGAAGGAGCCGATCGAACGCGCCGAACGCGCCGCCAGCACCGTGCGGATCGCGCTCGTCGGCAAGTACGTGCAGCTTGAGGACGCCTACTTGTCGGTCTCCGAGGCGCTGCGCCACGCAGCCTCCCTGCAGGACGCCAAGGTGGAGATCGACTGGATCGACTCCGAGCAGCTGCTCGAGGGCGAGCAGGCCGCCGCTCGCCTGCAGGGCCTCGACGGCATCCTCATCCCGGGCGGTTTCGGCGGCCGCGGCTGGGAGGGCAAGATCCACGCCGCGCAGGTCGCCCGCGAGCAGCAGATCCCCTACCTGGGCATCTGCCTGGGCATGCACGTCGCGGTCAGCGAGTTCGCGCGCAATGTCGTCGGCCTGGAGGGGGCCAACTCCACCGAGATGGACCCCGAGACGCCCTTCCCGGTGATCGACCTGCTGCCCGAGCAGAAGGAGGTCGCCGACCTGGGCGGGACGATGCGCCTGGGGGCGGACCCGATCAAGCTGCACGATGCCACGCGGGTGCGCGAGATCTACGGCGAGGCCGTCATCTACGAGCGCCACCGCCACCGCTACGAGGTCAACAACCTGTGGCGCAAGCGCATGCAGAGCGCCGGCCTGGGCGTCTCGGGCACCTCGCCCGACGAGCGCCTCGTCGAGGTCATCGAGCTCGCCGACCATCCATTCTTCGTGGCATCGCAGTTCCACCCGGAGTTCAAGTCGCGCCCCGAGCGCCCCGCACCGCTGTTTCGCGCCTTCGTCGCCGCCGCGCTGCAGCGCGGGGCCGCTCGCGCGGAGCCGGAGCGGACCTCGCAGGCGCGCACCGCGCATGAGGCTCCGGGCCAGCCCGCCGGCCGCTCGTGAGCGCCGGGGCCGCGGTCGCGCGCGCCGGCGAGCTCGAGCGCCGCTACCTGAGTGCCACGTTCGCTGAGCTGTGCCGCATCGAGAGCCCGTCCGGGCATGAGCGCTGCTGTGCCGAGCGTGTGCTGGGCGAGCTGCGCGCCCTCGGCGTGGCCGTGGAGGAGGACGGCGCGGGTGCGCTCGCCGGATCGGACTGCGGCAACCTGCTCGCGCGCATCCCCGCCGCGGGACGCGGCGAGCAGTCCGAGGCCGCCGCTGCGCAGGGCACCCGCGCGCTGCTGCTGTGCGCGCACCTGGACACCGTGCCGCTGCTCGCGCCCGTCGAGCCGGTGCTCCTGGAGGGCTTCTGGGAAAACGCCAACGAGGGCGTGCTCGGAGCCGACAACAAGGCCGCGGTCGCGGTGCTCCTGGCGCTTGCGCGCCACATCGCCAGCGACGGCTCGCCGGTGGACGTCGAGCTGCTCTTCACCGTCGGTGAGGAGACCGCGCTGGCGGGTGCGCGTGAGTTCGACGTCGCGCGCCTCAGCAGCGGCTTTGGCTACGTCTTCGACCACGCCTCGCCGATCGGCGAGGTGATCGTGGCCGCGCCCAGCCACTTCCGCATCGAGGCGCGCCTGCGCGGCGTGGCCGCGCACACCGGCATCCGTCCCGAGGAGGGGCGCAGCGCGATCCTCGCAGCCGCGCGCGCGATCACCGCGATACCGCTCGGGCGTGTCGACCCGCAGACCACGGTCAACGTGGGCATGATCTCCGGAGGCACCGCCATGAACGTGGTGCCCGAGCAGTGCACGCTGGTGGCCGAGGTCCGCGCGCTGGAGGACGCCCGCGGCGAGGAGCTCGTGGCGGAGGTGATCGACCGCGTGCACGAGGCTGCCAACCTGCCCGAGTGCGAATGCGACGTGGACCTCAGCGTGCAGCGCAGCTGCGGCGGCTACCGCCTGTCCTCCTCGGCGCCCGCCGTGCGCGTCGCCGAGGCCGCGCTCGCGGACTGCGGCCACGAGCCCGTGCTGATCGCAAGCGGCGGTGCCTCCGATGCCAGCGCGCTGGTGGCCCGCGGCCTGCCCACCGTGAACCTCGCCAACGGCACCGAGCACAACCACGAGCCGGGTGAGCGCGTGAGCGTGGCCGCGCTGGAGGACATGCTGGAGGTTGCGCTCGCCCTGCTCGAGCACGCAGCAACCGTGCCGCCCGGCCCGACGCGATAGCTTCCCGCGCCGTGCTCAAGCTTCGCCGCGCCACCGTCCTGGAGACCGTCCGCCCCGGCGGCGGGCGCTTCGCGGACGCCGGCGAGCCGCCCGAGCAGCAGCTGGTCGTGGAGCTCGCCGGGGCGGCGGGCGCCGCGCGGCGCCCCGCGATCGCCGACGTCGCGCTGGTGGGGCGCTGCGAGGTGGGCGATGAGGTGATCGTCAACGTGGAGGCGCTCGACCTGGGGCTGGGCTCGGGCGGCTTCGACGTGGTGCACGCCAACCTCACCCGCGGGCTCGCCGGGGAGGGAGGGGGCGGCGCGAACGTGATGAAGCTCAACTACACGAGCCTGCAGCATGCGGTCCTGCCGATCGAGGAGGAGCAGCTGCAGCTCCCCGTGGAGAAGCCGGTCGCGGTGCTCGCGCTGCACGGCCAGCTCGCGGCGCTCACCTGGGCGTTCGCCGGAAGCGCGCCCTCGCTGCGGCTCGGCTACATCCAGACCGAGGGCGGCGCGCTGCCCGGCGGGCACTCGCGCACCGTGCGCGAGCTGCGCGCGCGCGGGCTGCTCGCCGGTCACATCACCGCCGCCGCCGCGTTCGGCGGCGAGGCCGAGGCGATCACCACCGCCGGCGCGCTGCACTATGCGCTGCGCTCGCTGGGCTGGGATGCGGCGGTGTGCGGTCCCGGGCCCGGCATCGTCGGCTCGAGCTCCGCGCTCGGGCACGGCGGCATGGCCGCGCTCGACTCCGCCCACGTGGCGCTCGCGCTCGGCTGCCCCACGGTGCTGGTGGCGCGGATGTCCTCCAGTGACGATCGCAGCCGCCACCGCGGCATCTCCCACCACACGCTCACCGTCCTCGACCTGCTGCTCGCGCCCGTCACCGTGGCCCTGCCACCGGGCATGCGCTCGCCCGTGGGCGCCGACCTGCGTGCCGGCCTCGGCGCGGTGTTCGGCGGCTCCGCGAGTGCCCGCCCGGCGCTCGCGCTCGAGGTCGAGCGTCCCGTGCGCATCACGCGCCACGACTGGCGGCGGGCTGCGGTGGACCTGCCCGCCTTCGCGGCCAGCGGACTGCCGAGCGAGACGATGGGGCGCATGCTCGCCCAGGATCCGCTGTTCTTCGGCGCCGCGCTGGCGGGCGGCGCCACGCTGGCCGAGCTCGCCGGCAGCGACAGCAGCCCGGGCAGCAGCTCCGAGGGCGGTGCGCGGCAGGAAGACGGCGAGGGCGGCGAGCGGGCATGAGCAGTCGCGAGTTTGAGGCGCTTGGCGGGGAGACCGTCTACCACGGGCGACTGGTGGACGTGCGAATCGAGCGCTTCCGCCATGCCGACGGCGCCGAGGAGACGCGCGAGATCGTGCGCCACCGCGGCGCCGTGGCGATCGTCGCCCACGACGGCGAGCGCGTGTGGCTCGTGCGCCAGCCGCGTGAGGCGGTCGGCGAGAGTGACCTGCTGGAGATCCCCGCGGGGCGCCTCGACGTCGACGGCGAGGCGCCGCTCGCGGCCGCCCAGCGCGAGCTCGCGGAGGAGATCGGGCGCGGCGCGCACAGCTGGGAGCCGATCCTCACCTATTACACCAGCGCCGGCTTCACCGACGAGCGCGTGCACCTGTTCCTGGCCACCGGCCTGCACGAGCGCAGCGCCCACAGCGAGGAGAACGAGCGCATCGAGATCGTCGGCTGGCCGCTGCGCGAGCTCGATCGCGCGATCGCGCAGTGCCGCGACGCGAAGACGCTGATCGGCCTGTTCTGGCTGGCGCGCCGGCTGGACGCCTGATTGCAGCTTCAAGGAGCCCGCGCCGCCGGGGCGAAGCTGGGGGGATGAGCACACTCGCCGGAGCTCCGCCGCCTGCGGCGGCCACGATCGAGCGGCTGATGCTCGACTTCCTCGCCTACCTCGAGCTCGAGCGCGGACTCTCGCGCAACACCCTGCAGGCCTACCGCTGCGACCTCCTGCAGTTCGGCGAGTACCTCGAGCGCAACGGGCTGGGAGTGACCGCGTGCGGCCATGGCGACATCGCCGCCTTCCTCGCCGAGCTCGCCGCCGGAACCGACCGGCGCCAGCCTGTTAGCGCGGCCACGCTGGCGCGCAAGGTGGCCTGCCTGCGCTCCTTCTACCGCCACCTGCGCCGCGAGGGCGTGATCGAGCATGACCCTACAGCCGAGCTGCGCGGGCCGCGCAAGACCCAGCGCCTGCCGCGCGTGCTCTCGCGCGATGAGGTCCGTCGGCTGCTCGCCCAGCCGCGGGGCAGCGCGCCGGGCGCGCTGCGCGACCGCGCGCTGCTGGAGGTGATGTACGCGTGCGGCCTGCGCGCCTCCGAGGCGATCGGCCTGGAGCTCTCGGACATCGACCTAGAGGAGGCCGTGCTGCGCGCGCGCGGCAAGGGCTCCAAGGAGCGCATCGTGCCGATCGGCCGGCAGGCCGTCGCCTCGCTGCGCATCTACACCCACAGCGGGCGCCCCGCGCTGATCGGCAACAGGGTGGCGAGCAAGGTGTTCCTCAACAGGCGCGGCGAGGGCCTCACCCGCCAGGGGCTCTACAAGATCGTCCAGGGCCACGCGCGCAGGGCGGGCCTGGAGCAGAAGATGAGCCCGCACACGCTGCGCCACACCTTCGCCACCCATCTGCTGGCCGGCGGCTGCGATCTGCGCTCGCTGCAGGAGATGCTGGGGCACGCCGACCTGGCCACCACACAGGTCTACACGCATCTCTCCGCCGAGCGCCTCAAGGACGCCTACTTCAGCGCGCACCCGCGCGCCACCCGTTGAGCGCCACGCCGCTGCCCGGGCGGCGGGCGATCGTGCTCGTGATCGACGCGTGCGGCGTGGGGGCGCTGCCCGACGCGGGCGACTACGGCGACGCGGGCACCAACACGCTCGCCCACCTGGCCGAGGCGGTCGGCGGGCTGGAGCTGCCGACGCTCGGCGAGCTCGGCCTGGGCTGCATCCTGGCGCTGCAGGGCGTGCCCGCGGTCGGCGACCCGGCCATCCACGGGCGCCTGCACCCGCTGGGGCCGGGCAAGGACTCGGTGAGCGGGCACTGGGAGCTGATGGGCGTGGTGCTGGAGCGCCCGCAGCCGACCTACCCGCAGGGCTTCCCGCCCGAGGTGATCGCGCGACTGGAAGAGGCGATGGGCCACGAGGTCATCGGCAACCGGCCCTACAACGGCATCGCCGCGGTGCACGAGCTCGGCGCCGAGCACCTGCGCACGGGCGCGCTGATCCTCTACACCTCACAGGACTCCGTGCTGCAGCTCGCCGCGCACGTGGAGCGGGTGGCGTCGGAAGAGCTCTACCGCGCGTGCGCGGCTGCGCGCGCGGCGATGAGCGGCGAGCACGCCGTGGGGCGAGTGATCGCGCGGCCGTTCAGCGGTCGCGAGGGCGCCTTCGAGCGCACCGACGGCAGGCGCGACTTCGCGCTCGCACCGCCCGCGCGCAGCTACCTGCAGGAGCTCGGCGACGCCGGCGTGGAGGTCCACGGCGTGGGCAAGATCTCCGACCTGTTCGCGGGCGTGGGCGTGGGCGCATCGCACCCCGGGGCGAGCAACGCGCAGGCGCTGGCAAGCGTCGAGGAGCTGCTCGGGGAGCTGCGCGAGGGGCTCGTGTTCGCCAACCTGGTGGAGACCGATCAGCGATACGGCCACCGCAAGGACGTGCACGGCTTCGCCGCCGCGCTGGGCGAGATCGACGCGCACGTGCGGCGCATGCTCGGCGCGATGCGCGACGGCGACCTGCTCGTGCTGAGCGCCGACCACGGCGTCGACCCGGCCCATCCCGGCAGCGACCACACGCGCGAGTACGCGCCGCTGCTCGCGCTCAGCGGTGCGATGGCCCGCCGGCGCGCGGGCGGGGGGCGCCTGGGGGGCGCCCGCCACGACGGGCCGCTCGCCGACGTGGGCGCGAGCGCCCTGCGCTGGCTGACCGGGCGCGAGGCGCGCGCGCTGCCGGGCAGCTCCTTCATAAGCTAGGCGCCATGCCCGAGCTCCCCGAGGTCGAGACGATCAGGCGCCAGCTCGCCCCGCTGGTGGAGGGGCGAACGCTGCAGCGCATGGAGGTCCTCGACGCGCGCTGGTCGCGCCCGCTTGCGCCCGAGGAGCTGGCCGCCGCGCTGGTGGGCCGCCGGGTGGAGCGTCTGGGCAGGCGCGGCAAGTACCTGCTGTGGAGCTTCGCGGGGGACGTCCACCTCGCCCAGCACCTGCGCATGACGGGCTCCGTCCTCGCCGACGCGAGCCCCGAGCCGCCGCACACACGGGTGCGCCTCACGCTCTGCGGCGGGCGCCGGCGGTCGGTTGAGCTTGCGATCGTGGATCCGCGGCGCTTCGGCACCGGCGAGCTGCTGCTCGGCACTGGCGCGATGGAGGAGTTCTTCGCGGCGCGGCTCGGCCTGGAGCCCTTCGACGAGCGCTTCACCGAGGCGCATCTGCGCAGCCTGATGCGCGCGCGCAGCACGCCCATCAAGGCGCTGCTGCTCGATCAGCGCAGGGTGGCGGGGGTGGGCAACATCTACGCCGACGAGGCCCTCTACCGCGCGCGCATCCACCCGCTGCGCGCGGCGGGGAGCCTCAGCGCCGGCCAGCGCGCGGACCTGCGCGAGGGCGTGATCGCGGCGCTCGGCGCGGGCATCGACGCGCGAGGGGCCACGATCGACGACTTCCGCCATGTGGACGGCGTGCGCGGATCCTTCCAGGATGAGTTCCTCGTGCACCGCCGCGCGGGAGAGCCGTGCGGGGTGTGCGGTGCGACGATCGTCAAGATGGTCGTGGCGGGACGTGGCACGTATGTCTGCGAGACCTGCCAGCGGCGCCCGCGGCGCGCGCGCCGCCGGCTGTAGACCGCGGTCCGCTCAGGCCGCCAGCAGCTCGTCCAGGCGGCCGTCCTCGGCGGCGGCCTGCAGCTCGGCGAAGCCGCCCAGCAGCTCGCCGTCAACGACCACCTGGGGGAAGCTCAGCATCCCCGTCTCGCGCGCCAGCTCGGCGCGCCCAGCGGGGTCCTTGGAGAGGTTGACCTCGGTGAACTCCACGCCGCGGGTGCTCAGAAGCGTCTTCACGCGCACGCAGAACGAACATGGCTCCGTTGTATACACCTTGATCTTGTTCATTACTTCATAAAGTATAGCAGCGTACGGGCGGTCGGCGGCGGCCGGTGACGGCGTGCTCTGCGCCCATGCGAGATGATCCCGCCGCCGGATCTCAGCCCACAAAGCTCAAAGGGGGAACTCCCGATGAAGATGTTAATCATCGCGCTGGCCGCGCTCGCGGTCGCAGCGCCCGTCGCACTGGCCGAAGGCCGCCAGGAAGTCAAAGTATCTCCGACCACCGCCAAGCCCGGCGCGACGCTCACCTTCTCGCTGCCCGCCAACGAATTCTGCCCGGCGGGGGAAACCATCTGGCTGCTCTCGGGCCTCTTCCACGAGGCGGTCGGCGCGAAAACGGATCCCGTGGGTGAATACAAAGGCGACGTCGGCTTCAGCACGAAAGCGGCCACCAACGGCTCGTTCTCGATCAAAGTCAAGATCAAGCCCAGAGCGAAACTGGCCAACGGGTATGCGAACTTCTGGATCATCTGCAAGGAACGCCGCCTCGACGGCGTGACGCTCAAGACGAAGCCCTAGCCACAGGGCGGCCCGCCGTCGCGCGCCGGTCCGGGCCCGCAGCCCGGCCGGCGCTGCGCCGCGGGGGCCCGCTCGCAACGCCGCGGGGGCTCCTAGACTCGGCGCTGTGGCGGGCCCGGTCAAGACCGAAGCGGTGGTGCTGCGCTCGATGCGCTACGGCGAGGCCGATCGCATCCTGCACCTCTACACGCCCCACCGCGGGCGGGTGAGCGCAATCGCCAAGGGCGTGCGCCGCGCGCGCAGCCGCTTCGGGGGGCGCCTGGAGCCGTTCTTCCGTCTGCACATCGAGCTGCACGAGGGCCGCGGCGAGCTGCTCACGGTGATCGGCGCGCAGACCGTCGAGGGCCACGCCCGCCTGCGCGGCGACGCCCGCGCGATCGACGCCGCGGCGCGCGCATGCGACGCGGTGGGGCGGTTGTTCGAGACCACCGAGCCGCACCCCGGCGTCTTCAACCTGCTCTGCCGCCAGCTGCTGCTGCTGGATCGCCAGGCTGCTGCGGCGGGCGCGATGCTCCCCGCGGGCGTGTGGGCCGGGGCGCTGGCCTTCCGCCTGAAGCTGCTGCTGGCGGCGGGGCTCGCACCGCAGCTGGGCGCCTGCGCGAGCTGCGGCGAGCGCGAGCACCTGGTGGGCTTCTCTGGCGCGGCCGGCGGCGTGGTGTGCGCGGCCTGCGAGGCGGCCTCGTTTCCGCTCGGTGAGGATGCCTACCGCTTCATGACCGAGGCACTGGCGCGCAGTCTGAGCGAGGTGCCCGACGCGCCCGAGCCGGCGCTCGGGCAGGTCGAGCGTGCGATCGCGGTGACGCTCGAGCACCACGCCCACCTGCGCCTGATGCCCGCTGCGGGCCGCTGAGTGGCGCGGGCGATATCGTTCACGGCGTGGACGAGGGGCTGCCAATCGCCTACAGCGTGCTGGAGAGCGGCATCCCGGTGCTGGCGTCCGACGGGGTGGAGGTGGGCACGGTCCACCACGTGGTGGCGGCGCCCGAGGAGGACATCTTCCACGGCATCGTGATGGCGACCAAAGGGCGCGACCGGCGCTTCGTGCCGGCCGCCGACGTGGCGTCGCTGCACGAGCGCGGCGTGGACCTGAGGATCGACTCGGCGGCCGCGCAGTCGCTGCCGGAGCCGGGTGGCGGGGCCCCGGTGTACGACGAGGATCCCGCGACCCAGACGAAGTGGAGCCACCTGATGCGCAAGTACACCGGGCGCAAAGACTGGCACCGCTCGAAGTGAGCGCCGGGGCGACTGCGCCCGGTGGCACAATCGAAGCATGAGCATCGCCACCGAGCGCGACACCGTCGCGGCCCGCTTCGCGGAGCGCATCGCCGCTGAGGAGGAGCGCGTGCTCTCGCCGCTGGCGGCGCGCTCCTATCCGGCGCGCAGGGCGTGGGCGGAGGAGGACTGCGCGCTGCGCACGCCGTTTCAGCGCGACCGCGACCGGATCGTGCACAGCAAGTCCTTTCGCCGCCTGACGCACAAGACCCAGGTGTTCGTGGCGCCGCGCGGCGACCACTACCGCACGCGGCTCACGCACACCCTGGAGGTGACCTCGATCTCGCGCACGGTCGCGCGGGCACTGCGGCTGAACGAGGACCTCACCGAGGCGATCGGGCTGGGGCACGACCTCGGCCACCCGCCCTTCGGGCACATCGGCGAGGAGGTGCTTGACCGCTGCCTGAAAGAGCGCTTCGGCCTGGACTTCCGCCACTATGAGCACTCGCTGCGGATCGTGGAGCACCTGGAGCGCGACGGGGCGGGCCTCAACCTGACCGAGCAGGTTCGCGACGGCATCGCGCGTCATTCCAGCCGCACGCCGCTGCCGCAGACGCTGGAGGGGCGCATCGTGCGCGTGATCGACCGCGTCGCCTACATCAACCACGACATCGACGACGCGCTGCGCGCGGGCCTGCTGGACGAGCAGGAGCTGCCGCGCGAGCCGATCGCGGTGCTGGGGCGGACCGGCTCGCAGCGCATCGACGCGCTCGTGCACGACATGGTCGAGCACTCGGAGCGGGCGGGGGAGATCGTGCAGGGGCCCGAGGCGGAGCCCGCCATGAGCGAGCTGCGCGAGTTCATGTTCGAGCACGTCTACCTCGGCCCGGCGGTGCGCGCGGAGCGCGCCAGGATCGAGGCGGTGCTCGAGCGCCTGTTCGAGCACTACGTGGAGCATCCCGAGCTGCTGCCCGGCTCGCCGCCGGGTGCGGAGGCGGGCGAGGCGGAGCGCGCTCAGCGCGTGGGCGACTACCTGGCGGGCATGACCGACCGCTACTGCATCAGGGCGTACACCGAGCTTCAGGTGCCGCAGGCCTTCGCCCGCTAGCGTTGGCGCCGTGGCCCTGTACACGAGCGATTCCAAGGACCGCGTGCGTGACGCGGTGGACTTCGTCGAGCTGGTCTCGGCGCGCACCGAGCTGCGTCGCGCAGGCCCCGCCCGCTACGAGGGGCTGTGCCCGTTCCACGAGGAGCGCACGCCGTCGTTCGGCATCGACCCCACGCAGAAGGTCTACCACTGCTTCGGCTGCCAGGCCTCGGGCGATGTGTTCACGTTCGTGCAGGAGACCGAGGGCGTGGACTTCAAGGGGGCGCTGGAGCTGCTGGCGGACCGCTACGGCGTGGAGCTCGAGCGCGAGGCTGAGGACCCGCGCGATGCCCAGCGACGCAAGCGGCGCGAGCGCCTGCTGGAGCTGCTGGCGCGCACGAGCGCCTACTACGAGCGCTGCCTGTGGGACTCGAGCGAGGCGGCCGGGGCGCGCGAGTACCTCGCGGGCAGGGGGCTCGGCGAGGAGGTCCTGAGGCGCTTCCGCGTGGGCTACGCGCCGAGCGCGTGGGACCGTGTGCTGAGCGCGTCGCGCCGGGGCGGCTTCACGGTGGAGGAGCTGTATGCGACGGGGCTCGCGCAGCGCTCCAAGCAGAACGGGCAGCCCTATGACCGGTTCCGCTCGCGGATCATGTTCCCGCTGGCCGACATCCGCGGGCGCGTGCTCGGCTTCGGCGCGCGCGCGATGCGCGAGGATCAGCGGCCCAAGTACCTGAACACATCCGACAACGACCTCTACCACAAGGGTCTTCACCTCTACGGCGCGGACCTCGCGCGCGCACACGCGGCGCGCGCCGGGCAGGTGATCCTGTGCGAGGGCTACACAGACACAATCGCGCTGCACCAGGCGGGCATGAGCAACGCGGTGGGGCTGATGGGCACGGCGCTGACCGGCGAGCAGGTGGGTGAGCTCGCGCGCATGGCCCAGACGGTGCTGCTGGCGCTGGATGCGGACAGCGCGGGGCAGGAGGCGATGCTGCGCGCGTCGGGGCTTGCGGCCAAGCGCAAGCTGGAGCTGCGCGTGGTGCCCCTGCCGGCGGGTACCGACCCGGCTGAGCTGATCCAGCGCGAGGGGCCCGGGGCGATCGCGGCGGCGGTTGAGCAGTCGGTGCCGTTCGTGCGCTTTCGCGTGGAGCGCGTGCTGGCCGCGGGGGACCACTCGAGCCCCGAGGGGCAGGACAGGATGATCGAAGAGCTGCGCCCGGTGTTCGCGCAGCTGGCGCCCAGCGCGATGCGCATGGAGCTCACGCGGATCGCCTCGAGCCGCCTGGCCGTGCCGGAGAGCCTCTTCGAGGAGCGCCTGCAGGCGCCCGCTCGCGCGCCGGGCGCAGCCGACCGGGCGCCCGCGCGGCAGGCCGGGCGAACGCCAGCCAACGGCGCCGGCGCCCGCGGGAGCCTCTCCCGCCGCGAAGACACCGAGCGCGCGTTCCTCGCACTGTGCATCGCCTCACCGCAGGAGGGCGCAGAGGCGCTCGCCGCGATCGACGTCGAGCAGCACTTCGCCAGCGAGCTGCTGCGCCGCGCCGCGCGCCACCTGCGCGAGGGTGCGCTCACAGATCCGCTCGCAGCAGCCCCCGGCGAGGGGCTCGACGCCGACCCCGAGCTCGCGCGCCTGCTCGCAGAGCTGGTGGTGGAAGCGGGCCGCGAGCAGGCTGAGCCGGCGATGCTCGAGGTCCAGCGCCTGCAGCTGGAGCTGGCCCGCCTGGAGCGCCAGATCCAGCAGGCGCGCGGGCGCGAGAGCGGCGACGTGAGCGAGCTCGCCCGGCGCAAGGCGGAGATCAGGCTCGAGTTCGACCGCGCGTACGGGCGCGTGCTCGAGCAGACGGGGGACAGGGAGGGCTGAGGGGCCGTGCCGGCCGGGCCGGCGAGCGGCTTGCTGGGGTGGCAACCGCGGGGGCGCGCCATGGCGTTTCGTCCCAGTCGGCGCGGACACTCGTATGCATGGATCGCGCGTCGCTGGAGCAGTTGCTGGGCCAGAGCCTGTCGCTGGCCGAGATCGGCCGGCGCTTTGACCGCCATGAAGCGACGGTCGCGTATTGGCTAAAGAAGCATGGGCTGCGCGCAGCCAACCGCCACCGGCACGAGGCCCGCGGCGGCCTCGGGCGCGAGGAGCTCGCCCGGCTTGTGGGGGACGGAATGTCGATTGCGCAGATCGCCGCCGCGGTGGGGCGCAGCAAGGCGACGGTGAAGCATTGGCTGAGACGTCACGGGCTGAGCACGCACGGGGCGCTCGGACGGCGGGCTCGCGTCGGCGCGGCCGAGGCTCGCGCCACCGGGGCTGACACGGTCGCGATGGATTGCAGGCACCATGGGACGACGACGTTCGTCAGGGATCAGCGCGGCTACTACCTTGCAAGCGATGTCGCTCTGCGTCGGTCACGCGCCGGCGGCGCAAGGTTAAGCAGCTACTGGTCAGCGAGGCAGGGGGAGCCTGCCGTTTATGCGGTTACCGCCGCAACGTGGCCGCGCTCCACTTCCACCATCTCGACCCCTCGCGCAAGCGACTGCAAATCAACGCGGGCGGGGCGGGGGTGGCATTCGAGCAACTTCGTCAGGAGGCGCGCAAGTGCGTCCTGCTCTGTGCCAACTGCCACGCGGAGGTGGAGGCCGGACTCATCACCCTGCCGCCGCTCGACGGGGCTCCCTACAATCCCCCTAGCTCGGCCCCATGCGGGGTAGCTCAATCCGGGGTAGCTCAACTGGCAGATGCGCTCGACTGTTAATCGAGAGGTTGTGGGTTCGAGTCCCACCCCCGGAGTGTTTTTTGCAACAACCGCGGCTCTAGCCCGTCGTGGAGCATCTTGGCGACGGCCTCGGTCAGCGTGGCGCTGATCGAGAGCCGGTCGCTCGCCTTGTCGTAGGCCACGCGAAGGTCGAAGGCGTCGAACAGCGCTCGTTTGGTCGCGTTGTCGGCGCCGCGTAGCCGCTCGGCGAGGTCAGGGACCTGATCGAGCACCACCGCCGGGTCGTGGCGCTCGGGCGCCAGTCCGAGCCTTGGCAGGGACGCTTGTGCAGCCGCCTTGTCCGCCTTTAGTTCCTCGATCCGGGCTCGGACTAGCTCAGGCTCGACGCCTGCCTCTAGAGCCCTTACTTGGAGGGCAATGGCTCGATCGGCCTCGGCTATCTGCGCTTGCAGTCGAGCGGCCGTCCGCTGCTCCTCGGTGGCGCTTGTTTGCTGCTGTAGGTCAAGCTGCTCGCGCAGCAGGTCGAGCCGCATCGGGCCGAACAGACGATCAGCAAAGAAGCGTTCGATCACTGGCAGCAGCGTGTCCTCTCGGACGTTGCAGGTCGTTCCGTGGCCGGCGATGGCGTCGGCAGCGACCTTGCCGTAGTTCTGCCCGTATGTGCAGCGGTAGTAGGTGTGGCCCTTGACGACCGCTCCGTAGGCGCTCAGCGACGGGTGCCCGGTGGCGCAGCGGACCATGCCGCCCAGCAGGTGCTCTCGATTGCCGGTTCGCGGTCGGCTGTACGCCCTTCGTTTGCGCTCAATGCGTGCCTGCGTGGCGGCGAACAGGTCCTGGCTCACGATCGGCTCGTGGGCGCCCTCGCAGACCGTCCATTCGTCCTCGCTTCGCCACGGAGCCGAGCCGCCCTGTTCGCGCCGTGTGGCGTTGTCGCGTCGATCCCACACCTGCTTGCCCACGTAGACGGGATTGCGCAACATGGCTGTGATCGTCGCCCCTGCCCACCGCCGAGTCGCGTTCAGACGGGGGTTGGTCGCGGTAGGGCAGGGCACCCTGCGCTCGTTGAGCAGGTCGGCGATGGCAGTCACGCCGCGCTCCTTGGTTGCCCATAGCTCGAAGATTTCGCGGACGATTGGCGCCTCGTCGGGATCGATCGCTAGGCGGCTCTTTGTCTCGCCGGCAGCAGCCCGTATCGGGTTGGTATGCGGTTCCGTCTCGCGCTCGTAGCCGTAGGGCGCCCTGCCGCCATTGCGGTAGCCGGCAAGCGCGTTCTGGCGCATCCCCCTACGGCTTTCGCGTTTGAGCCGCGAGCGCTCGAACTGATCGATGACCTGTAGGACGCCTATCGTCAGCTCGCCCTCGGGCGTGGACGAGTCGGCGCCAGCGTGCGCGTAGACGACGGAGACACCGAGCTTGCGAAGCTCTCGTTCAAAGAGCCCCGCCGAGACGCGATCACGGGATAGCCGCGAGGTCGAGTAGAGCACCACGCCATCGAAGCGCCGGTTCCCGCGATCACGCGCCTCGGCAATCAGCTCCGACCAGCCGGGCCGGTCGTCATCAGCGCCCGTCTGTTCGTCGGTGAACTCGCAAACGACCGAGCCGCCCAGCTCCGCAGCGCGCCTGCGTCCCTCCTCGAACTGACTTGGGAAGCTCAGGGAGGGGTCCTGCTTGTCGCGGGTGCTGATCCTCGCGTATGCAGCGAAGTCTGTCATCGGCTCAATCCCTGAGCGTCGGACTGCTCGGCCGCCAACGGCCGGGATTCGTCAGAGCAACGCTCGGATCGCGGACAACTGGGCTTGGGTGCGACCCTCGTCGGACTTGGCGAGACGCAGCTCGCATGTCGCATGGAAGCTATGCCCCGGTTTGTTGGTACTCGACGTGTCTGGTGGGCGTGGCTCATCACCGTCGATCAGACCAGACCCGCGACGCGATCTCAAGGTCCTGACAGATGACGCCCGGTGGCGCTCCCGACCGGCAGGCCGCACGGCCGAGTCCGACCCGTGCGGCGCCATCACGCCGCCTTCCGCCTTGGATGAGATTCGGCCGCCGTGACTGCGGCTGGGGGCTTGAGAAACACAAGCACGTCCTCGTGGGCGACGACAAGCGTGCGGTCCCCCCGCGCCCGACGGCGGCGCGCATGGAGCGTCTGCCAGAACGAAGGCCGCATGACAAGCTCGCTGTCGCGGACGGTCGCTAGCAGGCCGATAACGCGCTGCCAGTACAGCAGGCCGGCGCTTTCGCAGAGCGCGATGGTTTCGCCCGAGAGGTTCCGCATGGCGCCGCCGCCGGCTGAGCGCATGTCCTTGGTGACGCACACGAGAAATCCGCCGGGCTTGAGCACGGCCGCGCACGCCTCGTAGATGCCTGCCATCGCGGTCCGGTAGGCGCGCCCGCGTGCGTGCCCGAGGTTGCGGCGGTCACGACTGTAGTTGGTCGTGTCGGCGCGTCGCAGCGGCTCGGGTCCGCTGACCGGGTTGAGGTCGGCGACCTCGCACGCATACGGCGGGGAGGTAAGGATCAGGTCGGCCGCGCCGAACGCGACGCGGCGAACGGTGCTCCCGCGCTCCGTGCCGAGTAGGCGCGGTGCCCGTAGGCTGAGTACGCGCGCCAGTTCTCGCGCGTCGCCTTCGGCGACTTGTGCCAGTGCGCGCGTGCGGCGGTCCTCGTGTGCGTGCTCGATGTTCGCGGCGGCGAGTTTGGCCCAGCGGGGCTCAAGCTCGACGCCGATCGCGCGTCGCCCGAGGTCGATCGCCTCCACGAGTGTCGTGCCGATTCCGCACATCGGATCGACCACGAGCGCTCCCGGTTCGCTGTATGTCTCGATCGCGTGGCGCGCGAGCGCCGGGAGCATCTTGCCGGGGTGCCGGTTTGATTCGGAGAGGTAGCGCTTATGGCGCTGCCATTGGCTTGTGCGTTGCGCGCACGGCCAAATGGCTAGAGGGAGGTCGGCTGTCTTTCGTTCTGTTTTCGTCAATTGTTTGGGCGTCGGTGAGAGACCCTGCAATAGACGAAGGCCCGACACGCGCCCTCGGTGTTACACGAGAACTTGCCCAGCTACGAGACCTGGTGCAGCTTGCGTCAGAATGGCAGCGCGGACTCGGCTAGGCAGGTTGGGCAGTACCGCTCGCCATACGCACGGAACCTGCTGCAACCGTCGTTCGCGCACTGTGGCTGTCGTGTGCGCCGTGGTGGCGCGCGTCGTTCGATGGCATCGACATAGCCAAGCTCTCGCATGGCCTGAGTGTGCGAGCGGCGGTCGAGCGTGGCGAGAAGCTGCTCGAAGCCCTCCGGGTCGATGGCCTCAAGGTCGCGCAGCAGCGGGACCGTGAACGTCCCGCCGCAGGTGCATTGTGGTAGTCCTGCCATGCGGATCGCGGCGGCCGACCCGTACAGGATGCAGCCGCAGTCTGAGCACTCGATCTTGCGCAGCCGGCATGATGACTTGCGCCGGCCGCGCTTGAGCGTGGCGGGCATCACGCGACCGCGCTTTCGAGCGTGCGGGCGATCGTGTCCACCGTCTCGGCATAGCGCCGGATCGCCTCCACGTCGTTAGCTTCGCCCCATCCTGCGATGTAGGGGATGCTCTCGCCGGACGTGTCGAGTCCGATCGAGCGGCACACGATCACGGCCGCTGTCTCCACGATGACCTCCGCATCGGCGCGGCCGTGCTCCTTGTAGGTCGGGACGCCTACCGCGTGGGCTAGCTCGTGGATGAGCGTGCGCACTCGACCGTTCGCGCTCGTGGTGTTGGTTGAGACGCAGATCAGGCGCTCGGATGCCTTGCAAAACCCGCCGCTGTGCTCCAGCGGCCGGTATTCGACGCGGTAGCCGATGCTGCGCGCGAAGCTCTCCAGCTTGGCGATGTAGGGCGCGTGCGAGTCGCCAGTGACGGGCTCGGAGGGAGCCTCCGGCAGCGGCTCTCCGTCGGTCTGTGATACGTCGAACACGGAGACGGCTCGGAACATCGTGATCGTCTCGTCTGTTTCCTGGCCTTTGTCGTCGCGCTGCTTGACGACCATCGGCGCCATGATCCTGATTGCGTGCTCACCCTTGCGGACCTGGCGGCCGAGCTGCTGCCACGCCCTGAAACCCGCGACGCGCGTAGCCTCCGGGCATTGCATGGCGATCAACATGCAGTTACCCATGCTGTAGTCGTGAAACGTCGCGCGAGTCTCGGCCCACTTGCGCCAGCCCTCGGAAGTGAGCAGGGCGCGCGCCGCGCGCTCGATCGCGTCTCGCGCCTCAGCGCGCTTAGTGTCACGGTATGCGGCGCGCTCGGCGTCTGAGAAGGTGCGTCGGCGCGATATAGTTTTAGCTGACATCGAAACTTACCCTTTCGTTGTCCATGAGCCCGGGCGTTGGCGCGTCGCGGGCTCACTTTTTGTTATTGACGTTTATACGGTTTTACAGTGCGTCGATCACGGCTTGTGTGTGACGCAGCGCGATCGTCTCGGCTGCTGCGCGGCTGCTGCGAGCCTCCTCGTCGTACTCGTCGGGGGCGAAGTAGCACGCCGCGCGCCATGAGTAGCTACTGGCACGGTCAACGGTGGCGAGGATGATTCCGAACTCGCTGCTTTCGTAAGTGCTGGTGTTGAGTGTGCGACTTACTGTTATGTTCGGCGTTGTGCTTGTCATAGGCATACGAGACCAGACCAAAGGGTGAATGTCAAGGGATTTTGCTCTAAGATTCGCTAAAGATTTGCGTCCTTTTCGTGGTGTGAGTCTGAGTATGCTTCGGCGGCGACGGTGGTGACGGTTGCGAGTACGGAGCGAGCCGTGGCTGTGTTCCATACGGTGACAACGATTGGCGCCGATGTGTGACTGACAGCGGTGGTGGCGGTTTGTGAGCGACGGACGCTCGGCACGGCGAGGATGACGACGGGCTTGTGCTCGCGTAGGCTGCTGTGCGGCAGCGCGTCGCTGTAGCGTTTCGCCTTGGCGCGCAGGACTTGTGGTGGCTCGGTGCCACGGTCAAGCTCAAGCAGCAGGTGAAGCGGGGGGCGGTTCGGCATTGCCAGCACGCCCCAGCCATCGGGGATGACGTGCCCGGCGAACAGGTGGGCGAGCGTGCGGACGCCGTACCACTCAGCGAGCGCACCGCCGGCCTGGTTGGCTTCGACAGCGAGGCGGGTGAAGAACTGGTTAGCTTCGACGTGGTGGCTGAGGTTGTGGCTCGTGGCGATGCGTAGCGCTTCGTGGTGGGTGTAGTGCAGTTGGCTGCGGTCGATGCCCTTGTGGTCAGCGACGATGAGTGCGCCTGCTTCATCGAGTATCCAGTGGTACGGAGCGAAGCCCTCCCCTCGCTTTGCTGTGGGTCGGAAGCGGTCGAGCACTCGCAGGTCATACAGCAGTTGCAGTCGCACGGTTGCGGTCCTCAGTCCCTTGAAGTGCAGCCGCTTGAGTTGGTCGGTCGTCAGGACGTGATGCTCGTAGCAGTCCAGGGCGATTTGTCTGTCGCGTTCGGTCAGGTGCGCAGCCAGCTTCCCCGCATGGTCCTCCGTCAGTCGGCTTGGCCGTGTTCTCTCTTTCTCTGTTTTATTCACTCTCTTGTCGGCCAGCCTTCGCCGAGCCGGTTTCTGATGATTTGCGGGGATTTCGCGGCGTACTGGGTCCTCCATGCTTAATTGGAGGGCGGAATAGAGGACGGATTGGAGGACGGATTGGAGGACGGATCGGCAGGCAGCATTTTCGGGCGCAACTCGCGTTGTGCCTGTGGCGCTATGGCTGGCGTGCGCTGGCGTTCGGCTAGCTGCGCCTCGATTTGCTCGCGGCTGATGCCGTAGCGGCGCCGTGCCGAGGCCCTGACTGCCAGCGCCTGCGCGGGCATGGCGGGAGCAAGGTTCTCGGTGGTGAGCGTGAACGCCGGGCCGGGCTGTCCATCGTTGCAGAGCCGGGCGGCGGCGGTAAAGACGGGCAGGTGCGCGAGGTCGTGCGCGGATAGCTCGGGGCGCACTTCGCGCTCAAGCGCACTGGCGTCGTCGCGGGAAAGCTGGAAGTAGACCTTGGAGCGGGCGTTCGCGCCGATCGTCGCGCAGCTCGCGGGGTAGCTGGGCAAGATGCTGGTGGGCGAGGCAGAGTGAGAGGCGGTAGGAGCGGGCCTCCGCGAGCACGTCCTCAAACGGCGTCGGCAGGTTCAGGTAGTTGTGAACCTCATCGACATAGCACGAGGCGTCACGGCGCTGCTCGGGCGCCAGCGCGGCGCGTGCGAGCGCTGCCTGCCAGACCCGCGCGAACAGGAACGAGCCCAAGAGGCGGCTCGTGTCGTCGCCGAGCGTGCCCTTCGGCAGCTTCGCCAGCAGCAGGCGTCCCTCGTTGATCGCGCGCGGAACGTCGAGGGTCGTGACGGGCTGCCCGATGATCGCGCGCACCGGGCGGCGCAGCAGGAACGCCCGTAGCTTGTTCAGCAGCGGACCCGAGGCCTGTGCGCGCAGCGCGTCGGACATCTCGCCCCACCACTCCCAGAACGGGCCGAGCACCGGATCGTCAATCTGGCCCCGAGTTGGCCCGCCACGCCCGGTCGGCCAGCAGCCGAGGCACGTCGGCGAGCGTGCTCGTGGGCGAGGCGGTGCTGAGCGTCAGGACTGCGGCCCTGAGAATGTCATCGCTTCTCGGACCCCAGTAGCGGTCGAACACCCGCCGGAAGATGCCGACGAGCTGATCGACGCCGAGGTCACGATCGGGGCTATCGAGCACGTTCAGGCCGGGCGGCGACTCATCGAGCGGGTCCAGCAGGTCAACGTCGTTCTCGCGGCCGGCGGGGATGCGCGCCAGCAGGTCCTCCACGAGGTCTCCCTTCGGGTCGATCACGACCGCGCCACGGCCGGCGTCGAAGTCGGCGAGCACGAGTCGCGCGATCAGCGTGGACTTGCCGACGCCTGTCGGCCCGAGTAGGTGAATGTGCCGGCGCGCGTCTGCCACCGAGAGGTTCACCGTTCCGCCGCTTGAGCTGAGCCCGAGTGGCTTGCCCTCGGTGGGCAGGCCGGGCGGCGGTGCGACCTCGCGTGCTCCGGCCATCACCACGCCGGGGATTGCCTCCGCGCCGGGCAGGTGCGCCAGCGCCGCCAGCTCGCCAGTGCTCGCAAGGAACGCACGGCGGCCAAGCCAGCGCTCGCGCAGCTTGAGGGGCGCGCGGCGCACGCGACGGCGGCGCAGACCGACCCTGCCCTCATACGCCGCGAAGCCGCCGAGGATGCCGTGTATCGACCGCGCGCCTCGGCGCTTGAGGACGCCGTGACGGCCACCCGCACAAGGCAGCGGTAGAGCGGCTGAGTGCTCTTGCCCATCACGTCGCGCACGTCCGGGTTGATCGTCGGATCGTGCGTCGGCGGCTTCGGCGCGCGGGCGCTGGTGAGGAAGTCCAGCAGCCGCATGAGGCGCTGCGGAGGGATGCCGGCGCGCAGCCGCCGCGCGGCGGTACGCAGCCGGCGTTGCTCACGGATCGTTGCCGGCCGCGTCAACACCTGCACAAGCGCGCGCTGCTCGCCGCGCAGCCCGGCTAGCTGGCCGAGGATCAGCGGCAGCGGGTCGGGCTTCATCGCCGCGTTGAGCGCGAACCAGTCCGGCCCGGAGAGAACAAGCTCGGAGGCGACCTGCACCATCCCCTCGCCCGGCTCGTCATGCCCGGCAGGCTCCGTTGTGGTGCTCGCGCCCGGCCATGCGGAGGCGACGGCGCGCTCGATCAGCCCGGGCGGGATCGTCTCGGGCACCACACCCGGAACGTGGTTCCCGCCTCGCTGGCGACGACCTCCCACGCTAGATGCGGCTGGCCGCCGAGCAGCCGCGCCAGGCGCGGTCGCAGAAGGTCATGCAACGCCGACCACAACAGCAGCGCGCCGCCGAGGTCAACATCGGGAGGAACACCGATCCTCACCTGCCGCGCGCCCACGGCGAGGCGACGGCGGCGCACGCGAGCGACGGCGAGCACGAGCGCGCCCGAGCACGCGAGGATCACGGCGAGGATCGGCGCTAGCTGCTCGACGGTCACGAACGCGTGATGAGCGAGTACCGGGAGACCGCGTAGTGGCCTATCCGGTTCATCGAGCCACGCCTGAAGGTGGCGATCGTGCGCGGCGCGTCTCATCTGGCACCCCCGCTCGCGGCGGGCCGTGTGGCGCCGAGGTAAACGTCGCCTTCGCCCCACGCCGCGCCGATCGTCGTAGGGAATGGCTCGGTGCGAACGACGGTCCCGGTATGGGGCGCGTCGACCATCTCACCGGAGCGCACGACCATCCCGAGGTGCGTAACGTCGCTGGTGCTCGCGCCGAAGAAAACGAGGTCGCCCGGTTCGAGCTGCGCGCCGGCCGGCAGGTGAGGTCCGGCGTCAAATTGTTCTTGGGCGGTGCGCGGCAGGCTGATCCCGGCTGCGCGGTAGGCAGCCTGCACGAGCCCGGAGCAGTCATAGCCGCTCGGGCTCTCCCCGCCGTAGACATACGGCACGCCGATCTGAGCAAGCGCGAACGACAGCGCCGTGCCGGCGGCGCCGCTGGCCGGCTCGGTGACCGGGACTGCCTGGCTTTCATAGATCGACGCCCACCGCAGGACTTCTTGGACATAGGCGGTCGAGTGGTTGTAGGCGAAAACTGCGCGCTGCAATTCACTCGGAGCGCCGTTCGCCTTGAGGTAGCGCGCGGCCGTGAAGATCGCATCCGCCGCGTTCCAGCGATCAGGCGGGCCGCTACCGTTGACGCTGACGCCGTAGGCCGCCCAGGTGGAGGCGAGGAACTGCATCGGGCCGCCGGCACCCGCGTAGTTGACCGCGCCCTCCTGGGTGCAGGCGGGGTCCGGGTCCTGGCCGTCGTCGCACTCCACCTTGCCGATGCCGGCGAGCACCGTCCACGGCACGCCGTAGCGCGCCCCGGCCGCCTCGAAAAGCTGGAGGTATTCCGGCGGTATCCCGGCGACCTGTTCAACCTCAGCGGCGGGCAGGCCGAGGCTGACGCCCGAGCCGCCGCCAAGAACCCCATGGCCGCGCCGATGAACAGCACTGGCAGCGCCAACAGCAGGCCGCACGAGCTGAGCGCCGCGCGCTTCACGCGGCCTCCACGAGCTCGGCCGGGTCACTCGTCACAAGCTCGTGCTCGGCCGGGCTCGCCTTCACTCCCAGCGGGATTCGCTGTTCGCCGGTAAGTAGCAGTCCGTGGCCGGTGGGGCAGCTCAAAAGGTAGGAGCGCTCGCCGGCTGTCAGCGCGAAGGCCTGCCCAACCCGGTCGATCGCCTGCGGCGACTGATGCAGCAGGAAATGTTGGGAGGCGTTGTTCACGACGGCCTGCCCGAGTGGGGAGTCGAGCAGGTCGCCGGGGTCCTGGGTGATCGTCGTTAGCCCGGTCCAGCGCTTGCGTGCCTTCTTTGCGAGCCTGAATAGGAACCGTGCGCCGGGTGCCTCGCGGGTCGCGCTCGGCGTCTCGCGCATGAGATCCCAGGCCTCATCGACGAGCACGACGCGGCGGCGCAGCGGACCCTCAAGCGAGCGCCAGATAGCGTCGAGCGTGAGCATCAGCGCGGGCGCGCGCATCCGCTCTGGCAGCCCCCGCACGGAGAAGCAGACAAGATGGCTGTCGGGCTGTACCGATGTCGGGCGGTCAAACAGTGAGGAGTGCGAGCCCGTCGCGTAGGGAGACAAGCGCTCTGCGAGCCGCTTGCCCGTTTCGCTCTCCGCTTCGAGCGCGCGCACGAGGTCTGAGAGCAGCGGCGCCGGTCGGCGGTGCGTGGAAGGGTCCGCCGTGATCCCGGCGGCGTGGTAGGCGGCGTGGGCGCTGCGGTCGAGCACCGCAAGCTCGCCGCGGTCGAGGCCTCCGGCCATTAGTTCGATTAGGTCGGCGAGGAACAGAATCCGTTCGTCAAGTGCGCGCGGTGCTTCCCCGGCCGGCAGGTCGAGTGGGTTCAGCGCGACGCTTGACGGGCCGGTCAGCGGCAGGTACGCGCCGCCCACCGCCTCACAGAGCCGTGGTACTCGTCCTCGGGGTCAAGGATGAACACCTGCACGCCCCGGTACAGCAGCCGTAACGCTTCGAGCTTCGCCGCGTATGACTTGCCCGCCCCGGAGTACGCGAGCATCACGGAGTTGTAGTTGTCCGCGCGAAGCGATCGACCATCACGGGTGCGCCGCTGTCGGTGAGCCCGTAGAGCACGCCCCTCAAGCGGCGGGTCCGAGGACGCGAACGGGAAGCGGCCGCGAGCGCGGGGGTATCGAACGTGCGCAGCAGCCGCAGCCGGTCGGTGCCGAGCGGCAGGCTTGAGAGCCATCCTTCGAACGCGCGGAAGGTCGCCGGTACGCGTGAGCAGCACGAGGCGCACAGCGCCTTGACGCGCTGGTGCGCTCCAAGCTCCTCTCGGCTTCCGCCGGACACGCGGAGGTAGAGCCCTGAGCGAAACAGGCGACTCTCACCCCTGGCGAGGCGCTCGCCAGCTCGTCGGCGTCCTCGGCGGCAGCTGCGAGCGCGGGTCAGTCAGCCGCCCACGGTCAGCGTCAAGGCGGCGTGTGGACTCAAGCCGGGCGCGCTGGCGGCGCAGTCGGTCAGCCGCGACCGACGGAGGATCGGCCCGACATGCAGCGTCAGGTCAAGCTCCCCGGCGGCCTTGAGCAGCGGCGCGAGCCACCCCTGGTTGACCTCGCGCGGGTAGCCGACAACGGCGAGGCTGCGATGCCAGACGTTCCCGGTGCGCAGCCAGTCGCGCTCGACCTCGACCGCGCTCGGCGCCGGCAGCGAGGCACTTGGCATCGCGGCGCCCTTCACACGTACACGAGGGAGCGGGATCGTCGGCGCTGGTGGCGAGGCGCCCTTGAGACGTACACGCGGGCGAACCGTGTTCAGCATCGGTGGATCACTCCTTCCAGTTGTGAGCCGGCGGGCGGCCCTGGCGGTTCAAGCGCGCTCAGCAACAGCGCGGCGGCCTGCTGCCCATCGAGCGGGTGAAGCTCCACCCCGGCGGCGTGCAGGAGCCCCGCCGTCTCGCTGGCGCGTCCGTCGAGGTCGGCCCTGGCCGTGTCGCGCTCGCGGCTACGGCTGCTCAGCACGAGCAGGATTTGACGGCGGCGCAGACCCTCTCCCTGACTCGCAAGCTCGGAGAGAAACTGCGCGTAGGTGTGAGCGCAGCGCCGCAGCGCCGGGTGCGGCAGTCCGGGCGCGGCGCGCTCGATCGCGCTCGCGCGCTCCGTGAGGTCCACCGGCTCTGAGCGAACCGTTATCGCGGTCGGCTCGACCAGGCTGTTCAGCCACTTGCCATACGCCTCAGCCAACGCCGCCTGCTCCTCCTGCGAGCGAGTGCGCCCAGCTCGTGCCGCTCGCCGCGAGCAGGAGCGCGCTCGTGCCGTCGGCCAGCTCCACGACGCCGCTTGCGAGGATCGCGCTCACCGGCACCCGCAACAGCGACACGCCCGGCTGAGCTGGCGCGTTCGCCAGCACCGCCGGGAGCCCGTCCGGCACGGCGACGCGCCGGG